>NZ_WRXM01000001.1:607644-1215288 GCF_010119205.1 Haloarcula limicola
ACCGCGGCGCTGTTCGTCGTCTTCGCGTACCTGCTGGTGCGAACGGCACCGGCGGCGGACGACGCCGAGACGGAACCGGCGAGCGGCGTCCTGACTGACGGCGGCGAACTGGACGTTCGCGTGCCGGTCCTCGATTGGCAGGTCCCCAACAAGATGGGCGGCTTCCTCCCGATCTTCGCCCTGATGGCCTTCGGCGAGTTCGGCGATAAGACCCAGCTCATCACCATCTCGCTTGCCGCGCAGTACGCCGCGTTCCCGACGGCCATCTGGACCGGTGAGATGCTCGCTATCATCCCCGTGAGCGTGGCGAACGCGCTGTTCTTCTATCGCTTCTCGCACGCCTTCGACCTCCGGAAGGCCCACTTCGCGGGGGCGGCGCTGTTCGGCTTCTTCGCCGCCGACTTCGCGATGAGCGTCCTGTTCGGCTTCTCGGTCTGGGAGACCGCCGTGGGGGCCGTCGCCGCCGGTCTCCCCTTCTGAGCGACAGGGACACTCATTAGCCTCCGCCGAGGATGCACGGATATGCGAGGACTCGACGACACCGACCGCGAGATACTCAGACTGTTGCTCGCGGACGCGCGCCGCCCGTTCAGCGACATCGCCGAACAGGTCGACCTCTCGGCGCCCGCCGTCTCCGACCGCGTCGACCGCCTGACCGAGATGGGCGTGATTCGCGGGTTCACCGTCGACGTCGACCGGTCGCTCCTCCGCTCCGGGGTACCGGTGCTGGTCGAGATCGACGCCGAACCCGGTCGCGCGGGCGCGATACGCGACGCGCTCGCCGACGCCGAGGCGGTCGAACACGTCTTTCGGACCGCCGACAGCCGCGTGACGCTCACCGCGACGGTGCCACAGTCGGCGGTGCCGAGCTTCCTCGATTCGCACCTCGACTTCGAGGACGTTCGGCAGTACGACGTGCGACTCGTCGCCGACACCGAGTGGACGCCCGGTCTCGGCACCGCCGACTTCGCGCCGGACTGCGCCGAATGTGGCAATACCGTCGACGAGGAGGGCGTCCGCACGACCCTCGACGACGATCCCTACTACTTCTGCTGTGGCTCCTGTGAGGCGCGCTTCGTCGAACAGTACGAGACGCTCAAGGAGCAGGCGTAACGACTGAGTGTGAAACCATAGCTAAATCGAATGTGAGGCGGCCATATTGATTTGGATAGTTGTGTCTGAGTCCACTACGCTTTTCATTCTAATGGAAAAGGGGCATCAAAGAGTAGCCCGTACTAGATACCATCATGAGTGAGCGAACCGTCCGGCTCGAACTGACCGGCATGAGCTGTGCCAACTGTTCGGCCACCATCGAGGAGGCCGTCGGCGAGTTGGACGGCGTCGAGAGCGTCGACGCCAACTACGCCACCGACGAGGGGAGCGTCACGTACGACCCCGATTCGGTGTCGCTCGCCGAGGTCGTGGCCGCCGTCGAGGACGCGGGCTACGGCGTCGTCACGGAGACGGCGAGCGTCGGCATCACCGATATGTCGTGTGCCAACTGCGCGGACACCAACGAGGAGGCGCTCGAACGGACGCCCGGCGTCGTCTCGGCGGACGTGAACTACGCCACCGACGAGGGGCAAGTGACCTATCTGCCGTCCGCGGTCTCTCTCTCGGAGCTCTACGACGCCATCGAGTCGGCCGGCTACACGCCCGTCCGAGAGGACGAGGGCGGTGCGGACGGCGAAGCGGGCGACGGCCAGCAGTCCGGGTCCGACCGGCGCGACGCGGCCCGCAACGCCGAAGTCAGGAAGCAGCGCCGCTTGACGCTGTTCGGCGCGGCGCTGTCGCTGCCGCTGCTGGTCTTCATGGCGGATCACCTGCTCTCGCTCGGCCTGTTCGAGGGGACGCTGTTCGGCGTGCCGCTCGGGTGGGTGCAGTTCGCGCTCGCCACGCCGGTCCAGATCGCCCTCGGCAAACCGTTCTACGAGAACGCGTACAAGGCGCTCGTCAAGAACAAGCGCGCCAACATGGACGTGCTCATCGCGCTGGGTTCCTCGACGGCGTACGGCTACTCCGTCGTCGCGCTACTGGGCCTCATCGCCAGCACGGGGCTGTACTTCGACACGGCGGCGTTCATCCTCGTGTTCATCACGCTCGGAAACTACCTCGAGGCCCGCTCGAAGAGCCAGGCCGGCGCGGCCATCCGCCAGCTGCTGGAGATGGAGGCCGACACGGCCACCGTCGTCCGCGAGGACGGCACCGAGGAGGAGATCCCGCTCTCGGAGGTCGAGGTCGGCGACCGACTGAAGGTCCGCCCCGGCGAGAAGGTCCCGACCGACGGCGTCGTCGTGGACGGGGACTCGGCCGTCGACGAGTCGATGGTCACCGGCGAGTCCGTCCCCGTCGAGAAGGGCGAGGGCGACGAGGTCATCGGCGCGACGGTGAACCAGAACGGCGTCCTCGAGGTCGAGGCGACGAAGGTCGGGTCGGAGACCGCGCTCCAGCAGATCGTCGAGCGCGTCAAGCAGGCCCAGTCGCGCCAGCCCGAGATCCAGAACCTCGCCGACCGCATCTCCGCGTACTTCGTCCCGGCGGTCATCGCCAACGCCCTGCTGTGGGCCGCCGTCTGGGCGCTGTTCCCCGAGGCGCTGGCCGGCTTCGTCGGGTCGCTCCCGATATGGGGGCTGGCGGCCGGCGGTCCCGCCACGGTCGGCGTCGCCGAGTTCGCGGTCGTCGTCTTCGCCTCGTCGGTGCTCATCGCCTGTCCCTGCGCGCTGGGGCTGGCGACGCCCGCCGCGACGATGGTCGGGACCACCATCGGGGCGCGCAACGGCGTCCTGTTCAAGGGCGGCGACGTGCTCGAAACCGTCCGCGACGTGGACACCGTCGTCTTCGACAAGACGGGGACCCTGACCGAAGGCGAGATGGAACTGACCGACGTGGAAGTCGTCGGCGCGGCGGCCGACGGCGGTGAGGCGAGTGCGGCTACCGACGGAGGGACCCTCCGCGAGGCCCCGGAACTCACCGAGGAGTACGTCCTCGAACTCGCCGCCAGCGCCGAGAGCGGGAGCGAGCATCCGCTGGCCCAAGCCATCGTCGAAGGGGCCCGGGAACGCGGCATCGACGTGGCCGACGCCGAGGGCTTCGAGAACGTTCCCGGCCACGGCGTCCGCGCGACGACGCCCCACGGCGTGGTGCTCGTCGGCAACCGCAAACTGCTCGAAGACAACGGGGTCGACACCACGCCCGCCGAGGAGCAGATGAACCGCCTCGAACGCGAGGGGAAGACGGCGATGCTGGTCGCCGTCGCGGACGGTCGACAGAGACAAGCCGACCGGTCGGAAGTGGACACCGGCGACGAGTTCCGCCTCGCCGGCGTCGTCGCCGACGCGGACACGGTCAAGCAGAGCGCCGTCGACGCCGTCGGCGGCCTCCGCGAGCGCGGGCTGGACGTGTGGATGATAACCGGCGACAACGAGCGGACCGCCCGCGCTGTCGCCGAAGAGGTCGGCATCGACCCCGAGAACGTGATGGCCGGCGTCCTGCCCGACGAGAAGGCCGAAGCCCTCGAAGACATCCAGTCGGGAGACCGACTGGCGATGATGGTCGGCGACGGCGTCAACGACGCCCCGGCGCTGGCGACGGCCGCCGTAGGCTGTGCCATCGGCTCCGGCACCGACGTGGCCATCGAGGCCGCCGACGTGACGCTGCTGCGGGACGACCCCGCGGACGTGCTGAAGGCCATCCGCATCTCAGCGGCGACGCTCCAGAAGATCAAGCAGAACCTCTTCTGGGCGCTCGGGTACAACACCGTCATGATCCCGCTGGCCTCGCTGGGGCTCCTCCAGCCGGCGCTGGCCGCGGCGGCGATGGCGGCCTCCTCGGTGTCGGTGCTCGCGAACAGCCTCGCGTTCCGGAAGTACACGCCCGATTCGGACTACGAGCTGCTCGGGTTCCTCCGGCCCTGAGCGGGGGGTTCCAGTACACTCATCTGGCGTGGACTCCGACAGTAGGACAGTGAGCGACTCGCAGCGACCGGCCGGCGGCGGCCCGGCAGCGGATACGGACGTCCGGCAGCCGACGGGTCTCCGCGTCACGCTCCGCGCGCTGTGGCGGGTCCTCGTCGTCGGCTGGCAGTTCCTCCCGTTCGCGGTCGCGTGGGCGCGCGACCGCAAGCGGTTCGTCGTCGTCGGCCGCTCCCGCTCGGTTTCGAGCGAGGATCGGACCCGGCGCGCCCGCCGACTGAAGTCGACGTTTCTCGACCTCGGCCCGGCGTTCATCAAGCTCGGGCAGATGCTCTCGACGCGGCCCGACGCGCTCCCGCGGGAGTACATCGACGTGCTCGCGGAGCTGCAGGACAAGGTGCCGCCGGACCCGTGGGACGAGATCGAACCCCTGCTCGAACGCGAACTGGGCGGTCCGGTGGCCGAGCGCTTCGACGAGTTCGACACCTCCCCCATCAGCGGCGCGTCGCTCGGGCAGGTGTACGAGGCCGAACTCGACGGACAGCGAGTCGCCGTGAAGGTACTGCGGCCGGACATCCGCGAGCGCGTCGAGTCTGACCTGCGCGTGCTGTCGACGCTGACGCCGATTCTGACCTCCGGCGCGGACCCCGCACAGGCGTTCACGCTCGAGAACCTCACCGAGGAGTTCTCGGCGACCATCCGCCGGGAGATGGACTACGCCCACGAGGCGCGGATGTTGCGCGAAATCGGGGATAGCTTCGCGGACACCGACGACGTGGCGATCCCCGACGTCGTCGAGAGCCACTCGACCGATCGCGTGGTGACGATGAGCTACGTCGACGGCGTGAAGATAGACGACGTGACGAGACTCGATGAGATGGGAGTCGACCGCGAGCGGCTCGTCCAGCGCCTCGAAGAGGTCTATATCCAGATGATCGTCGAGGACGGGCGCTTCCACGCCGACCCGCACCCGGGGAACCTGGCGGTCCAGCCCGACGGGACGCTCGTCTTCTACGACTTCGGGATGACCGGCCGCCTCGGCGCGCGGACCCGCGAGCAACTGATGGAGTTCTACGTCGGGCTGGCGACCGACGACGTGGAGCGGGTGATGGACGCCTTCGTCGCCATGGGCGCGCTGGACCCGATGGCCGACCGCGAGGTGATGCGCGAGGCGTTCGAGATCGTCATCCAGCAGTTCCGCGGCGAGGACATCAGCGAGTACCGCATCGAGCAGCTCGTCGGCGAGTTCGAGAGTCAGCTGTACGAGTTCCCGATGCGCCTCCCGCAGGACCTCGCGCTGGTCGTCCGTGTGACCACGGTCTTAGAGGGCGTCTGTCGCACGCTCGACCCGGAGTTCGACTTCATCGAAGTCATCACCGACTACGTGATGGAGCAGGGAGCGACCGATATGAGCGGCGCGCTCCGCGAGGAGATAGAGGAGACGGTGACGCGGTCGGTGCGGTCGAGCGTGACCGCGCTCCCGCGTGCCGAAGCGGCGCTCGACACCGCCGCGCGGGACGAACTCGTCCTGGAGACGCTACTCGAAGACAGCGGCGGGCTGGCCCGACAGATGGCGATACGGCTCCTGCTCGGCATCGTCGCCGCCGCGGGGATCCCGGTGGCGGCGTTCCTCTTCGTGACGACGACCATCGAAGCGACCGCCCTGGCAGTCGCGGTCACGGGTATCACGCTCGGCGTCATCGGGTGGTCGTTCCGCGGACAGCGGCGGGCGGCGCTGACGACGCCGCAGTTCACGCGCCACGAGATGCGGCGACGGCGCGAGGACGAGCGATAAATCCGCAGATCGACGGTAGCGCGTCCGCAGAACTTGACCCTCTACGGCCATCGTCCGCTCACCGGTCGCTCTATCGTCGCGGCGTCGCAGTCGTCGAGAGAGCGGCCGCCCGAATATTGTTCCTTTTGCGCTACGCTATACCGGCAGATAGCACAGCATCTCTACGAGGATGCGATTTGGGTGGCCGACAAATGCGCTTATAGCGAAGGTCGGGCACTCTGTAGTGTATGAATAGCACAATACTCTAGCAACCCTTTTGTATCTCCGCCGGTTAGGTCGGGGTACAGAATGAGCGACGACTCCTTGGGGTTCCCGGACGGCGGTGTAGTTATCGATCAGCGTGAGGCAAACAAGCGCTTCGGGCCTGAGACCGTGACGAGGGACTGAGATGGTCTTCGAGACGCTATTCCCGAACGGGTGGGTTCACTACCTGCTCGGCGGGCTACTCATCGGCGCGGGCACCGCGATTATCTACCTCTCGACCGGGATCATCGCGGGTGCCAGCACGTTCCTCGAATCGACGCTGTCGTACGTCTCCGCGAAGTCCCGCTTCCAGCAGTATCGATTCCGCGCATCACGTGACTGGCGCGTCGTCTTCACGCTCGGCATCGTGCTGGGCGGTGCCGCCTACGGCCTGACGTTCGGCGAGTTCGGTTGGACCACCGACGTTCAGTGGTGGCGACTGCTCGTCGGCGGCCTCTTCGTCGGCGTGGGGACGCGCCTCGGCAAGGGCTGTACCTCCGGCCACGGCGTCTGCGGCGTCGGGTCGCTCTCGGAGACGTCGCTGCTGAACGTGGCGACGTTCGTCGGCGTCGCCGTCGGGACCGCACAGATCGTCGCGGCGCTGGGGGTGACGCCGTGAGCGACGCGAACGCCGGCCGTCACCCGCTGTTCATGCCGGCCATCCTGCTCGGCGGCGTGGTCTTCGGTTTCGGTCTCGGACTGAGTCAGATGTACCGCCCGGAGGTCGTCCTGCGCTTCCTCCGGTTGTCGGACCTCGGCCTCCTGCTGGTGATGGGCGGCGCGAGCGTCGTCGCCGGCGTCGTCTTCGCAGTCGGGTCGCGGACCGACCGGACCGCGCCGCTGACCGGCCGCGAGTTCGGCAAGCGCGTGAAATCGATGGACCGAAACGTCCTGCTGGGCGGCGGCGTCTTCGGCGTCGGCTGGGGGATCTCGGGCATCTGCCCGGGGGCGGCCTACGCCAGTCTCGGCGTCGGTAACGTCACCATCCTCTATGCCGTCGTCGGCATGTTCGCCGGCGCGTACCTGCAGGGATACCTCCGCTCGGAGACCAGCGCGGCCGAACAGACGGCGGAGGAACCGGCATGACTGAGACGACAACGTACTTGGACGACGCACAGATGGGACAGTTTGTCTACGAGTTCCACCAGAGATCCGACCAACGAAAGCGATGACTGATCGAGAGTTCGACCCGAGCGGCGAGCGCGAACGGAGTCTCGGCGCGGGCCTGTTCGAACGGGAGATGGGACCGAGTTCGTCGATGGCCCACCTCTACCGCGGCGAAGTCCACCGAATGACCCGGTGGCGCGAGCGACTCGACCGCACCACGAACTGGGCGGTCACGGTCATGGCGGCCATCCTCACGTGGTCGTTTTCCGCCCCCGGACGGCCGCACTATCTCGTACTGGTGGGGTTGGTCACGCTGGGCGTCTTCCTCGGCATCGAGGCCCACCGCTACCGCGGGTTCGACGTGTGGCGCTCGCGTGTGCGCCTCATCCAGCAGAACGTCTGGTCGCACGGGCTCGACCCGCGAGAGGACGTCGACGACGGCGCGTGGCGGCGGAAACTGAGCGCGGACTATCACCGACCGACGCTGAAAGTGCCCTTCGAAGAGGCCGTCGCCCACCGACTGCGACGGGTGTATCTGGCGCTGTTCAGCGTCGTGACCGCCGCGTGGTTCATCCGCGTCACGTCGTTCGCCCAGTCGGGACCGTGGCCCGAGAGCGCCCGCATCGGTGCCGTCCCCGGCGTCGTCGTCACCGCTGTCGTCGTCGCCGCGTATCTCGCCAGCGTCGCCGTCGCGTTCCGCCCGCGAACGTGGTACTCCCGATCGGAACTGCGGGAGTGTCAAGTGGACGATTGGCGGGAGTAGCGGGGTCCCGACTGTAGGGAGGGACCCCGAAAGCGATACGGCGACCACCGGGAGCCGTGGAGCAGTAGCGAGGGGTGCGCGAGGAAGGGAGCGCGGCCCTCGTAAGAATGAGCGGGGGAGGAACGACCCGCGAGTAGCGAGGGTCCATCGCGCCGAACCAACAGCGACGGTGTAGTGGAGGAGGGACGTTTTGGTATGGACGACTGCACTCCTGTCGGGTGAACTGATTCGTTCGACCGATGGCGAGCTAGCTCCAGCCACGGACCAACTGGTCACCACATCTCCAAAGCGACACGATCGGCATCTCTCATTTCTGGCTGACTCCGGACGGACTCGCAAGCGATAGTTCGAATCGTCTCGGTATTCCGAACGTATCGGTCAGGAATGTATTCGTTCGTATATTTATATACCAGACTATATCGTTCCATACTGTCTTCCGCGACAAAACGGCATAATTGGACATACCGATAGTTGAACACGCATGTTTTTTAATAATGTATGGAAACGGCCAATGGACTTTAGTTTCTTTGTCCCGCAGTTCGGCTTGCATGTCGGACAACCTGGATAGACGGTCCTTCATTCGTCGTACAGCTGCTGTCTCAACTGTCGGTCTGCTGGCTGGCTGTGGCGGCGACGGCGGCAGCGGCGAGTCTGAAGGAACGGACGCTGGCGACGAAGGCGGCGAAAGTGGCGGTATGGGTACCGGAACCGAGTCCGAGATGGGTTCGGAAACCGAGTCCGAGATGGGTTCGGAAACCGAGTCCGGAATGAGTACCGAAACCGAGGAAGGTATGATGAGCAACGAGACGTCCACCGAGGGCGGTATGATGGGCAACGAGACGTCCACGGAAGACGGTATGATGAGCAACGAAACGTCCACCGAGGGCGGTATGATGGGCAACGAAACGTCCACCGAAACCGACAGCGTCTAATCCACTACTCCAAACGCGAGCATCGCCGACGGAATCGGAGACGGATCCGTCGATACAGGTGGGGTTGGGGCGGTTTCACTCCGGAACTCGACGTGGAGACCCGTCTGTCTGCAGACGGAAACTGTGAGCTAGCAGGCGACTGGAGTGCCTCATCTCTCTCGTAACCCGATGAAAGTGACGGGAGATAGGTAAGTGCCGTCAAATTGCCATACGGTTACCATCAAGCTTTAACTAGCGGGAACGGAGATTACGGATGTGAAACGGCGTAACTTTGTCCGCACTACGTGTCTCGGTCTCGTCGGAGCGATCGCCGGCTGTAACGGACCGGGTACAGAGTCTACGCCGACGGATGGCACGGAGACGCCGACCGAGGCGGCGACCACGGCTCCCGCCGCGACGGAGTCCCAGCCCGAGACGCCGACCGAGACCTCCACCGCGTCGTCGACTGAAACGCCGACCGAGACCCAGACCGAGGCCGGCACCGAGAGGCCGTCATATCCCCTCCGGCAACTGACCGAGGAACAGAAGCGGAAACTCGACTCCGGACAGACGTACGACGGCTCGTTCGCCGACAGACGCGGGAGCGGGACCGTCGCCGTCGCCGTGGGTCAGACCCCCTCGAACGCCCTCTTCGAACCGCCCGCCATCTGGATAAATCCGGGTCAGACTGTCCACTGGGAGTGGCGCGACGGGGAACACGAGATCACACACACGAACGGCGACGCGTTCACCGAGAAGACCCCTACCCCCACGCGGACGCTCACCGGGACGGCCACCGCAACGCCGGGGGGGAGCATCTCGCATACGTTCGACGAACGCGGCGTCTACATGTACAAGTGCACGAACCACGCGTCGGTCGGCGCGTACGGCGTCGTCGTCGTCGGCGGTCCCCAGACGACGGCCACCGCGAACTGAGCCTTCCAGACGGCCGGTGACGCGCTCGTTCGTCTCGCGAACGCGAACGCGTATCGTCGGTCACTCGTCGCTACATGGCTGTATCAGAGCTGAGCAGTATCTGTGATTTTACGTGGGTAAAAACGGCATTCGCCGTCTTTCGCGATCGAGCGCAGCGAGCGGGCGGGGCGGGACTGAGCGGAATCCGAAGATTTCGCGAGGGTCGTCACGACCGCGAACGAGCACAGCGAGTGAGCGGGCGGGGCGGGACTGAGCAAAGCCGGAGGCTTTGCGAACGTCGAGAGACGACCGTGGCGTCTCTCGGGATTCGAACCGGAACAAGACGGTCGCCTCGCTTCGCTCGGCGCTGCGACTTGCAGGGTTCGAATCGCCGAGCCGTTCCACGCTTCGCTATCGCTCGGCGGAAACGGGCGTGGCGGGATTGAGCGGAACCTCCGGTTCCGCGATGTTCGCCACGGCCGCGAACGAGCACAGCGAGTGAGCGGGCGTGGCGGGATTCGAACCCGCGCTCTAGGGGTTAGGAACCCCTCGCCCTCGTCCACTAGGCCACACGCCCTGCTGGAGGGTCACGGGACTGCTGAAAAACGCTTTCGTTCGCGCGGAAAGCGGAAGAAGCGAGAGTCAGTTGTTCGTTTCGGTTGCCGTCTCCTCGGACGTCGAGGTGGCGGTGTCGGTGTCCGTCTCGGTGGTCGTCGTTTCGGTCGTCTCCGTGGTGGCATCGGCATCCTGTGATTCGGGAGAGACGCCGTCGCGCATCTCTTCGAGCTCCTGCTCGACTTCTTCGCGGCCTTTCTGGAACTCACCCATCGCCTCGCCCGTCGAGCGAGCGAGTTTCGGAATCTTGTTTGCGCCGAACAGCAGGACGGCGATGAGGAGGATGACCATCATCTCCATCCCGCCCGGGAACCCCGGGAATAGCGGTACGAATGTCCCTGACATTGTGTCCAAATTTTACGTGGTTGCTATTATAACCTTTTTGCTCAACAGCGCCCCGTCGAGCCGCCTTATAGGCTTTTTCCACCGTTCGGGAAACGACCTGATCCGGACCTGGTGTGTTACGGACTATCACGGCCCGTAGCGGGGGAATTCACTGCTGTATCAGTCGAGCGGTCACGTCGTCGAGCCACGCGGGAACGCCGAGATCGGCGAGCGTTCCCTCGCGCCAGGTCGTCACGACTTCCGTCTCGCCGTCGCGCGTCAGGTCGATTCGCCACTTCCGACCGTCGTCGGCGGTGATATCGAAACGCGCGCCGCCGTTGGCCAACGAATCGACGTGGGCGACGGTCACCTCGGTCCCGTCGTAGACTTCCATCGTGTCGGGCATATCTATGCGAACGGGCGCGGATCACTTAAACTGATTTCCCGGGATGACCGGTCCATCGTGAGGCAGTTCAACCGCTGGCTAATCACATCGGTCACAAGGGATTTGAATCGTCGCCCGATAGACCGGGTATGGTTTCTGTCGGCGACGAGGCTCCGGACTTTACCGCACCGCTCGCGAACGGCGACGTAGACGAGGTCACGCTGTCCGAGGCCGTCGACGACGGCCCGGTCGTCCTCGCCTTCTTCCCGGGCGCGTTCACGAGCGTCTGCAGCGACGAGATGGAGACCTTCGACGACAAACTGGAGGAGCTGGCCGACGCCGGCGCGACGCTCTACGGCGTCAGCATCGACACGCCGTTCGCCCAGAACGCCTTCCGCGACGACGCCGGACTCACCTTCGACCTGATAAGCGACAACGACCGGGATATCATCGACGCCTACGATCTCTCGATGGATTTCGCGGCGCTTGGCGTTCACAACCTCGCCAAGCGGTCGGTGTTCGTCGTCGACGACGACGGCGTCGTCGCCTACGAGTGGGTCAGCGACGACCCCGGCGTCGAACCCGACTACGACGAGGTGCTCGAAGCCGCCCGAGCCGCCTGACAAATTGAGGCGTGGGTTTTTCTCGCTGGCACCGCGTACAATAGCTATGAGCGAGCAAGAAGCGGACACCCGCGGCCGCATCTACGAGCCCAACGCCGAGCACGCCTTTCCCGACGAGCGAGTCAACGACGTCCTCGACGCGCTCGCCGCCGACGAGGAGGTACAGGCGTATCTCGAAGCCCAGAACGTCAATCCGGTCAAGCGCAAGCGGTACAACGACCACGGGGCGAAACACATCAGCATCGTCCGCCACCGAGCGATGTGTCTGTACGACCTGTTGAAAGCGGGCGGCGTCGAGTTCAACGGTGCCGGCGATCAGGGGCTCGACGAGGCCGACGAGGCGGTCATCGTCGCGCTCGCCTCGACGCTACACGACATCGGACACGTCGTCCACCGCGACGACCACCCCTACTACTCGATCCCGCTCGCGGCGGACCTCCTCGATAAGATCCTCCCCGAGTTCTACGACGTGGGCGACCAGGTCCGGGTGAAAGGCGAAGTCCTCCACGCGATCCTCTGTCACCACACGGAGGAGCAGCCGCTGACGCTCGAAGCCGGCGTCGTCAGGGTCGCCGACGCGCTGGACATGGAACGCGGACGCTCTCGCATCCCCTACGAACGCGGCGGACGCGGCATCAACACGGTCTCCAGTCAGGCCATCGAGACGGTGACGCTCAGCTCCGGCGACGACTATCCGGTCCTCGTCGAGATCGAGATGAACAACGCCGCCGGCGTCTATCAGGTCGACAACCTTCTGAAGGCGAAGCTGACGGATTCCGGGCTCGAAAGCCACGTTCGCATCGTCGCGCTCAACACCCGCGAAGACGGCAACCAGATCGTCGAACGGATCGAGCTCTAGTCGGTCGGATCTGTGGGCGACACAACCGTTTTGTAGCACCGAAACCAACCCCTGCGTATGAGTCTCACACCCATAGACAAGCAGCGGGGTGGCCCGCCCGGCACCGCCGGCGAGGAGGGTGACGACTCCTCTCTCGTCGGCCGGGCGTGGGCGCGGACCCGGTCGGTCGTCGGTCACCTCTCCGATCGGATTCGCGAGTGGTTCGACCGCGACCGCCGGGGTCGCTCACAGACGACCGCGCGCTCCGACGATGAGCCCGCTCCAACGGAGTGTCCGCCCATCGCCGACCTCCCGGAACGGGACCGCCCGTTCACGTACCCCGCGCGGGGCCACGCGGACGCCAATCGAGCCGACCTCGTCAGCGTCGAGAGCGGCGAGGAGTTGACCATCTCGCTTCCCGACAATCCGGACGCGACGATAACGTCGGACGTCTGGGAATCCGTCGAACCCTGAGCTCGGGTACGCTCTCGATTTCTCTCTCGATTCTCGCGTTCACTCGAAGAACAGGTCGGTGCCCGGAACCGCTTCGGCACCATCGGGTAGTTCCGTGAACCACCCGACTTCCGCCGCCGCGTCCGCCGCGTCGACGCCGTCGGCCGGTAACTTGCCGCCACCGTCTTCGTTCGCCGGCGACGCGCCGAAGACGACGAAATTGCGGGTCGCCGTTCGGTCGCCGCCCGCACTCTGGGCTTCGTAGCGCCAGACGCCGACTACACCGTCGAGTTCCACGTCGAGACCGACGTTGTTCTCGACCCACTGCCGAGCGGCCTCGGCGTAGTCCTCGCCGGGCGCGACGGCGCTACTGGGGATCTTCCACCTGCAATCGTCGGTGACTCGCATCACGAGCACCTCGCGGTCGTCGTTCGTCACGCCGACAGGGGCCATATCGTCTAGCTCGTCGAGCCGGTCGAGGACCGCCTCGTCGACGACGTCGCTCTCCTCGTGAAACGGCACGTCGCCGCGCAGCGGTTCGGGGTCGGTGAGATGATCGGGTACTGAAGGGTAGTCTGTGGGTGCTGTTGTCATCGGAATGTCAGTGTCGCGGTCACCGCGGGGCGCGGTGGCTGATCGGCGAGTCGGTCTCTTGCCGTCGTGTGCGAACGAGGTAGCACGTCCCGATTCTCGGGCGTGCGCTCGCTACTGCTATCGAGAGGAGAAAGTGATAGAAGAAACTAACGATTTCATTCCGCGGTATATTTTCACGTAAATATTCGGAGACCGAGATTATAAATCTTTCCCAGAACGGCGTCTCCATCTCTCTGGTCCAGATTCAGTCGAAAAGCGCCGGATGGCGTAGCCGTTTCGTGCGGCGGCCGAGAGGGGCAAACGCGAAGCGTTTGCGAGCGCCGATGGACGGAGTCCATCGGAATTTGAACCCGATGGCGAGACTCGCTTCGCTCGTCTCGCGTGATTCAAATCCCCCTATACAGCAGTTGCTGCTCGCGGACTGCTCGCAGCAAAATGCGGCGGCCGGGATTTGAACCCGGGCCATGAGCTTGGAAGGCTCAGGTCCTACCACTAGACCACCGCCGCGCGTTCGCTTTGCTCACGCGCGCCGAGGCTCGCAAATCCATAGGATTTGCTCACCACCGCCGCTCCTTTCGGTGCGGTGTCTTCCGACGCCGAGCGAACGTACTCGGTCATAGACGGAAGGTGATTAAGGCACTTTCCCTTCGGAGCCGACGACGGCGTAGCAGTTGCCGCTCGAAATTTCGAGCGAGTGAAGGGCGAGCCCGCTGGCTTCGATATCGCGTTCGAACTCCGCGGGCGCGTAGATGTGATAGAAGCGCGGGACCGTCTCGCCGCCGGGGAGCGTCCAGTCGACGGTGGTGTCGAAGCCCTCCTCGGCGTCCGCGTCGGCGTCGAAGCGGTCGTGGGCGGTGCTCCACGCGCTGACGAGGGCGCGGCCGTCGGGCGCGAGGACGCGGGCGAGCTCATCGAGGCTGGCGCGGCGGTCGGCGGCCGACGGGAGGTGATGGAGCGTCGCGACGTAGACGGCGAGGTCGACGGTCCCGTCCCGGAGCGGGAGCGTCGCCGCGTCGCCCTGGACGAGCGAGACGCGCGGGCCGACGCGGGCGCGGGCCTCGGAGAGCAGCGCGCGACTCGCGTCGAGGGCGATCACGCGGTCGGCGACGCCGGCCAGCAGTTCGGCGTGGCGGCCGTTGCCACAGCCGAGATCGAGCGCGGTCTCGGCGGACGCGGCGTCGGCGACGAACGACTCGACCTCGGGCCAGGCGTACTCCCGCGTCTTCGAGAAGTGGTCGCCGATGCGCTCGTAGGTCCGACGGACGCCGGCCCGGGAGCGGTCTTCCATACGAGCAGGCAGGGCGAACGGCGGCTTACGGGTTGCGACTGCGAGGCGGCCTCTCAGGTCGAGAGAGACGGTGTAGAGACTCCCTTCCGCCGTCGGGTTCCGAGCGGTCGGCCTCCGAGGCGGATTCAGAGAGCGCCTGATGCGACGGTATGCGCCGTCTTCGACGGTCGGCGCAGCGAAACCTGTCCATACTAATCCCCGTTTGGCTCGACGGTCCGGACGACTATGGGCGAGAGAGAGCTCTCACGGCGGGCCGTCCTCAAGTACGGAGCCGTCGCGGGGGGACTGACAGCGGCCGGCGGTGCGCTGGGTAACGCGGCGGTCTCCGACGACGAGGAAGCGCTCGACCGGCCGGCGGACGAAGCGGCCCTCGCACAGACGAACGAGTCGACCACCGAGATCCAGTCGGGTTGCGACGCGACTATCGACGCGAGCGGCGGCGGCGACTACGAGGCGATTCAGGCCGCCGTCGACGCCGCCGAGACCGGTGACACGCTCTGTGTCGCGCCGGGTACCTACGCGGGGACGGTCACCCTCTCGGTCGAGGGCGTGACGCTCGCCCCGACCGAACAGGGAGCCGCGACCATCAGCGGCGGCGACGCGGCGACCGGCCCGGTGCTCGACGTGACTGCCGACGGCGTCACGGTGGAGGGCTTCGAGATCACGAGTCCGGACGGCGCGCGCGGCGTCCGCGTGGCCGACGGGCTCGCCGACGTCACGCTCCGCAACAACCGCGTGACGGAGATCGGTCCGGTCGCCGAGGTCGAGACGGTCGGCGTCCTGCTGGATGGCGACGTCGAGTCGGTGACGATCGTAGACAACGATGTCACGGGCCTTGCGGCCGAGGGCGCGGGCGCGACCGCACAGGGACTCGCCGTCCGCGGCGGGACGAGCGACGTGGTCGTCCGGGGCAACGTCTTCGAGGGGATCACCGCGACCGAGTCCGTCGGCGCGGCGATCGCGGTCGACCGGGGGGCCGACGGCCTCGCCGTCGAGACGAACGACCTGCTGACCGTCGTCGGCGTCGAGAACGCGGACGACGCGACGGTCGCGGCGTCCTGTAACTACTGGGGAATGCGCGACGGCCCGCGACAGGTCGGGACGAACCGCGCCGCGGACAAGGGGCCGATGGCAGACGAGCGAAGCGCGGCCATCGGCGACGTCGAGTTCCGGCCGTGGCTCGTCCAGTCGATTCAGACCGCGAGCGGCGCGGAGTCCTGTTTCGGCGGGCGGTAGCGGGCTCGAAAGCGAGAATAGCGTCGGCGGCCGCGAGAACGCGCGAGCGAGTCGTTACGCGTCGTCGCCGTACGTCTCAGGGTAGGCCTCGGCCAGGAGTTCGGGCCGCTCGTTCAGGCGCGTCCGCACCGGGTCGATGACCTCGGAGACGGCGCTCGCCACGGCGGGCTTCAGATCGGCGGGGTGGAGTTCGCCGCTGAGGAAGTCCTCCTCGACGGCGTCGTAGCTCTCGTAGACGAGATCCCCGCCGTACTCCTCGGGCCGGGAGACGACGAACGACTCGCCGCCGGCTTCCAGAACCGGGAAGACGAGGTGGTTCAGGTACTCCAGCACGCCGTTGTCTTCGAGCTCGCCGGCCGGGCAGTAGGCCTGTCCGATCTTCTCCTCGACTTCCTCGTCGCTGTCGGTGAGGTTCACCTTCGAGGCGGCGTCGGAGGCGCTCATCTTCCCGCCGGAGAGGCCCGAGAGCAGCGGCGCGAAGACGCAGACCGGGGATTCGCCGCCGTGGTCGGGCAGAATCTCGCGAGAGAGCATGTAGATGCCCCGCTGGTCGACCCCGCCGTAGGCGATGTCGGCGTCTAGGGCCTTCACGTCCAGCGTCTGCATCAGCGGGTAGATGAGGCCGCCGAGGTTCGGGCTCTCGGACTCGCGGACGACTTCGCTCGCGGCGCGCTGTGAGCGCGCGATGGTCGTCTCCGCGGCCATGCGGTACATCTCTAAGGTGTACTCTTCGTCGAGTTGGAAGTCGGTCCCGCGAACGAACTCGACGTCGTCGGGGTCCGCGCCGGCGGCATCGATCATCCCCTCGATGGCCGTCTCGTAGTACGTAGAGCGAGCGTCCAGCAGGTCGAACGGGCTCTTGTTGTCGTCCAGATGGGCGTGGAGGTCGGCGATGAGCACCGTCACCTCGACGCCGGCTCGCAGGAAGTCCGCGAGCTTTCGCATCGTCGTGAAGTGGCCGATGTGCATCTCGCCGGTGGGCGCGTAGCCGATGTACGCCGTCGGGTCGCCAGCCTCGAACAACTCCGCTAACTCCTCCTCCGTGACGACCTCCTGGGTGTGCCTGCTCACGAGGTCGATTCGCTCGGCCGTATCCATACCTCGGCTCCCCGCTCCGGCGAGTAAAACGTTCCTGTGTCGGGCCGCGGTCGACTCGGCTCGCTCGGCCTCGCTCGCGGTCAGGCCATCGGGTCCTGTCCGTCGCCGATCGCCCCGGCGTAGCCGCGCGCGAACAGGTGATAGCCGACGACCTGGCCGTAGAAGGCGAACGCCGCCCCGACGAGGATGAGGACGAAGACGCCGCCGAGACCGGCGATGACGAACAGCGCGACGTACGCCTCGACGATGGCGACGACGTAGATGGGCTGGCGGGCGGTCTCGGCGATCGCCCGGGCGTCGAACGCCGCGGCGAGACGGTCGGTCGTCGCCAGCCGAGCGAGCGCCGCGGGGAGCGCCACGGCGGCGACGGCACCGACGAAGCCGGCGACTGCCAACAGGGGCGTCCCCAACTGCGGATACCCCACCGTCGGCGCGAGCACGGCTCCGAGCAGCAGCATCACCGGGACGAAGACGTAGGCGACCTGCACCGTGATCGAGCGCGCGCCGTCGAGGAAGAGGTCGCCCCAGTCCGAGAACTTCGGCGGGTTCGGTCGCCCCTCGGCCGTCGAGCGGACGACCCGGAGCAGATACCCCTGGACCGGGATGAGCGGGACGAACAGCACGACGCCGGCCAGCGTCAGCAGGCTCCCGGTGATCACCGTCCAGAGCCACCCCGGTCCCCGCTGTGGATAGGAGAGCGCGTCACGCAGCATTGCCCGGAACTGCCCCGGCGCGGCACTTATAGCTCGACGGTCCGTTACTGTCGCCGGTCTGCCACACAGCACCGAGACCCAAACTGTTTTGCGTCACCGAAGCAGACGGAGCACCACAATGTCTGTACGCGTAGGCGTCCTCGGAGCCACCGGGGCTGTCGGACAGCGACTCATCCAACTCATCGACCCGCACCCGGAGTTCGAACTCGCCGCGATGACCGCGAGCGAGTCGAGCGCCGGTAAGACCTACAGAGAGGCCGCCAAGTGGCGCGTCGACGCCCCCATCCCGGACGGCGTCGCGGAGATGGAAGTCGGCGCGACGACGCCCGATGACGTCCCCGACGACGTGGACCTCATCTTCTCCTCGCTCCCGTCGGGCGTCGGCGCGGAGGTCGAACCCGACTTCTGTCGAGCGGGCTACGTCGTCTCCTCGAACTCCTCGAACGGCCGGATGGACGAGGACGTGCCGCTGGTCGTCCCCGAGGTCAACGCCGACCACGTCGACCTCCTCGAAGTCCAGCGGGACGGACGCGGCTGGGACGGCGCGCTGCTGAAGAACCCCAACTGCTCGACCATCACGATGGTCCCGCCGCTGGCCGCCCTCGACGGCGCGTTCGACCTGACGGACGTGCGCGTCTCGACGCTGCAGGCCGTCTCCGGCGCGGGCTACGACGGCGTCACGTCGATGGAGATCATCGACAACGCCATCCCGCACATCGGCGGCGAGGAGCAGAAGATGGAGAGCGAGTCCCGGAAGCTGCTCGGTTCCTTCGACGGCGCGGAGGTCGAGCTCCACGGGATGGACGTCGCCGCCTCCTGTAACCGCATCGCCACGCTCGACGGCCACCTCGAGAACGTCTGGGCCGATACCGAGGAGGAGGTGACCGTCGAGGCGGCCGAGGACGCGATGGCCGAGGTCACCGGCATCGACCTGCCGTCCTCGCCCGAACAGCTCATCAAGGTGTTCGAGGAGCCCGACCGCCCGCAGCCGCGGCTCGACCGGAACGTCGAGGACGGCATGGGCGTCGGCGTCGGCGGGTTCCGCGAGACGACCGACGGCGTCCAGTTCAACTGCCTCGCGCACAACACGATGCGCGGCGCGGCCGGCGCGAGCGTCCTCAACGGCGAACTGCTCAACCAGCGCGGCTACCTCTGAGACAGCCAGCCGGCGTCACAGCGTCGCTCTTTCCACTGACCGGACCACGAAGCTTTTGTCCCGCTCAGACGACGACTACCGTATATGGTCTCCCGCGATACGATAGCGCAGTTCGGTGCCGTCGCCGTGGCGATGGCGCTGGCCGCGCTCTCCGCACAGTTCGGCGACCTGAACGCCGCTCCGTCCCTCCTGCTGGCGGCCGCCACGTACCTCGTTCTGTTCGCCGGGTCGCACGTCTACCTCGCGCTGCGCGGTGACGGCGAGGCGGTTCCCGTCGCCGCTCGCTGGCGGTTCGTCGGCCTCGTCCTCGGTGCCGTCGCGGCGTTCGTCGCCGCCGTCCGATACGGCGGCGTCGAGGTGGCCGGGGTTCGCCTCGAAACGCTCCTCGCGGCGGTGGTCGGCGTCTCTGTCCTCGGTTACTGGGGCTACGAGATTCGGGACGGCTATCGCACGGCGAGGTCCTGATTACGGCTCGATCTGATTCCTCAGACCGCTCCACTCGCCGTTCTCGACACCGCGGCGGACGTTCTCGGCGACGATGTCTGCCAGTCGCTCGTAGTACTTCGGCGTGTGTCCGGCGTTGTGCGGCGTCACGAGGACGTTCTCGAAGTCCCAGAGCGGGTGGTCGTTCGGCAGCGGCTCCGGGTCGGTCACGTCGAGCGCGGCCGCGCCGAGGCGGTTCCGCCGGAGAGCGGCGACCAGCGCGTCCGTCTCGACGACGGGGCCGCGGGCGACGTTGACGAGGACGGCTTCGGGGTGCATCGTCTCGAAGACGTCGGCGTCGAACAGCCCGCGAGTCACGTCCGTGAGCGGGCACGCGACCGCGACGTACCGCGCGTCGGCGACTGCCTCGTGTATCTCGTCGTAGCCGTACACCTCGTCGGTCGGCCCGCCCTTCTCCGGGGAGTGACGGACGCCGACGGTCTCCACGTCGAAGCCGTGGAGTCGGTCCACGATGGCCTCGCCGATCGCGCCCATGCCGACGACGCAGACGCGACTGCCCCCGAACTCCGACGCCCGAAAGGAGTGCCAGGCGTGCGCTTCCTGTCGCCGCCTGGCCGTGAAGAACTCCCGGGTGAACGAGAGCCACGCGCCGAGGACGTACTCCGCGATGTTCGGGCCGTGGACGCCCGACGCCGTCGTCACCGCGACGCCGCGGTCGGCCAGCTCGGAGAGCGGGAGGTGGTCGTACCCGGCGCTGCTGGCGGCGAACAGCCGGAGGGAGTCGGCGCTGTCCAAGAGTTCGGTCGAGATCGAACCGCCCGCGATCACCGTCGCGTCGGTGACGTGTTCTCGCTCCAGTGCGGGCGTCCGAGCGAGGACCACCTCGTGACCGGGAAGCCGTTCGCGGAGCTCGGTCGCGTACTGGTCGGCGGGCATCCCGTGAACGCTGTAGTTCCGGACGAGGACTTTCGCCATATCACCGCTGGCCGCGGGAACGGGAAAACGGTAGCGGCGACGTCGGCGTGAAGTCTCGAAAATCGCGCTAACGTGCCGAAAACGGGCGATTTGAACGGTCCTGAACGGTTCGAAGGGAGTGTATACTATATGTTCGAACTTCCCGTCACCAGTAGTAATGGTCGAGACAGTCGGAACGGTGTTGGTGGTCGACGACGAAGCGGACTGTCGGACGCTCTACCGAATCTGGTTGCGGGAGGCGTTCGACGTGGTGACGGCCGCCGACGGCGTCGAGGCGCTCGATCGGTTCGACGAGACCGTAGACGTCGTGATCCTGGATCGGGAGATGTCCCGGAAAGACGGAGTCGAAGTGGCGACCGAACTCGCCGCGCGCGACGCCGACGCCTTCGTCGCCATGATAAGCGGTATCGAGCCGGGAACGGAACTCCTGGAGATCCCGGTTGACGAGTATCTACAGAAACCGGTCGGCCGGGAGGACGTGCTCGGTCTCCTCGACCGGGCGACGACACTCGGCGAGTACGGGGACCGCTTCCGCCGGTTCTGCTCGCTCGCCGCCCGGATCGCGACCGTCGAGCAGCACGTCCACCAGACCGAACTCGACGGGGACGCGACGTACCGCGACGCTGTCGCCCGCCTCGAACGGGAGCGACGGACGGTCGAAGCCGCTTCGCTCTCCGGCGACGCGGTCGACGAACTGCCACCGAGTACCAGAGACTCCCCCACCGCGCAGGAATCGCTCTAACGCGACCGAGCGAGACAAACAGGTTTTAGCCGTCGGGGTGGCACCGTAGCGCGTATGGAACGCGTAGACGTGGCGATCGTCGGCGGCGGCCCCGCGGGGTCGTCGGCCGCCGAGGCCGCCGCCTCCCGCGGTGCTGACGCAGTCGTCCTGGAAAAGGGGGTTCCCCGGGCCGACCGCGCGGGCACCGGCCCGGATTCGACGGACGCTGCCGGACTGCTCGACTATTGGCTCGACATCATGGAGTTCGACTTCGAGGAGTTCCCCGACGACGTGGTCCTCAGCGAACTCGACGGCGCGAAGTTCTACGGTCCCGACAGCGAACTCGCGCTGACGGAGACGGGGATCGACGCGAGCTACGACGGCTTCGGCTTCACGATGCACCGCGCGAAGTTCGACGACTGGCTCCGCGAGCGGGCCGAAGACGCCGGCGCCGACTACCGGGTGGGCGTCAGCGTCACCGGCGTCGAGACCGGTCTCGCGGGGACGCCGCGACACACCGTTCGGTTGGCCGACGGCGAAGACGTCCAGACCGACCACCTGATTCTGGCCGACGGTCCACAGCGGACCGTCACCGGCGGCGTGCTCGACCAGTTCCTCCCCGCCGGGCGGAAGCTGAGCGACAGGATGCCCTCGACGGAGGCCAACCACATCGCCTATCAGGAACACCGCCGGATGCCCGAGGAGCTGTTCGACCCCGATTTCATCGAGTTCTGGTGGGGTATCATGCCCGGCCACACGGCCTATCCCTGGATCTTTCCGAACGACGCGCCGGTCGCCCGCATCGGCCTGACCATGCCCATCGGGCTGGACATCGCCGATTACGACAAGCGCGAGTGGGCGCTGCTGCGCGACGACGACGAGGGGATACCGCGCGGTCGCGAGTACGTCGAGCGATTGCTCGAACGCCAGTTCCCCGACTACGAACTGGAGGACTTCCCGCTCGTCACGGACCGCGGGAAATCCGGCGGCACCGAGACCTACCCGATCTCCTCGACGCGCCCCATCGAATCGCCGGTCCGGGCGGGTATCGCCGTCACCGGCGGCGCGATGGGCGCGACGTCCGCCTTTCACGAGGGCGGCGACCACGTCGCCGTCCGGACCGGGCGGATCGCCGGCCGCCTCGCCGCCGCGGACCGCCTCGAACGCTACAACGACGAGTGGCAGGCCGCCATCGGCGACGAGGTCCTGCGCAACGTCACGTTCGCCGACTTGGTTCGAGACTGGGGGCCGACCGACTGGGACCGCGCGTTCACGACTGCGAAGGACCTCATGGACGCCCGCGGCATCAAGGCCGACGCCGCGCTCAGAGGCGGCCTCCACGGCCTCGATCTGGTCGCCCGCTACAAGTGGGGGAAGTTCAGCAACCGCAAGGCCCGCTACGTCCAGTTGCGCGAGGACGACTACGCCGTCTGAACGCCACCCTTAGATACGAGCGCCGACTAGCGCCGCTGCGTGCCTTCAATCCCCGGCCGAGGCCCGTCACCGGGACGATGACAGTCCGGAGAACCCGGGCGCGCGACATCCGGCGGCTCACGTCGCCCGACTGGCGGTCGTAAACCGCCTCGGCAATCGTCGTCCTGACGGACGACCTTCGAGCCGGCGTCAGCCGGCTCGGCAGTTGGCGGCGACTGCGTCGCCGCCCGCCTCAGCGGTTTACACCGCTTCGGCACCTGTCGTCCTGACGGACGACCGCCCGGCACGAGGGTTTGCCGGCCGACGTGGCACACGGCCGAGGATGACGCCGGTCGTTAGTGTTCCGGGCGCACATTTCGGATACGCTCCCAGACACATCTCTCACTGAGACAGACGTTCCGGTACTCGACTCCCTTCTCGCTGTGTTCTTCAGAGAACAGTCGGTGATAGCGATCCCGAGAGGCTAGGTCCCGAGAGTAGAAAGCGCTCACCCGCGAAAGCCGAGCAACCGAAGGCCGTTCAGCGAGACGAGGACCGTCGAGCCCTCGTGGCCGACCACTGCGAGCGGAAGCGGGAGCCCTCGGAGGAGTATCGCGCCCACCATGAGTGCGATCGCGCCGAACGCGATGGTGAGATTGATGACGAGCGTTCGACGGGTCTTCCGGCCGAGGCCGAGCACGTAGGGGATCTTGCTGAGGTCGTCGCCCATCAGCACCACGTCGGCCGTGTCGAGCGCGACGTCGGTCCCCGCGCCGCCCATCGCGATGCCGAGGGTCGCCGTGGCGAGCGCCGGCGCGTCGTTGACGCCGTCGCCGACCATCGCCACGTTCTCGTGTCGCTCGGTCAGCGCTTCGATAGTCGCCACCTTCTCCTCGGGCAGCAACTCCGCCTGGACTTCGTCGATGCCGACCTCGTCGGCGATCCGCCGCGCGACGCGCTCGTTGTCGCCCGTCAGCATGACGATGTGCTGCACGCCGAGCGAGCGGAGGTCGTCGATCATCTCGGCGGCGTCGGGGCGAACGGTGTCGGTGAAGGCGAGCCACCCCAAGACGCTGACTTCGCCCTCACTCTCTCGCGCGACGAGGACGCTCGTCTTTCCCTCCGCCTCTAACGTTTCGAGCCGGTCGAGGCCCGATTCGAGACCGTCGATCGCCGCGTCGCCGAGAACGGTTTCGAAGTAACTGCGATTGCCGATATGGATTGTGCTGCCGTCGACGTCTGCTCTGACTCCCTTCCCGGCGACTGACTGGAACCGCTCCGCGTCGGCGACGGCGAGTGACCGGGCTTCCGCCGACCGCACGGTCGCACGAGCGAGGTGGTGTTCCGAGCGGGCCTGCACTGCGGCCGCGATGGAGAGGAGTCCGTCCTCGGTCAGCGTGCCGTCCGCCGCCCCGTCACGGACGAACACGTCGGTCAACTGCGTGTCGCCCCGCGTGAGCGTCCCGGTCTTGTCGAACGCGACCGCGTCGATGCGTGCCGCGGTCTCGACGTGTTCGCCGCCCTTGAACAGAACGCCCTGCCGGCCGCCGGACGCGATCGCCGAGAGGACCGCCGCCGGCGTCGAGATGATGACCGCACACGGCGAGGCGGCGACCATGAGCGTCATCGCCCGATAGAACGTCCCCGTGAACTCGCTCCCGAGCGCGACCGGAATCGCGATCGCCGCGATCGTGAGCGCGAACACGCCGAGGACGTACGGTTGCTCCAGTCGGTCGATGAGCCGCTGCGTCGGGGCCTTCTCGCTCTGAGCGCGTTCGACCATGTGGATGAGGCGGCTGATCGCCGACTCGTGGGCCTGCCGCGTGACTTCGATTTCGAGGCTCCCGCTCTCGTTGATCGTCCCGCCGAACACCTCGTCGCCGGGTTCCTTCGGCACGGGGACGGACTCGCCGGTGAGCGAGGCCTGATCGACCGTCCCCTCGCCGGACGTGACGACGCCGTCGAGCGGAATTCGGTCGCCTGGTCGGACGACGAACACGTCGCCGATGGCGACCTCGTCGATGGGGACGGTGACTTCCGTACCGTCGCGCAGGACCTGTGCCTCGTCCGGTCGCATCTCGACGAGGGACTTGATCGCCCGGCGCGAACGCCCGATAGCGTAGTGTTGGAGCGTGTTCGACAGCGAGAATAGGAAGAGGAGCATCGCTCCCTCGAAGGGGGCCCCGATCGAGAGCGCGCCGAGCGCGGCGACGATCATCAACAGGTCGATATCGACCGCGCGGTGGCGGAGCGTCTGGATAGCTCCCACGAGCCCGTACCACCCGCCGAAGACGTACGCGACGCCGTAGCCGGCCCAAACGAGGAGAGACGGCCCGTCGAGCCATCCCATCGCCAGGCCGGTCACCATGCCGACCAGCGTCAGACCGACGAACGACGCCTCGCGTCTGAGTTCCGAGCGAGAGGTCGTCTCGTCGGGTGCCGGGTCGGGCTCGTCCTGGATGGAGACGTCACGGTCGCGGACCGCCTGTCTGAGCGTTTCCTCGGAGGTGACGCTCCCGTCGTAGGTGAGCCGAACGCTCCCCGTTCGGAACGAGACGTCGACGTCGTGAACCCCGGGCGTCTCTCGGAGGTGTCGTTCGAGCGCTCGCGCCCCCGCTTCCCCGCGACCGCCTCGCCGTTCGATCCGGACAGTACACGTCGATAGCGGGGGTGATTCGGTAACTGTCACGCGGTTTCTCCATACGAAGCGTGTCGCTTTTGCACTGTCGATACGTCCCTACGTCCTCGTCTGCCGCGTGCGGGCGGTTTCTCGACCCTCGTCATTCTGGTCCGAACGACTCAACTGACGATCGTCACCGGGATCCGCGCTCGGCGGGTGACAGTCTCGGCAACGCTCCCGAGGAGCGCGCGGTCGATTCCCGATCGGCCGTGGCTGCCCATGACAATCTGGTCGACGTCGCGGTCGTCAGCGCATTCGAGGATCGCTCGCGCCGGCTTTCCGACTTCCGTGACGGTATCGATTCCGGTATTGCGTTCCGCCGCGAGGGCCGCGGCCGCCTCGTGGGTTCTGGTCGCTTCCTCTTTCGCGTTCTCGTACCAGTCCTCGGCGACCGGTAAGCCGCCGGCCTCCACGTCGATGACGGAGTCGATGGGATTGATGACGTAGATCGAGGTGATGGACGCGTCCGGGAACGTCTCGATAGCGTACGTGAGCGCGCGCTCTGAGAGCGGGGAGCCGTCGAAGGCGACGAGCACGTTAGCAGGCATTGGAAATCTCTTCGCGGTGAGTCGAGATGAACGCACTGCTCCACAACTGGCGGACGATGGGTTAGCCGGAGAGAGAGGGTCAGAGGGGCAGACTGCGGAACAACGCCCGTCCGTACGAGAAACGCCGCGTCACAGCAGCGTCCCGACCGTCACTCGGCGCGGCCGTCGGCCCGCTTCGAAGGGAGCACGCGAAGCACGCCGTCGGCCGCGAGACGGTCGGTAGTGACGAACAGAACGTCGTCGCCGCCGGTGACTGAGGCGGCGTCGTCGAGCACCTCGTTCCAGTGGTTGAGGATGACATCGGGGATCGGGAGCTCGCGGGCGTCTGCCCCGATCTCGCTGCTGGCGACGTAGTGGACCTCGTCCTGCCCCTCGATGGCGTCGTAGTCCTGCGAGACGAGTACGGCGTCGTCACCCGAGCGGATCCCCCAGAACGCCTCGGCCGAGTGCGCCAGAAAGCCCCGGTCGAAGGCCCGCTGTGGTGCCGGCACCTCTCGGCTTTGTCCGTCGAAGGCCGCCTCACCGAGGCGGTCGACGTCCTCCGCCTCGCTGTCGTCGGCGGTAGCGCCCTCCTCGGTCGTCGCCGTTCCGTCGTTCGTTCCGCTCTCGGGCTCGGACTCGGGTTCGGCGTCCGATTCCACGCTCTCGACGTCCGGGGAGGTATCGACGGCGTCCGCGACCGCCTCGTCGGTAGCGCCGTCTCCCTCACCGACGCCGCCGGCCTCGTCGGCGACCGCCTCGACGTCCGGGCCGGTGTCGGCCACGTCGGCCTCCTCGACTGATAGTTCCTCGCCGCGGTGGCGGAACCGCCGCCGGGCGAGCGTGAGCGCGACGAACCCGGCACCGACGACGAGCCCGACGAGCCCGCGCCCGCGCTCGCCGTCGCGGAGCGCTCTGAGGCCGCCGAGTAGACCCGTCCCGCCGATGGCCGCGGTCACCGCGTCCGATTCGACGCCGCGCCGGAGATACGGCGCGGCCTTCGAGAGATACTCCCGACCGCTTTTCGCCGCGGTCCGCGCGGAGTCGACGCTCGACTCCGGCTCCGACTGCGCGCTGGTATCGGTCTGAGTCACGTCGGGCCGTTCGGTCCCGACGCACAAACCTCCATTGCCGGCTATCTCGTCGTCCGAGCTGTGACCGCCTCGGCGGCGCTCTCCCGAACGCTGCCGGTTCAGCGCTCTCCGGAGGCGTCGGAAACGCTCGCGTCGCCCGCGTCTGACCCCCGTGAGTTCCCGCTCGAACGTATCTACCCCATCGTGTCGCTTTCATATAACGTCCATTCGCGAATATCTTATTTCAGCCGGGGTGGCGACGTGTGGGTCATGGGAAAGAGACCGGCTCGCAGTTCAGGCGACGACGCTGTCACCGAATCCCGACGGCGGTTCCTCAAAACCGCAGGGGCGGCGGGGGCGCTCCTCGCAGTCGGCAGCGGACAGGGCGTCGCGAGTACCGACCCGTCACCGGAAGGGGCGACGCGTGAGGCCGTCGGGGGAGACGGAACCGGCGGAGGATCGACCGGCGGCGACGCCGCTCGTTCGCTCACCAGCCACGAGATATCGTCCTGTACGACCATCACGTCGCCGGGGACGTACGAGGTCGTCGGCGACATCGCCTCGACGGGGAGCGGCGTCTGCATCGACGTGCAGGCCGACGACGTGACGATTCGGGGCAACGGCTACACGCTCAGCGGCGACGGGAGCGGGACCGGCGTGGGTGCGAATCTGGGCGCGACGAGCGGCGGCCCCATCCCCATCCGCGAGAACGTCGAGGTCGAGGACCTCACCGTGACCGGCTTCGAGACGGCGATCGGCTACGAGGAGGTCACCGGCGGCCGGGTCGAGGGCGTCACGGCCCGCGAGAACGGAACCGGCGTCTCGCTCCGATACGGCGTCACGGACGTGGCCGTCCGAGACTCGATGCTCGCCGACTCCGGCATCGGGTTCCGGACCGTCGGCAGCCCGAACGTCTACGGCGGCCCGGAGAACAACACGTTCGAGTACAACGACGTGGAGTCCAACGACCGGGGTATCTGGCTGGGACTCATCACGATCGACCACGAGCTGTCCTGCAATCGAATCGTCGGCAACCGCGGCGGCGTCCTCCACAGCGGCGGTGAGACGCGGGGGCACGTCTACGACGGGAACGTCATCTGTAGCAACAGCGAGTACGGGCTCCGCAACGTGGACAACCCGCCCGAGGACGGCATCCCGGCCTTCGAGGACGTGGTCGAGGCGACGGGCAACTACTGGGGCGCGTCGGACGGGCCGTCGAGCATCGGCGACCCGGCGACGCCGTACGAGGACCCCGTGACCGGCGCTCTCGCCGACGGCGGCGGCGACGGCGTCAGCGAGTCCCTCGACGCCGGGGTCTCGAACGTTCACTTCGACCCGTTCGAGACGTCTTCGCTCCCGAGTGCCGGGCGACGGTGAGTCGCGAGTAGCCGCGGCTACGTCGGTTTCAGCACCCGCCACGCGATCTCGGGTCGCAGGAGCGACGTCGGCGGCACCTCCATCATGATGACGCGATAGAGCGCGTCGCGGAGCACGCCGTCGGTGTGGGCCTTGCGAGTCAGACGGGAGAGGTATCGGTTGAAGAGATCTGAACCTCGGGGCTTCTGCCCGTCGGTCGCAGAGAACTGGAAGTCGGCCCCGACCGCCAGCAGCCACGCGTCGTCGACAACGCTCTCGGCCCGGTCGAAGAACCGGGGCGCGAGGTCGGTTCGGCCGCCCGCGGCGAGGGTGTGATGGAGGACGAGCGCTTCGAGCGCCGCCACGGACATCCCCTGCCCGTAGATCGGGTTGAAACTCGCGATGGCGTCGCCGAGCACGAGCAGTCCCCCGGGGAACCGGTCGAGCGCCTCGTAGCGGTGGCGGCGGTTCGACGGGAACGGGTACTGCGCCACCTCGTCGGCGGCGGTCGGGTGCGCTTCGAGGAGGTCCCGGATCTCGGGCGTCGGCAGGTCCGCGGCGAACTCCCGGACGCCCGCCGCGTCCGCCGGCGGGTTGTCGCCGTGCATCCCGTGGAGCGTCACCAGCCAGCGGTCCCCCTCGACCGGTAGCGCCACGCCGCCGCGGGTGTGGGGCGGCGAGGCCGGCGCGAAGACGGCGCGGCGGTCGTCGGGCGGCCGTCGGACGTCGACGGTGCTGTAGCGGACGTCCACCTCGACTTCCTCGACCGGTGGTCTCCCGTAACCGTGTTCGTCCAACCACGTCGGGGTTCGGCTCGTCCGGCCCGTGGCATCGACCACCAGATCGGCGGGGATCGTCGTCTCCTCGTCTTTCGAGTCCCGAGCCCGTATCCCGGTCACGGCGGTCGCGTCGCTCTCCGTGAGGTACTCGACGCACTGACACTCGGAGCGCAGGGTCACGCCGTCGAACTCGACGAGCCGCCGCCGGGCGACGTACTCGATGAGCGGCCGCGTCGCGATGTACTGCGGGATCCGTTCGGGACCGTCCGCGAGGAAATCGCCCTCGTCGTAGAACTTGACGTCGCTGGCACCGTCTATCAGCACGCCGCCCGCCGAGAGCAGGTCCTCGCAGTAGCCGGGAAAGAGGTCTTCGATCGTCGCGCGGCCGGCCTCCAACAGCGCGTGGGGATGTCTCGACTGCGGCACCCCCTTCCGCGGGGTCGAGTCCTCGGAGAGCGAGTCGCGTTCGACGACGGTGACTCGCTCGAACCCGTCGGAGAGCACGCGAGCGGCGAGGAGGCCGGCCACGCTCGCGCCGACGACGACGGCGCGGTCGCCGACGGTGGCGACGCGCTCGCGCTCGTATCGCGGAACGCTGGCCAGCGTCATCGTATTCGGGCCGCGTGTCCGCCTCGTTTGCCGTCGCTGTTCGGCTCGGCGACCGCGTCGTCGGTGGGTGATCCGTCCATCGTGTCTCTTCGTCCGCTACTCGTCTCTGCGGCGTCGCGTCGGGTCGTCGACGCGACCGCGGCGAACGCGCACTGACCGACGAGTCGGTTATTGCGATTCCAGTACCGAGCGAATAAATATCCTCCGCGTCGGCAGTCGAAGGCGAGCGCCGTCCGACGAAACTGGCGTCAGTCAGCCATGTGCGCGTGTTCGCCCTCTCCGCTCCCCGCCGACTCCGAGGCGTGGAGCCAGTAGAGGAACAGGAACAGCCCGGTGGCGAGGACGTTCAGCACCATCTTGTAGTTCATCTCGATCTTTATCTCGGCGATCTGGACCGAGGACGGGTCGGGGATGAACCCCATCCCGAGGAACACGAAGTGGATGATGATTCCCGTCAGGACGGCGGCGACGAATATCATCCCCGAGAGCAGCGCCGCGAACTTCGTCCCGTAGTAGTCCCGGTAGGCGTCCATGATGGGCGGGACGATGAGGTCCGCGTAGATGTAGCTCAGGACGCTTCCGAAGGGCAGGCCGTTCGAGAACAGGACCGCGCCGAACGGGACGTTCCCGACCGAGCAGACGAACGTGGCGACCCCGATGAGCGCGCCGACGACGGCGGTCCAGAAGACGTACACCGGCAGGCCGAACGTCGCGCCGGAGAACACCGTCGTCCACACCTGCTCGGGGATGAACCCGGCGATGAGACCGGCGAAGACGAACCCGATGGCGATCTCGTCCCAGAGCATCCCCCACTCCTTCCACTGCTTGTCCGCGAGCGCCTTCCACCCCGACATCGAGGTGGCCTGCTCGCGGATGGTCGTGTTGGCCTCCTCGGGGTCGAAGCTCTCCTTACACGACTCCGAGCAGAAGTAGTAGGTCTCGCCGTCGTGTTCGATGGAGTGGTCGGCGTCGTCGGGGTTCACTTCCATCCCGCAGACCGGGTCCTGCACCGTCCGCTCGCCGTCGTCGCGGACGTTCTCCCGCGCCTGTTCGACGACGTCGTCGGGGACGAGATAGGTGAAGGCGAAGGCCATCATCCCGATGAGGATGAACCCGCCGACGATGTCGGCGAGCAGGAACTGCCAGCCGAGCAGGATCCAGATGACCGCGCCGATCTCGATGACGAGGTTCGTCGACGCGAACATGAACGCGCCGATGGTCGCCGCCGCGGAGCCGCCCTTCTTGAAGAGGTTCTTCGCCGTGGCGATGGCGCTGTAGGAACACGACGAGGAGACGAACCCGAACAGCGACCCGTAGCCGATCTCGCGGAGGCCGTGGCCCTCTAACAGGTCCGAGACCTTCTCGTCGGAGGTCCACGCCTCGACGCCGCCGGCGATGGCGAACCCGACGACCAGCGCCCACCACGTGATCCACGCCATCGCGGCGGTGGTCGTGAGGAACTCGCGCGTGCTCTCGACGAAGAACGTCGAGAGCGGTTGCGAGGTGGTGAATACGCCGACCGCGACCGTCGCCAGTGCGATGACCGCCAAGACCGCGTATTCTTTCTTCTCCATGGACGGGGATACGCCGCCCAGTTTTAACGCGATTTCGCCTAGCGAACCAAAGCGCCTCTCGATCCGCCGATCGTTCCGGTGTCACGGGCCGGAACGGCCGCCGACTGCGGGGGCTCAGCCGGTCGGCTAGCCGGTTTGGTGTGGCGATTCGTCCAGCGACGCGACCTTGGCTTCCAAAGTCGGCTACGAAATAGCGAGCGAAGCCCCGAGGCCGTCGCTCCGCTCGGACGGCCGCGACCACCTGCTCAAGGCGCGGGAAGCACTCGGAAGGGAGCTGGTTCGAACGGTACCACGGACCGTACGCTTCGGGTAACCATTGCCGAAAAACGGGGTTCGGAACGTTAGCGGAAAGACACGAAAACCCCCCGGCCGAACTATCCCGTGCATGTCCCTGTCAGAGACCGTTTCCGAGATCGATCGGCTGAGCGAGGAACAGCGCGAGTGTATCGAACTCTGTACGCGGGCCGCGGAGGTCTGTGAGTGGTGTGCCGACGAGTGCCTCGGCAGCGAGGACATGGAGGAGTGCGCCCGGCTCTGTCGCGACGTCGCCGACATCGCGTCGCTGCACGCCCGATTTATGGCTCGGGACTCGCAGTTCAGTTCCCACCTCGCCGAAGCGTGTGCGGACGCCTGCGAGGCCTGCGCGGAGGAGTGCGAACAGCACGACCACGACCACTGCCGGGCCTGCGCGGAGATCCTGCCGGAGTGCGCCGAGAGCTGCCGGAACATGACCTGAACGCTCCCGGGAGTCCGGGGTATCGAACCCAGTCGCTCACGGTCCAGTCACCCCACTTTTTGCCGACGCGCCGCCTCGCCCGTCGTATGACAGAGGACGCCGACCCGGAAGCGAACCTACGAGAGTGGAAGGAGGCGATGCGGGCCGAACACGACGACGCCATCGAGAACCCCGCGCCCGACGAGCGACACCGGATCGAGGGCGTGGCGCAGGTCAGCTATCGCGTCTACTTCGAGTACGACGAGGAGCGCGACGCGCTCTCGCGCACGCGGCGCGAGCAGGTCGATGACCTCTCGGACCCCGAGTTGCTCTCCTGTGCCTGTGGCGTCCGCGGGATGACGCCCGAGGAGGCCAGACGCCACGTCCGCGCGGCCCGCGAGGCTCGCGACGCGAACGGCGACGCGGAGTGACGCCGCCGTCTCAGAGCCGCTCGAACACGCTCTCGGCCAGCGCCGTGAGTTCGCGCTCCGGGTCCTCGCTCGGCGTCGAGACCACGACGTGATCGACGCCCATCGCGTCGAGCGTCCGGAAGTACTCGACGAACCACTCGCTGCCGGCCCGATACCCCTGGTGGACCGGTTCCGGGTCCGCGGTCGGATCGTCGGCGAGGACCGTCCGGACGACCATCGCGTAGGGCTTCTCGCCCGCGGCCCCGCGCCACTCGTCGAGGTACGATTCGAGCGTGTCCTCGGGGAGGTGATAGAACAGCCAGCCGTCGCCGTTGTCGGCGATCCACTCGACGGACTGGCGGGCGTTCCCGGTCGGTAACAGCGGTATCGTCTCGGCGGTCGGCTTCGGCACGAGGTCGAGATCGCCGTCGAGGCGGCCCCACCGACCCTCGGCCTCGGGGAACCCTTCGCGCCAGACCGTTCGCAGGAGGTCGACCGACTCGCGGAACAGCGCGCCGCGGTCGTCGGCCTCGACGTCGAAGGCCGGATACTCCGGGTCGCGGTCGCCGGTGGCGACGCCCAGCACGAGGCGACCGTCGGAGAGGCGGTCCACGGACGCGGCCGACTTGGCGACGTGGAGCGGGTGTCTGAGCGGCAGGACGACGCTCGCGGTCCCCAGCGCGATCTCGTCGGTATTGGCGGCGGCGGCCGTGAGCCACGTCCACGGGTCGAACGTCTGGCCGGCGTCGCCGAACCGGGGCCAGTACAGCGGCACGTCTCTGGCCCAGAGCGCGTCGAAACCGAGCTCCTCGGCGTGGCCGGCGAGACGCAGTTCCGTCTCGTGGTCGGGTCGCGATTCGCTCGCGTCTGTCAGCGGGAAGCCGACGCCGACGGTGAGGTCGTCGGTGCCGAAGACGCGCTCGTAACCGGCGTTCGCGTGGTCCATCACGGTCTCAGAGCGAGGCGGCCAGCAGCGCCTGCTGGGCCGCTTCGAACTGGTCGCTGTACGCTACTGTGACGTACAGTAGCGTGAACAGCGTCGCGTTGTAGACCCCGTGAATTAACGACGGGACGACGATGTTGTCGGTGTACTCGTAGCTGATTCCGAAGACCAGCGCCGGGACGAGGAGGATGCCGAGCGCCACGAAGTTCCCGCTCGCCGACCCGCCGGTGAGCGCGAACCAGTGGAGACCGGCGAAGATGGCGCTCGGGATGAGGATGCCCGGGACCGGGCTGAACACCTCGCGAACGCGCCCCTGCACGACGCCCCGGAACAGCAGTTCCTCGCTCGGACCGATGACGAGGACCGACGCCGGTATCAGCAACAGGAGCAACTCCGGGTTCTCCATCCCTATCTGGGCGGCCTGATTCGTCCCCGTCTCTAACTCCGTCCCGGTGAGCCGCTGTGCGAGCGTGATGAGGACCGAGCCCAGGATGGCACCGCCGAGCGCGACGCAGTACCCGACGCCGACGGTGATCGCGTCACGCAGGTCGGGAACCTCGGCGGGGATGTCGAACACCGACGACTCCGCGACGATGCCGAGTTTCGACCGGACCCACGGAGCGACGGCCGGGCGGGCTTTCACGTAACTGAACGCGACGCCCGCACAGCCCACGCCCTGGATGAACAGCAGACTGAGGACGATGTTCAGCGACGGCGTGAGTTCGAGACCGACGAGCGTGAGCGCGATGACGGCGGGGATCATCAGGCCGAAGCCCAACAGCAGGCCGCCGGCCCCGAGAAGGAGGGCGGACAACAGCGCCACGGCCGATTGGAGGAGCGGGCGGTTGCTAGACGCAGTGGACATACGCCGCTCTAGCGGCGTCACGGTGAAAACAGTTCGCTCGTCGGTCAGGGCGCGCGCTCGCCGGCCTCGATCGAGACGTCCAGCCAGTTGGTCTCGGGCGGGAGCGGACAGTCGAAGGTGTCGCTGTAGGCGCAGAACGGCGAGTACGCGAGGTTGAAGTCGAGTACGAGGGTCTCGCCGTCCGCGAGGTCGCCGCTCACTTCCAGTTCCATGTAGCGGCCGCCGTCGTAGCTCTGCTGGCCGGTCGTCTTATCGCGGAACGGGACGAACAGCGTCCCCGACTCGTCGCCCGCCTGCCGGTAGCCGGCCAGTTCGTACGCCTCGCCGCCGAGTTCGAAGGAGAGCGTCGCGAGGTGGAGATACCGGACGGTGCGGCCCTCGGTCGTCTCCATCTCGACCGGGTCCGGCTCCTCGTGGCGCGAAACCGTCGCCTCGACGCGGTAGGTCCCGTCGGGGTCGAAGTACTCCAGCCCGTCGAAGGCGTCGCGCTCCTCGGGCGGGATCGGCGACTGCTGGTGCTCGGCGAAGAAGTCGTCTTTCTCGGCCCGCTTCCGTCGAAGCCGCTCGGCCCAGTCGTCGGTCATACGTCGGGTAGCGGGCCGCCGCGTTTGAGTCCGGCGACTCGACCGCGGCTAACAGCGTATCTCGAAGCGCGCGCCGCCCGCCTCGCTCTCGGCGACACGGATCTCCCAGCCGTGGGCCTCGATTATCTGGTGGACGATCGCGAGGCCGAACCCGGTGCCGCTCGTCGAGAGGGTGTAGCCGAAGTCGAAGACGTCCTCCCGTTCGTCCTCGGGGATGCCGGGGCCGTCGTCCTCGACGTACACGCCGGAGCCGTCGTCCAAGTCGCCGACGCGGACGCTGGGGGCCTCGCCGGCGTGAGTGAGCGCGTCGTCCAGCAGGTTCTCGACCACCCGACGGAGGCGCTCCCTGTCGGCCTCGACCGCGCGCTCGGTCGTCACCGTGAGGTCGGCGTCGCCGGTCTGCAGCGCCTCCCAGCACCCCGTGGCGAGCGAGCGAATCGACACCGTCTCCGTCGCGTCGACCGCCTCCCCGTCGCGGGCCCACGTCAGCACGTCGTCGATGAGCCGCGACATCCGGTCGTGGGCCGCCGCGACGCGTTCGAGGTGGTCCTCCTCGTCGTGGCCCTCGACGGCGAGTTCGAGGTGGACGGCCGCCAGGTCCAGCGGCGTCCGCAGGTCGTGGCTGACGATCGACGCGAACTCGTCTAAGCGCTCGTTCTGCCGAGCCAGCGCCCGTTCTCGCTCGCGGAGGGTCTGTTCGCGTTCGACCTGCTGCAGCGCCGACTGGACGGTCGCGGCGAGGACGCTCCCCAGCGAGACGTCGGCGTCGTCGAAGGCGTCCACGTCCGTCGAGGAGAGGAGCAGGACGCCGCGATCGCCCAGCGGCAGCACCATCTCCGAGCGGAGGGGCGTCTCCGGGTTGAGGACGTCCGGATCGTCCCGAACGTCGGCGCAGACGCTCACCTCGCCGCGCTCGTAGGCGCTCCACGCGATGCTCCCACCGCCTTCGGTGAACGTCGGCACGTCGCCGAGGAGGGTCTCGGTGGCCTCCGTCGTCGCCGCCGGGACCAGTCCCCCCGCGGTCTCGTCGTAGAGGTGTATCGCGTTGAGGTCGTGGCCGAGGATGTCGCGGGCCGCCGCGAGTCCGAGGTCGAGCACCGCGTCGCTGGACTCGGCGGCCATCAGCCGACGGGCGGTCTCGTGCAGTTCGGTCAGGCAGCGGTCGTAGTCCATCCGCTCGGTGATGTCGGTGTAGATGCCGTACCTGAGCGAGTCGCCGTCGGCTCGCTCGACGCGGACGTTCCGGAATAGGAAGTCGCGCCACTCGCCGTCGGCGGTCTGCCGACGCACCTCTCGACAGACGTCCGCGCCGTCGACGAGAGCGGTCTCGAGCGAAGTCGCCACCGTGTCCCGCTCGGTCGAGGAAAGCAACTCGGTGACCGACGTCCCGGCGGCGGTCTCGCCGTCGTATCCGAAGACGCGTTCGAAGGCGTCGTTGACCCGCCGGACCCGCGAATCGCCGTCATCGACGTCGAAGACGACGGCCGGATCCGGGAAATCGTCGAACAGCGCTCGGGCGCACCCGTCGGCGTCGTCGCCGGACCGCCGTCTGCTGCGGCTACCGGTCGCGCTTCGGATACGCGCCGCCAGCGCGTCGTACTGGTCCTGCCCTCCCTTCCGGAGATAGCCCGAGACGCCCGCGTTCAGCGCCTCCGCCGCGACCCGTTCGCTACCCTGCTCGACGAAGAGGACGAACGGGAAGTCCGGACGGTCGAACTGCGGGGCGAGCCGATCGTACAGCTCCAGTCCGTCGATTCGGGGGAGCTCGTATTCGCTCACGACGCAGTCGTACGTCGCCGGGTCGAACCGGTCGAGCGCGTCCGTCGGCGAGTTACTGCTGCTGACGCGGAACTCGCCGTCCCGTTCGAGCTCTCTCGCCGCGCTGTCGGTGACGGCTTCGTCGTCGTCGACGTGGAGGACGCGGATGTCACCGGCGGCCATTGGTCACGCTACTCCGACCAGCCACTTGAACGCGAGGGGGCGATTATCAAAATCCATATGCGACCTCTGTGCGGCAGCGGGCCGATACTCGGCCGCTCAGTCTCCGGCGTTGTATTCGTCGCCGTAAATCGAGCGTAGCTTCGCCTCGAACTCGCCCCTGATGTTGCGTCGCTTCTTCTTCATCGACGGGGTCAACAGGTCGTTCTCGGCCGTCCACTCGGCGGGCACCAGTTCGAACTGCTTGATCCGCTCTATCTTCTCGAGTTCCTCGTTCGTCTCGTCGATGGCCGACTGTATCCACGCCCGCACGCGGTCGTCCTCGCACTTCGCGTAGTCGTCCTCGGGGAGGTCGACGCCCTCGGCGTCTGCCCACCGTTCGAGTTCCTCGAAGTTCGGGACCACCAGCGCGGCGACGAACTTCTGGTCGTCGCCGACGACCATTATCTGCTCGACGCGGTCGCTCGTCGAGAACATGTCCTCGATGGGCTGTGGCGCGACGTTCTTCCCGGTCGAGAGGACGAGCAGTTCCTTCAGGCGGTCGTGATAGACCAGGAAGTCGTCGGGGGTCTGCTCGACGATATCCCCGGTTCGGAACCAGCGCGCCCCGCCGATCTCGGTGAACGCCCGCTGGGTCGCGCCGGGTTCCTCCCAGTAGCCGGTGGTCACGTTCGGCCCGTCGACGAGCAGTTCGCCGAGCGGACCGGTCACGTCCTCGAACTCCGAGGCGTCGACGACGCTCTCGTCGATGCGCACGTCCACGTCTGCGACGGGCATCCCGAGCGTGCCCGGGCGGATGTCCTCGGGCGGGTTGACCGAGATGACCGGGGCCGTCTCGGTGAGTCCGTATCCCTCGACGATGGTCAGTCCCATCCCGAGGAACGTCTCGCAGAGGGACTTCGAGAGGCTGCCGCCGCCGCTGACCATGAATTCGATCTCGCCGCCGAGCCTCTCCTTCACCGTCGAGTAGACGAGTCGGTCGGCCAGCCCGCGCTTGGCGTTCAACACGGGACCCGGGTCCTCGGTGCGGGCGTACTCGCGGGCGACGTCCATCGCCCACTCGAAGATGCGCTGTTTGACCGGTGACTCGCTGGCCTGCTCGCGCATGTTGCCGAAGATGCGCTCGTACACCCGCGGGACGCTCGCGCCGGTGTTCGGCCGAATCTTCTGGATGTCGTCGGCGAGCGTATCGGGGTGTTCGACGTAGCCGACGGCCGCCCCGGAGCCGTACATGAAGAAGTGACCGGCCAGTCGCTCGAAGACGTGTGCGAGCGGGAGGAACGCGATCGAGGTCGTCTCGGACGTGACCGCCGGCAGGTCCGGGTGCTTGTCCGCCCGCGGCGCGAGGCGCTTTCGCGTCTGGTTGACGTTCGCCCGGAAGTTGCGGTGGGTCAACTGGACGCCCTTGGGTTGGCCGGTCGTCCCCGAGGTGTAGATGAGACTCGCGAGGTCGTCCGGGTCGCGCTCGTCGAGCCACGAGCGGTAGGCGTCCTCCTCGAAGGCCGCCTCGCCGCGCTCGTACACGTCGGCGAGCGAGTAGACGTCATCCCGGTCGACGTCACACTCGTCCATCACGACGAGGAAGGAGAGCGAGAGATCGTCCTCGACCGACAGCACGCGCTCTAAGAGTTCCGCGTTCTCGACGACGACGGCCTCCGCGCCGGGGTCAGAGAGCAGGTACTGCACCTGCTTCGGCGAGGACTCGGTGTACACCGTCGTCACGACGCCGCCGGCCGACAGCAGCGCGAAGTCCGACAGCGCCCACTCCATGCGCGTGTTCGAGAACAGGCCGACGCGCGTGTCCGGTTCGACGCCGAGTTCGCGGAACCCCGCGGCGAGGTGTTTGACGAGCTCGTGCATCCGCCCGTAGGTGATGCTCGCGTACTCGCCCGGCGGCGCGGCGGACAGAATCTCGTCGGTCAGCGACCGGTCGTAGACGCCGCCCTTATACAGCTGGGCGTCGCTCTCGGCGTTCCGCTCGGCGCTCGCCGCGAACAGCTCCCCCAGCGTGTCGTCGCCGATCACCTCGTCGGTGTAGGCCGCCTCCGCCTCGCGCCAGCTCGGTGTCCCTGCCATGGCATCCGCTTTTGCCGGCGAGGGCAAATACATAAGGGATGTTCATACTCGGCCCGTTTCGAAAAGTTTTCTCAGAGCGCGGCCGCGTCGGCCGCGTCTCGCTCATTCGATGTCGATGCTGTTGCCCTCGTCGGACTCTTCCTCGACGGTGAACCGGACTTCGAGCACGCCGTTGCGGTAGGTCGCACTGGCGTCCTCGGCGTCGACGTGCGTCGGGAGGTCGATCGTCTCGGAGACGGTCCGCCGGCGGTAGGTGGACCCCTCGCCGACCTCGTGCTCGCCGCTGAGGTGGAGTCGGTCGTCGCGGAGCTTCAGCGATAGCTCGTCGCGTTCGAACCCCGGAAGGTCCGCGAGCACCACGAAGCCGTCGTCTGTCTCCTCGATGGAGATTCCGGCGTCCCAGCCGCTGGCGTCTTCGAGAGCCGGACCGCTCGCGCCGCCGAACATCTCTCGGCGCATCTGGTCGAACAGTCGGTCCATGCCGTCGAAGGGGTATCGTTGTCCTCTCATAACAATCACACATACGCATTGGTAGGATATAAACGCGTATGGATACGTGATAGCAATCGATAAGCTACGGAATCTATTCGACAGGACGAACGGAGAAGGATGACACCTATACCCGTCTGCCCACTCATCCCCAATATGACCGAAGACACGGGGGCCTGGTTCGCGGGGCTCGATCCCGAGGACGCGGCGGGTGCGGCCGACCGCATCGAGAGCGGGCGCGCCGACGAGCCGGCCGACTGGCCCCAGCAGGCCGTCGAGAGCGGCTTCGCCGCCGACGAAGCGGAGTACTACGAGCGGTTGCAGAGGGCGACGATAACGGCGACGGAAGCCGCCGTCCACGAGCGCGAGACGGCCGGCGATCAGCAACTCGTCCACGCGGTTCGGGCGATGGCCGACTGCGAGCGCACTGCTAACGAACTGGCCGAACGGGTCGCCGAGTGGGGCGGCAGTCGCTACGGCGAGAGCGGGAGCGGCGTCGAGTACGCCCGCGAGATAGCCGAGCGAGCGTCGGAGAACCGCGGCGACGAGGCGCTCCGGTCGCTGGCCGAGCGGACCGTCTCGCTCTCCGAGGAGGCCGACGAGCTGCGGGCGTTCATCGAACGGACCGCCCCCGCCGCCGCACCGAACCTCTCGGCGCTGGCCGGGCCGGTGCTGGCCGCGCGGCTGATCTCGCTGGCCGGCGGTCTCGAACCGCTCGCCAAGCAACCCAGCGGCACCGTTCAGGTGCTGGGCGCTGAAGACGCGCTGTTCGCCCATCTCAAGGGGAACGCCCCCTCGCCGAAGCACGGCATCATCTTCACCCACAAGTACGTCAGCGGGACCCGCCGCGAGGAACGCGGGTCCGCCGCCAGAGCGCTCGCGGGGAAGTTGAGCATCGCCGCGCGGGTGGACCACTACAGCGGCGAGCGAAAGCCCGAACTCGACGCGGAACTGGACGAGCGCATCGAGCGCATCCGTTCGCGCGGGGGTGACGCGGAATGAGCCTCCCCGACGGCGTCGAACGGCACGAGTTCGACGGGACGACGAGCGTCGCCACGCGGGGCCATCCGGAGTACGGCGAGCGCACCGACGGCGAGTGGCGGCGTTGGGACCCCCACCGCTCGAAGCTCGGCGCGATGCTCGAACTGGGGATGGACACCGGGCTCTCCGGCGGCGAGACGACGCTGTATCTGGGTGCGGCGGCCGGAACGACGGTGAGTCACGTCGCCGACTTCGGCGGGCCGACCTACGCCGTCGAGTTCGCGCCGCGGCCCGCGCGGGACCTGGTCGGCGTCGCCGAGCGCCGGTCGAACCTCTTCCCGCTCTTGAAGGACGCCCGCAAACCCGAGACGTACGCCCACGTCGTCGAGCCGGTCGACGTGCTCGTTCAGGACGTGGCGACGCGCGGACAGGGCCGCGTGGCGAGGTTGAACCGGCGGTTCCTCGGCGACGACGGCCGGCTGCTTGCGGCCATCAAGGCCCGGAGCGAGGACGTGACCGCCGACCCAGAGAGCGTCTTCGACGAGGTGCTGGACGACATCGGATCGGAATACGAGGTGCTCGAAACCGAACGGCTGTCGCCCTATCACGACGACCACCTCGGCGTCGTCGCCCGCCCGCGCCCCGAGTGAGGCGGTCCCGAGACAGGCGGCCCTCGGGGGCGGACGGAAGGCTTTAACGGGTCGCTTCCGATTCCCAAGTCGATGGACAAGACGGGGTCTCCAGAGAGCTTCACCCGGATGGGTACGCTCGGTATCGAGGAGGAGTTCTACGTCGTCGACGAGTTCGGCCGCCCCACGTCCGGGACGGACGAACTGGTCTACGAGACCGACCCGCCGGAGATTCTGGAAGAGCGACTCGACCACGAACTGTTCAAGTGCGTCATCGAGACGCAGACGCCGCTCATCGAGGAGCCGGGCGAGGCGCGCGACCAGCTGCTCGCGGTGCGTGAAGCGCTGGCCGACCACGCCGAGCGCAACGGCTTTCAGATCGCCGCGGCCGGGCTCCACCCGCTGGCGAAGTGGCGCGAACTCGAACACGCCGAGAAGCCGCGCTACCGGGCGCAACTGGACCGCATCCAGTACCCGCAGCACCGCAACACGACCGCGGGCCTGCACGTCCACGTCGGTGTCGACGACCCCGATAAAGCCGTCTGGATCGCCAACGAACTCCGCTGGCACGTTCCCGTGATGTTGGCGCTGTCGGCGAACTCGCCGTACTGGAACGGCTTCGACACCGGCCTGCAGTCGGCCCGAGCGAAGATCTTCGAGGCGCTCCCGAACACCGGGATGCCGACCAGATTCACGGACTACGAGGCGTTCCAGCGCTACGAGTCCCGGATGGTCGAGAGCGGGAGCATCGACGACCGGGGCGAACTCTGGTTCGACGTGCGCCCACACTCCGGGCACGGCACCGTCGAGGTGCGCGCTCCCGACGGACAGGCCGACCCCGACCGAGTGATGGCTTTCGTCGAGTACGTCCACGCGCTCGTCGAGGACTACGCCGCGCGCTACGAGGACGGCGAGCCGGGGACCGACGTCCGCCGAGAACTCTTAGACGAGAACAAGTGGCGTGCGATTCGTCACGGTCAGTCGGCCGAACTGCTCGCCAAGGATTCGCTGGAGACGCGACCGCTCGCGGAGATCGTCGAACGGGAGGGCGAGCGGCTCGACGTCAGCGGCCTTCGGACGCTGTTCGACGGCGAGAGCGGTGCGACGCGCCAGCGGCGGATTCGACGCGAGGAGGGTGTCCAGTCGCTGTGCGAGTCGCTCTTACTCGAATACTGACTGGCAAAGGGGCTGCCGAAGAGCGACCGATACCGAAGCGGTATCGGGGCGAAAGGCTCTGGCTGCCACCACACGGTGTCCCCACACCTGTTCGTACCCCACTGCGAACGCGTCGGTCGCGCTTGGTCCACCACTGGACGACGTCCCCGTACCCCACTACGGACGGACGCCGGTCGCCACATCACCGTCGGAACCGGTGAGAGTGGCGCGCCGTGGACGGAGAAAACTATTGAGTACAATAGTAAAATACTATAGGGTCACTCTCATGCACGATAGTCGGAACACATTTCAGGTATCTTTTAAGTTTGTATCGGACAGGTCTACAGTTTCGAAAATCGTTTCTGCTCGCGACGGCTGAAACGTTCGAATATACGCAGTCATCACTCGACTTCGCCGCCGGGTCGAAGGGGTGGAGCCAAGGTTTTTATCCGGCACTCGCTTTCGTCCCCACAGAGACGACGCATGTCTAGTGACGACACACCCGACGACGGAGAGGAGACCGGAGACGTGCGCGGGCGCATCGAGCAGGAGGCCGACCGCGCCGTTTCACAGTTCGACGAGGGCATCGTGGACTTGCTGGCGTGGGTACTCGATACCGACACTCGCGCGCGCATCTACGTCAGTCTCCGGCAGAACCCCGAGAGCACGAGCGACGAGATCTCCGCGGCCACCGGTCTCTATCCGAGCACCGTCCGCGAGGCGCTGGCCGAACTCCACGACGAGGGGACAGTAACCCGGAAGAAACGCGAGAGCGACGGCGCGGGCAACAACCCCTACGAGTACAGCGCGATTCCGCCGAGCGAACTCGTCAACAACATCGTCGAGGACGTCCAGGCCGAGCTGAACACGGTGTTCAATCTCGACGACCATCTGGACGAGAACAACGATTCGGTGTCGGACAGCGAACCGGTCACCATCTCCGTCGACGACGCGGACGACGAGGACGAGAGAGAGGACGAGTAGTCCGCTGGAACTGAGAGCGAGAGATCACCGAGACCGGGAGACGATTCCGTGTGACGCTCTCTCGGGGGTTCACGAAGACGACACCACTAAATCAGACCCCGCCGTTGCCGGGAACATGAAGGTCGCGCTGGGTGGAACGTTCGATCCCATTCACGACGGGCACCGCGCGCTGTTCGAGCGCGCGTTCGAACTCGGTGACGTAACTGTCGGACTCACCAGTGACGACCTCGCGCCGAAGACGCGCCACGACGAGCGACACGTCCGCTCGTTCGAGGACCGGCGAGACAACCTCGCGGCCGAACTGTCGGCGTTCGCCGACGGGGGCGACCGGGACTGGCAGATCCGCGAGCTCACGGAACCGACCGGCATCGCTACCGAGGCCCAGTTCGACGTGCTCGTCGTCTCGCCGGAGACCGAGACCGGCGGCAAGCGGATCAACGAGATCCGCCGCGAGCGCGGCCACGACCCGCTGGAGATCGCGGTCGTCCCCCACGTCTACGCCGACGACGGCGACATCATCTCGTCGACCCGCATCGTCAACGGCGAGATCGACGAACACGGCAACCTCACTCCCGAGCGCGAGGGGCGCGGCCAGCCCTCCTGATCACCAGTCCGGCGCTTCCAGCCCGACGCTCTCGATGAGTTCTTTCCATCGCTTCTGAATGGACAGCCGAGAGACGTCCGCCGCGTCGGCGACGGCGGTCTGTGAGCGTTCCTCGCCGGCGACCAGCGCTCCGACGTAGAGACTGGCCGCCATCGACGCCCGCTTCGAGCGCTCCTCGTCGGGCAGCGTCGAGAGAAACAGGTCCACCGCGTGCGAACGCGCCTGCGTCCCGAGATCGAGCGTCTCGGCGGTCGCCTCGATCTCCGAGAGCCACTCGTCCTGTTCGACCCGGTCGCTGGCGCGATACATGCACCTCGGTTGGCGACCGACCCACCTAAAGCTCTCGCCCCGGAACGAAGGCTTCTTGATGGCTACGCGGAAACGGTGGACTGCGCGCGGGTTGCCGAGCCAGGAAAAGGCGTAGCGCTTAGGACGCTATCCCGTAGGGGTCCGCCGGTTCAAATCCGGTCCCGCGCATTTTGTGGCGAACGATTCGTGAGCCACAAATTCGTGTGAGGATTTGAATCCTGCAAGGAACGCGCAGCGAACGACGTGAGCGAGCATTTCTTGCTCCGGTTCAAATCCGGTCCCGCGCATTGCTGCTGCGAGCAACACCGCGAGCAGCAGCAATCGTGACGAACGGATTCTGAACCCCGCAAGTCGCAGCGGCCGAAGGGAGTGAGGCCGACCGTCTTGCTCCGGTCCAAATCGTCCCTGCACACGTCAATTCCCCTTTCGTCGTACTCTTCTTGCCGGTCCAGCGATCCGTGTCGCCACTCGACGCAGAAAGCGACGGAACCAGCTGATAGAATAACTCACCCAATGGATTTGGCCGGCCTAAAACTCGAAAGCTATATAAGACGATTAGGCAAGCCTAAAAGTATGGAACGCGATTCCGATACGACGAGCGAACGGACGCGGCGAGAATATCTGAGATACGGTGGGGCAGTCGTCGCCGGCGGCCTGCTCGCCGGTTGTTCGAGCGACTCGGACGGCGGATCGGCGGCAGATGAAACGGGAACGGGCGACGGATCGGCGTCGGCCGAAACGGCCTCGGATGCGGATACGACCGACGGCGGTTCGTACTCCGTGACGATGTCGCCGGTCGGGACAGTCGCGTTCGAGTCGCCGCCGGAGACGGTGTTCACGCGGCTCACTCACCACGCGGACATGGCGTTCGCGCTCGGCCGCGGCGACGGCATCACCGCCATGCACGCGCCGGACTACTACGACGGGCTGTGGAACCAGTACGTCGAACGGCTCCCGGGCGTCTCCCTCGACTGGACGGGGCTGTACTCGTCGTGGAAGCCCTCGAAGGAGCAGTTGTACGCGCTCGACAGCGACGTCCATCTCGCCGACCCCGCGTGGATCACGCAACTCGATAAGTGGAGTCAGTCGGACATAGAGGAGATCGCCGAGAACGTCTCGCCGTGGTTCGGGAACTCCCTCAGCGACATCCACCGGGAGCCGACCGGCGAGTGGGCCGCGGACTACGAGTACTACGGCCTGTGGGAGCAGTTCGAACTCGTCGCCGAGGCGTTCCGCGAGCGGGCGCGCTACGAGGAACTCGCCGCGGTAAACGAGCGGTTGCGGTCGACGATCGAAGCCGACCTCCCGCCCGAGTCCGAGCGACCGACCGCGGTCATGATCGCCGCCGCCGACATCGAGGAGATATACACCTATACGATGAACACGCCGGGGTTCCTGACGGCGCACACCCGCCCGCTCGGCCCCCACGACGCCTTCGAGGGGAGCGTCGAGAGCAACTCCGTGATCGACTTCGAGACGCTCCTGGAGGCCGACCCTGACGTCATCCTCCACCTCGGGGGAATGGAACCGGAGACGGACATGGCCGAACGCCGAGCGGCGTTCGAAGAGGACCCGGTCACGTCGGAGATCGCCGCTGTGAAGAACGGCCGCGTCTACGCGCAAGGCGCTCGGTATCAGGGGCCGATTCTCAACCTGTTCCAGCTCGAGATGACCGCAAAGCAGCTGTATCCCGACGTCTTCGGCGAGTGGCCGACCTACGAGGAGGGGCCGTATCCGGAGATTCCGACCGAGGAGCAGCTATTCGACCGGCAGCGAGTTTCGGACGCCATCCGCGGGAACGTCTGAGGTGACGGCGGTCGAATCCGGAACGGACGCAGCCGACGCCGAGGAATTGACTGTCGCTCGTGGCCGATGGGGAACGGAGAACTCTCTTCGGACGTCTCAGCGGTCGCCCATGCGGAGCAGCTGGAGCGTCTCGCGGATGAGGTAGTCTTTCTTGGCCGAGTCTTCGGCTTCGAGCGCCTCCGTCAGTCGCTCGCGGGCGTTCTGCTGTGCGATGCTCTTCGCGGTGACGTCGCCGGTGGGTGGTCTTGCCGATGTCATGTCAGATACCTCGGACGGGCAGCGGCGCACTGCCCCTGTGATGCGCTCGTATGTGGACTAGACGAACGGGACTTCCTTCACCGCTCGGCCTGTATATTCCGGCTTTCGGCTTCTCGGCCTCGCATCGTCGAAACGGAGCGCACAGTACCCGCGGTTCTCTGATACCGATTGACAGCAGCTACCTAAGACGATTGTGACGGACCGTTCGAACAGATCGGCGGCGGGAGAGGCGCGGGACGAGCGGAAACCCGAGGACGGGAACGCCATCGCTCGGCGGTCGCGCTGCCGAGAGGAGGCGGGTGCTACTTGTGTGTGAACAACACGACGTTGCCGTCGTGGGTGGTCGTACACAGGTCCATCTCGAAGTCGAGGTTCAGCGAAGTTAGCTCCTGCTTGCAGACGACCATGTCGTCGAAGGGCTTCTCGCAGGCCGGACAGGCGACGGCGGTCGTGTTCTGGTACGATTTGATGGCGTCGTTGTCCTCGCGCGGCGTCAGCGACGAGACGAGGTCGTCGAAGTCCTCCATACCCGGACTGACGGGCGGGATCGCTTAAATCATGTGCCCAGCGCGGGATTCCGACGAGAAGCGACGGGGGTCGGGACCAGCGACGGCGACCAGCGCGAACTCCCGATCGCTCACACCGGTGTGTTAAAGTGCGCTTGCAGTATCGCAAACCAGTATGGAACACACGGGCGACGGGAGCCGGTTCGTCCTCGTCGCGGGGACGACGGAGACGGCACAGCGAGACGGTATCAGCGCCGCCGGAGCCGATCCCGAACTGATGGTCGAGACGCCCGCGGCGGACGCCGAACTGCTTGCGTACGGGCGGCCGGTGCGAACGGAGCACGTCCCGGTCAGTCCCAGCGGCTGTCCGACGCCCGCGCTGGTCACGCGCGCGGTGCGAGAGCTACTGGGCTTCGAAGCGACCGTCGTCGACGGCGGGCTGGCGAAACCGACCGCCGCGCCGACGGTGACCGTCGGTGCCGGTGTCGGTCGCGACATCGCGGAACAGGACCCGGTGCCGACCGCTCACGGCGCGTTCGAGGCCGCGCGGCAGTTCGGCCGAGCGCTCCCGGCCGACGAACTGTGGCTGGCGGAGTCGATCCCCGGCGGGACGACGACGGCGCTGGGCGTACTGCGCGCGCTGGGCGAGGACGCGATGGTCTCCTCGTCGCTCCCGGCGAACCCGACCGAACAGAAGCGGGCGGTGGTCGAAGCGGCACTCGAAGCGAGTTCGCTCGCACCGGGCGACGCCGCCGCCGAACCCAAACGGGCTGTCCGACGAATGGGCGATCCGGTGTTGGCGACGCTCGCGGGGCTCGCTGCGGGAGCGGTCGAGACGGATACGCCCGTGACGCTCGCCGGCGGGACGCAGCAACTCGCCGTCGCGGCGCTGGTTCGCCACGGCGGTTACGAGGGGCGACTGGGGCTGGCGACGACCGCGTACGTCGCCGACGACGAGACGGCGGACCTCCGAGCGAGCGCGGAGTCGCTCTCGCTCGACCTGACCGTAACCGACCCCGGATTCGACGAGAGCGATCACGTCGCGATGGAGCGCTTCGTCGCCGGTGAGGCGAAAGAGGGCGTCGGCATGGGCGGGGCGCTGGCGTTGGCCGACCGAGCGGGCATCGCGATGGCCGAGGTCCGCGAGCGGTTTGCCGCGGTGTACGACGACCTGCTCGACGGAGCGGTCGGTGAGTCGCCGTGAAGGGCGTCGTCCTCGCGGGGACGGCCTCCGGCGTCGGCAAGACCGTGGCGACGCTGGCCGCGCTGACCGCCCTCGACGCGGCGGGCTACGACCCGCAACCGGCGAAGGCCGGCCCGGACTTCATCGACCCGAGCCACCACGAGGCAGTCGTCGGAAAGCCGTCGCGCTCGCTGGATCCGTGGCTGGCCGGCGAGGAGGGAATGCGACGAACGTACTGGCGCGGCGAGGGCGATATCTGCGTCGTCGAGGGGATGATGGGCCTCTACGACGGGTCGGCGGCCTCGACGGCCAGCGTCGCCGAAGCGCTCGACCTACCGGTGGTGCTGGTCGTCGACGCGAGCGCCGGGATGGAGAGCGTCGGCGCGACGGCGCTCGGGTTTCGCGCGTACGCCGACCGAATCGGGCGGGACGTGGACGTGGTCGGCGTCCTCGCTCAGCGCGCCCACGGCGGGCGACACGCCGAGGGCATCCGCGAGGCGCTCCCCGAGGAACTGACGTACTTCGGCCGGATACCGCCGACCGACGATCTCGAAATTCCGGAGCGGCATCTCGGCCTCCACATGGGCGAGGAGTCGCCCGTCGACGGGGAGGCGCTTACGGAAGCGGCGGAACACGTCGACGCCGAGAGACTGGCAGACGCGGCGCGCGACCCGCCGACGGCGTCGCCGTCCTCGTCGGAACCGACCGGAAACCGAATCGCGGTCGCCCGCGACGCCGCCTTCTGCTTCGTCTATCCGAGCACCGTCGAACGCTTCCGCGAACTGGGCGAGGTGACGACGTTCTCGCCGCTGGCCGGCGATCCGCTGCCCGACGCTGACGCCGTCTACCTGCCCGGCGGCTATCCGGAACTGCACGCCGCGGAACTGGCGGAGTCGCCGACGCTCGACGAGATCGGGGAGCGGGCGGCGGAGGGACTCCCCACCTACGGCGAGTGCGGCGGGCTGATGGCGCTCTCGGAGTCGCTCTCGACTACCGAGGGAGAGACCTACGAGATGGCGGGCGTGTTGCCCGCGTCCGTCGAGATGCGCGAGCGCTATCAGGCGCTCGATCACGTCGAACTGACCGCGAGGCGGACGACGCCGGTCGCCGAAGGGGGGACGACTCGCCGCGGCCACGAGTTCCACTACTCCGCGGCCGCCGTGGAGTCGGACGCGAGGTTCGCCTTCGACGTCGAACGCGGGACCGGCATCGACGGCGACCGCGACGGCCTCACGGAGTACGCCACCGTCGGGACGTACTGTCACGCCCACGCGGCGAGCGGCGCCTTCGACCGACTGCTGACCGGGCGCTGAGCGACCGCCGACCGCGGGCCGGCCAGCGGCCGACCGAGTGCTCGGCGGCTCGAACCGTCTGACAGGAGACGGACGGACGGCAGACCGCCCATAAACTTTTTTCCTGTCTGCCATCGTGATACGTACAATGAACGAGTTGCGCGACCTGCTCGCCGACGTGGTCGCAGACGCCGACGCCGTCTCGCTGTTCTCCCCGAACGCCGCCGCCTTCGAGCGGTTCGAGGACGCGGATATCCCAGTCGTCGTCGTCGGCCCGGAGAACGCCGTGGACGCGGAGAACTTCGTCGAACTACCGATCGACTTCATCGACCTCGAAGGCAGGGTCCGCTTCGGTATCGAGGGGGCGCTCGAAAAGGAATTCTTCGAGGAAGGCGACGAAGTCGTCTGCGTGACAGACTTCTTGGGCGGGGTCGGAAACACCGTCGCCCGCATCGAGACCAGCGACTTCTCGCCGTCGGGCGTCTACGATCTGTTCGTCAACTCCCGGGCCGAGCCCGGCGTCGTCCGCGACGTCTTCGAGGTGGCCATCGAACTCGGGAAGAAGGGACAGAAGGGCAAGCCCGTCGGCGCGCTGTTCGTCGTCGGCGACGCCGGCAAGGTCATGAACAAGTCCCGACCGCTCTCGTACAACCCCTTCGAGAAGTCCCACGTCCACGTCGGCGACCCGATCGTCAACGTGATGCTGAAGGAGTTCTCGCGGCTCGACGGCGCGTTCGTCATCTCCGACGCCGGGAAGATCGTCTCGGCGTACCGCTACCTCGAACCCTCCGCCGAAGGGGTGGACATCCCGAAGGGGCTGGGCGCGCGACACATGGCCGGTGGGGCCATCTCTCGGGACACGAACGCGACCGCGATCGTCCTCTCGGAGAGCGACGGGCTCGTACGGGCGTTCAAGGGCGGGGAAATCGTCCTCGAGATCGACCCCGAGGAATACTGACGATGCAACTTGGATTCGACTGGCCGGACGTCATCCGGACGCTGTTCTCGCCGGAGAACGCCGTGTTGCTCTCGATCATCGTCCTCTTCGTCGGCCTGGTGCTCGGCGTGCTGGTCTGGCGGGCCTCGCGGCAGTTCATGCGGGAACTGGGCGTTCCAGAGGCCGTCGAGGGCACCCCCTTCGAGCGGACCGCTCGGGGTCTGGGCACGTCCACGGTCGGTATCGTCTCGAACCTCACGGCGCTGTTCGTCTACATCGTCACCGTCACGGTGGCGCTGAACATCGCCCAACTGGGCAATCCGGAGGCGTACTGGACGCAGTTCACCGAGTTCCTCCCGGACCTCTTCATCGCCGCCTTCGCGCTCATCATCGGCCTCATCGCCGGCGACAAGGCGCGGCTCGTCGTCTCGGAGCGCCTCCGAAGCGTGAAGCTCCCCGAGGCGACGCTCGTGCCGGAACTCGTCAAGTACAGCATCTTCTATCTGGCCGTCCTCATCGCGCTCGGTCAGCTGGGCGTCGATACGATGGCGCTGCTCATCCTGCTGGCGGCGTACTCCTTCGGACTCGTCTTCATCACCGGGCTGGCGCTGAAAGACCTCTTGGCCGCGAGCGCCGCCGGACTCTACCTCCTGCTGTCGGAACCGTACAGCATCGGCGACGAGGTCGTCATCGGCGACCGGCAGGGAATAGTTCAGGAAGTCGATATGTTCGTCACGCACGTCGAGAGCGAGGGAAAAGAGCACATCATCCCCAATCAGTTGGTCATCCGGTCGGGGATCGTCCGCGTCCGGAACTAACTGTCGGCGCTAACTGTCGGCGTCGTCGCCCCGTTCTATCGGCTCCGCCGGGACGCCGGCGACGGTCGTCCCCGGCGGGACGTCGTCCGCGACGAGGGAGTTCGCGGCCACCTGCGCGTCCGCTCCGACCGTCACGCCCGGGAGGACGACCGCGCCCGCGCCGATCATCGCTCGCTCGCCGACGACGACCTCGCCGGTCCGGTACTCCGTCTGTAGGAACTCGTGACAGAGCAGCGTCGCGTCGTAGCCGACGATGGCGTCGTCTCTGACGGTGATGAGTTCCGGCCAGAAGACGTCGGGCGTCGATTCGAGGCCCCACGCGACGCCGGTGCCGACGGTGACGCCGAGGCGGCGCAACAGCCGGTTCTTGAGCCGCAGGCTCGGCGAGACGCGACAGACGAGGATGACGGCGTAGTTGAGCATCACGCGCAGCGGGTGTTTCGCGTCGGGCCACGAGAACAGGGAGTTGCGCGGACCGGGGGTCGGATGACGGTCGAGGTCGTCGTGTCGTTGGCCGCTCACGGGAACCGATAGCGGGCCGGAGGTAATCAAACCACTCGGACCTGCGGTGTCAGCGGTGCCGCCGTCCGTGTCTCGAAAGCGGTGCGACCGCAGCCGTCGGCAAGCGACTCAGTCGCGCTGGAACGCCGCTTTGCAGTCCTCGTCACAGAAGAGGTAGACGGTGACGCCGTCCGCGACCGTCGCCACCGTCGGCGTCCGCTCTCCGGGGTCGAGTTCGCCGTCGCACTCAGCACAGACCGTTACGACATCGCCGTCCCCCGTTTCACTGAGCGATCTATCGGCGATCGTATCGTCCACGTGCGGGGCCATCATATCCTCCAGCGCGTGCCGTCGCGGCCGTCGGTACGCTCCGACCGCCGCGGTCCGTTCGCCGCGGATGCCACCACGAGGGTCCCCACCCGCCGACTGCGAGTGCGACTGGCGGCCCGTAGCCCTCTCCCCACCATCCGAGTCTGCGTCCGTTCGCTCATGCACTGATCCCGCCACCTACTGGTATCTCTTCTATCACGATATCGCTGGTCCGTATACTCGTACGCTTAGCGGAGGCGACCTCCGAATACTGATGCGCACCCGGCAGGTGAGTCACGCGGCGAAGAACCCGGCTCGTCCGACCACTCGGACGAAACCGCCGCTCGGGCGACGCCGCCGAATTACTGTTCCGACCCGACCGTCGGCTGGTCACCGAAGACGATGTCGAAGAGCTTTCGCTCCCCCTTCCGGATGTGGCGGCTCACCGTCGGTTGAGAGATGCCGAGAATCTCCGCGACGTCGCTGCCGGAGCTGTCCCGCGGGAAGTTGAAGAACCCGGCGTGATAGGCGGTCCGCAACACCTCCTCTTCGCGGTCGGTCAGCTGCTCCAGATAGACGGCCTCGAACTCCTCTTCGGTGAGGACCGGCCGGTCGAGCTCCCGTCTGGCGGTCAGCTCCGCGTCGTACTGACTCAGGAACATCTCCAAGAACGCCTTGATGTCGCCCGAACTCGGGAGTTCGACCAGCAACTCCGCGCCGTCCGGCGTCGAGGAGAGTGCGGTCGGGTGCGCGCCGGCCCCGAGTAACGTCGCAAGGAAACTCGTCTCGGTGAGCGTCGCTTCGTAGAAACACCCGTCCTCGCGCTCCGCGATCAGCCGGACGTCCTTGATCTCCGTCGAGCGGTCGGCGAACGTCCGGATGGCGTCGGGACTGCTGCCGTCGATGGTGAAAAAGGCCCGCAGCGTCCCATCGGCCTGATCGACCAGCGCCTCGAACTCGAACTGACTGCCGGTCTCTCGCGTGAACTCGACCGCCGCGATGTCGGGGTCAGTCACTCGGAACTCCAGTTCGACGGCCGTCTCGCTCACGAGCATCTTCTTCCGTTCGAGGGCGTTGATCGCGTAGCCGATCATCCGCCCCAACTCCGCCAGCACGGTCTCCTCTAACTCGTCGAAGATCTCGGGGGTCTCCGCGTACAGGTTCAAGACGCCGTAGAGGATCTCGTCGTGGACGAGCGGCACCGAGATACTCGCGCGATAGCCGCGCTGGAGCGCGGCTTGCCGCCACGGTTCGAATGGCGGGTCGCTGTGGAGGTTGTTCTGGACCTGGGGTTCGTGCGTCTTGACGGCCCGTCCCGTCGGCCCCCTCGCCGACGACGATTCGTCGGTCGTGATCTCGATCTCCTCGAGATATCCCTGTTCGACGCCGGCGGACGTCCGGGGGACGACCCGCCCGCCGATCGTCTCCTGTTCACCGACCCACGCGAAGCGGTAGGACTCGGCGTTCGCCAGTTTCGTACACACCGTCTGCTCGATCTCCTCGCGGGTGGTCGCCTCGGTCAGCACCTGCGTGATCTCGCGGATCACCGAGTTGAGGCGGTTGACTCGGTCTAACGTCTCCGTGCGCGCTTCGAGTTCCGCGGTCCGCTCCCGCAGTTGCTCCTCGCGCTCGACCCGGTCGAGGGCCGCCTGGACGTTCGCCACGAACAGCGTCACGAGCGTGATCTCGTGCTGGGAGAACGTCCTCGGCTCCGTCGCGCCGCTCACGAACACGCCGTAGCTCCCGATGGGAAAGAGGACGACGCTCTGTAAGGGCGTCTCCGACGCGGAGAGGTCCGACGCCGCCGAGACATCCGGGATCACCCGCCGCTCCTGTTCGAGGTAGACCTCCCAGGGGAGGTCGCGCTCCGGGGCGAACAGGTCCGTCTCGTCGGTGAGCGCGTCGGCGGCGATTGTTCGGGCCATCGGCTGGAGCGTCCCCGTCTGTTCGTCGTAGTACGCGATCATGGAGATCGGCAGACCGAGCGTGTCCTGTGCGGTCCGAACCGCGATGTTACAGGCCTCTTCGACCGTCTCGGCCGTCGAGAGGGCCTGTGCCCCCTCGTTCAGCTGCCGCAGCCGCTGCTCCCGCCGTTTCTGCTCGCTGATGTCCCGAACGATACCGGTGAAGAACCGCTCGCCCTCGTGAGTGATCTCGCTGAACGAGATACTGAGAGCCACCTCGGTGCCGTCGCTGTGCTGGCCCGGCAGCTCGACGTTGTCCCAGTCGAGTTTGCGCTCGCCGGTGTCGAGATACCGCTGGAAGCCCGCGTCGTGCTGCGAAGCGAGGCGGTCGCTCATCAGGACGGTCAGCGGTTCGCCGAGCAGTTCCGACGGCGTGTAGCCCAGGATCTCCTCCATCGCGGGGTTCACGAAGCGAATCGTGCTGTCGGTATCGATGGTGATGATGCCGTCGTTGGTAATCCGAGCGACCGCTTCGAGCAGCCCTGTCGGGTTCTGTAGGTCCGACTCTGGCGAGGGCTCTCCGTCGGCCGCGGGGTCGAGCCCGGTCCCCCGCGCCGAGGAGCGGGCCGGTTCGAGACGGGCGCGGAGCCGGTGGGCCAGCGTCGACTCGTCGGCCGGGTCGACGGAGAGGGGGACGACTTCGTCGATCCCGACCGCCGACGCCTCTCGAAGCAGATCGGTCGTGACGTCGTCCGCGAGCAGTATCGTCTGCAGGTCGGGGGCCGTCTCGGCGGCAGCGGCGAGAAACGAGAGCCCGTCCGTCGTCCGGAGGTCTTCGCGGGCGAGGAGAACGTCGTACTCGTCGGTTTCGAGCAACTCGGCGGCGTCGTCGGCGGTCTCTGCCACGTCGACGTTCGCCGCCGACAGTACTTCCCGCAGCGCCTCGACGTGGACCGACGATTCCGCCGGGTCGCCGTCGACGAGCAAGATGTGGATTGGAGATGGCGACATAGTATCTCGACTAGTGTGACACTCGATACCACTACATTAGGAATTCTCCCTCAAAAATCAGGGGGACAGAGGTTATCTATCTTATATTTAGAACGGGTGAGAGAACCCTCGGGCCGTCGTCAGTCGCCGCGGATCTCGTCCATGTGGTCGATCCGCTGTTGGACGAGGTCGGGTTTGCCGATGTCGTGGCGCACCCGCAGGCCCTCGGTTCCGGCCCGTTCGAGAGCGTCTTCGGCGATCTCCTCGGCCTCGGTGATGCTGTCGGCGACGCCGACGACGGCGTAGGAACGGGAGGTCGTCGTGTAGATGCCGTCCGCTCGCTGGTCGACGCTGGCGTAGTACAGAATCGCTTCGCCGGCGTTGTCCTCGTCGATAGTGACTTTCGCCCCGGACTCGGGGTCGGTCGGGTAGCCGTCGGGGACGGCGTACTTACAGACGGTGGCCTTCGGCCGGAAGGACAGCTGCGGGAGCGACCCGTCGTCGCGGGCGGCCGTCAGCACGTCGAGGAAGTCCGTGTTCAACACCGGCAGCGTGTTCATCGCCTCGGGGTCGCCGAAGCGGGCGTTGAACTCCACGACGCGCGGGCCGGTCTCGGTCAGCATGAACTGGCCGTAGAGGACGCCCTTGTAGCCGGAGAGCGCCTCGACGGTCGCCTTGAGCACGTCGACGGCGTCGCCGTAGTCCTCCTCGGTCATGAACGGCAGTTCGAGGGTCGAATCGGAGTAACTGCCCATCCCGCCGGTGTTCGGCCCCTCGTCGCCCTCGTAGGCGCGCTTGTGGTCCTGCACCGCCGGCGTCACGCGGAGGTCGCCGTCGGCGACGAACGCCTGCACCGTGAACTCCTCGCCGACGAGGCGCTCCTCGAGCACCACGCGGTCGTAGTCCGAATCCCGGAGGTACTCCTTGGCCTCCTCGGCGGTGCACTGGTCACCGATGACGCGGACGCCCTTGCCGCCGGTGAGACCCGCGGGCTTGACCGCGAGGTCACCGTCGTACTCGTCGATGTAGTCGCAGGCGGCCTCCATGTCCTCGAACGTCTCGAAGTCCGGACAGCCGGGGATGTCGTGTTCGCGCATGAACCGGCGCTGGAACGCCTTGTCCGTCTCGATGCGGGCCTCCTGTTCCTGCGGTCCGAAGGCGTAGATGCCCTCGTCGTCCAGCGCGTCGGCGACGCCCGCCGCGAGCGGTGCCTCGGGACCGACGACAGCCAGCGTCGCCTCCACCTCGCGGGCGTAGGTCGTGACGGCCTTCGGGTTGGTGGTATCGAGCGTCTCGAAGCCTTCCGCCAGCGCGGCGATGCCCGGGTTCTTGTTCCCGGCACAGGCGTACAGGTCCGCGTCGGAGTCGGCGAGCGCGCGAGCGACGGCGTGTTCCCGGCCGCCGCCGCCCACCAGCAGCACAGTCTCGGTCATACCCGAACGCCGGATGGGCGTCACCGTAAGTATTGCTCTCTCGCGTTGCGGACGCACTCCTTTTCCCGCCGGCCGACCGAGTGGCGAGTATGAGCGACAGCGCGGATCCGACGGCTCGAAACCGTCTCGACGAGGAGGAGAGTCCGTATCTCCGCCAGCACGCCGACAACCCGGTGAACTGGCAGCCGTGGGACGAGCAAGCCCTCGACGCCGCGAAGGAGCGCGACGTGCCCATCTTCCTCTCGATCGGCTACGCGGCCTGTCACTGGTGTCACGTCATGGAGGAGGAGAGCTTCCAGGACGAGGCCATCGCGGAGACGCTGAACGAGAACTTCGTCCCCGTGAAGGTGGACCGAGAGGAGCGCCCGGACGTGGATTCGGTCTATATGAGCATCTGTCAGCAGGTCACCGGTCGCGGCGGGTGGCCGCTGTCGGCGTGGCTCACGCCCGAAGGCAAGCCGTTCTACGTCGGGACGTACTTCCCGCCCGAGGAGAAGCGCGGAACCCCCGGCTTCCACGACCTACTGCGCGACCTCTCGAACTCGTGGGCCGACCCCGACCAGCGCGGGGAGATGGAGAACCGCGCCGAGCAGTGGACCGACGCCATCGAGAGCGACTTGGAGGCGACGAGCGGACAACCCGGTGACCCCGACAAGAATATTATCGGGACGGCGGCCACCGTCGCCCACCGCGGCGCGGACCGGGACAACGGTGGGTGGGGGTCGGGCGGCCCGAAGTTCCCACAGACCGGGCGCATCCACGCGCTCTTGCGCGCCTCGGCGGACGGCGAATCGCCGTCTGACTCGGGGCTGTCGGGCGGCGACCAGCCCAGCTCGGACGACGGCGGTGACGACTACCTCGCCGTCGTCGAGGAGACGCTGAACGCGATGGCCGATCGGGGCCTCTACGACCACGTCGGCGGCGGCTTCCACCGCTACTCGACGGACCCCCAGTGGGGCGTGCCGCACTTCGAGAAGATGCTGTACGACAACGCCGAGATCCCGCGGGCCTTCCTCGCCGGGTATCAGGCTCTCGGCAACGAACGGTACGCCTCGGTCGTCCGGGAGACGTTCGAGTTCGTCCAGCGCGAACTCCAGCACGAGGACGGCGGGTTCTTCAGCACGCTCGATGCGGTGAGTCGGCCTCCCAGCGATCCCGACGGGGAGACCGAGGAAGGCGCGTTCTACGTCTGGACGCCCGAACAGGTCCGTGACGCCGTCTCCGACGAGGCCGCCGCCGAGATATTCTGCGAGTACTACGGCGTCACCGACCGCGGCAACTTCGAGGGACAGACGGTGCTGGGCGTGCGGAAACCGCTGCACGCCATCGCCGAGGAGCGCGACCTGACGGAAGAGGAGGCGACCGAGAAGCTCCGGCGGGCGTTAGACGAGGCGTTCGCCGCCCGCGAGGAGCGGCCGCGACCGGCCCGCGACGAGAAGATCCTGGCCGGCTGGAACGGGCTGATGATCTCGACGCTGGCCGAGGGCGCGATCGTCCTCGACGACGAGTACGCCGACGTGGCGACCGACGCGCTCGATTTCGTCCGCGAGCACCTCTGGGACGCCGACGCGAGGCGGCTCTCGCGCCGCTACAAGGACGGCGACGTGGCCATCGACGGCTACCTCGAGGACTACGCGTTCCTCGCTCGCGGCGCGCTGAACCTCTTCGAGGCGACGGGCGACGTGGCCCACCTCGACTTCGCGATGGACCTCGCCGACGCGATCACCGAGGCGTTCTGGGACGACGAGGCGGAGACACTCTACTTCACGCCGACCAGCGGCGAGTCCCTCGTCGCCCGCCCGCAGGAGCTCACCGACCAGTCGACGCCGTCGAGCACCGGCGTCGCCGTCTCCCTGCTGCTCTCGCTGTCGCACTTCCGGGACGACGACCGCCTCGGCGACGTGGCGGAGAAGGTCGTCCGCACGCACGCCGACCGCGTCTCCTCGAACCCGCTCCAACACGCGTCGCTGACGCTCGCGACCGACGAGTACGAACGGGGCTCGCTCGAACTCACGCTGGTCTGTGACCCGAGCGACCCGCCCGCGGAGTGGACCGAGACGCTCGCATCGACGTACGTACCGCGTCGCCTCCTCGCGTGGCGACCCGCCGACGCCGAGTCGCTCGACGCGTGGCTGGGGGCGCTCGAACTGGACGACGAACCGCCCATCTGGGCCGGCCGCGACGCCGCCGACGGCGACCCGACGGTGTACGCGTGTCGGAACTTCGCCTGTTCACCGCCGAAACACGACCTCGGCGAGGCGCTCCGGTGGGGTCAAAAGTAGCGCTACTCCTCTATCTCGTCGGTCTCTTCGAACTGGTCGGCGAGGTGAACCGCGATGGGGACCGGTTCCTCCTCGACGAATCGGGCGATCTCCTCGCCGTCGTGCTCGACGATGACGGTCGGAATCAACTCGATGCCGTACTCCTCGACTCTCGGCCCGGTCTTCGACCCGTCGTCTTCCTTCTCGACGGGGTAGTGGTGAATCCGCTCCTCGGGGACGTCCGCCGCGTCCAGCGCCGCCCCGAAGTCCGGGAGCTGCGCCCGGCAGTCCTTACACCAGTCGCCGCCCCAGATCAGGTAGTCGAACTCCTCCCTGTGCTTGCGAAGCGCGTCTACGGTGTCGTCGTAGGCGTCTTCGACCCAGACCGGATTCGGTTCGAGTGTCTCGAGTGTCCCGCTCTCGCTCATGACGGAGAATTACGTCGGCGAGTGGCTTGAATCTCCCGACTCCCGAACGTCGCCGATGCGAGAGCGCAGTCGGTCGCGGAGGATGGTGCGATGACACCGCTTGTCGTTCCCCTCGAAGCAGACGAGAGCGACGGATTCCCCGTCGAGAACCCGCTCAACGAGGGATTCGAGCGCGCTCTGTGCGGCCTCGCTCCCGTCGAGATGCGCCCGGTATCGGTCGGCGAAATCCGTCTCGTTCCAGGCCGCGTTGTGTGCGCCCTCGTCGCACAGACCTTGCATCTTCAAGTCCTCGGTGCGCTGTTTGGTCTCGGCGAGGAGGTCGCTCGGCGGGCCGAGCTCGGGGACGTTCTCGTCGACCGCCGCGTGGAACCAGCCCGTCGGCTCGCGGACGACGCCGACCAGCGTCTCCTCGCCCGAGAGGTCGGCCAGACCGTGCTGAACGGCCGCGACGTAGGTCTCGCTGACGCTCGCGCTCATACCCGAATGGAGGCACAGCCAGCGGAAAAGCCTGCCGGGACCCCCGATTCCCAGCGAGGATTCGTGACTCCACTAGGCGTTTAAGCGGTGACGGCGTATCCCGCGTCAATGCACGAATCCCTGCACGACTCCGTCCTCGGCGCGATCGGGTCGCCGCTGGTGTCGGTCACCGCGCCGGAGGGCGCGACGGTCGCGGCGAAAATCGAGTCGTTCAACCCGGGCGGGTCCGCGAAGGACCGCCCGGCGAAGTTCATGATCGAGACAGCCGAGCGAGACGGCGACCTCGAACCCGGCGACACGCTGGTCGAACCGACCAGCGGCAACACCGGCATCGGGATGGCGATGGTCGGCGCGGCGAAGGGATACGACGTCGTCCTCGTGATGCCGTCCTCGAAGTCCCCGGAGCGCCGCGAGATAATGCGGGCGTACGGTGCCGACATCGAACTTGTCGACGGCGACATCTCCGCCGCGAAGGAGCGGGCCGACGAACTCACCGACGAGAGCGGCTACGTCCAGCTGCGGCAGTTCGAGAACCCGGGCAACCCGCGGGCGCACTACGAGACGACCGGTCCCGAAGTTCTCGAACAGGTCGGCGACCGCACCGTCGACGCCCTCGTCGCCGGCGTCGGCACCGGCGGCACGATCACGGGCACCGGCCGCCGCCTCCGGGAGGCGTTCCCCGACGTCGACGTCGTCGCGGTCGAACCCGAGGACAACGCCGTCCTCTCGGGGATGGAGCCCGGAACCGGCGAGGACACCTTCCAGGGGATGGGACCGGGATTCGTCAGCGACAACCTCGACGTGGACCTACTGGACGACGTGAAGACGGTCACGCTCGACGACGCCGAGGACGAGTGCCGGCGTCTTGCCCGCGAGGAGGGCATCCTCGTCGGGCAGTCCTCGGGGGCGTCGAACCTCGCCGCGCGCGAGAAGGCCGCCGAACTGCTGGACGCGGGCGTCGAGGACCCGCTGGTCGTCACCGTCTTCTGGGACAGCGGCGAGCGCTACATGTCCACCGGCATCTTCGACTGAGATCCGTTCTGTCGACGGCTCGTCCGACTGACGACTCGTCGATCTACTCCAGCGGTCGCGCGTCGTCCTTGAACGCCTCGTAGCGGGCCTTCGCCCACTCGTTCATCGCGTCGGTGTCGTTGTTGACGACGCCGCGGACGCCGTCGTCGGTGTGGACGATGAGACCGCTCACCGTCTCGTCGGCCTTCTCTGCGACCCAGACGATGTACGGAATCTCCCGGTCCGTGACGTGAATATCGAGGTTGGCGGCCCCGGCGAACTGCTCGAAGGCGTCGGGGTACTCCGCCGAGAACACGTCCATCGCTTCCTCGGTCAACACCAGCTCCGTCTCGTCACCGTCTTCGACGAGTTCGCCGATCTCCTCGATGTAGTGCGGGAGGACCGCCGGCCCGGTCCCGTAGAGCGCCGTCGCGCCGTCCCCGAGGTCGGTCGCCGATCGGAGGGGTGCCTGCGGTGCCGCCATCGACGACTCGACGATCTCTGCGCCGTCGAGTATCTCCGGGTTCACCTCGACGTCCGACGGCAGTTCCGCGAGCACCGGCTGTGCGCGAGAGAGGGAATCGAGACGAGAGAGGAACCGCTCGTAGGCGGCCAGCGCCTCGCTGCCCGCGAAGGTCGTCACGTATCGGCTTCCTCTCCGCTCGACGAACGAATGTTCGGTGAGCGAGTCGATCGCCCGGTCGACCGTCGAGCGCGAAGTGTCGAGTTCCTCGACGAGTTCCGGTTTCGAGAGCGGCGTCGAGAGCGCGGCGAGAACGTCACGTCGCTTCGCGACCACGTCGGCGGTGTCCGGAACTGAGACCATAGCGAATGATATGTCTGAACATTGAAAAACGTTCTTTTAGAACCGACACACCGGAGCCGGACGTTCACGCTCCGGGAATTTTCCCGGGAGATTGGTATATGTGGGATGAACACGCTGGTGTAGGTGTGGGCTCGCCACTGCCCGGTGGTGAGTGTCCACCGGAGTGTCCATTCGGTCGCGACGACCGTGCCTCTGACAACGGGGGCACTCCCCATGCCTTTCGCGTCTCCTACGCGCCGAACTCGGCTTCCGTGACCCGAACGACCAGCGTCTCGTCGACCTCCCGGAGGTCGTACTCCGGAATCACGTCGCCGGTTCGGGTGAGCAACATCGGCTCGACCAGCCGCGGCGGCCGTTCCTGTGCCGGCGGTGCCGTCTCGTCGTCTCCTCCGCCAGCGTCACTCTCGGTAGCGTCTCGGTCCGTCTCCGCTTCGACGACGCCGTACACCTTGAGGAACCGGCCCGTCTCGTCGGGCGAGACCTCGTCGTCCCGGACCGCCGCCGCCAACTCCCGGGAGAGCCACTCCGTCTCGCTGATGGAGGGTTCCCTGATCAGCGCGGCGTCGACGAAGCGGACGAGATACCAGTTCAGGTCGTTGAGCAGGGCGACGGCCGCCCCGAGGCTCACCGTCTCGAGCCGGAGCGCGTTCTCGAACGGTTCCCGCAGGTCGTACGTCGCCAGCGCGTTCCGCGCGGTCTCGCGGGAGAGCAGTTCGTACCGGAGGTTCACGTCTTCGCTCCCGACGAGACAGACCTGCGTCATGGCTCATCCGTCAGCCGCCCCGGAGATTTAGCTTTCGATAGCGACGACCTCGCGCTCGCTGGCACGGTCGCGAGCGCGCTCGAACAGGTCCTCGGGTTCGGCCGCCCGGAGCGCCGACAGCGACGCGTCCGTCTCCGGGAGTTCGGGCGCGACGCGGTTACACCCGGCGTCGATGGTCGAGTCCTCGAACGTCCCGATGTCCCGCGCGAGCTCGGTTATCTCCGTCTTGTCGAGCGCGAGGTTCGGGCGGTGGACCGGCAGCGTCGCGACGGCGTCCGTGACCGCGAGGTTCGCCGCGGTCTGACTGGACTTCTGGCCGACGGCCTCGCCCGTGACGACGCCGACACAGCCCTCGTCCTCGGCGACGGCTTCGGCGGCGGCGAGCATGAATCGGCGCAGCGAGAGCATCCGAAGGTCGCCCATCTCCTCGGCCAGCGCGGCGACGACCGGCCCGGCGTCGACGACGTGGGCGTCCATCGGCTCCGTGGGGGCGTACGCGGCGAGCGTCTCGACGGTCGCCAGCGCCCGAGCTCGGTGGTCCGGGCCGCCGTAGTCGCCGAGATCGACGTACACCGGGACCACCGGACAGCCCCGCCGCATCAGTTTCCACGCAGCGACCGGCGAGTCGATGCCGCCGCTGAGGAGCGCGACGACCGGGCGCTGGGTGCCCAGCGGCATCCCGGCGGGTCCCGCCCGCTTCTCCAAGAAGACGTACGCCTCCTCGGCGCGGCACTCGACGAACAGGCGGAACTCCGGGTCCTCTAGGTCCACCGTCGGTTCGCGGCCCAGCGATTCGATGGCTCCCCACACCGCCGAACCGCCCTCCGACTCGATGTCGGTGCTGGCGAAGGGGTGGGCGTCCGCCGGGCCGGCCCGCCGCGCGTCGACGGCGAAGGACCCCCCGTCGTAGTGGGCTTCGGTGGCCGCCGACAGCGCGTCTCCGATGGCGTCGAGCGTCGGATCCACGACCGCGGCCGGCGACGCCGAGACGACGCCGAAGGTGTCCGCCGCCGCGTCCGTGACGCCCTCGGGGTCGTCCGTGTGGACGAACAGCCGATTCCGCCGCTGTTCGACGGTCCCGTCGAGGCCGCGGGCGTCGAGCATCGCCCGGAGGTTCTCCGCCAGTCTGGTCTCCATCTTCCGGCGGACCTGCTCGCTCTTGACGCCCACCTCGCCGTGGCGAACGAGGACGACGTCGGCGTCGGGCGGGTGCATACCGCTCCTTGCCGAATGGCGGATAAATGGGTGTCGTTCGGGGAGCCTCGACGCCGGTCCGAATACACCCGACAGTCCCGTCGAAATTCTCTGTCACGGAGTACGTTCACCCTCGGCGGTCAGTACAGCACTCTCACAGGTCGCCCCGTTCGGAAACCACGGGAGCGTGAAATCGCGTAGCGAAGCCACATTTTAACCCCCCATGCGGACGACAGCGCTAGAAGTGAACCAACGGACCGTCACAGTACGGGGTGAGTCGGTAGAGCAGTTATCGGCGGCGCTGTACGACGAACTGCGCCGAACCGACGAGGAACAGAACGGGAGTACGATGCAGCTGGGCGGGTCGCTGTACGGCGGTTCGAGTCAGGACGACGACGCGGCTATACAGCGGTACGAAGGCGATGGGTTCGACGTCATCGTGGTCGAGCGGTACTATCTCCGGACGAACTCGGACCTACAGACGACGATTATCGTCGAGCGAGAGGCCGCGGAGCGGGCGTCCGTGACTATCGTCGCCGGTGGCGGCGCAACTGGGCTGGGGCCGCTGAGCTGGGGTTTGGGCTCGGAATCGGCCGATACCGAAGCCGTCGTCTCCGTCCTTACGGACGTGTGTGACCGGCTGGGACTGCTGATCGAGTGAGCAGCCGCGGCATCTCCAGCGCCGTACCCGACCTACGCTCTCGGCTCACGTCTCTGTGAGCGTTTGCTCCTCTCTGAGGGTTTCACGGGACGCTACTCCTGACTGACGACGGCTACTCCGCCGCCCGGTCGCCTCGCTCCTCGCCCGGCGGGTCCGGCCGCGTGGCGGAGACGACGTTCTGGATGTAGCGCATCCCCGAAGCGATCGCCATCACGCTGTCCATCAGGGCCTGCTGTGTCGTCTCCTCGGAGTAGAGCCGATGCTCCATCTGTATCAGTTCGGCGTCCCGGAGTTCGCAGGCGTCGTCGTTCTCGTCGAGGAACGTGTAGAATCCCGGCGTCGTCGCGAGTATCGGTCCGATCCGGTCCAGTAGCTGTCCCCGCGCCTCCTCGTCCGCTAAGAGCTCTCTGGACCGGTCGGTGTCGAACGCGTTGCGTCCCACGACCCGGAGCGGCCCCTGTTCGTATTCCTTTATCAGGTGAATCGGGAGCCGGGAGAGCGTCACCTGAAGGTTGAACGCCGTCTCCGCCTCGTCCTCGGCCGTCACGCTCTGGACCGCGGTGTCGTCGAGCCACCACTGTACCTGCTCCGTGGTAACGTGTGTGGTCATAATCGGCGCTTCGAGACGAGCCCGAAAAAGCCGTCTGCCTGCAAGAGTTGCCGGCGAAGCGGTGAGTCGACTGAGGATGATCGGAAAGCCGGAGCCGCCTTCGCAAGCGAGACGGGGCTCGCTTCGAGTTCGAGAACGCGACCGAGGGTCGGCGCGTAGCCGAATAACCGAGCGCATCTGCCCGCCGTTGCTGCGGAGAGCTGCGGTGCGGTAGCGGAAACCGATACCGTACCGAACTCGCGGCGATGCCGCGAGTTCGGCCTTTTTCATGAACGTTTTTGCGGTGAGCGGTGAGCGCAGAGCGCTCACCCGAACCGCAAAAAGGTTCAGCCGAAGTTCTCGACCTTCGCCTCGTCGCTGTCGACGCCGGCGGCCTCCAGCGCGGCCATCGCGTCGTCTAAGAAGTCCGCGAAGCCGTAGACGAACACCTGCCCGCCGCCGTCGGTCGCCTCGGCGACGGCGTCGGTCAGGTCGGCGTCCTCGTCGAGTACGGTGACGAACACGCCGTCCGCTTCGAGGGCGTCCAGTCGCTCCTCGTGGATGGGGTCGTCATCGCGATAGACGAGGGCGGCCTCGTTACCCTCCTGAAGCGCGCGCTCGGCGATGCCGATCGCGGGGCCGATTCCCGGGCCGCCGGCCAGAAGGACCGCTCGCGATTCGCCCTCGTAGTAGTCGGACCCGAACGGGCCGGAGACGCGGACCTCGTCGCCGGCTTCGAGGTCCGCGAGGTGGGGCGCGACGTCGCCGTCGGGGTCGATGCCGACGGTGATCTCGAACTCGTCGGCCACGTCCGGCGAGGAGATCGTGTAGAAGCGCGACTCGTCCTCGCCGTCGACAGTGAGGGTGAGCTTGACGAACTGACCCGGTTGGGCGTCGAACTCGTCGGGCGTCTCGATGTCGATGGCGACGGAGTCCGGTCCCACCGATCGGACGGCGACGACGGAAAGTGAACGTTCGTCCATATCGACCACGTCGGACGGCGCTGACAAGGGAATTTCGATTGATTCTCCCGGCCGGTGAACATATTTATTCAGTTCCGAGTATCCCGCGCGCGGGCGCACACAGAAGCCTTTTCTTCCCCCACTTGCTACCTCTGCGATAGTATGCCAGAGGACCTCAATTGGGCCATCGGTGGGGAAGCCGGCGATGGCATCGACTCTACCGGGAAGATCTTCGCGCAGGCGCTCTCCCGGGCGGGTCGACACGTTTTCACCTCCAAGGACTTCGCCTCCAGAATCCGGGGCGGCTACACCGCCTACAAGGTTCGAACGTCGGTCGACCGCGTCGAGAGCGTCGTCGACCGACTGGACATCCTCATCGCGCTGACCGAGCGCACCATTCACGAGAACGAGGACGAACTCCACGACGACTCCGTCGTCATCTACGACGGCGAGCGCTCGACGATGCAGGACGTCGAGGTGCCCGGCGACGCCATCGCGCTGGAAGTGCCCCTGAAGCGGCTCGCCGAGGACGCCGGCGGGGCGATCATGCTCAACGTCGTCGCGCTCGGCGCGGCGTGCGAGGTGACGAACTTCCCGATCGAGAACTTAGACGAGAGCCTCCAGAAGCGCTTCGGCGACAAGGGCGAGGCCATCGTCGAGAACAACAAGGAAGCCGCCCGGATGGGCCAGGAGTACGTCCAGGAGGAGTACGACCACGACTTCGGCTACGACGTCGAGACGACCGACGAGGACTACGTCCTACTCAACGGCGACGAGGCCATCGGCATGGGCGCGATCGCCGCCGGCTGCCGGTTCTACGCCGGGTATCCCATCACACCAGCCACGGACGTGATGGAGTATCTGACGGGGCGAATCGACCAATTCGGGGGCAAGGTCGTCCAAGCGGAGGACGAGCTCTCGGCGATCAACATGGCGCTGGGCGCGGCTCGCGCGGGCGCTCGCTCGATGACCGCGACTTCGGGTCCGGGTATCGACCTGATGACCGAGACGTTCGGCCTCGTCGCCACCAGCGAGACGCCGCTGGTCATCTGTGACGTGATGCGCTCGGGTCCCTCGACGGGGATGCCGACCAAGCAGGAACAGGGCGACCTGAACATGACGCTGTACGGCGGCCACGGCGAGATCCCGCGCTTCGTCGTCGCGCCGACCACGATCTCGGAGTGCTTCTGGAAGACCGTCGAGGCGTTCAACTTGGCCGAGAAGTACCAGACGCCGGTGTTCCTGGTCTCGGACCTCGCGCTCGCGGTCACCGAGCAGACGTTCTCGCCCGATACCTTCGACATGGACGAGGTGGAGGTCGACCGCGGCAACGTCGTCGACGAGGAGGACATCGACGCGTACTTGGACGAACAGGGCCGCTTCCAGGCGCACTTCCCGGCCGCCGACGGCGTTTCGCCGCGGGCGTTCCCCGGCACCGCCGACGGCGCGCACATGACGACCGGGCTGGAACACGACGAGCTCGGCCGCCGGACCGAGGACACCGAGGTCCGCATCGAGCAGGTCGACAAGCGCCAGCGGAAGGTCGACACCGCCCGCGAGCAGGAGGAGTTCGACTATCGCGAGTACGGCGACCCCGACGCCGACACGCTGATCATCTCGTGGGGGTCGAACGAGGGGGCGATGCGCGAGGGACTCTCCTTCCTCGAGGAGGAGGGCTACGACATCCGCTTCATCTCGGTCCCGTACATCTTCCCGCGCCCGGACCTGACCGAGGAGGTCGAGGCGGCCGAGGAGGTCATCGTCGTGGAGTGTAACGCCACCGGACAGTTCGCCGACGTCATCGAACACGACGTGCTCGAGCGCGTCGAGCGCGTCAACAAGTACAACGGCGTGCGGTTCAAAGCGGACGAACTGGCGACGGAGATCAAGGAAGCGCTTGGCGACGACGCCAGCACACAGGAGGTCGAAGCAGAATGAGCTCAGACATCAGATTCACGGACTTCAAGTCCGACAAGCAACCGACGTGGTGTCCTGGCTGCGGTGACTTCGGGACGATGAACGGCATGATGAAAGCGCTGGCCGAGACGGGCAACTCCCCCGACGACACGTTCGTCGTGGCGGGGATCGGCTGTTCCGGGAAGATCGGGACGTACATGCACAGCTACGCGCTGCACGGCGTCCACGGCCGCGCCCTGCCGGTCGGTATCGGCGTGAAGATGGCCAACCCGGACCTCGAAGTGATGGTCGCGGGCGGCGACGGCGACGGCTACTCCATCGGTGCGGGCCACTTCATCCACGCAGTGCGCCGGAACGTCGACATGACCTACGTCGTCATGGACAACCGCATCTACGGCCTGACGAAGGGGCAGGCCTCGCCGACCTCGCGCGAGGACTTCGAGACGTCGACTTCGCCGGACGGCCCGAACCAGCCGCCGGTCAACCCGAAGGCGCTGGCGCTGTCGGCCGGCGCGACGTTCATCGCGCAGTCCTTCTCCTCGAACTCCCAGCGCCACGCCGAGATCGTCCAGAAGGCCATCGAGCACGACGGCTTCGGCTTCGTCAACGTCTACTCGCCGTGCGTGACGTTCAACGACGTGGACACGTACGACTACTTCCGCGACACCATCGTGGACTTAGACGAGACGGACCACGACTCGACGGACCGCGACCAGGCCAAGGACAAGATCATGGAGAGCGACAAGGAGTACATGGGCGTCCTCTACCAGGACGAGAGCTCGGTGGGCTTCGAGGAGCGCGAGGGCGTCGAGGGGTCGATGGCCGAGATCCCCGACGGCGCGCCCGACGGCGCGACGGACCTCGTCCGCGAGTTCTACTGAGACCGCCGACGTAGCGTCGATCGAGACAGATTCGACGCGCGGTTTTTCCCCCGACGGCGACGGGTAGTTCCCAGGCACGTGCAAGCCTGTCGCTTAGACGGGTGGCCGGGATACGTACGGGTATGCGACTTGCCAATCCGCACCACCCAGTGGCGTCGTGGGCAGCGACCGATCCCGTCGTCACCGCCCGGACCGGGTGACGAAGGTGTCCTTATCCGATCGTCCGAACGGGACCTGGCTCGACTTCGCGGTGAATCTCATCCCGCTGTGTATTCTCGTCGGACTCGTAGCGGTGTTCTTACCGGTCGTCCCCTGGGAGTTGAACCGCTGGCTCGTGTTCTGGGAGCGGTTCCTGGCGGTGTTCGCCGCCGTCCTGTTGCTGCTGGTGGTCGCCGTGGGAAGTCGGGTGTTCTTCGGTGGCGGCGACCCGTCCGCGAAAGAGCGTTGACGGATACCGTCGGTGTGTTCGCAAGCACGCGATCCCGCATCGGTCGCGAGTTCGCCGGACCTCGTGCGATTCTCTTCAGTGGTGGCCGGGCAACACACTCGGGTCGCCCGAGCGGTAGATGTACTCGACGGCGATGCCGGTCAGCGGCGAGTCGGCGGCCGTGGCCGACTCCTTCGCGAGGTCGAGATACTGTTCGGTGACGTCGACGACGCGGTTGTACGCCGCCTGGTCGTCGGGCGCGAGGAGGTACTCCGCGGTGACGGGCGTCAGCTGTCCCTCGGCGCGGTCGTCGGCGTAGTCGTCCACGTCGTCGAGCCACACCTGCGCGCCGATGATGGCCAGCACGATCGAGCGGGCGAACTCGTCGTCGATATCGAGCCCGGCGAGCCGGTAGAGATCGAGCATCCCGTCGTAGAGGACGCCGACGCGGGCGTACTGGGTCTTGCTGTACGGGAGCCCCTTCTCGGCGGCGGTGAAGGTGGCCGGTTCCTCCTCGTAGTCGGCGAACTTGTACTCCTCGCGGACGGCGTCGACGGCGCTCTCGTCGCCGTCCTCGGCCCGCGTCATCAGCTCGCGGAAGTGGTCGTCGCGCGCCTGATGGGCCTCGGAGTAGTCGACGGCCCACTGGTAGGCGTCGGCGACGACCGACGGCATCTCGTCTAAGAGACCGTCGAGGTGCGACTGCAGGGCGGCCTGTGCCGTCTCGGCGACGCGCCGGGGGTCGGCCGCGACGTCCGTCTCGAAGTCCTCGAACTCGTCGTCGTTGATGGCGTCGCGCATGTCGCCGTCGATCAGCGCCTCGATGGAGAGGCGGGTCATTTGCTCGGCGCGGACGACCCGCTCTCGGGGGGAGAGGTCCGGCACGTCGCCGCCGAGCGCCCCGGTCTCGACCGGTGGAACGCCGGTGGCGATTCCCTCGGTCACCGGGTCCTCGGCGGCGTCCTTGCGGGCGTCCCGGTAGACGTACCCGAGCGTCAGCGTCGCCGGGAGGATCAGTTTGGTGTCGTAGCTAAACGACACCGGGCGGCCGAACTCGGCTTCGAGGGCGGCCTCGACGCGCTCGTAGACGTCCGCGACCATCCGGTCGGTCCGGTCGTCGATCGTGGATTTGAGCGAGAGACTGCTGTAGTCGAAGACGCCGGTGTCGGCGTAGTAGCCGAGCACCGACCGGAGCGCCGTCGGGAGTCTGGGGCTATCAGCGAGTGCGCCTGCGCCTGTCTTGAGAACCATCTGTGTCTCCCCGCGTGGCAACTGCTGTGACTGGCGGCTTCTTTACCCTTTCGAGAGGCGGTTCCGAGCGCGGGGCGGAGAAAGCAAGACTGATAACCGAGACGGGAAATCCACAACCATGCGCGACCGCTTTGACGTGGTGATAGCCGGGGCTGGCCCAGCGGGCGGCCAGTGTGCCCGCGACCTGGCCGAGCGGAACTACGACGTGCTGGTGCTCGAGACGGAGTCGGAGTCGGAGTTCCCGCGTCAGAGCAACAAGTCCACCGCCGGGACGTTCCCCTCCGCGATGACCGCCTTCGCGATCCCGGACGACGTGGTGATGAACTACACGGACGACGTGGTCCTCGAATCGCCCAACAACCACTACGTCCGAGAACAGACCGGGGCGGTGCTGGAGTTCGCCGAGTTCAAGCGGTTCCTCGTCCGCGACAGCCGCGAGAAGGGCGCGACCTATCGCTTCGACTCGCGCGTCTCCGGGCCGATCGTGGAAGACGGCGAGGTCGTCGGCGTTCGCTACGACGGCGACGAGGAGGTGTACGCCGACATCGTCATCGACGCCACCGGTCCCGCCGCGCCGCTCGCGAAGGAACTCGGCGTGACCGGCCTCGAACGGGAACATCAGGCCATCGGCATCGAGTACGAGTTCGAGAACGTCGACGTGAACCACCCCGAGTACGCCGACCTGCGGGACTCGATGATGCTCAGACTCGACCACGACCTCGCGCCTGGCGGCTACTCGTGGATCTTCCACACCGGCGGCGACACGGCGAAGGTCGGCCTCTGTTACATCCAGAACGAGTCCCACAATCAGTACGCCAAGGAGGGGATGGGCATCGACGGCTACCTGGACTACTGGCTGGAGTCGGACCCGCGGTTCAAAGACGCCGAGCGAATCGAGGGCACGCAGGCTCACCGCGGGTCGGCCCACATCCAGCCGCCGAAGTCCATGAGCACGGACGGCTTCATGGCCATCGGCGACACCGTCCCCTCGATCGACCCGCTCTGGGGCGAGGGCATCCACAAGGGCATGAAGTCCGCCCGCGCCGCCGCCGCGACGGTGGACGCGGCGCTCACCCCCGAGGAACCCCAGACCGACGCGCAGACGCTCGCGGTGTACGACCGCCTGTGGCACAGCGACGTCGCGCCGAAGCAGCGCGCTCGACTGATGATGACCGAGATCCTGTATCTCGTCCCGAACGAGCGCTACGACCGGCTGATGGCCGACTTACAGGGGACGACAGAGGACACGCTCACGCAGATAAACAGCGGCGACCGGCGCGCGATCGCCGAACTCGCTCACCTCTCTGACATCCCGATGCTGGCGAAATACGCCCGCCGCCGCCTCCTCGAGTAGCGCGGTCTGCCCGAGAGCGACGGCGGTGCGGCAAGTTTTTCTCCGGCCGGCCGGGACCCTCACACGATGAGCGACAGCGTGGGCGTCCTCGGAGACGAGCCGGTCGCCGAGCGACTTCGAGAACGCGGCGTCTCCGTCGTGACGGGCGCTCCCGACGACGTTCCGGGGACCGACCGAATCGTCGCCGTCGGTCGGGCGGCGACGAGCGCCGCGGCCGCGGCCGACGCCGATCCGCTCGTGTTGCCGGTCGAAGCCGGCCGGGGCGTTCGGTCCGTCGCCCGCGACGAGGTCACGGACGCCGTCGCCGCTCTGAGCGACGCCAGCGTCGAGCGCCACCCCGTCCTGTCGGTCTCCGCGGCGGGGTCGCCGGCGGGGACGGCCCTCTTCGACGTGACGCTCGTCGCCGCCGAGGCCGCCCGCATCTCGGAGTACACCGTCACGACGCCGACGGATGCCGTCGGGCAGTTCCGCGCCGACGGAGTCACGGTGGCGACGGCAGCCGGGTCGCCGGGATACGCCCGCCGGATCGGCGGCCCGATCCTCGCCCCGACGGACACGGTCGGCGTCGCGGCACCCATCGCGCCGTTCGCGACCAACCCCGACCACTGGGTGCTCCCGCTCGCCGGCCTCTCGCTGTCGGTCGAACGGGACGAGGCGACCGTCGCGCTGTTCGTCGACGGCGACTCCGAGGGGACCGTCGCCTGCGAAGAATCGGTGAGCCTCTCCCGGGCCGGTACGCTTCGGGTCGCCGTCGTCCCGGAGAGTCGGTCACGGTTCGGCTGAGGTGGTGCAACTCCGCTACGGGTCGCGAAAATTGGAAAGACACTAATGGGTGTCGGACACAGTTCCGCGTATGCAGCCATCCGCACCCCTCTTCGGGCCACTGGACGCCGTCATGGGAAGTACCGGCCCCGGCGGGGCGCTCGTCATCGAGTACGTCCTGCTCGTGCTGGTGCTGGCCAACTTCGCGACGCGTCTGTTGGCTCACCGGCGCTACACCTCCGAGTACGACGACGAGGGCGCCGAAGGCATCGACCGCTACCCGATACACGAAGCCAGTAACGTCCTGCTGGTGCTGACGTCGTTCTACTACACGACGATTTCCCAGCACGGCGGGATCGTCATGTCGATGCTCGTCCTCGGGCTCGTCATCACCGACTTCTTCGAGTTCGAGTCCCGACTCGTCGAAGCGCGTAGAGATCTCCGCCTCGAGCGACCGAAAGGCGCGATAGTCGCCGCGCTCGTCCTCTTCATGTACGCCGCCTACCAGAGCGTGTTCTGGGTCATCAAGGGCCCCTGGTCGGCGATTATCTGAAACGCCTCGCTCGCCGTTTTCGCCGCTCCGTTCGTCCGAAGCGTCGTCGCTGCTATCGGCTGTAGTCGCCGAGCGATAGCTACCGCTCGCAGTCGCGAACGCAGAGGGGGAGAAAGACCGCTCAGGCCGACCGGTCGTTCATGTAGGAGCGCGCGTTGCTGACGAGCGGTAGCAGAACCCAGAAGGTCAGCGCGCCGATGACGGCGAACCAGAAGAAGGCGTCCATCAGGCCGAGCGCGATGGTGTCGAACACCGTGGGCTCCTCGATGGTCACTTCACCGATCAGTTGCGCGCCTTCGAAGCTCGGCGTCCGGTACCAGCCAGCGATAGTCATCCAGCCGAGACCGCCGACCATGAGGCAACCGAACCCCTTGATGAACTCGTCAGCCATTATCGGATGGTTCGTCAGCGTCGTCTTTAGACTTTCCCATCTCCGCGGTGCGGAAGCGCGTCGAGAAGGCGTACACCACGGTGCCCGCGAGGATGAGTCCGATGCCGCCGATGGCGACCGGCACGTCGATCTCCGAGGCCGGTGCCGAGGCCCGGTCGGTCGCCACGTCGACGAGGACGAACCCGCCGACGACGCAGGCGACGGCGATGAGCGTCGAGAACACCGTCACGGTCTTGTAGACGCGCAGCGGGACGACCACGTCGCGGCGGTCCTCGCCGCCGTCGGTGGTCGCGCCCGACTGGTCTTCGGTCATCGTCGCTCGGTAGGGGCGCGAGCTACTTTACTGCGGCGAGAGACGCGGACGGCGTCTCGCGCCGAGAGCTGTCTCTCCCGAGCGGAACCGGTCTCCGCCGAAGCGAGCCTCGATACCGCTACTCCTCGTCGGCCGCGCTCCGCAGCCGCTCGATCGCGGGCTCTAACCGGCGTACCACCGCGTCGGCGTCCGTGTAGCCCCGGTCGTACTCCTCGTAGGCCGTATCGGCTTCCGAGAGGAACGTCTCCACCGCGTCCGAGAGTGCCTCGGAATCAGCGTCGGCATCGTCGGTATCGGTCATACGCAGTACTCGGCCGCCGGCCCGGAAAAGCTTCCTCATACGGCCGCTCGGCCGCCGCTGGGTCTCACTGAGTTACGTCGTAGTCCACGCTCGCGTCCCGCAGCGCGTCGGTGACGCGGCCGACGGTGTCCTGCGTGGCGACGACGACGGCGTCGAGTCCCCGCGCGGCGGCGTCGGCGGCCACCTCCCCCGCCGCGAAGTACGTCGTCGGTTCGACGCCGGCGTCCCGGAGCGCGACGACCGCCTCGACGCCCGCGGCGGTGACGATAGACGCCCCCTCGCAGGCGGCCGCGATGTCCGCCGTCTCCTCGACGGGTCCCGAGCGCACGGGCGGCACCTGAACGACGCTGACGTGACCGGGGTCGAGTGCGATGACGCCCTCGAATCCGGTGACGCCGACGACCGCCCCCGCCTCGGCGCTGGTTGTCGCCACGCCCGTCGCGCCGCCGCTGTCGCCGGGCGCGGCGCGGAGCAGTCCCTCGGCGACCGAGAGCGAGACGGTCTGGCCCTCCTCGACGTCGGCCTCGGCGATGGCGGCGTCCTCCTGGACGCTTCCCAGCACGTCGTCGGTGACGTGGTCGACGAACCGGCGCACGTCGGAGGCGGACTGGAACACCCAGTCGACGCCCTCCTTCGTGACGCGGTAGCGCGAGCGTCCCTCCTTCTCGACGAGCCCCTCCTCGACCAGTTCGCGGATGTACTCGCTGACGGCCTGACTCGTCACGCCGACGGCCTCGGCGATCTCGCCCTGACTGACCGCCGGCTGGCGCTCCGCGATCTCGACGAGGATGCGAAACCGCGTCGCAGCACGCTTGTTCTCGAGGACGTCGACCATACGGGTCCCTCGGGAGCCCCCCGATAAAAATACCACCGTCCGAGGTGCGTCACGGCTTTGTGCCCGCGGGGCCGACCCGGAGGCGATGACGCTCCCCTACGACGACCGCGCGCTGGTGCTCGACGACGTCCTCGTCGTCGCGGACCTCCACGTCGGCCGCGGCACCGGTGGGGACCTCGCGTTTCCGGTCGGGTCGAACGCCGACCTGGTCGAGCGGTTCCGGTCGCTGACCGAGCGTCACGACCCGCGCGAGGTCGTCGTCGCCGGTGACCTGCTCCACTCCTTCCAGACCGTTCCGCGAACCGTCGAGGACACCGTCTCGGGACTCCGCGCCGCCTGCCGCGAGACGGGTGCGCGCCTCATCGTCACGCCGGGTAACCACGACACGATGCTCGATTCGGTGTGGGACGGTCCGACCGAACGCGAGTACCGTCTCGGCGACACCGTCGTCTGTCACGGCCACGAGACGCCCGACAGCGAGGCCGAGCGGTACGTCGTCGGCCACGACCACCCGACCATCGAGATCGAGGGTCAGCGCCGGCCCTGCTATCTCGTCGGCCCCGGTCAGTACGGCGACAGCGAGGTGCTGATGCTCCCGTCGTTCAACAAACTCAACGCGGGCGTCGTCGTCAACCGGATGTCCGCGGCGGATTTCCAGTCGCCGCTCGTCACCGACGCCGACCGCCTCGAACCGGTCGTCTGGGACGAGAGCCGACGGGAGACGCTGTCGTTCCCGGCGCTCGGGGAGTTCCGGCGGATGCTGTAATCGACGGCGTAGACGGCCGGGAGACGCCCTTCGAAGCGAAGCGGTGACGGGCGCAACCGCGGCGGAGAGCGGTAGGTATTTGAGCTATCGCGGTGGAAACGCCGATATGGTTCAGACAGGTGCCGCGCTCGCGCTTATCGCGATCACGCTACTGGCGGGAACCGCGCTCTACTTCGCGACGATCAAGTACGTCTCCGAGGTCCTCCACGAGGACGTGGAGCACGACGACGAGGGAAACGCGAGTAGCGGCGGCCGGACCGCCTAGGCCGTCGCTCTCTTTCTATCCGAGCAACTCGGCGGCGATCTTCCCGCTCTCTAACGCCCCCTGTATCGAGGACCAGCGGGTGTAATCGCCGGCCAGCGCAACCGGTCCCGCCGGCGCGTCGGGGTCGGGGAGCCGCCGTCGGAACCCCGGCGGTTGCGCGAACTGCGAGAACGGCACGCGGTCGGTCCGCAGGAGTTCGAGGTCGTCGAATCCCGCCGCCGGGTACCACGACCCGAGGGCCTCACCGACGGCGGCCGCGAGCGTCTCGTCGTCGTCCTCGGGTTCGCCGAGGAACGTCGCGCTGTACAGTTCCATCCCCTCGGGGGCGTACTCGGAAGCGACGGCCGACATCGGCGCGACGGTGTTGGGCCGCTCGTTCGCGGCGTTGAGAACGATCCGTTTCCCCGTGCTTGGGGCCTTGCTCGTCGGCAGCGAGAAGTACTGCGTGACACAGCCGAGCCCGTCGGTGGGCACCGCGTCGACGCCGGTGAGTTCGACGGCAGTCTTCGGGTCCGTGGCGACGACCGCGCCGTCCGCCGCTATCGTCTCCGTTCCGGCCTCGACCGTCACTTCCTCGCCTCCCGACTCGCTCTGGATCTCGGTGACCGCCCGGCCCGTCTCGACGGTCGCGCCCGCCGCGACGGCCGCGTCGGCCAGCTGCTCGGGCATCGCCTGCATCCCGTCGGCAGGGACGAATATCTCGCCCTCGCTCAGCATCTTGTAGGTGTACTCGAAGATCGCGCTGTCGGTGCCGAGCGCGCGGTCGAGCGTGATGCCGCCGTAGAAGGGCGCGGCGAAGCGCCTGATGAATCGCTGTGAGAACCCCTCCGATTCGAGGAACGCCGAGATGGTCGAGCCGCCGCCGTCGAGAATCGACTCGGGGTCGCGCTTTGCGAGTTCTCGCTGGAGCGCGAACAGCCGGAGTTTGTCGCCCGTCCGCACGTCCCGGTTGAACAGCGTCTGCGGGGCCGCCGTCGGGTTCCGGAGCGGGTCCGACAGCACCGACCGGTGGTGCGGGCGGGCGATCGTCGCGCCGGGCGCGAACGGTCGCGGCGAGAGCGCCTCTACGTCCAGTTCGCGTTGCACCGCGGGATAGGCCGAGAAGAGGACCTGAAACCCGCGGTCGAACGTGTAGCCGTCCTCGCGCGCGGTGCGGACCCGACCGCCCACCTCGTCTCGCGCTTCGAAGACCGTCACGTCCTCCCCCGATTCGGCGAGGTGACGGGCCGCGACCAGTCCGGCGAGTCCCGCGCCGGCGACGACGACGTCTGTCATGGGCGTGGCTTCGGGCGCGTCCGCAAAGAGGGTGCTGGACCGCGACCGAGTGACACTTGTCGATGCCGTCGAGAGTGGTTGGTATGCAGACGCAATCGGCGTTTCGCGGCCTCGTGTGTACGGCGTGTGAGGAAGCGGCCGACCCGGACGAGGAACGCTGTCCGGACTGCGGCGGCGTCCTCGTCGCGGCCTACGAGACGGACTCGGTCGATTCGACCGCCGACCTCCGTCCGTTCTCCGCCGACGACCGGATCGGCATCGACGAGGGCGAGACGCCGTCGGTGTCGATGCCCGCCCTCGCCGACGAACTCGGCGTGGCGAGCGCCGCGCTCAAGGACGAGGGACGCAATCCGACCGGGTCGCTGGCCGACCGGAAGCTCGCACCGGCGGTCACCGCGGCCGTCCAGGAGGGCGCGGACCGCGTCGCCACCCTCTCGACGGGCAACGGCGCGCAGTCGGCGGCGGCCCACGCCGCCCGCGCCGGCGTCGACTCGAAGGGGTTCGTCCCCTCGCGGTGTCCGTTCCTCAACAAGGCGATGGTGAACGTCCACGGCGGCGACATGCGCGTCGTCGAGGGCCGCTACGGCGACGCCGTATCGGTCTTCGAGGACAGCGACGACGAGTTCGCGTCCCTCGCGCCCGGCCACCCCTTCCGCGTCGCCGGCGGGACCGCCCTCGCGCTGGAGATACTCGGCGGTCGGGACGCGACCCCCGACGCCGTGGTCCACCCGACCGGCCACGGCGAGACGGTCGTCGGACTGGAACGCGGCTTCGCGCTCGCCGTCGAGGCGGGGTTGGCCGAGACGGTTCCACGACTCTACGCCGCCCAGCCGGCCGATTGTGCGCCCGTCGCGGACGCCGTCGCCGACGGCGCGAGCGACCCGATCCCGGTCGAGCATCCGGACACCATCGTCGGCCCGCTGGAGGTCCCCGACCCCGCCGCCGGCACCGCCGCGATCGCGGCCCTCGACGCGACCGACGGCGACGCCGTCGCCGTCTCCGACGAGGCGGTTCTGGAGGGCGCGGTCGACGGCTGCGAGATGGGACCGGAGGTCGGCGCGACCGGCGGCACCGCCGTCGCGGGCGCGCGAGCGCTGGCGGACCGGGGCGCGTTCGACGACGGGGACGACGTCGTCCTCGTCAACCCCGTCGCCGGGAGCAAGGAAGCAGACCTGCTTCGCTCGCACCTCATGAGTCAGGGGCTGTGAGTCGCCGATGGGAGGGACTGTGTATCGTCGATAGGAATTTGTCGCGGACGGGCGTCTCTCGGTCACGATGAGCGACGAACTGCCTGATTCCGAGGGAACCGCGCTCGACCGCTACTTCTGGGCGCGCCACGCCAACCCCAAGAGCGGGTGGACCCGCGTCGCCGCTTACCCGCTGCTGGTCGCCTGTATCTACCGCCGGGACTGGCGCGGCGTCGCGCTGACGCTCGCGTTCGTCACGCTCAACCCGTTCCTGTTCGCCCCGCCGGAGGACGACGACTCGTGGATGACGCGGGGCGTCTACGGCGAACGCCTCTGGACGAAGGCCGACTACGACCGGTTCGGCTATCCGGAGGTGCTGAACTACGCCAACGGCGTCGCGTCGGTGTACGTCCTCTACGCCGCGCTTCGCCGCCGCCCCGGAGAGACGGCGCTGGCGACGGCGCTGTCGATGGCGCTGAAGTTCTGGTTCGTCGCGGAGATGGTGCATCGCTACGAGGCCGAAGCGGAACGCGGCGACTGAGAGGCGTGTCCAGTCCTGTTCAAGAGGCGTGCTGTTTCGCCATCGTGTAGGCTTCTCGCACTCGCTTGAACTCGTCTTCGTCGCCGCCGTGATCGGGATGGACCTCCTTGACCCGGTCGCGGTAGGCCGACTTCACCTCGTCGACCGTCGCCCCCTGTCGAAGGCCGAGTTCCGCGTACGCCTGCACCTCGGGGTCGGGCGACCGCTGCGGGTCCGGGCCGAGTGACACCTCCGGCGTCTCGAAGGGGAGGCGAGCGCCCAAGTGGATGCCCGGCATCTCGTGTTCGACCAGCACCGGTCGCGTCCGTGAGCGCTCGATCCGGTAGTACGCCCGGGCGTCGAAGGTGATGGCGACGTCCCGCTTCGGGAGGTAGAAGGCGACGTGTTGGCCCTCGACGAAGTGGTTCTCGGCGTACTGTTCGTCGATGGCCCGGAGGTACTCCCGGAGTTCGGCGCGGCGGCGCTCCTCGCCGCCGTCGCCCAGTGTGCGGTGCTGTTGCCGCGCGGGGAACAGCCTGTTCGCGACGACGAAGACGGCGGCGACGACGAGGCTCCCGGCGACGCCGAGGACGACGCCCAGAGCCAGCCACGCCGGTACCGTACCCGGGTCTACCTGCACGGACGGGGGTTAGGCGCGCGCGGTAAAGAAATTCTCGCTCTAGCCGATGTAGCGGAGGTCCTCGTCGGCCGGCGACGGGGCGTTCTGCTGTTCCATCTCCTGGATCTTCCGGACGACCTCCTCCATCTCGTCGGCGCGCTCTTCGAGCGACTCGTAGTCGACGTCGAAGTCCACGACCGACTGGAGGATCTCGAGGACGGCCTGCGCGCTCTTGGGGTCGACCAGATAGCCCGAGGTCTCGCCCATGAGGCAGGCGGCGGGGACGTCCCGTCGCTCGCCCAATCCGAGCAGGAGACCGGAGACGCCGACGATGCCGCCCGCGGGTTCGTCCTCGCGGAAGGCGACGCCGGCGTCTTCGAGCGTCTCGACGAGGTCGTCGGTGGTCGTCGCCCCGAGGACGTCGTACTCCTCGATGAGTTCGCCGGTCGGGACGCCGCCGAGGGCGAACACCCTCTCGACGCCGAAGTCCTCGGCGACGTCGAGGAACGTATCGGTCAGGCCGTAGTGGCCCTGGCTGTCCTGTGCCTGGTGATTACCGGAGAGGACGAGCATGTCCTGGCCGTCCTCGGGCGTGACGGCGTGGAACTCCGCACAGGCCAGTTGCGTGCGCCCCTCGTCGATGCTGACCTGCGGCGGGAAGTGCGTGGAGTACACTCGGCGGACGAGTTCGCTTTCGAGTTCCTCCAGGAGGTGTTCCGCGGCGAGTTTCCCCACGTGGCCGACGCCCGGGAGCCCCTCGACGAGGACCGGGTCGGCGAGCTCCGGGTCGGCGAGCACTTCGATGTCGAATTCGTCCATACGCCCTACTGCCGGCGTCGGCGCTTAAGTGAACGTCGATACTCGCCGTGGGGGTTCGTCGGGTCGAAGGGGGCCGGGGCGCTGTTGACGGCCTCGGCACCGCAGTCGGGACACGTCGCAGAAAGGGTGTACACCGGGCGGTCGTGTTCGGACTGCCACGCCGAACACACCCGGATATCGGACTTCATTCGCTATTCGTCGTCTTCGGTTCGCTCGCGGTGGTACTGACCGGACCCGCCGTGCTCTTCGACTACCTTGCGAGCGCGATCGGCGCTCTCTTCGAGTGCGCCTTCGGCCGTCTTGTAGTCGGGGGCCTGCACCTGAATGCGGTACTCCGGCGACCCGACGTAGGTGACTTCGAGTTGGATCTCCTCGGGGACTTCTCCGTTCCCCTCGGCGGCTTTCAGCGCCTTCTTGATGACGTCGACGCCGTCGTCGTCCGGGCAGGTCAGGTCGACGTAGCCCGTGACGTTGACGTAGGGCACCGAGACGTTGTTTCGGGCGGTCTCGACGATAGCCTCGATCTCGTCGTCGTCGAGGTCGGTTTCGTCTAAGGCTTCCTCGCCGTGGATGGCCGCCTCCTCGAAACCGTCGTACAGCGACCCGAACTCCGCTAAGAGCTCGTTGGCGATGGCGCCGTAGACCTCGTCGTCGATGTTCTCGCCGAAGGCCAGCTCCATCCAGTTGTCGGCCTTCTGCTCGTTCTTCCACTCCTGGATCTTCTCTTTGCGCTGGTGGTCGTTGACGTCCTTGATCGAGAGGTCGATCTGCTGAGAGCTCTCGTCGACGTCTAAGACCTTCGCAACGACCGTCTGGCCCTCGTTGACGTGGTCGCGGACGTTCTTGATCCAGCCGCTCGCGACCTCGGAGATGTGACAGAGGCCGCGCTTGCCCTCGTACTCTTCGAGGTCGACGAAGACGCCGAAGTCCTCGATTTCGTCGACCTTTCCGACGACGAGTTCGCTCGGTTCCGGCCAGCCGCTGTATTTCATCCTATCGGGCCTCGACGACGGCGGTCACTTCGCCTTCGATGTCGGCCTTCCCGCCCGTCGGACGGGCGAGCGTGTGGCCGCAGACGGCGCACGACACTTCGGTCGAGGCCTTCTCGAAGAGACTCTGTTCGTTCTCGCAGTCCGGGCACGTGACGGTGATGAATGCTCCGGCCATGCTTACTCCTGGAACTCCAGTCGGCCGGCGCGCCATCCCTCGCGGAGGTGGGCCTTGCCGCAGTCGCCACAGCGGTACTTCAGGTCCGTCTTCTTGGTGGGCTTGTCCCCACCGGGGACCTTCGAGAACTTGCCGTCGTTCCCGATCCCGGAGTTGCGCTCGCGCTGGCGGTCGATCCACTTCATTCCGGTTTCGCGGCCGGAGCGGACCTTCTCGACCTCGTGTTCGTTGTGTTCGTTACAGTGCGGACAGTACGTATTGAACCGTCGTGGCATCTCCATAGATATCGACCTTACGGGGCGATTGGAAGTGCCCGCTTAAAACCCGTTTGGTTCCGAGTCGGGCCGCCGTCGGGCTGTGTGGGCCGTTGACGCGCTTCCTTCGAAGTCACTAAGTACGCCGTTTGCCAAGGTGCGCGTATGAAGAAGCTCATCATCCACGGGAACCCGGGTCTCCGGAAGGGCGGCCGCATCGAGTACGACGACGAGGAGTACGAGGTGTTCTCGGTCGCTCGGCAGGGCGACTGGCACGGCCCCGACCGCCCGCAGCTGTGGTGTACCATCGGGAAAGAAGACGAAGAAGAGACGTACAAGACCCAGGAGTACATTCCAATTCACCTCGATACCGAGAACGTCGACGCCGAGGCCATCACCGTCCTCCGCGAGCGTGCCCCGCCGAGCACCGAAACCTGATTTCCGATCTGTCTCTCTCACGGCATTCTCAGCGCCGCTCCGGGCCGACGCGGTAGATCACCACGTCGCCGGCTCGCTTCACTTCGGTCACGCCGGCGACCTGCCCGATCGTTATCTCGCCGTAGCGCGCTCGCTCGGCGGGACCGACGTAGACGTAGCGCACGTCGTACTCCTCCAGTAGCGCCCGCTGTTCGGTCGCGTTCCCCGTGTAGATCGTCTTCACGTCGCTCACGCGCCGGTCGTACACCGTGTCGTTGCGGTACTGGGCCTCGTGGTACCACCCGGCGACGGTGGGGAGGCCCGTGAGACTCGCCGGGGCGCTGGCCCCGTCGCCGTCCTCGGGGTTCCACCGGTAGCCCGCGGGGGCGGCCGTGACGATGGTCGGTTGGCCCTCGGCGGTCCGGTCGAGCCAGCGAATCGCCTCGGCTTCTTCGGGGTGTGTCCTATCGAGGTGGTCCGTGCCGTTCAGCGTGGGCTCGCCGGCCGCCTCGACGTGATTCGTGAGCGCGAGCGCGCCGTACACCGACGTCGAGAGCAACAGGAGGACGACGAACGCCGTCGTTCCGGTTCTCGTCGCCAGCCGGCGCGTCTCGCTCCCGGGCCGCCAGCGGGTCAGCAGCCACGCCAATATCGGGCCGGCGGCGGCGGCCCACAGCACCCACACCTGCATGTAGGTCTTGAACACCGTGTTCATCCGGCCGACGTTCTCCTTCACGAAGACGAACTCCACGAGGAGGACGAGGCCGGTTCCGGCCAGTACGAGGACCGCCTCGAAGCCGACGGGGCGGTCGCCGCCGTCGGCGAGCGTGGGAATCGACCGCACGGACTGGCCCAGCGACGGCGAACGGGCGAACAGCCACGCCCCGACGAGCAGGGGGGCGAGCAGTCCGACGGCGGCGAGGTCCACCGTCGCGCCCAGAGCGACCACGCCGACCGTCGCCAGGCCGGCGATGCGCGCGCGCTCGGTCCCGAGCGTCCGACCGGCCCGCGCGTAGAGATACAGTCCGAAGGGCAGGACGAACAGGCCGTGGACGGCGAGCAGTTCCAGCACGCTCGACCGGTCCGGGAGGAACGCCACCTCGCGGCCGCTGGCCGCGCCGAGCCAGAACGGGAGCGACCACAGCAGCCCCAGCGCGAGGACGGCGACGGCGACGGCGACCGCGACGCCGATGCGGGCGACCTCGTGGCTCGGCCCGGCGGCGGGGAACCGGTCCTCGACGCTTTCGGGGAGCAGCGTTCTCGGGTCCGCCGGGGCGACGGCGACGGTCAGCATCGTCAGGCCAGCGATAGAGGGGAACGACCAGGTGTTCGTCACGGCCATCAGGCCAGCGAGCGCGGGCAGCGCGCCGAACAGCAGCGCGATTCGCCGCCGCCGCTCGACGGCGGGCGTCTGATAGTAGCTGAAACACAGCGCGGCCGCGAGCAGGAGAAAGCCCGTGCTCATCATGTGAGCGTGTAAGTCGCCGTTAAGCCACGCGAACAGCGGGAACTCGTCGATGACGAGCGCCGCGCCGGGCTCGTAAGTGGCGAAGTCGCCCGCCTCGTCGGCGATGACGCGGCTGGCGTCCCAGTAACTGAACGAGCCGGGACCCGCGGCGAGACCGGAGATCTCGTAGCCCGCGCTCTCGGCGAGCGAGGTGGCGAGGTCCTCGGGGAGGAGCCAGATGAGCAGCCGAACGGGCGTCGAGAGGTTGCTGGCGAGGCCGACACAGAACGCCGAGAGGCCGCCGGCGAGTCGCCGGGAGACGCCCCGGTCGGCGGCGACGGCACCGGCCAGTCCGTAGGTCGCGGTCACCAGCGTCGCGTAGAAGCCCGCGAGCGCGAGGTTGTAGGCGTACTGGCTGGCGGTCCCCGTGATGCGAGTGAGAATCGCGGCGAGCAGGTGGCCGCCGTAGTAGTACGCGACCGGTTCCCCGGCGAACCACATGTCTTCGGGCGGGAGTCGATCGCCGCGAAGCAGCGAGTTCAACAGCCCGAAGTCGAGGAACTTCTCGCCGCCGAGGGGGACGATGACCGGGTCCAGCGCCCGGATAGCGATCAGAAAACAGAACGCGAGCGTGAAGACGCCGGCGACCTCCGCGTACGCGCGGCCGTCCACCGTCGTGCCGCGGCTGCCGACGATGGTCGCCCCCGCGACGAGGGCGAGAAGACCCAGCCAGACGCCGGCGGTCAGCGAGACCCGACCGACGAAGTACGCGACGAGCCAGAGCACCGAAAAGGCGACCGGGAGGCCGAACGCGACGCCGCGGTCGGCGAACCGCGGAAACAGGGCGGTGGCGACGGTCGCTCCGACGTACGTCAACAGGAGATAAAGGGCGAGCCAGAGAGCGACGAGACCGTACTCCATCAGTCGAGAGAGCGCGTCGCTCGGGCATACGTCTTTTGCACTCTTCCGAGCCGACGCGCCCAAGCGCGCGTCTTCGAACTGTTTTTACTCACCGCCGGCCGAAGGTGACACAATGTCGCGTTCCGTCGGCGTCGTCGTCCCCGCCTACCGCCCCGACGTCGCCCAACTGCGGACCTACCTCACGGCCATCGACGAAGCGCTCGCCCCCGACACGATCGTCGTCGAGCTCGACGCGCCGAAGCGCGGCGTCCCAGAGCGACTGTCCGACCTCCCCGTTACCGTCGAGACGGTGCCGTACCGCCGCGGGAAGGGCGCTGCCGTCACCGCCGGGTTCGAGCGCCTCTCGACAGACGTGCTCGTCTTCGCCGACGCCGACGGCTCGACGCCGGTCGGCTCGCTCGTCGACGTCGTCGACCCGGTGGTCGCCGGCGAGACCGACCTCGCCGTCGGGTCGCGCCGCCACCCCGCCGCCGAAGTCGCCAGCCACCAGACGTTCGCCCGGCGCTTCCTCGGCGACGGCTTCGCGTGGCTGGCCGGCCGGCTGCTCGACGTCTCGCTGTACGACTATCAGTGCGGAGCGAAGGCCATCGACGCCGCCGCCTGGAAGCGGGTCCGCGCGCACCTCTACGAACCCGGCTTCGCGTGGGACGTGGAGCTAGTCGCGATGGCCGGCGCGTTGGACCTCCGCGTCACTGAGGTCCCCATCGAGTGGGAAGATCGCCCCGGCTCGACCGTCTCGCCGGTCAGGGACTCATTCGCGCTCCTCAGAGCGCTGCTGGCGGCGCGTCACCGCGCGAAGCAACTCAGCGACGACCGCCTCCACACCGCCATCGCCGCCCGCCGGGACGACCCGACCGCCCTCGTCGAACGAGACCGATAATGAGCCTGCGCGACCGACTCCACGGCGCCGTCCCCGACCGGTTCCAGTCGCTGCTGTCGGGCGTGCGCTTCAGCCAGTTCGTCTCCGTCGGCGTCATCGGCGCTATCAGCGACAACACCGTGCTGGCGACGCTCAGACTCGGCTTCGGCGTCCCCGAACTCTGGGCGAAGGCCGCCGGCATCGAGACGGCCATCCTCGTGATGTTCCTGGTCAACGAACACTGGACGTTCTCCTCGGTCGGTGCGGCCGGGCGCATCCCGTTCCTGAAACGGCTGGGGAAGTCCCACCTCGTCCGCGCGGGCGGGTCGTCGGTGCAACTGGTCATCTACTGGTTCCTCACGCAGTGGCTGACCGTCCAGCTCGTCGTCTACGGCACCGACCTCTGGTTCCTCGCGGCCAGCCCCATCGCCATCGGCGTCGCCATGTTCGTCAACTACGTCTTCGAGAGCCTCTTCACCTGGCAGGTCCACCAGGACGGGACCGCGTAGCGCGTCACAAACTCACGGACGGCGAGCGAATCACAACCCTTAATGAGGGGCCTCGGATATGAAGAGGTAGCGGGATGGGATAGCCAGGAGATTCCGGCGGGCTCATAACCCGCAGATCGGTAGTTCAAATCTACCTCCCGCTACTTTTCAGCGAACTACGCCGCGAAGCCCTGTCTTCGCGGTTCTCGTGAGCATGTATGTCGCGGTCACGATAACTTGAACGAGAGAACGCCGAGCGGTAACGAGGTGTTCACGTCGTTCAAATCTACCATACGTGCGACGCGAATCGCCGTCCATCAGTACGAAGATTCACGTCCCACTCCTTCGACGCGTCGATAGACCGATGTCCTCCGCAAGCGCCGCCGGCCCCTCCAGTTCAGAGACAGTCACACGGCGGAGATTCCTCGCCGCCCTCGGTGTCGGCGCCACGAGTGCCACCGCTGGCTGTGGTCGCTTCTCCGGGACGGACTCGAGCGGCGAAGGGGACACGATCGAGATTATCCCCGTCAACGAGACCGATCGGCCGGTGACCGTCGCCATTAGAATCGAAGCGGCCGACGGTTCGGTCCTGTTTAGTCGTGTCTACGAACTCGACGCGGGCCACGCCGACGAGTCGGCCGGTATCGATACGCGGCCGGCGACGATTCACGCCTTTACTCCCGACGGGCGCAGCAACTCCTGGGAGTACGACCCCGATACGGACTTGCAGTGTGAGGGAAAAGACGTTGGACTCTGGATCCGCGAGACGAGCATCGACCCGTGGTACAACTGTTGACGGACGTCGGGAACCGGCGATGCGGGCCGTCTGCTCAGTCGTCGCCGTGTTCGTCGACGATGACGACCTCGCCGTCCTCGACGCGGACGTTGATGAGCGTCTTGGCGTGATAGCCGGCCTCGTCGAGCTTGTTCTCGCCGTCGGCCTTCTTGATCACACAGACCAGATCGCGGATGTCCGCGCCGATGTCTTCGAGCGCGCCGGTCAGCGCGGCGAGCGTGCCCCCTGTCGAGAGCACGTCGTCGAGGACGAGCACGCGGTCGCCCTCGTAGACGTCGTTGACGTACATCTCGTTCTCGGAGTAGCCGGTGACCTGCGAGAGCGCCACCTCGCCCTCTAAGCCGTACTGGCGCTTGCGGACGACGACCAGCGGGATGTCGGTCATCAGCGAGACGGCCGTCGAGAGGTGGATGCCCATCGCCGCCGGCGTGACGATCTTGTCGACGTCTTCGAGCTCCGCCTTGCGGATGATCTTGATGACGATCTCCCGCAGCAGTTCCGGGCGCAGCATCGGCACGCCGTCGCTGATGGGGTGGACGAAGTAGTGATAGCCGTCCTTTTCGATGATCGGCGCATCGAGCAAGGACTTCTTGAGCAGGTCCATGCTGTCGGTACTGCCAGGTCCTACAAAAATTCGTCGTCAAGCAGTCACACTAGGGGAGGTAGTTCAATGAGTGCACAGGTTCTCTTACAAGTGCATAGCTGTCGATAATAAGTTAAAAATGTGAGAAGCGAGTCGAGTTGATTACGCTTCTGGCCCGGAATCCTGGGTCAACGTAGCTGAATTGTCCCCTTCTGAAGCTTCATAGACGACACGAAGTTCGTAATCGTTGCCGACAGGAATTAGTGCACGGTCGCCAGCAGAGACCCCTGCTCCCTGACTGGTCGTGTTAACGTACGCTGATGCGTTCCATGTTCCTGCCTTTCCCATTGGCCCTGATCCAGCACTGAATCCGAAGTCGCCCCTGATATACAGTTCGTTCGCATTGATTGTATCTCCACCATCATGCGTAATAGTGAGGTTTCCATCAGCCCCGGTGACGTTAGAATAGGACCAGCTATTCCCACTTTCGTAGTCCGTGGCAAAACTAGCTTGCGGCGTTGTCTGCTGTGCTTGGTCACCGAGACCAAGGACGAATGACGCGATGACGGCCGCGAGGATGACCGTGATGGCCACCATCAGGATGACGCCGATGACCGGCGAAACGGCGTCGTCGTCGTCAATAAGTTGTTTGAGATCCATTGTTATTTAGGCGTCAGGTCCCGAATCCTGTGAAAGCGTGGCAGAGCTGTCCCCTTCGGTAGTTTCATATACTACACGGAGGTCGTAACTCGACTCCGCGCCAACGTCAATACTGTTACCAGCACTCACGTCATCAGTTGATCCGAGGGTACTCCAATTCCCCCACGTAGCTGCACTATCACCCGTACTACCGAAATCGCCACGGATGTATATCTCTTGGACCTCAATTGAATCCCCTCCATCGTGTGTAATTGTCACGTCACTCGAAGATGAATCGTAATCCCACGAGAAGCTGGCTTGCGGTGTCGTTTGCTGTGCTTGGTCGCCGAGTCCGAGGACGAACGACGCGATGACGGCCGCGAGGATGACGGTGATCGCCACCATCAGGATAACCCCGATGACCGGCGAGACGGCGTCGTCGTCGTCGATGAGTTGTTTGATATCCATCGTTTTTCTCCACACACCGGGTGTGTGCGAGCGGTAGGTGCCGATTAACCCCACCTTGTGGAGCGGACCCGCGCTCGCGGAGGTGTGCTGTCTCATCTTCATGTCGTAGGGACACTTATACCCACACTACGGTTTACGCTCTCAAGACCGCCTTGAAACCGTACAAGACCGGGTTGTAATGTCGAAAACCGGGTCGTCGAAAAAAGCTAGCTTTCGGCTGACAGGAGCGGCGTTTCAGGCAGACAAATCAGATAGATTTCGACGAGTTGTTCGTATCACATAGCGCAACAACCAGTCATCTCAGAGGGAGAAAAATTGTACGCTGTATGGGATTCTCAGCGCTGATATTCCGACAGGACGAATTTGTTATTCCCCGTCCTGTTCGTCACGAGCGTTAGCGAACTCGGTGAGGGTCATCTCGCGGCCGAGGAACGTGTGATACAGCGCGGAGATCGTAAGTAGGACGGCCATCACCGTGGCCCAGACGAGCGGCGGGATGAGGGTAAAGGGATAGACGCCGACCCAGAGCACCACCACGACGGCGAGGCTGACAGCCCCCAGCGAGAGGTAGTATTCGCGCCACGGGAACTCGCCGCTGGGAACGACCTCCAGATAGACGGTCAGCTCCTCCGTCTGTGGCGTCGTCGAGACCAGGCCGTTGTCGGCGTCGTACTCGACGATGCTCGCCTCGGCCATCCGCGGCAGGTGCGTCTGCTGGAGCGTCGTGTAGACGCGCTTTCGCTGCGCGCTGGAGACGTCGTCGCAGCAGCAGTCGTACTCCATCGCGGCCACCTCCGAAGTGAGGTCGCCGAGTTCGACCGGCCCGCCGTGCTCTCTGAGATACTGGAGGACGTAGCGGCGACGCTCGTTGTGGAGCACGTCGAAGATCTCGCCCTTCGAGAGCGGTTCGCTCGCCCCCGCGACCGACGTGGATTCCGTTTGCTGGCTCATCAAACGCCACCACACCGCATGAGAGCCAGCCATGTCATGTGTCTCACTGATATAAGCCGACCTTATTAATCGGTGTGGTCCTGCAACTGTGCGTCATCGGCATCGAAAAGATACGAAGATTGGTTTAGGCGCTCGGACCGGACCACTTCGAGAGGGTGGCGGAACTGCCGCTCTCGCTTGATTCGAAGACCACGCGAACAGTATCCGAGTTGGCAACGTTGACTTTTATACTAGTCCCTGCACTAATACTCGCACCAGTGCTGTGCTGTGCGGTCGTAACGTTCTCACCCGTTATCACGTCCCAAGCTCCATCGTCCTGAGACCCCTTAATGTGCAAGTTTTCGGCGTTGATGCTGTCTCCACCGTCATGAGTGACAGTTAGCGTTCCGTCTCCATCCTGCGAATTGTTCCATCCTTTTGGGCCGGGCTGCTTCTCATAATCAAAACTAAAACTAGCCTGCGGGGCGGTGTTACTGAGGTTCTCGCCGAGGCCGAGAACGAACGTTGCGATGACGGCTGCGAGGATGACGGTGATCGCCACCATCAGAATGACGCCGATGACCGGCGACACAGCGTCGTCGTCGTTGATGAGTCGTTTGATATCCATCGTTTGTCTCCGGAACGTACCGGGGAGCCCGGTAGTGTCCTTAGCGAAAGAAACCCGTGCCGGTACATAAACCTACAGCACCAATTATCTGCTGTGAAAATACCCCCGCGGTCGGGAGGATAGCTACGGCAAGAGCAGTAGGGCCAGCGTAACGAACAGGGCGAGGACGAGGATGCTGAGGCCGATCCCCGCTCTGAGCGGGTGGTTACGCCCGTCGCTATCGTTCGTGACGATGCGCTCGTAGAGCGCGTCGGGGTTGGCGACGGCGCTGGTGAACGAGCCGGCGGCGTTCACCGCGATCCGGTCGACGGCGGCGTACAGCTCGGTGACGCCGACGACGAGGCTCCGCATCCCGTAGAACACCGCCGGGTTGTACAGCGAGTCGACGTCGGGGACCCGGCCGAGCTTCGAGAGGGGTTTCTTCGTCACCGCGAAGCCGATCAGGCCGAGGACGGCGAGGACGACCCCCTCGACGACGTGGGGGACGGTGTAGGTGTGATAGACGTGCGAGACGACGCTGCCGTCGGTCACGTCGAAGGGCAGGATGGCGAACAGCGCGCTATCGAAGACGCCGTAGGCGATACACAGCGCGGCGACGGTCAGCATGGCGACGCTCTGGAGGCGGTTGGCGTCGGGGACGCTCCCGTCGTACTCGCCGTGGAAGAAGGCGTAGTAGCCGAACTTGATGAACGACATGAACGTGCCGATACCACCGAGGAGGAGCAGCCATTCGAGCGTGTAGAACTCGCCGATGGGCAGCGGCCCCTTCGAGAAGCTGTAGTGGCTCGCCGAGATGACGATGCCCTTGCTGACGAAGCCGTTGAAGCCGGGGAACCCGGCGATCGACAGCGCGGCGACGGTGAACGCCCCCGCGGTGAGGGGCATCTCCCGCCAGAGGCCGCCGAGTTTCTTCAGGCTCTCCTCGCCGGTGCGGTAGACGACGACGCCGGCGGTCATGAACAGCAGGCCCTTGTAGAGGATGTGGTTGAAGACGTGGGCGAACGCGCCGGCCTGTGCCAGCGCGCCGCCGATGCCGACGCCGGCGATCATGTAGCCGACCTGCGACTGGATGTGATAGGAGAGCAGGCGGCGCATGTCGTTCTGGAACAGCGCGAACGTCGCGCCGAAGACGGCCATCCCGCCGCCCATGTACGCGATGGCGACGTGGCCCTCGGGGAACGCCCGGTACATGCCGTAGACGCCGGTCTTCGTGGTGAACACGCAGAGGAAGACGCTGGCGGCGACGTGCGGGCGCGGGTAGGTGTCGGGCAGCCACGCGTGCAGGCCGATGAAGCCGACGTTGACGCCGATGCCGACGGCGGCCAGCGCCGCGGGCAGACCGGCCGCGATACCCGCGGTCTCCGGCCCGCCGGGCACCGACGCGAAGAGGAACGTCCCCTTGGCCACGTAGGTCTGGAGGATGGCGGCCATCAGGAGCGTCCCGCCGATGCCGTGGAAGAGCGCGTAGCGGAAGCCCGCTCGAACCGCCTTGCCGCCGTAGTACCACACCAGCAGCGTGCTGGTGACGGCCATCAGCTCCCAGAAGAACAGCAGCGTGAGCCAGTCGCCGGCGAAGACGGCTCCGAAGCTCGTCGCCACGTACGAGAGGGCGAAGCCGGTCTGGACGCCGTCGGCGTCGCTGGCGTAGGAGTACAGCACGGCGACGGCGGCGATGAGGCCGAAGACGAGCCCCATCAGCCGCGAGAAGTCGTCGACGTTGAACAGGACGGCGTCGAACCCGAGGAACGTCGTCTGCAGGTGCGCGCCGTCGGGGACGACCCACACCCACGCCGTCGCCAGCGCGGACGCGAGCACGCCGAGCGCGTGTCCGCTCCGGCGAGGCAGCAGCGCGACGAGTATCGCCACCGGGAGCAGGAGCGCCACCGGCGGAATCGCCGTCAGGAACGGACTCGCCATCAGAGCGTCACCCCCGGGAGGTTCCCGACGACTTCGGTCACGATCCGCAGGAAGACGACGCCGTTCGGGACGATCCCCAACAGCAGCGAGAGGGTCGCGGCCGTCAGGATCGGCCCGAGCATGAACCACGTGCTCTCGCCGCCGACCCAGTTGCGCTGCTCCCACCCGGTCGCCGGCGGGCCGCCGTAGTGGTCTTCCGCTTCGTGTCGCTTCCCGAGGTGGTCGACGTGTTCCGGTCTCGGCGCTTCCCCGTCTTCGTCTTCTTCGTCACCCCGCGCGTGGCGTGAGTCGACCGTCTCGGCGTCGCCGCCGTCCGGCTGAAGCGCGTATCGGCCGCCGATCGGTTCCTCGACGAGCGGCTTCTCGTCGTGTGCCTCGGGCGATTCGAAGAACGCCTGATAGACGATGGGCCAGAAGTACGCGATGTTGAGCACGCCCGAGACCAGCAGCGCGCCGGCGAAGACCCAGCCCCCGCTCTCCAAGTTCAGCGCGCCGATGACGAGGTACCACTTGCTGACGAACCCCGCCACGAGCGGGATGCCGGCCATCCCGGCGGCCGCGACGCCGAAGGCGGTCATCGTCAGCGGCATCCGCTTGCCGATCCCGGCCATGTCGCTGATGTCGTCGGTGTGGGTCTCGACGTGGATCGCGCCGGCACAGAAGAACAGCGTGAGCTTCATGAACGCGTGGGCGGGGATGTGGAGCAACCCGCCGACGAGGGCGTCGCCCTCCAGGAGCGCCAAACCGAGGACGATGTACGAGAGCTGGCTGATGGTCGAGTACGCCAGCCGGCGCTTGAGGTTGTCCTGCCTGAGCGCGATGACGCTCGCGGTCAGGAGCGTGAACGCGGCGACGGCCGCCAGCGGGAGGTTGACCCCGAGGTCGCGCATCACGTCCGGACCGTAGACGTCTAAGACGACGCGAGCGAGGCCGAAGATGCCGCTCTTGACGACGGCGACGGCGTGGAGCAGGCCGGAGACCGGCGTCGGCGCGACCATCGCATCGGGCAGCCAGGAGTGGACTGGCATCAGCGCCGCCTTCACGCCGAACCCCGCGGCGAGCAACGCGAACGCGGCGCGAGCGAGCACCGGATCGGCCGTCGCCAGCGCCTCGATGCCGCCGGGCGCGAACGCCGTCGTCCCCGTCAGGAAGAAGACCAGCGCGCTGCCGCCCAGCACTGCGACGCCGCCGCCGAAGGTGTACGCGAGGTACTTCCGGCCGGCGGCGCGGGCCTCGTCGGTCTCGTCGTGGGTCACCAGCGGGTACGTCGAGACCGTCAGCAGTTCGTAGAACAGGAACAGCGTGAGCAAGTTGGCGGCGAAGGCGACGCCGACGGCGGAGGCGAGACTCGCCGCGAAGGAGGCGAAGTACCGCGTCTGGGCGTGTTCGTCCAGCCCGCGCATGTACCCGATGCTGTAGAAGCTCGTCACGATCCACAGCAGGCTGGCGAGCAGGGCGAAGAGGATGCCCAGCGCGTCGGCTTCGAGCGCGAAGGTGAGACCGTTGCCGAACTCGCCCAGCGCGACGCGGAACTCGTCGCCGCCGAGGACGGCGGGGACCATGCTGGCGACGATCGCGAACTTCGCCAGGGCGACGGTGAGCGTCACGCCCTCGCGGACGTCGGGCCGCGATTTCAGGCCGAGAATCACCGGGATGGCGACGGCCGAGACGAGCACGGCGAACAGCGGTCGGAGTGAGGCGACTTCGGTCATCGTTAGAGTAGTGGTGGGAGCGTCTCGTTCAGGAGGCTGTCCAGTACCGGCACGCCGGCGATGAGCGCGATCGAGAGGACGGCGGCGGTGACGACGACGGCCACCATCCCCGTCGAGACGCTCTCGCCGCCGTCGGCGACGGCCGCTTCCTCGCCCTCGCGGATGGTCGGTTCGGCGAAGTAGAGCCGTTCGACCAGTCGCGCGAAGTACGCGAGCGTCAGGAGCGTGCTCGCGAGCAACACGACGACGACCGGCCAGAGGCCCGACTCGACGGCACCGACGACGATGTACCACTTGCCGAAGAAGCCGACGGCGGGCGGGACGCCGACCATCGCCAGCGCCAGCACGGCGAAGGAGCCGGCGGCCAGCGGCGACCGAGCGCCCATCCCGGCGTAGCTCCTGACCGAGCGCGCGCCCGTCTCCCGCTCGATGACGCCGGTGGCGGCGAACAGGCCGCCCTTCATGATCGCGTGCCCGACGAGGTGGATCGTCGCGCCGACGACCGCGACGGGCGTGGCGATGGTGAAGCCGGCGACGACGAGACCGAACTGGGACACGGAGGAGTACGCGAGCATCCGCTGGACGTTGCTCTGAGAGACCGCCAGCGCGCTGCCGGCGATGATACTCACGCTCGCCAGCCCCAACAGCGCCCAGCGAGCGGCCGGGACCGCGGTGAGGAAGTCGACGGTGAACACCGAGAACAGCAGGCGGGCGAGCGCGTACGCCGACACCGTCGAGACCAGCGCCGAGATGAACGCGCTCACCGTGTCGGGCGCGTTCGCGTAGGCGTCGGGCTGCCACGTGTGCAGCGGGAACAGCGCCACCTTCACCGTCAGGCCGCCGACCATCAGGCCGAAGGCGGTCAGCACGAGCGTCGAGTCGTAGCCGAGCGTCGAGCCGAGCTTGCCGGCGAGGTCGGCCATGTTCAGCGTCCCCGTTCCCGCCAGGAGATAGCCGACGCCGAGCAGGTACAGCGACGCGCCGACCGTCCCGATGATGAGGTACTTGAGCGCGGCGACGGCCGAACTCGCCTCGCGGCCGCTGGCGACGAGCCCGTAGGCGGCCAGTCCCGTGATCTCGAGGAAGACGTAGAGGTTGAACACGTCGCCCGTGACGCTCATCCCCGTCAGCCCGGTGACGAGCAGGAGGTACATACTGAAGAACGTGTTCGAGCGCGGTCCCGCGCGGCGCGCGTACGCGAGCAGGCCGAGGGCGACGACGCTCACGAGCAGGGCGACCGTCGCCGAGAGCCCGTCGACGACGAGTTCGATGCCGTAGGGCGCGGCGTAGCCGCCGACGGCGTACTCGATGGTTCCGGCGTCCCAGACGGCCCACCACAGCCACCCAGCGAGAGGCGCGTGGACCAGCATCGTCGCGGTCGCGATCGGCCAGCCGGCGCGGTCGGTGAACAGTCCGGCTACCAGCGGCACCGAGCCGCCGACGATGGGCAGGACGACCAACAGAACGGGGAGGTGCTCAATCATAGTAGAGTTGCTCCAGCGTCTCTTCGTCTAGCGTGCCGTACTCCGAGTAGATGCGGACGATGAGCGCGAGCGCCACCGCCGTGAGGCTCACCCCGACGACGATGGCCGTCAGGATGAGGACGTGCGGGAGCGGGCTGACGTACGGGCCGCCCCCCTCCGTGATGATCGGCGGGTTCCCACCCGACCGGTAGGCCAGCGTGATGAAGAACAGGAAGATGCCCGTCTGGAAGACGTTCATCCCGATGACCTTCTTCACGAGGTTCGGGGAGTCGACGAGCATGTACAGCCCGATGCCGAGCAGGACGACGACGGCGTAGTAGTTGTAGTGCGTCGTCAACAGGTCGAGTTGGAGCGGGAGCGTCGCGTTCATGCTGTCTCCTCCGATTGGTCGTCGACGGCGTGGGCGAACCCGGCGGCCAGCAGGAAGAACAGGCCGATGACGACGCTGGCGACGACACCGCCGATGCCGAGTTCGACCAGTTCGATGCCGTACTTCGTCGCGTACTTGTACAGGAAGTGGTACTCGTCGTACTGGAGGAACCGTCCGCCAAGGGCGAGCGCGCCGAGCCCGATGGCGGCGAAGTTGAGCACGCCCCAGACGGCCAGCCCCGCGATCACCCGCGTATCGACCCACTGTCGGGTGGATTCGATGCCGTAGGCGAAGGCGATCATCATCACGACGGAGCCGGCGACGACGCCGCCCTGGAACCCGCCGCCGGGCGTGTCCGCGCCGTGGAACATGATGAACAGCGCGAAGGTGAGGACGAACGGCGCGACGACGCGCACCGTCGTCATGATGATGGTGCTCTCGACGTAGAGGCCGGGCTGCTCGTCGGCGCTCATGCGAACACCTCCCGACGCAGGACCGACAGGCCGACGACGCCCGCGGCGAAGACCACGACGGCCTCCCCGAGCGTGTCGAACCCGCGGTACGCGGCGAGCACCGCGGTCACGGCGTTCTTGACGTGGGTCTCCTCGTAGGCGTTCTCGATGTAGTACTGGGAGACGTCGCCGCTGACGACGGGCGCGCTCGGGTCGCCGATGGCCGGCAGCGCGGGCACCGTCGCCCCCATCACGAGGACGAAGACGCCGACCAGCAGCATCGCCCGCAGGTCGAGCGACTCGAACAGCTCGTCGGCGTCGGGCGTGACGGTGTTCGCGAGCGCCAGGAGGAACAGGATCGTCATGATGCCCGCGCCCACCGAAGCCTCCGTCAGCCCCACGTCGGGAGCCTGTAAGATGAGCCAGAGGATGGAGACGCCGAGGCTGTAGGCGGCGAAGGACATCACCGCCGCGAGCGTGTCCCGGAGGAGCGCCGCGCCGACGGCACAGCCGACGACGAAGACGAGCAGCGCGCCTTCGAGCAGGGTCAGCGTCATCGCTCGCCCTCCCCGTCTTCGACCGTCCACGGTTCGATACCCTGGTCCTGTGCCGCCCGCGCGATGGCGTGGGCCGCCGTCGGGTTCGTGATGAACATGAACGTGAGGAGGAAGACGGCCTTGACCGTCGAGAGGTCCGTCTGCAGGGCGAGCGCGACCGCGGCGATGGTGAGCACCGCCCCCAGCGTGTCGCTCTTCGAGGCCGCGTGTGCACGCGTGTAGATATCCGGAAGCCGGAGGATGCCGAGTGACGCGACGCCGGCGAAAAACGCCCCCAGCAGGCCGAGACCGACGATCCCCCACTCGATGGGCGTCATAGCACACCCCCGTGTTCGACGTTGAACTTCGAGAACGCGATCGAGAGCAGGAAGTTCAGCAGGGCGTAGACCAGCGCCACGTCGAGGAAGACCGGTTCGTCGAACGCCGCCGAGACCAGCGCGATGGCGATGACGGTGTTGGTCCCCATGACGTTGACCGCGATGACCCGGTCGTGGATCGTCGGGCCGACGTAGACGCGGTACAGCGCCACGACGGCGAAGATGACGAACGCCGCGGCGATGGCCAGCAGCGCCTGTTCGAACTCAACCATCCTGTCCCTCCCCGTCGTCGCCGCGCTCGCGGGGCGACGCGATGGCGGCCGCCTCGCGGCCGTAGAAGACGAACCTGACCGCGCGTTCGAGACCGCCCTCGAAGAGGTCCTCGCGGGAGCCGGCGGTCAGCGAGTGGATGTCGAACGCCCGGTCGGTGACGCTGATCGTCAGCGTGCCGGGCGTGAGCGTGATGCTGTTCGCGAGCGTCGTCACCGGTGCGTCGCCCCAGACCGCCGCCTGCAGTTGGACGACCTTCGGGTCGATGGGCAGGCTCGGGTGGAGGACGACGTACGCGATCTGGAGGTTGGCGACCGCGATCTCCTTCAGCAGATAGGGCGCGTAGACGAGCATCCGGAGGAGTTGCCGGCCGACCCGACGCAGGGAGGGTTGCTCGCTGAACGCGACCGGCGCGAGCAACACCGCGACGAGTCCGGCGGTGAAGGCACCGGTCGCGAAGTCGAGCGGCTTCCACGAGGAGAGCAGCATGTAGAAGAGATACGACGCGCCGAAGACGGTGAGGTACTTCGGGAGCGACGCCGCCCGGGCGAGGACGGTCCGCTGCGCGCGGCGCTCGACCGGGGCCTCTTCCACCTCCGCGTCGCCGCGGGCGAGTTCCCTCTCCAGCGGGCGCAGCATCGGCGTCGAACCGCCGGGGCTGTACTCTGGGTCGAGGACGATGCGACCGATCCCGTGTTCGTCGGCGTGAGCGAGGATCGCGTCCGCGTAGTCGCCGGGGCTGAACAGGTAGCGGTCGGCACCGAGGACGGCCGTCTCGACGGTGACCGCTTCGGGGATTCCGTCGCCGAAGTCCTCTTCGACCCACACTTCGACGCGTTCGAGCAGTTCCGCCGCTTCGCCGAGTTCCTCGGGGGCGTCCGGGTCGACCGAACGGGTGCTGGCGATTGCGACGAAGTGTAATTCGACCGGGCCGTCGGTGACCGCCGACCGGGCCTCGTCGACGACGTACGCGACGGTGTTTCGCATCGTCACGGAGTCGTCGACCGGGACCAGCAGACGGCGGGCGTCGGATGTAGTCACAGTGGTTTGGTGAGAATCCTGTCCGTGTGTTTCGCAGGCGTTACAGTCGTTGTTGTGGACGAACCGTGGAACGGAGAAAACTATTTCGCATTACGGCAGTAGATAGCAGGGACAGGGTCGGTCGTCGCGCGGCGACGACCTCTCCGGTCGACACGCCGATTAGTCGCGCGCTCGTACCGTCCGCCCTACGACGATGGATTCCCCTCAGTTCGACGAGTTCGACCACGAGACGCACATGCGCGAGGCCTTCGCGCTCGCGCGTGAAGCCGCGGCCCGCGGCGACGAGCCGTTCGGGTCGGTGCTCGTCCGCGACGACGTGGTCGTCATGTCCGACTCGAACCGAGTAGTGACGGAAGCCGACATCCGACGCCACCCCGAACTCCACCTCGCCCACCGCGCGTGCCGGGAATACGACGCCGAAGAGCGCTCGGAGATGGTCATGTACACGAGCACCGAGCCGTGTCCGATGTGCGCCGGCGGGATGGCGACGGCGGGGTTCGGTCGCGTCGTCTACAGCGTCGACCACGAGGAGATAGCGGCGTTCACCGGTGACGAGCCGGCACCCGGCTCCGCGGAGATTCTGGAGGGAACCACCGACGTCGTCGGCCCGGTCCTGAACGACGAGGGCCGACAGATTCACCGGGAGTTCGACTGGTGACGGCCTCCTCGCCCGCGGCGTCAGTATCCCTGTGAGACGAAGTGGAGCCCGACGATCCCGAACACGATCACGGAGATGAAGAGGAGGCGGGCGCTCGTCGCCGGTTCGTCGAACAGGACGATACCGAGCGCCGCGGTGCCGACGGCTCCGATCCCGGTCCAGACGGCGTACGCCGTCCCGATGGGGAGGTCCTGGACCGCTCTCGCCAGCAACACCATGCTGACGACGAGCGAGAGGACCGTGCCCGCGGTGGGTAGCGGTTTCGAGAGGCCGTCGGAGTACTCGAGACCGATCGCCCAGCCGACTTCGAACAACCCGGCGACGAAGAGGAGGAGCCAGGACATCTCGTCGCTCCTTCTCCGCTAACCGGACTATGGCTTTCGGTATCGAGTCGACGTCACCGGGCGACCCGGTATGCCGTCGAACGCCGCTAGCTCCGACCGCGACGGGCGATCCACGTCGCGATTCCTCATCCGTTCAGCGTCGTTCGCAGTTCCTCGGCGACGCGCAGCCCGAGCCCCCCCTTGTCGCCGACGTACTCGCTCGCGTCGTCGTCGCGGACGAACAGCGCGCGCGTCTCGGCTTCGCCCATCACGCTCGCGTCGTTGGCGACGACGAACGCGAGGCCGACCCGGTCGCGGAGTTCGCGGGCGCGGGCGACCAGCGTCTCGTCGTCGCCGGCCGATTCGACCTTGAAGCCGACGATGGGAAGCTCCGGGTGGGCCTCTCGAACCGTGTCGATGAGCTTCGGCGTCGGTTCGAGCGAGAGGGTCAGGTTCTCCCGGCCGCTCTTTATCTTCTCGTCGGCTCGGGAGACGGTGTAATCGGAGATGGCGGCCGCCGAGACCAGCGCGTCGGCGTCGGACGCGAGATCGGCGACGGCGGCGGTCATCTCGGCGGCCGACTCGACCGGTTCGACGGCGGCGTAGGGCACCTCCGGGCCGTCGTGGACCAGCGTCACGTCCGCGCCGTGGACGTGACACGCCCGCGCGACGGCGCGGCCGGTTTGGCCCGAGGCGCGACTTGAGAGCGTCCGCACCGGGTCGACGGACTCCGTGGTCGCGCCGGCGGTGACGACGACGCGCTCGCCGGCGAGCGGGCGGTCTCCCGCGGCGCGCGCGACGGCCGTGACGATGGCTTCCTCGGTCGCGATCTTCGCTTTCCCCTCCTCGATTCGCGGGTCGACGAACTCGACGCCCCAGGACTCGACGCGGTCGATGGCGTCGGCGACGCCGGGGTGGTCGTACATCGGCTCGTGCATCGCCGGCGCGACGACGACGGGGACGTCCGCCCCGAGCGCCGTCGTCGCACAGGTCGTCACCGGCGTGTCGTCGATGGCCGCCGCGACCTTCCCGACGGTGTTGGCCGTCGCGGGCGCGAGCAGGAGCACGTCGCCCCAGCCCTCGACGCCACAGAGGTCGACGTGTTCGACGGCCCCGGTCAGCTCGGTCACGACGTCGTTCTCCGTGGCGAACTCGACAGCCCACGGGTGGACGATTCCCTGTGCGCTGTCGGTCATGACCGCCCTGACGTTCGCCCCTTCGCGGCGCAGCTCGTGGGCCAGTTCCACCGTCTTGACCGCGGCGATGGAGCCCGAGACCCCCAACACGACGTTGACTCCCTGCAACATGGCACTCACTTCACCGTCGCCGCCTAAAAGTCTCCCTTCACTCGACTAGCCGCGGCGAGAGCACTACTTCGGGAGTAACGGCCTGTCTTCGAGGGGCGGGGGAAGGGTTTGAGTCAAATCGTCCCGTAGAGAGGGGTATGGACACGGATCGACTGACGAAGCTCGCGCTCAACTACCTCGCGCTGTTCGTACTGGTGTTTCTGGTCCTCGCGGCCGTCCGAGCGGTCGTCGGCGACGTCGGCTTCTGGATAGAGCTGGCGATCGTCGTCGTGGTCGCCCTCGCGTACCGCCCGGTCGTGACGCGACTCGGCGTCGCTCCCAGCGGCTGGGAATGACATCCTCCTCGCCGTAACCGGCGAGGTTTCCTCGCGCTGGGGGTATCGACTACCGACCCACGGAGGCAACTTGCGGGTTCGTATGCTCCTCGTTGGGAACTGAGCATGGTGACTCTGACCAGTTATGGTCGTCCCACTTGAGGCATACAGGCCGTGCCATCGACCGTGTTACCGTCGTCTGCCGTCTCAAGAACGATTCACTCGCCAAGAGGTCGGCATGACCTTCAAACCCACACGAACACGTCAGCGTGTCCTGATGACGAACCGTGTCCGTGGTTGACCCACAGTTCCGACACGTCTGACTTGTCCACGCCTCAGACCGAACCTCAACCGACATACCATATTCTTCAGCGGTACACGCCAGTCTGTTCACGAATGCTCTGAACGCCCAGAAATTGTGCGTCTTCTCGTTCGCTCGAACCGACCAGTGTGTTTCCAACACGTCGGTTAAGTCACCCACGTACACTGTCGAAACACCTTCTTCGTAGAGGCGTTCGATGAGGTCTCGGGCGAGTGCGTCTTGGGCGTGGTTCCGTCGCTTGGCACGTCGGTCGTACAGGAGTCGGATACGATGACTACTGTATCGCCCCTCCTCCAACAGTGATTGAAGTTGGGCTATTTCTCGCGTCGTCTCGCGGAATCGCTCGAATAGGTCACGACCTTCGTACAGGTATTGCTGGCCGGTCGTGGTTGTGCAGGCGACGAGGTTGTTCGCACCAATATCCAGAGCGGCTTCTTGCGAAGCCAGTGGATGTGCCAGTCGAGAATGGTCTTCACTGATTGTGACTGGCTGAAAGGCCCTGAATGTCTGTGCTTGCTCGTCGTAGAACAACTCTAACCGACCCTGCTTTTCGTACTCTTTCCAATTGGGGTTGCCTCGAACTTCGAGCCGAAGGCGTTCACGGTATCCCAACCCGTACTCGTCTTTCAGATCTTTGCCAATGAGGATTTCGAGGCGGGAGTATTCGCCCCATTCGACAGAGTACGATGTAGTGCGGATGTACGTTCGGAGTTCACGTCCGTTTTCTGAGTTACCCCAAAATCCGGGTTTGCCGTTGGCTTCGTCCTTCTTCTTAAGACTGAAGAACGAGTTCCAAGCTTCACTATTTTTTCGCTCGATTTGCTGGACCGTCGAAGCACCGAGAACACCGCCGTAGCGACCGCGGTACTCGCTGATGTCCCACACGTCTCCGTCTGGGTCGGCGTAGTTTTTCCGACGTTCGTAGTTAATTTCGTTCCAGAGTGCGGCAGAAGCGTCCAACAGGCGTCGGAGCAACTCCTCGTCCTCATCGGACTGTGGAATCACGTCGAACGTGTTGGCTCGCTTCATCGACTACTGGTTGCATCCGAACACACATAAATGTGGGTTCTATGTGGTACTATATGGTCGAGGTCCGCATCGAGTTTGACGACGAGGAACAGTATGTGCGGCTGAAGGAACTGAAGAAGCGCCGTGGGTTGACGTGGAAGGGGTTGCTCCTCGAAGGAGAGAAAAAAGTCAGAGAGGATATCCCGGAGTGAGCGTCGAACGTGGTCTGTGGCGTGGGGTGTCGGATTCACGCCCGCCCTAAAGGACAGGGACTCTTTCTTTGAGTCAGGTAGGCGACATTCGACAGCGCCGACGAGAACCGGCTCACTCGGCGACCGACCGCTTCTCGCGCACGGTCAGTGCGAGACCGAACGCTACCAGCGCCACGAGGACGAGCCCGAGTGCGACCGCGGAGCGCCACGCGGCCTCGGGCGACGCCGGCGGTGCGAGCGCGGGGACGAGGAGATACCGCGCGGCGAGCGCGACGACGACGGCGGTAGCGAGGACGGCGGCGCTGCCGGTGACGTGGACGTACTGACTGTCGGTCGACTCGGCGGCCCGACCCAGTTGCGCGCCGAGCCCGCTCGCGTGGACGCCCGTGTCCCAGACCAGCAGCGCCCCGGCGACGCCGACGACGACCAGCGGCGTCCACAGGCCGAGTTCCGCCGCGCCGAGCGTCGACAGGAACAGGAGCGCGCTCCCGACCGTGAACCCGACGCTCGTCGGTGCGACGAAGCCGGTGTCGGGAAGCAACGCGACGGCCTGCAACGCGATCCCGGTCACGAGCAGGAGCGAGACGACCGCGCCGAGGACGACCGCCGCCGGGCCGACGACGGTCGTGACGCCGCCGTCCGGCCCAGGGAGAAGCGGACGGCCAAGGACGGACAGCGCGGCCGTTCCGACGAGCGCCAGCGCGACCGTGAGGAGACCTCCCGCCTGCAGCGACAGCGTTCGCGCCGGGTCGTCGCCCAGCCAGTCGGCGACCCAGTGACGGAGACCGTCGGCGGCGACGACGCCGACCAGCGCGACGGCGACCAGGCCGACAGCCACGTGGAGAACACCCGAGAGCGCGAACTCCAGTACCGGTCCGACCAGGGGGACGCCGTCGAGGAACAGCGCGAACAGCGCCCGTCCGAAGGGCGTCAGCGCGACGAACAGTTCGACGCCGAGGACCGCCCAGACGGTCTTGGGCACGTCGGTCGCCGCGACGCCGGCGTCGGCCAGCCCATCGAGCGGTCCCTCGCTGTCGGGTCGGTCGGGGAGCCACCCGTCCACGATCGGTACCGTTCGGTCGAGCAGCGCGAGGACGCCGAGCACCGCGAGCTGGAGCGTGACGAAGGCGACGAGCGACGACGAGACGGCGAGCGCGAGAACGGCCGCGGCGACCGCCGTCAGCGGGTCGAACTCGACGAGGAGGTTCAGGAGGACCGCGAGGACGATACCGACGAGGAGCGCGTTGCCGCTCTCGCGCAGCGCCGTCCCCAGCGAGTCGCTCCGGGCCAGCCCGGTCGTCGCGTCGGTGACGACGAGCGTGACGGCGAGTCCGAGACCGAGGGTGACGAACAGCGCGGGCGTGCTCGCACCGAGTGTTAGCGTCGCGCCGAGACACAGCGTCCCGACGAGGAGCGCGACGCTCCCGCCGGCGACGCGCGCGTTCGAGCCTCCGTCGAGCGCCCAGATGCCACCGGCGAGCGAGAGTGCGCCACCGACGCTCACCAGAACCGTGAGCGGGTCGCCGACGCCGAGACCGACCAGCAGCGCCACCGCGACGGCCAGCGTGCCCGAGAGCGCCGCCGTCGAGCGGACGGGCCGCCCGTCGAGTCCGCTCACGCCGACCACCCCGACTCGGCCCGCAGGAGCGCCGTCGCGAGCGGGTCCGTCGGCGTCCAGTCCACGACGCGGACGCTCGGGCGCAACCCGTCGAGCCGCTCGGCCCGGTCGAACCCGGCGAGAGTCCCGCCGGGCGTCTCGTCCGTGGTCACGTCGGGACTCAGCACCGTCACCGAGTGGCCGTGAGCGGCGAGGCGCTTCGCGGCGTCGGCCGCCCGGTCGTCGAGCAGCGGCGTACAGAAGACGACCTGCGCCCCGTCGGGAAGCGTCCGGTCGAGCGTCCCGACGACGTCGCCGCCGTCGGGCGCAGCTCCGCCGCCCTCTCTGCCGGGTTCGTGACGCTCGCTTTCGTACTGTTCGAGGCGGGAGACGGACTGGAACAGCTGGCCGCCCTCGACGCCCGTCAGGAATTCGCCGTCCTCGCCGTCGCTCGAATCGCCGTCGTTGCCACCGCCGAAGAACTCGCGGAGCCGGCGTCGCTGCGCGCGGTCGGCGGCCGGGCGGAGGTACGCGCCGTCGTCGAAGGTCGCCGCGCCCACGCGGTTGTCCTCGGCCAGCAGCGTCGCCCCGATCCGCTCGGCGGCGTAGACGGCGAACTGGACGGCGCTCGGCGCGCGGGGTCGCGGCGACACGGGGTTTCGCGTATCGACCAGCAAGACGACGCTCGCGGCCGCGGTCTCCCGGAACTCGACGGTCGCCAGTTCGCTCGTCCGGGCGAACCGGTTCCAGTCGATGCGCGCCATCGGGTCGGTCGACTGGTACTCGCGGACGGCGTAGAACGAGACCCCGTCGCCGCCCGCCCGCGTCGGGACGCGCCCCGCCCGCGGGAGCGTCTGCGCCGACAGGGGGAGCGACTCGACGTCGGCGCTACACTCGACAGTCGTCTCGACGCGCACCCGCTGGCGGCACTCGCCGGTGCCGGTGAGGTCGCGACAGACCACCGTCGTCTCGCCGAACGGGTGGTCGCCGCGGCGCGCCTCGACGGCGTACGTGAACGAGGCGCTGTCGTCGGCGTCGAGGGCCGTCCCGAACCGGGGCGACCCCGCGACGACGCGGAGGCGCTCGGGGACGCCGTCGACGACGCGTACGTCCGGGAGATAGCCGAGGCCGTCGTTGCTGACGGTCACCGTCACCGCGACCGCCTCGCCGGGGAGCGGCGCGGCCGGTTCGAGGGTTCGTTCGACGGTCAGGACCGGTTCGGGGTCCCGCGTCGCCGCCTCGTAGGCCGCGTAGACGAGCCCGACCGTCGAGGCGACGAAGATAGCTGCGTTGCCGGTGGCGACGCCCGCCGCGCCCGCGACGAGCGCCGCCGAGAGCCCGATCGAGCGGCGAGCGCGCCGTCGGTCAGTCATCGGGAATCACCGCCGCGGAGCCGGCGGATCTCGGCGAGCGTCGCGGCCACCTCCCGGTCGAACCCCTCGCCGCTGGCCCAGTCGCGCAACTGGACGGCGAGCGGCGGGTCGCCGGCCCGCTCGCCGACCAGGGAGGCCGCGCGCGCGTCGTCGGTCCACGTCCCGTCCTCGATCGCGGTCTCCGCCGCCTCGCGGTCGCGGTCGGTGTACCTGACGAGCGCCCGGCGCACCGCCTCTCGGAGGCGATGCCGAACTTCGACCGCGTAACTCGCTTCGATGCCGTTGTAGGGATCGACGCGGCCGTCGATGCGCTGCAAGAGGGCGTCGACGTCGTCGCCGACGACAGAGTGAGATTCGCCGTGGATCGTCTCTGGGTTCGCGCTCGGGAGTTCGACCGGCGTCTCGGGCGTCGATTCCCCGTCCTCCTCGCGGCCGAGGACGCCGTAGAGCCCGACGAGCGCGACCGCGACCCCGGCGTACGGTGCGGCGGCCCGGAGCGCGGCCGTTGCGGTCGAATCCGCGGGCGCGGGGAGGAGACCGGGAATCGCGACGACGAGGACGGCCGCCGCGAGGGCCGCGAGTCCGGCGAGTGTGAGCACCCGCCAGAGCGGGCCGGCCTCCTCGCGCTCGACCGTCGCGTCGACGGTCGCCCCGTCGGAGAGCGTCCCGCGAGTCGCCCGCTCGGTCGACGTCGTCTTCTCGCTGGCGGGAGGGTCGGCCGACCCGACCTCGTCTGCCGTCGACTCTTCGCTCACCGTCTCGGTCTGGCTCACCGCTCGTCACCCCCCTCGAAGATGCTCGAAAGCGCGTCTCGCGCTGCCTCCGTCCGAGTGGTCGAAGCCGATCGGCCGCCGTACTGGACGGCCCGGAACAGGTCGGTCAACCGCTGCACCGGACCTTCCGGAAGCCCGATGTCGACGGCTTTCCGGGCGTACTCGCCGGGCGTCGTCGCCGCGGGGTTCGCGACCGGGATCACCGCGGTCAGTCGCTGCCACGCCTCCTGTATCGTCGGCGGACTGGGTTCGTCCGGCGTCTCGGCGTCGGCGCTCGTCTCGGTCGTCGCCCGCAGGTCCTCGCTCGTGGGGTCGTCGCGTTCGAGGAACGCCGGTCGGTCGATGCCGCCGCGGAGCGAGGCCAGCAGCCCGCCGCCGGTCAGCCCCGAGAGGGCGCGTCCCGGCGAGACCGCCAGCGTCCCGAGCACCCCTGGGAGCGTGACGAGGGTGCGGCCGGTCATCCGACTCAGCGGACCCAGTCCCGCGGCGAGACCGCCGCCGACGCCGCGAACGACGCGACCGACGCCCGCGGCGACGCTCGAAAGCGCGGCCGCACCGCCGAGCAACGCCGTCGTCGTCAGCTGCGGAATCCGCTGGAGCGCGCCCGTGACGGGGAGCCACCGCGGAATCGGGAGCCACGAGAACCCGAGTCCAGGGAGACCGAACCCCCCGCCGTCGAAGCCGTCGCCGCCGCGGACGACGAGGAGACCGACGTAGCCGAGCGCCAGAACTGTGAGCAAGCCGAGCAGCTGCGGGAGGAACGAGAGGGAGGGGGCGCCGCTCCCGCCGCCGGTGTCGGCCGCTGGCGTGGCTGTCGGTTCGGCGGTCGGAACCGGCGTCGCCGTCGGTTCGGCGACCGGAGTGGAGGGGGTGGGCGCGGGGGCCGATGGCCCGTCGGCGACGGGACCGCTCTGCTGGAGTCCCACGTCCAGCGCAGCGGGGAACAGCGCCGTCGCGTAGACGACGGCGCCGGCACAGAGGAGGGCCAGGGCGGCGCGCGTGAGACTGGAAGGCACTATTCATGACTTCTGTCCAACCAGTCTAAAGTATTGTCCTTGTTCGAAGGAGTTTTCGAGCGACCAGAAGTATTTTGGCGCGTTGACAGCTATCTCCAGACACGCGTATGGGGACCCTCAACCGCCGCATCCTGACGACCCTCCTGCTCCTCCTGGCGATCGACGTCGCCGTCGTCGCCACCGTCGCGTCCCTCCTGACGCCGTGGCTCACGCCGCTTCGAGACGCCGTCGACGCGGTGCTTCCCGGCGGGCCCGGCCCCGCGTGGTGGCTCGCGGTCGTGGCTCCGGCGCTCGCCGCCTTCGTCTGGGCGCAGTTACGGTACACGCGCGCACAGACGCTCGCGGCGGCCGACGCCCGCGAGGTGAACCGAGCCGAGTATCCGGACCTCTTCGAGCGGGTTCAGCGCCTCTGTCAGCAAGCGGATATGTCGATGCCGACGGTCGCTGTCGCCGACAGCGACGTTCCGAACAGTTTCGCCGTCGGTACCGTCGGAAGCGCCACCGTCGTCGTCAGCGAGGGCCTGCTCGCCGCGCTCTCGGGCGACGAACTCGACGCCGTGTTGGCCCACGAGCTGATGCACGTCAAGAACCGCGACGCCGCCGTGATGACGCTTGCCAGCTTCCTCCCGGCGCTGACCAACGGCGAGTACGGTCCCATCGACGACGCGCTTCCGGGCTCTCGCGGGAGTCGACTCGTCTTCGGCGCGCTGGCGTTCGTCGGAGCCTATCTCCTCAGCGCCCGATTCGTCGAGGCCCCGTTCGGATCGCTCGCCTTCACGCTCTCCGTCGCCTTCCTGTTCGGTCTCACAGTCGTCCTCGGCGGCGTCCTGCTGGGCGTGTTCACCGCGCCGGTCGTGGTGCTGGGCCGGTCGCTCTCCCGCGAACGGGAGTTCGCCGCCGATCGGAGCGCCGCGAAACTCACGGGGAACCCGTCGGCGCTCGTCGCCGCGCTGGAGACCCTCGACGGCGACGCGACGCCGACCCCGGAGACCGATAAGCGCCGGGCCTACGACGGCGTCCGCGGGCTCTGTTTTCTCCCCTACGGGTTCGAGGACGACCCGGCGACCGACGAGTTCCGCGTCGAGACCCGCTCGCACCCGCCGACCGAGGCGCGCATCGAGCGGCTCGGGGACGTGCTCCGAGAACTGTGAGCGCCCGTTCGGCTCGCCGCTCAGTCCTCGTCCTCGGCGACGCTCGGGTGCATCGTCGGTTCGCCGGGCATCGGCTGCTCGAAGTACCGCTGCATGACCTCCAAAGACTCTTCCTCGCGCCGCTTTCGCTCGTCTTCGCTTATCTCCTCGCAGCCCGGCGGCACCTCGCGGTCGCGGTCGGTGAAGTAGCCCTCCGGGGCCGTCCAGTCGTGGTAGAAGTCCACGTCGCTGTCCTCGACGAGCGTCAGCCCGACCTGTGCGCCGTGGCCCGCGGCGACGATGGTCTGGTGGTACTGCTCGGCCAGCCGGCCGGCCGCATAGAGGCCATCGACGGCCGTTCTCCCGAGGTCGTCGACGCCGACGAACTCCTTGCTCCCCCTGTCGATCAGCTCGACGTCGAGGCCGGCGAGATACGACGCGTCGGCCCAGGACGCCGCGACGACGTAGTCGGACTCGAACTCCTCGCCGTCGGCGACGGTGGTCGCGAACCCGTCGTCGGTCTCCTCGACCCGCTGGACGCGGCCGTCCGTGAACCACGCGCCCGCACGGCGGGCCTGTGCGCGGATCAGTTCGAGGAGGAGTCGCGGATTCACGCCGGCGGGAAAGCCCGGGTAGTTCTCGAGGTGCGCGTTGCGGTTCAGGATGGACTCGTCGGTCGAGACGATTCGCGTCGAGACGCCGGCCCGCGCGGTGTAGATGGCCGCCGAGAGGCCCGCGACGCCGCCGCCGACCACGACGACGGACTCCGGTTCCGTGGACATGCGCGCCGGTTACCTGCCCCGGGACAGAAATCTGCCGGTTCGACGCCGGAACGCTGGACGGCCGTATCGGGGCGGTAGGGTCCCGCTGCCCGCGGTATCGAATGCTGGCGCTACCCGAAGCCTCATAATGACTCACCTACTAGAAGGGGCGTAATGACCGACACCGTCGACGAGGTGGACCTGCCCTACGACGAAGACGCCTCCCAGCAGAAGAAGATAGAGGCGCTGCAGGAACGGCTCGAGGTGCTCGAAGCACAGAACGAGGAGATGCGGGACAAACTGCTCGATGCCAACGCCGAGAACAACAAGTACCAGCAGAAACTGGAGCGGCTGACTCACGAGAACAAGAAGCTCAAGCAGTCGCCGCTGTTCGTCGCGACCGTCCAAGAGGTGGGCGAGGACGGCGTCATCATCAAACAGCACGGCAACAATCAGGAGGCGCTTACCGAGGTCACCGACGAAATGCGCGACGGCCTCGAACCGGACGACCGGGTCGCCGTCAACAACTCCCTCTCTATCGTCAAGCAACTCGACGACGAGACGGACGTCCGCGCCCGCGTGATGCAGGTCGATCAGTCGCCGGACGTCACCTTCGCCGACATCGGCGGTATCCAAGAGCAGATGGAGGAGGTCCGCGAGACGGTCGAGATGCCGCTCATCAGCCCCGAGATGTTCGAAGACGTGGGCATCGACCCGCCGAGCGGCGTCTTGCTGCACGGCCCGCCCGGCACGGGCAAGACGATGCTGGCGAAGGCCGTCGCCAACGAGACCGACGCCACCTTCATCAAGATGGCCGGCTCCGAGCTCGTCCACAAGTTCATCGGCGAGGGTGCGAAACTCGTCCGCGACCTCTTCGAACTGGCCCGGCAGGAAGAGCCCGCGGTTGTCTTCATCGACGAGATCGACGCCATCGCCGCGAAGCGAACCGAATCGAAGACCAGCGGCGACGCCGAGGTCCAGCGGACGATGATGCAACTGCTCTCGGAGATGGACGGCTTCGACGACCGCGGCGAGATCCGCATCATCGCCGCCACCAACCGCTTCGACATGCTCGACCGCGCCATCCTCCGACCCGGTCGGTTCGACCGCCTCATCGAAGTCCCCAACCCGGACTTCGAGGGTCGCAAGGAGATCTTCAAGATCCACACGCGCGGCATGAACGTCGCCGACGACGTGGACTTCGAGGGCCTCGCGGAGGCCATCGACGACGCCTCCGGGGCCGACGTGAAGGCAGTCTGCACCGAGGCCGGGATGTTCGCCATCCGCGACGACCGCACCGAGGTCGAGATGAAGGACTTCGAGAACGCCTGGGAGAAGATCCAGCAGGAAGAAGACGAGGACGAGGACATCTCGCGCACCTTCGCCTGATTCGGCGCCGCTGTCTCTCCCGTCGTTTTCTCCGCTACGTTTCCCATCGCTTTCTCCGACGCTCTCCCCGTCGCTCGTTTCCAGAACACGGAAAGCCCTCGCTTGCTCAGTTCTCGTATGGCCGTCGCAGACAGACTCCAGTCGCGCGCTCGCGCTCGCCCGCGCCTCGTCACCGCCGCCGTCTCGCTGGTCGGTTACGCGTTGGTCTTCGGGACGTTCGGCGGCGTGTTGCCGTTTCCGACCATCAGCAACGAGACCGTCATCTTCCTCTCCGACGCGATCGCCGTCGTCAACGCCTGTGCGCTGACCGCCATCCTCGTCGGCGTCTACTTCATCAAGAGCGGCGAGGTCCGCAAGCACCGAGCGGCGATGTTGACCGCGTTCGCCCTCATCATGGCCTTCCTCGTGCTGTACCTCCTGAAGGTCGGCGGCGGCTTCGAGAAGGCGATCCTCGCCGAGGGAGTCGTCTGGTGGGCGTACATCCTGATGCTCGCCGTCCACGTCCTCCTCTCGGCCGTCTCCGTTCCGGTCGTCGTTCACGCCGTCGTCCTCGGCCTCTCGCATACCCCGGCCGAACTCCGCGAGACGGCCCACGCGCGAGTGGGACGGATCGCCGTCGCCGCCTGGGGACTGAGCCTCTTTCTCGGCTTAGTGACGTACGTGATGCTCAACCACGTCTACGGCTGGGTACCCCGCGGCGAGGCGGCGCTGGTTCTCGCTGTCGCCGGTCCGTCGCTCCGGCGGTAGGGACGCGGCGCCGTCGCGCTCGATTACCGATAAAAAATTGAACGTCGGTGGCGGGAAGACTCGTCAGTTCTCGCGTCGTGCGGCCAACAGCGCCGCCGCCACGACGGCGAGCAGTGCGGCGACGGCCGTGAAGCCGGGACCGTCACCGGACGTGGGCACGTCGGTGCCGCTCCCGTCGGACCCGTCGTCCGCGGCGGTCCCGCCGTCGGCAGTGGCCGTCTCGGTGCCGTCCGAGCCGTCCGGCGTCGCGGTGTCGTCCGTCGTCACCGGATCGTCGGTTGCCTCGGTCGGCGTGTCGTCTAGTTCACAGCCGCAGTCGGTCTCGACCGGCGTGTCCGTGCCGTCGCCCTCGTCGGGCGTCGTCGTCTCGGTCCCGTCGTCGGGGTTGCCGTGGATGGGACCGCCACCGTCGCCGCTGGAGTCGGATCTGACGGTGACCGTCGTGGACTGCGAACCCACGCTGACCGGGACCTCTCCGGTGGTCTCGAACGTGTACTCGAAGCGCACGGTCTCGGTGGCACCGGCGGCCACGTCGACGGGTTCGCTGTCGACGACCGTCCCGTCGACGGTCAGTTCGGCAGTGTAACTGCCCCTGGCCTGCCCGATGTTCGAGAGTTCGGCCGTCACCGTCGCCGTGTCACCTCTCTCGACGGAGTCGGGCGCGCTAATACTCGCCACCGAAATCGACGGGTTGGCGTCGACGAACTGCCTGACAGCGCCCGTGTCCGCGCCGACGTACAGCGCGTCGTAGGCGACCGTCGGCGCGGTGGCGATGGCGGAGGAACTCGCGTAGAAGCTCGCTCGCATCCGTCCGTCGGTCGCGTCGAGTAGATGGACGTCGCCGACGTCGGTACCGACGAAGACGGTTCCGTTGGCCGTCGTCACCGACGCACCGAAGGTGTCCTTGGTATCCACCGAGGTACGCCACTGCTGGGTCCCGTCGCCGAGCGCGTGGGCGGCGACAGCGTCGGACGTGCCGACGACGGCCGATCCCCTGTGGATGGCCGGACTGGCGAAACTGCCGTCGTAGGCGCTCGTCTCGGCCCACTGCTCGGTCCCGGTCGCGTCGTAGGCGGCGACCGTGCCGTCGGTCGCGGTGACGACCACCGTCTGGCCGTCCGCAGTCACGGCCGGGGCGTTGAGCGCGCCGCTGGCCACGTCCTCCGAGAACGTGGCGCTGAGGTCCGCCGTCGAGAGCGCGTGGAGCGTCCCGCTGCGGTCCCCGACGTAGAGCGTCCCGTCGGCGATCGCGGGCGTCATCGCGCCCGCGGGGCTGCCCATGTCGTAGGCGGCCAGCACCTCCGAGCCGTCGGCGGCCAGCTTGTAGACGTGGCCGTCCTCGCTGGCGACGTAGAGCGCGCCGGCGTCGTCCGTGGCGACCGAACCGGCGAACGCGCCGAAGGCCGCTTCGTTGCTATCGGTGCTCCGCGTCCACTCGACGGTGCCGCTGGCGGTGTCGAGCGCGTAGACGGTGCCGGCGTCGGTAGCGACGTAGAGGCTCCCCTCGTCGTGCGTCGGCGAGCCGAACACCGATCCGTCGACGCTCTGGGTCCACGTCTGGGACCCGTCGGCCTCGGCGTAGGCCTTCACGGTACTGCCGTCGCCGACGTAGACGGTGTCGTCGCCGACGGTCGGTCCGGAGGCGACGTCCGTCCCCTGGTTGCCGGCGACGCTCCATCCGAGGTCGATGCTGCCGTAGTCGGGCGCGCCGGTCGCGTTCCCGGAGTTGCGGTCGTCGGCCTGATAGCTCGGCCACTCGCCGACGTTGCCGGCGGCGTTGCCGCCGGTGTTGGCCGCGCCGATTCCAATGGGGGCGATCAGGCCCGCGGGGATCGCCGCGACGGCGAGCACCGCGAGCGAGAGCGCCAGCACTTTCCCTGCCGACGTGTCGTTCATCGCTCCGTCACCTCCGAGGCGATGCCGCGGAGGTCAGCGTAGTCCGGGACCAGTCCTCCGGTTCCCGGGACCGCGCTATCGGACTCGTAAGCCTCGCGCACGACGTCGAAGTGCGCGCTCGTGACCGGTCCGTTGCCGGCGAGGGCCTCTCGGAGGGAGTTGCCGGTCTCGCTCATCGAGACGAACGGGATGTCGTACCCATCGAAGTCGTCGGAGTCCGTGATGTCCTCGGCTGTCGGGTCGAGGACGTCCGCCTGCGAGACGCTATCGGGCAGGACGATGTCGAGGACGTTGGTGTGATAGTAGCTCGAGGGTGCACCGCCGAACGTGTAGTTCCCCGAGGCGTTGGCGTCGGATTCGACCTTTCGGATGCCAGCTGTGCCATAACTATCGTAACTGAACATCATCGGAACGATGTCGACTTCGCGGATGTTCGACGGAATCGTGCTCCGCGGGACCGTGATCTCGATCGCGTCGAACTGTCCGATACCACGGGTGCTCACGCCGCTACTGGCGTCGGCGATAGTGCTCCAGTTGCCGTCTTCGACGACGGGGAGCGTTCCAGAGGCCACATTGTTGGAACTGGCGTGTCCCGTGGCGACGATGCGGCGGTGATAGTCCTTGGCGAATATCTTCTCGCCGCTATTGTACGCGTGAACACCATCACGGCTGTAGAGGTCTGAGCTACTGGCATTTGGGTCACTGACGTAGAGCTGAACGTGCTGGAGACTGTAGCCGTAGTCGCCGCCCCACGGATCGCGCAGTTGCGGCAGGCGGACGAGGAACGTGTAGTTCGAGTCGTCTTCGTAGATATCCACCTGCTGGATGTCGTGATCCACCGGCGTGATATCGCTGGTCGAGGGATAGGTGAACGCGTTCGCTCCGTCCGACGTAGTGGCGGGACCGTAGGGGTCACCACCGTCATCAGAGAGGGTAGCGACGTGGTCTACATCGCCCAATCGATCCTTGTACAGCGGCGTGAACGGGAGTTGCGCCAGATCGTCCGCGTCGTAGGCGAGCGCCTCGGCCTGGCTCACGCCGGGCGGCGTGAGCATGTCGACGACGCCCGGCGCGTTCTCCACGGCACCGGCTTTCGCACCGCCGAACTGGTAGCCCTGCGCCGTCTCCCTGACGTCGCGGAAGCCGCCGTAGTCCTCGGAACCGACGACCGGACAGACCTCGGTGTTGACGATATCGAGGTCGCTCAGACTGCTCTTATCGACGGAGACGATGACCGTGTTCCCATCTAAGTTGACGAGTTTGTCGACGGAGGCGACATCGTCTCCCTGCGCGTCGACGACGCTACCGGCGAACCCGGTCGCGGTAACGCGGTAGTGCCAGCCGGACGCGAAGTTCGCCGAGACGCCGATATCGCCGTTCTCCGTGACGCTGCCGCCCGGAAGCGACGGGTCGCGGAGCCAGACCGCGAAGAAGTGCGGCGAGAAGTCGCCGCCGAAGGAGTCGTAGAGGTTGGCGACCTCGAAGGAGAACAGGTAGTCCGAGTCGGACTCGTACACCTTGAACGACCGCAGGTCGAACGCGCCGTCCTCGAAGGCGCTGTTGGTGGGGTAGGTGTAGCTCCCCGGACCGTCGTCGTCGCCGGACGGATCGGAGAACTCGGCGATGAGTTCGCCGGGCGTCACAGTCACCGTCCCGGAGGCGAGTTCCGTCCCGGACTGTGGGTCCTTCAGGACGACGCTGTAGGAACCGGGGGTCTGGATGGTGTAGCCGAAATTGAATGTCTCACTCTGCCCCGTCGGGGCGAGGCGAACGTTCTCGGTTGCCACGACGGTGCCGTCGACTTCGATATCGACAGTCGTGCCGCCGATGAAGTCCGTCGAGTTCGTCCCTGTCGCCGAGATGAACTGCTGGTCGAGATCGGGGTCAGGAGTGATACTGTACGACGGTGATTGAGTCGGCTTCGCGTACGTATCGAGACTCGAAGCTTCCTCCGACGACGCCGGGACGAGCCGGAGCGCCGTTCCGCCGCTTCGGGCCATGGACGCTAGCACGGTATCTCCCGAACTGACGAGCGACGTGGTTCGTGCAATCTCCGTGGGATCGTTGTCCACGTCAGTTCCCGCCTCGTCTGTGTACATCTCCATCGTCCAGCCGTTGGACTGAGAGTCGAGGAAATCGAGCGGCACGTCGATGGCGCGACCGTTGCCGTCGGTCATCGCGCCGACGTACCACTCCCCGTCCTTCTGCCGTGCGGTGACGACGTACTTCCCGATCTCGGCGTCGACGACCGTCGTGTCGTCCCAGCCGCCGGCGGGCACGTCTTCGATGTACTTGAAGTCGGGTTTCGACTCGACGTTCTCGTTCGCGACCTGGCTGTCGGTCAAATCGGTGTATTTCGCCGGGAACGGGGCATCAGCACCCTGTTCGGTGACGCCGACGGTGTTGACGGTCAGTCCCGCGACGTCACCCTGGAACGTCTCACCGGAGTCGTCGTAGTTCATCTCCAGCGCGACGGCGTTGTCGCCCTGCATGAGGTTCACCGAGACAGTATGGACGCCGTAGGTGTCCCAGTACTCCGTGAACGACGGGTTGATCTTCTCCGTCGACCCGTTGACGTTCAGCGTGAGTTGCGGACCGCTGGCGTCGATGACTCGCGGGGCGTTCTCCTCGGCGTCGCTCGCATAGCGGATGTGCAGGTCGTAGGTCCCGGCTGAACTGACGTTTTTGACAGTGAAGGAGACGTTCGACCCGGAGTCGTGTTTGTTCGGGTCGAACCCGACGTAGTTCGTTCCGAAGGTGTTGCGCCAGTCGTCGCCGGTGGTGAGTCCGTCGATGACTCCGGAGGGGGCTTGGACGTACTGGCCGACCTCGAACGCCTCGTCGATGTAGGCCTCGACGCGGTCGGCGGCCATCTGTATCCCGGCGTTGTACGTGGGATACATGGCGAGTTGCTTCGCGCGCGTCGTCTGAATCTGGTCGCCCTCGCTGTCGTTGAACGTGATGTCGAAGATACCGGGCTGGTAGCTCGTCGGGCCGGCCAGCATCCGCGTGAAGGGGAGCGTGACGTGGTGCTCGCGGCCGACGTTCGAGCCGAGCGCGCCGAACCCGTCGTACTCCTGGGCCTTCACGACCTCGCGGGCGGCGACGTTGGGATACGTCCGGCGCTCGCCGGTCGGGACGATGCCCTCGTGGATCTCGAGGGTCTGCCGTTCGCTCGCGGCCTCCTCGATGACGGTTCGGTGGTGATTGACCGCCAACTGGCAGTGCTGGTTGTGACTGGGCGAGCTCTGATTGTCGCCGAACAGACCGGGGTCGGAGACGTAGCCGTTCTTGATCGAACGGATGCCGTTTTGCTCGTACTCGTCGAAGATGCCGTTGTTCAGGATCTCGTCCTCGTAGTTCGGGAGGTTCCCCGACGTCTCGTTGTGGATCGTGAACTCGACGGGGTTCGGGAGGTTCGACCCGTACGTCGTTATCTCGCCGACGTCGAAGTCGGGGTAGGAGTCGGCGACGCCCATCTCGAGTGCGGACCCGGTCGCGCCGGCGTCCGACCCGTAGGAACTCCACCCCTTGTTCCATCCCTCCGCCAGCACGCTGTCGATCCCGTTCTGGCTGGCGAAGTGCATGTAGCGTTTCATCCGCTCGGTGCGCGCGCCGTGGATGTACGCCGCCGGGTTGTTCCCGTTGGCCTCGATGTCGGCGTCGCTCTTGTACTCCCACTTGGCGTTGCCCGCGATCATCGTCCACCAGATGCCGATGTACTTCCGGGGGGTCAGCCAGTCCGTGTCGACGCCGCCGTTGCCGTCGCTCGGCAGGACGGTGTCGTCGCGGTCCTCGTTCAACAGCGGCAGGAGCGACGATTCGACGAGGTCGCCGGGCGTCGTACCCAATTGGACCGTCCGCCACGGCGTCGCATTGGGCAGCGTCCACGAGACTTTCGTCTCGCCCGAGAGCGGCGCGAGCTGCGTCGCGAACTCGGTCCCACCGGAGTCCGATACTGGTGCCAGTGAGGCCAGCGCGTAGTCGTCTAAGTCCGCCTGATGCACGCTCAGATACGCGCTGTCGCTCGCTTTGACCGTCAGCGGCATGTGCGCGCCCTTCCGGCTCGGATCGTCGTTCGGTCGAACCGTCTCCGACCCGGCGGGAACTTCGCTGAGTTTCGATTCCGTGTACTCGGATTCGAACCGGGGATTCGTAAAGGCGTTCTCTATCCACCAGCAGGTGTAGTCGCCGGCGAAGTCGACCTGCGTGTTCTCCGAGATGATGACGGCCTTCCCGCTGTTGGCGGCGAAGTCGCTGTCGTCGAAGACGAAGCGGAAGCCGAGACCGTCGTCGAAGACGCGGAGTTCGAGATTCGCCGAACGTCCCGGGCCAGCCGTCTCTTCGAGGCCGAGTCGGAGCTCGTTGTAGTCCTCCGAAACGCTGCTATACTGGTCCCACTCGGGGGTCCAACTTTCGGTCTCCGTCCCACTTTCACTGCCGGTGACCGAGATCGCCGCCCCGCTCGTGCCGTCGGCGCCCGCGCCGAACGTCGCCTGATTCTGGAAGTCGAAGCCGAGTGACGACGGTTTGATGTACGTCGTACCGTTGAAATCGACGCTGTACGTGGGTATCCCCCCGGACACGTCCACGCTAACGCTGATGTTTCCGTTCGGTGAGCTAACGGTCCGCGTATCGCTGTCGTCGCCGCCCATTATCTGTGCGGCGACCGACTCGGGTACGTCCCGCGTGTACGCCGCCGCTGCCAGCAGCGACGCCACCCCGCCGAGGAACTCTCGGCGGCCCACCCCGTTAGGAGTTTGTTGAGATCGTCTAGTAACCATTTCCAACTCAGTAAGAACGGTTGTACAACATAAATCCAACGGTTATGTACGATTATGATATACGTCTGTGTGGGAATAGAACGTTATCAGAAAAGATACTTCAAAAGTCGCCCACAGGTTGGCTAGAGATTCGAGAGTGATTCTCAGAGGAGCGAGAGATAGGTCTCGTATTTTTCGAACGTTCGCCGGTGCTGCGCTGTCGTCGGCTATCGACCCGACTAATCGGTCTGGGGGAGGAGCCACGCGCCGACGAGAAAGCCGACGACGGCACAGACCGTGAGGACGGCGAGCGGCGTGATGGCACCTCCCTCGCCCGTCGTCGCCGCGCGCACGCCTCGCGAGAAGTACGTCAGCGGCGAGAGCCACGTCGGGAACCACCCCGGGAGGAGTTCCGGCGGGACGAACGTCTCCGAGAGGAACAACAGGGGAAGCGCGATGGCGTTGCTCGCGGAGATGACGCCGTCCTGTGAGTCGGCCAGACTCCCGAGCATCGCTCCGACGCCGCAGAACAGCCCCACGCCGAGGACGACGAACGGAATCAGCAACGGCGACAGCTCTATCTGTGCGCCGGTGAGCACGACCATCAGCGCCAGCAGGAGTATCCCCGCCAGGCCGATGACGACGACGTTCACGAGCGTCTGGGCGAGCAGCCACTCCGGGCGGGTCAGCGGCGTCGTCGCCAGTTTCTCGAAGCGGTTGCCCGCTCGGTGACGCGCCACCTCGCTCCCGACCCGAGAGAGCGGCGTGAACAGCACGACGACCGCGAGGTAGCCGGGCACGTAGTACGCCGGGGACTCGGTGAAGAGGCCGCCCCCGCCCGGCCGCGTCTGGACGAGGACGCCGAAGATGACGACGATGATCAGCGGGAAGAAGAAGGTGAAGAAGACCGCCGTCCGCCGACGGAGGAACGCCCGCGCCGCGGCCCGCGATTCCGCCCGAAGGCGACCGAGTCGGCTCACCGGACACCACCCGCCGTCGCCTCCTCGCTCCGCGGATCGCCGCCGCGACCGACGCCGGTTCCCGTCAGTTCGAGGTAGACGTCTTCTAGGTCCGGCTCCTTCCACGTCAGGCTGTCGTAGCCGACGCCGGCGGCGTCGAGTTCGGCGACGACCTGCCCGATGGACTCCGGTCGGACGCCGTAGACCACGAGTCGGCCGTTCCGCAGGACGGTCCGCGCCGGATAGTCGATGCGGTCGGGAGTCGTCTCGTCGAAGTCGCCGTCGACGATGAGTTGGCTATCGCCGCCGTGTTCGGCGACCAGTCGAGTCGGACTGTCCAGCGCGGCCAGTCGCCCGTCGGCGAGCAACCCGACGCGGTCGGCGAGTTGCTGGGCCTCCTCCATGTAGTGTGTCGTGACGACGATGGTGACGCCGCGGTCGGAAAGGCCCGACAGCAGGTCCCAGAGGGCCTGTCGGCCGGCCGGGTCGATTCCCGTCGTCGGCTCGTCGAGCACGAGCAGGTCCGGGTCGTTGATGAGCGCCGTCGCCACGCAGGTCCGCCGCTGCTGTCCGCCCGAGAGGTTCTCGTAGTACGTCTGGGCGCTGTCGGTCAGTCCCACGTCCGACAGCACGGCGTCGACGTCCCGCGTCTCGTCGTAGAGACCGGCGTAGTACGCGACGAGTTCGCGCGCGCTCAGGCGCTCGTGCGGGTCGAACGACTGCGGGAGGAGACCGATGCGCGAACGGTCCACGTCTCTCGGTGACTCCCCGAACAGTTCGACGCGGCCCTCCGCGTCGGTGGTCCCGGTCAGCGCGCGAACCAGCGTCGTCTTCCCCGCCCCGTTCGGTCCGACCAGCGCCAGCACCTCGCCCGCCGCCGCGGAGAGCGACACGCCGTCGAGCGCGACGGTGTCGCCGTAGCGCCGACGGACGTCCTCGGCGACCAGTACCTCGTCCATAGTTCACCGTCGGTCATCCCCTCCGAAAGCCGTTCCGTTCTGGCGATGACTACAGGTGACTCCTGACCTCGCGGACGATGTCGTCCACGTCGAACTCGTCCTCGTCCTTGTCGTACACCGTCCGGCCGTCGACGCGGACGCTGAAGACGCCGTGGTCGCCCATCACCAGGCTCAGTCGGTCGATCTCCTGTTCGACGCCGTTGAGTATCGCTCGCTCTACGTCGAGGGCGCGCTCGCGGAAGCCACAGGGCACGCAGTACTCGATTTCGATCTCGGTCATGTGTCGACGTACGTACCCGATAGTGACAAAGGCTCGCCTCGACGGACCGTCACCGGTACAGCGAGTAGGATATCAGTCCCATGCCGGCGAGGACGAACCCCGTTCGGAACAGTCCGGTGTGGAGCAGGCTCGGCAGATACGTATTCAACAGAGAACAGTCCATCACGCCGCCGAGGCTGATACAGACGAACCCCGCCGAGATGTACAGCATCGTCGCGTTCTGATGCCTGCGATACCCCCGGAACGACTGGGCCGCGATGAGGAAGCCGAGCGCGATGACGAGTAAGTTGGCCGCGACGAGCAACGCGCTCATTCGTCACCCCCGCGGATGTCTTCCCAGACACGCGTGAACCGATCGACCGCGTCAGATTGTTGTGTGATTGTCACGTCTAGCTCACCGTCTCGAACGTCGACATCGATGTGTTCGACTGCCGCTTCGTAGGAGGTGTAGTGGTTCCCCGACGGGTCGAGCTCGTTGTTTTCGACCACGAGCCCCGCGTCGACGAGGTCGTCGACCCGGCGGTACACCGTCGGGAGCGAGAACCCGCACGCCTCCGCCAGCTCCTTCGCCGACATCGCCTCCCGACTCGCCGCCACGAATATCTCGCGGGCGTACTCGTCGTGGAGTAGCCCGAGCGCGGCGATGCCGTCGGGGTCCTCGCTCACGGCCGGGCAATCAGCGCGGGCGTTGAAGTATCTCGCGGATACCTCCCTACCGTGCGACGAGATAGCACGATTTTTCCGAGTCTGAAAACGGCGACGGCTCACTATACGGACGGTCGGCGAAGGCCGCTACGTGACTCGAAAGACACGTCGGGCGTTGTTGCGGGGCGGCGTAGCGGCGACTATCGCCGGCCTCGCCGGGTGCAGTACCAGTGACTCGCAATCGACGTCGACGCCGCAGTCGGGCGCGTCCGCCTCGACCGACGCGGAAACGGCGTCGCAGTCGACGGCGACCGCGGAGGCGACTGACCGGCCGACACAGACCGAGGAATCGACGCCGATCTCCTCGAAGCCCGTCTCGCCGTCGTTACACGCGGCGTCCGGAACCACCGGCTTCGACGTCGACCTCGCCGGCAACCCGATAGTCGGGTCGCCCGACGCGGCCCTCGACCTCTACTACTGGAGCGATTACCTCTGTCCGTTCTGCAAGAAGTTCGAGGAGCGGACGTTCCCGAAGCTCGTCCGCACCCACGTCGCCGAAGGACGGATCCGCGTCGTGCTCCTGCAGTTCCCGAACATCGGCGAGAACTCCATGACCGCGTCGGTCATGAGTCGGTGCGTCTGGCGACAGGTCCGCGAGGACTCGCCGGACACCTTCTGGAACTGGCACTCGACGGTGTTCGACGAACAGGGGTTCACGCAGGGCGACTGGTCGAACCGGTCGAACCTGCTGGAGCTGACGGAGTCCGTCGAGGGCGTCGACGCGTCGGCGGTCGATTCCTGTCTGTCCGAGAACCGAGAGACGCTCGTCTCGGCGGTCGAGGCGGAACGCCAGCGCGGAAAGCGAGCGGGCCTCGACGGGACTCCCTCGTTCGTCCTCTACGACCCCGACTCCGACACCGCGGCCGACCTGCAGGGCGCACAGCCCTACTCCCGGTTCGACAGCAAGATCCGGTCGCTGACGGAGTGACGATGACCGAGCATACGGCCGACGGCTGGCGACGGCGGTTCGAACAGTTCGGGAGTAGACTCGGCGCGGCGCTGACGTATCCGCTCACGTCGTGGCCCCGGATACTCGCGGCCGCCGCTCTCGCCGTCGCCACCTTCGTCCTCCTCATCCTCAGTACGTTCCCGACCTACACGGTGCAGATGCTCGGGGCCGGCGTCCAGCGGTATCTACTCCGGGCCTTCCTCGATCTGCTCGATACGACGTACCGCTCCATCGGCGTCTTCGGCGTCGGTCTCATCGCCTGTTACGCCGTCCTCACCGGCGTCGCCGTCGTCAACGTCGCCGCGCAGTTGCGCGTCGTCGGACTGTCCAGCCTCTCGGATCTGACCGGCGTCCTCCCCGGTCTCGTGGCGTCCGGTTGCGCGAGTTGCGGGGCGGGCGTCCTCGGCTTTCTCGGGTTCACGGGCGCGCTCGCGGTGCTCCCGTTTCACGGTGGCCTCCTCCGCGTCGGCGGCCTCCTGCTCCTGCTTCTCTTCCTCGGACGGGCCGGCGACCCGCGGCAGTGTCGGCTGACCTGAGACGGGGGGAATCGGCATCGTCTCCGGCGCTTACCGTCCGATCGGTCGCCAGTACAGCAGCGCGAGCGAGACCAGATACACCACCGTCGCCGCGCCGTAGGACTGGGGGACTAACTGGCCGACGGCCGCGGCGGTCCCGCCGAGCACGCTCGATATCGTCGGCACCAGAATCCCGAGGACGCAGGAGACACAGGAGAAGAGGCCGGTCAGACTCCCGAGCGAGAGCCCCGACGTGTCAAGCACCATGACGTAGACGAGATAGGCCAGCGCGCCGTAGCCGACCAGTTTGTACGGGATGAGCGTCACCGACACGACGTTGCCGAAGTACGCCAGCATCGGGTTCCACCCCGGCGGGAGCTTCAGGAGGTTGAACTGGACGTACGAGACGATGTCCGGCGACCCGGGGCGAACGATCCCCCCGATGACCGCCAGGACGAGGAAGTAGGCGACGCCGACCGCCAGCGCGCGGCGTCGCTGTTTCGTCGAGGCGGGCGGCGGTGTCGTCTTCAGGACGACCAGCAGGCCGGCGTTGATCCAGACCAGCGGGTAGACGTACTGGGCGACCCCGCGCCACGAGGTGGCGCTGGTCCCGCCGAAGAGGACGTGGGCCGCCACCAGCAGTAACTCCGTATTGAGAAGCAACGCGCCGTACAGCAGCGTCTCGCGGTCGAACGACGGGTCGAAGCGGCGGGTGATCGTACTCATAGGACGAGCGCGTCGGCGACGATGGCCAACAGGAGCAGACCGAGGTACGCGTTCGAGGCGTGGAACGCGCGGAACGCGGCTTCCTCGGTCTGCTCGCGGTGGAGGCGGACGACGGCCCAGAGGAACACGCCGCCCAGCGTCGTTGACGTGAGCGCGTACAACCACCCCAGGGACGTGAGCGCGGCCAGTATCCCGGAGGCGACCAGCGTCGCACCGAGGTAGTAGACGATGTGCTTGCGCGTCTCCGTCTCGCCGCGGACCACGGGCATCATCGGGAAGCCGCCGGCCTCGTAGTCGTCCTTGTACGCGAGCGCGAGGTTGTAGAAGTGCGCGGGCGTCCAGAGGAAGATGACGCCGGCCAGCGCCAGCCCCGCCAGCCCGATGGTCCCGTCGATCGCCGCCCAGCCGATGAGCGCCGGGAGCGCCCCCGCCGCACCGCCGATGACGGTGTTCTGGACGGTGTTGGGCTTGAGGACGAGCGTGTAGACGACGCTGTAGAAGAGGATGGCCGTCAGCCCCAGCGCCGCCGCGAGGACGTTCACCTGCCAGAACAGCGCCATCGCGGCGGCCGCCAGCGCGACGCCGAAGGTCATCGCGTTCCGGACCGGAATCTGGTGGGTGGCGATTGGGCGGTCGGAGGTGCGGTCCATCCGCTTGTCGATGTCACGTTCGAGGACGTGGTTGAACGTGCCCGACGCGCCGATGGCGAGGACGCCGCCGCCCAGCGTCAGCAGCACCGTCCGAACGGTGAGCGACTGGCCGGCGTTCAGCGCCATCCCGGCGGCGGCGACCAGACACAGGAGCCACATCAGGCGCGGTTTCATCAGCCGGAAGTAGGCGTAGGCCGTGCCGAGGAGGCGCTCTCGCGTCGAGAGCGCGGCTCGCGGAACCGAACCGTCGTCGCTCTCCTCGGGCATCGGGGCCGGCGAGAGGTCGTCGACGGGCTCCTCGTCGTCGCTGCCCGTCTCGGCTTCGAGGTGCCACGCCAGCGCGAGGACGAACGCTCCGAAGATTGCCATGCCGACGGCCAGGTGCGCACCGGGGAGCCCCCCGGTCGCGCCGGAGGTGGCGACGAACGCGCCCAGTGCGACCTGAATCGGGTACAGGGCGATACCGACCAGCAGCGCGGCCTCGACGCGGCGGCGCGTCGCCGCGCGGAGTCCGAGGAAGACGGTGACGAGCGCGAGGACGCCGACGACCGCGGCGGTCAGGCGGTGGCCGCTGGCGATCAGCAGGGACGGGTTCGAGAGCGTCACCGGCCCCCGACAGAGCGGCCACGTGGTGCAGGCGGTCACCGCGTCGGTGATGGCGGCCGTCGCGCCGGCGATGACGAGGAGGTAGACGCCGACGGCGGTGGCGGCCAGCGACCCGGTGAACGTACGGCTCTCTGCCATTACCGTATCCTTCGACGGCGCACACTTAGACTCCTCGCTTTTCCCGTCGGGTGAGCCGGGTTCGTGCGACGGTGCCGGGGAGAAAGAACGCCCGCGGGCTTCGACAGCTCAGTTGCCGCCGACCTCGGCCCCGGTCACCCAATCGGAGACGAGCTGCTGGATAGTCGCGTCGTCGATGGTCTGTCCGTCGGTGCCGGGCACCTCGGTATCGGTCTGCCACCAGTTGATGGCCTGTTGGATCTCGCCGTCCTCGACCCGCGAGTCGTCGCCGTCGCCGTAACTCGCGACGGCCTCGCGCACGGTCATCGCCTCCGTCGACTCCACTGTGACGGTGACGGCGTCGGTGTCGGCGACGTACTCGGAGGTCGACGGGTAGATACCGGACCCCTCGTTCTCGACGGGGTACTCGCCGGCCGAAGCCGTCGAGGGAACCGTGAGCGTGTACGTCACAGTGTAGTCCCCGGCGGTGAGCCAGAGCCACTCGTTCGTCGAGGACTTGTACGTTCCACCGTCGTCGTCGGTGGCCTCGACCGCCCAGCCGTCGGGCACGTTGGCGTCGATTAGCGGGCCGTGGACGCCGTCGCCGTCGATGGTGGCTTCGACGGTGATGGTGTCGCCGGGTTCGACAGTGGTGTCCGAGACGGTCGTCGTCACGCCGACGGCGTCGGCCGGGGCGGCGACGGCGGCCGTCGGCGCGAGGGCTGCCAGTACGAGCAGGCAGGCGACGGCGACGACGCCGCGAGAGTGACGGCGCATGGTCAGTGGGAATCAGCCGCTCGAAGCGACTGTGAGACGGTGCGGTCGGGCGCGCGAGACTCCGGATGCATCAGTGTGCTGGCTTCGGTAGTTCCGGCCATTGTTATGGAGCGTTTGACCCCGGTAACACGCCGCCTTCGGTCCGAGCGCTCGGGTGTCAGGTGATCTATAAACGATTACCGGGTCGAGCAAGCGGCGGCATAACAATGCGGTGGGTGGCGCTATCGAACAGATATTCTGACATGACCAACCGCAATCCGATTTCGCGCCACGGGCTGCTCAAACGGGGGGCCGCCGCGCTCACCGCACTGGGGACGACCACCAGCGTCGGGCGGGCACGAGCGGCGACCGAACATCCCTTGCTCAATACGGCCTTCGACACCACGGACCGCTACGAAGACAGCGGCCGACTGCTCGACGACTTCGAGGACCTGAGCCAGTGGGAAGCGCGGTCTGGGCATCTCAATGCCGTGACCGACCAGCCCTACCGCGGCGACCAGTCGGCCGAGCTGCTACTGGGTCCGGACGAAGGTACCGACCTCGAGATCGTCCGCGTGTTCGACGATCCGATAGATCTCTCGAACAAGGACCTCTCGATCGCGCTCCGGTTGGAGAGCCCCTCGACCGAGCAACTCGACGTCCACCTCTACAACGGCAGCGATTCGGTCACGATGCGTCGGCGGACCATCACGACCTCCTACGGGTGGTTCCGCATCGACCTCGGCGTCACCAGCGAGTACGGCGACCCCGACCTCAGCAGCGTCGACGCCATCTCTCTGGAGTTCTATCGGGACTTCGAGACGGACCTCCGAGTGTGGGTGGACGACCTTCGGACGACCGAGCGAGCCGATACGGGGCGGGTCATCGTCACGTTCGACGACGGCGGTATCACCCAGTACACGAACGCGCTGCCCATCATGGAAGACCGGGGTATCCCCGCGCTCACGATGATAAACTCCGGGCGAGCGAGCGATAGCGACTTCCTGGGCGAGGACGAGATGCGCGAGATGCGCGGCGCCGGCTGGGAGATCGGTAGCCACACAGTCGATCACAGACATCTCCCTGATCTCTCCGACGCCGACGCTCGCGCGCAGATCGAGGAGAACAAGAAGTGGCTCCTCGAACGCGGGTTCGAGCGCGGCGCGTCGATGTTCTCCTATCCCTGGAGCGGGAACTCGCCCCGAATCCGTGACATCGTCAGCGACTACCACTACTTCGCGGTGACGGACGGTAGCTTGCCCCACGGGCAGCAGCTCACCGGCCCGCTGACCGTCGGCCGGGTGTTCGGCGAGGAACTGGAGCGGGTCTACGACGTGCTCGACATGGCCGAGAAGTACAACCAGACGGCCGTGCTGGCCTACCATCAGGTCGGCGCGAACGGCTGGATCTCCGAGGACGACTTCCGGGCGACGATGGACCGGATCGCGAGCGGCAGCATCGAGGCGATTCGGCCCTCGAAGCAGTTGACCGAACTCCAGTCGCCGCCGGTCGAGGAGATCGTCCCGCTCTCCATCCGCGAGGCGGTGGCCGGCGACGGGGTCTTCGAGGGTAGCGAGGCCCAGCGAGCGGTCCACTGGTACCGGGAGGACGAGTACGTCCCGCGGACGAACGGGAAGAAGATCGACGAGGCGACGATGAACGAGCTGGCCGCGGCGTGGTCGAACGACTGATAGATCAGCGAGCGTCGGCGGCGGCCACGCTATCGGCCAGTCGGCCGACCCCCATACACGCTTTCTGGAGTTGCTCTAACGCGTAGAACACGCACAGCGTGCGGAGCGGAAAGGTCGTCCCGGCGCGGTCCTGAACGTCCGTCGCGGAGTCGCGGAGCTTTCGCGGGGAGAGCGTCGGGAGGTAGTTCGCGGGCGTGAACAACGGGTGTCTGTCGAATCGGTCCGGGTAGTAGCGCCGTCGCTGGCTGAGTCCGCGGCCGATCCTGACGTACTTTTCCGCGAGCTCTCGCACCGACCGCGGCGGGTGGTACATCGTCACCGACGGGTCGAAGGCCTGCTCGAACCCGGCGTCGTGGACCCGACGACCAAACTCCAGATCGCCCGAGGAGCGGAACCGCTCGTCGAACCGCCCGACGGTCTCGACCACCTCGCGCCGAACCGCGAGACAGCAGGTCGGCGCGAACTGTTCCTCCTCGACGTAGCGTTCGATGGGAAACTCCGAGACGTGGTTGAACGCGACGACGGGGCCGTCCTCGGGTCGCCCCTCGATCTGTACGTCGAAGCCGACGTACTCCGCCGACTGCATCGCCGCGGCCACGTCGTCGACCCATGCGGGCCCGACCCGCATATCGGCGTCGACGAACGCCAGTATCTCGCCGCTCGCCCGCTCGATGCCGGCGTTGCGGGCCGCGTAGGACCCCTGAATCTCGTCCTCGACGAGGAGTTCGACGAGGTCGGGACGCGCCCGGCAGTACGACGCGACGACCGCAGGCGTCCGGTCGGTCGAACCGTTGTCGACCACCAGCACCTCGTAGGGCGTCGAGACCGCTTGCTCGGTGAGCGTCCGCAGCGTCCGGTCGACGCCCTCGGGATCGTCGTACACGGGGACGATCACCGAGACGGTCGGCGCGGCTCCCTCGGCGGTCATCTGTCTGCCTGCGATGCCGCACGATACCGGCATAGCTATGCACTGGCTTCCGCGCTCTCCGGTCCGTCCCGTCTCCGATTGCGGAACGCCGCTCCGGTCGTAGGAGTCCCATAACTTTGCGCGACCCCGCTCACAGCGCCGCCGTGGGACTCGTATCACGGCTCGTCGGCGCGGTTCGACTCGTTCGACTGGTCCCGCGCCTCCTCACGCCGGGCGACTCGGTCATGGAGCGAACCGCGACCGGCGGCGTCTGGCTGTCGCTGCTGACGGTCGCCGACCGAGTCCTCCGGCTCGGGATGTTCGTCGTCCTCGCGCGAGTGCTCGCCCCCGCGGATTTCGGCCTCCTGGGCCTGGGACTGCTCGTCCTCGCCGTGCTTCGACGCGTCTCCAGACTCGGTCTCGACGAGGCGCTGATACAGCGCGAGGAGGCGGACGTGGACGCCTACCTCGACACGACGTGGGTCCTCACCATCGCCCGCGGCGTCGTCATCGCCGCCGTCACCGTCGCCGCCGCGCCGACCGTCGCCGGGGTGTTCACTGAACCGGCGTTACGAACAATACTGCCGGTATTGGCCCTCTCGCCGCTCCTCGCCGGCCTTCGTAATCCCGGCATCATCTACTTCCGGAAGGAGCTGGCCTTCCACCGCCAGTTCGCCTACACGCTCTCGGGGACCGTCGCCCAGGTGGCCGTCGCCGTCGCCGTCGCCCTCGTCTATCAGAACGTCTGGGCGCTGGTGCTGGGTGTGGTCGCGGGCGCGGCCGTCCGCACCGCGGTGTCACACGCCATCCACGGCTATCGGCCCGGACTGGCGTTCGACGCTACGGCGGCGCGGGAGCTGCTCGGGTTCGGGAAGTGGATCTTCGGCTCCGGACTGGTGCTGCTGGCGCTCAACCAGGGCGACGACGCGCTCGTCGGCTGGCTGCTCGGCGCGTCGGCGCTCGGGTTCTACCAGATGGCGTTCCGGCTCTCGAACGCGCCCGCGACCGAGGTGAGCCACGTCGTCTCGAAGGCGACCTTCCCGGCGTTCTCGAAGGTTCAGGACGACGTCGAGCGACTCCGCGAGGGGTTCTTCAGGACGGTTCGGATCGTCGTCGCGCTCGCGTTCCCGATGGCCGTCGGCATCGCCGTCGTCGCCCCGGCGTTCGTCCGAGCCGCCCTCGGTCCCGACTGGCTCCCCATCGTCGATGCGATGCGGTTGTTAGCGCTCTGGGGGGCACTCCGGGCGCTGGTCGCCGTCGTCGGCCCGCTCTTTCAGGCGACCGGGCGACCCCAGTACAGCACGGTCCTCCAGCTGTCGCGGCTCGCCATCGTCGCGGCGCTCGTCTATCCCGCGGCCCTCCGATGGGGCTTCAGCGGCGTCGCGAGCGTCCTCGTCGCCAGCGCCGTCGTCCAGAACCCGGTCGCGCTCGCCGTCGCGCTCCGCGTCGTCGACGGGAGTCCGCGGCGGTTCCTCCGGGCGGTCGCCCTCCCGACCGTCGCGGCGCTCTCGATGGGTATCGTCGTCCTCGCGACGGCGGCGGCGCTCCCGCCGCTCTCGTCGCTGGCGGCGCTGTGCTGTCTCGTCGCGGTCGGCGTCGTCACCTATCCGCTCTTCCTCATTTTGGGCGCGCGGGCGCTCGAGACGAAACTCGGCGACGATCTCACCGTCGTCCGCGAGGCGCTCACCTGACTCGCGACGCACTACTGCGCGTACCGTCGAGCGCTCGCGCGAGCGTGCGCCGACACGCTCGGGCCGGAACCCACGTGTACTTCCCGCCGAGCGACGCCAGGAGGTACGCGTAGGTGCGAAGCGTCGTCGGGCGGTGACGGAGCGACCGGCGTAGATACGAGACCGCCTCGCGGCGGCGTCCGTTCCGGGCGGCGGCGACCGCGAGTTCGCGCAACAGGGCGGCGAGGAACGACCGTTCGTAGCTCTCGCCTCGCGCTGCGACAGTCTCTCGGTGCTTCTCGACCAGCAGCGGGAACGCCACGTCGCGCTTTCGCGCGTAGTCGTCGGAGATCTGCTCGTGGCCGGTGAACCGTCGAACCGTCAGCGGGTCGGGGACGGCCACGCACTCGAACGCGGTGGCGAGACGGAGGTACCACTCCTTGTCCTGCCAACACGGGAACCGCTCGTCGAGGACGCCGACCTCGTCGAACACCGAGGTGTGGACCGCGACCGTCGAGAACGGGCCGTACTCGGCGCCCGAGACCAGATTGCGCAGAAACTCTCCCCCGGTCGCCGGACGCGTGACGGCGGTGGTCGCCCCTGACGCGTCGACACATCGCTGACCGGTGAACGCGACGGCCGCGTCGTCGGCCGCCCGCAGCGCCGCCACCTGTCGAGTGAGCTTCGTCGGCTCCCAGCGGTCGTCGTCGTCCAGAAACGCGATGTACTCACCGGTCGCCGCCTCGATGCCGGTGTTCCGGGCGGCGTTCGCGCCTCGGTTCTCGTCGTGACGACGGACCGCGTATCGCGTGAGATCCGACAGCGACGCGTCGCCGAACGTCGCGTCGGCGAGCGCCCGCTCGACGTCGGCGCTTGAGCCGTCGTCGACGACCACCAGTTCCATCGGTCGATACCGCTGTTCGAGGACGCTCTCGACGGCGTCTACGAGGAACGTCGGCCGCTCGTAGGTCGGCACGACGACGCTGACCAGCGGGGAGTCACCGGCACCCATCGGCCGACTCTCGGCGGACGAACCACTTTGTTAGTCAATTTATACGGGCGGTGCCGCGAGAGGCGCGTTCGAAAAAACGGCGAGTTGTGTCGGGTACCGCGCTACTCGGGCACGTCGACCGTCACCGTGTAGGTGCCGTGGTCGTACGTGTCGGTCACCGAGTCTTCGAGTTCCTGCTGGTCCGCGCGCTCGCGGCTCCAGCCGGGGCCTTCCTTCTCGTAGCTCACCAGCGTGAGCTTCATCTCGCAGTCCTTCTTGACCTCGAACGTCATCGTCGCCTCGCCGTCGTCCACGTCGTAGTCCTTCACTTCGACGCACTCTCTCGTCTCCTCGCACAGCGTCGAGGGCTGTCCGTGCCGCGTGATCGCGTCGTCGGAGCTACCGTGGACGTACTTGATGAGGCGCTTCTGGTCGCTGTAGAACTTCTCGCTGTCGGCGTCGCCGAACTCCGCTATCGGCTCGCCCTTGACGAGGTCGATCTGGTAGTAGGCGTCTGCTCGGTCTTTGCCTTCTTCACCGTCTTCGTGGTCGTGTTCGTCGCCGTCTTCGCCGTCGTCACCGTCGTGGTCGTGACCGTCGTCGCCGTCGTGTTCGTCCTCATCTTTTCCGTCGTCACCGTCGTGTTCGTCCTCATCTTTTCCGTCGTCGCCGTCGTGTTCGTCCTCATCTTTTCCGTCGTCGCCGTCGTCACCGTCATCTCCGTCGTCTCCATTCTGTCCGTCATCGCCGTCGTCACCGTCGTCACCGTCATCGCCGTCATCTCCATCATCGCCGTCATCGCCATCGTCTCCGTCATCGCCGTCGTCTCCGTCGTCTCCATCCTGTCCGTCATCTCCGTCATCGCCGTCATCGCCATCGTCTCCATCCTGTCCGTCATCTCCGTCATCGCCGTCATCGCCATCGTCTCCATCCTGTCCGTCATCGCCGTCGTCACCGCCGTCGTCGGGCATCGAGCAGAACGCGAGGTAGCTGATCCCCTGCGTCGTGCTCACTTCGCCGCTGCTCGCACCGCCGACGTCGTTGACTTGCTCCGGCTGGCTGCCGCCGCCGGCCTGGACAACCACGACATCGACGTTCTCACTGGAGTCCCAGTCGACGTGGGTCGGCCCTTCCGCGGGGTTGCCGTCGTCGTACTCGAAGTCGCTGAACGAGACGACGTCGTCGCCCTGGTCTAAGACGAAGCCGTAGTCGCCGTTCGTCTGTTCCCAGTTGTACTTCGCGATCAGTTCCTCGTCGACGGTACAGGGACTGGACGGAGTGCGGTCACCGTCCTGGCCGTCATCCCCGTCGTCACCGTCCTGACCGTCGTCGCCGTCGTTACCGTCCTGCTCGTCTTCTTCGTCCTGCTGGTCGGTAACGGTGATCGATGCGCCCGCGGTGTCGGACACGCTGTACTCCTGGCCCTGGATGGTTCCGAGGGCGCTGACCGAGATCGAGACGGACGCCGTTCCGGGCTCGTCACCTTCGACGGTGACGGTCCCGATCGTCACGGTTCCGCTCGGCGACGAGCTCATGCCGGCCATCGACACCGAGGCCTCGGAGCCGTCACTCGCGACGCTGGTCTCGTTGAACGACGGGTTGCCGGCCGCGGAGATGTCCGCGATGGTCGCGACGTTCGTGTCGTCGACGCTGACGGTGTACGTCGCCGCGCCGACGCCGTCGCTCGCGCCCTCGACGACGACGTCGTAGGTCGTCGCTCCGCCCGCCTCGACCGACGAGCTGCCGGGATCGAGGGTTACGGTGACGCCGTCGGGTGCCTGTTGCTGCGCTACCCCACCGCCTGGACCGATCGCGGTCGCGGCCGCGCCGGCACCCGCGAAGGCGACGGCGACGGCCAGTGCGATGACTAGCAGACTACTCGCGCTCGCTCTGTTCTGTGGTTTCCGTATCTTCATATTGTGGTTCTCTCGTCGGACGGCAACGGGTACTGCCGACGGTGTACTCGACGCTGCCGTCGAAGTCGGACTGCACCGCCGGGTCCCGTCATCGGGCCGTCCCCGTCTGCGGGCGCTCCCCACCCCTCACCGCACCGAGGCTCTCGGTGTCGTCCGACCGCTCGTCGGGAGGGAGTGAACGCGGGATCGGTCCGCTGGGCCGGCGCTGGTCCGACATGCGTGCGATAAAGCGGCGATAAGTGGCTTGGTAATGGTCGAGTTATCGCGTCTTCCAGTTCCTTGCAAAGCTATCAGTATCTGGTTACTCACCGTTCGGAACCGTCTAGTTCGAGTGGTGACCGCACTCGAGACAGACTCGAAGAGCGACGGAAAAAGGAGAGAGAACCGACAGTACGGAACGCTGTCGTCTTTCGGCGACGACGGGCGGATTCCGCCCCCGGAAACCGAAGACAGCAGTTATTTATTCGTGACTTCCTAAGCCGCGAGCATGACCCGGAGACGTGTCGGTCTTGCCGCTCTGTTCGGCGCGGCGTTACTCGCGCTCGCCGTCGAACCGGTCGCCGCACAGCCGTCCGCCTCGACGACGGTAGAGCAGATCTGGGACCTGAACATGAATCTGCTCTACGTCGCGATCCCGATCACCGTCCTCGTCGAGGGGATCCTCATCTACACCGTCTGGCGCTTCCGTAAACAGGACGAGCCCCTACCGACGATGGAGAACCGCCGGCTCGAGATCACGTGGACGGTCGCCACCGCGATCATCCTCCTGTTCGTCGGCGTCGCCTCCTATCAGGTCTTGGCTAACCCCTACGTCACGGCCGAAGCGCAAGGCGCGAACATCCAGCAGGAGAACCCCGAACACATCGAGATACAGGCGTATCGCTACGGCTGGTCGTTCTACCACAACGGTTCGAGTTTCAGTAACGAGGCCCAGGCCACATCGACCGGAACGCTTCGGCTCCCGGTGGATAGAAACGTGAAGTTGCGGGTGACATCTCGCGACTGGCTCCACGCGTTCCACGTCCCGAGTCTGGGACTGAAAGCCGACGCCTTCCCGGGACAGTACAACCGCCTCACGACGAAACCGACGGAGACCGGAACGTATCAGCTCTACTGCGCGGAGTACTGTGGCTCCGGCCACTCCCAGATGCTCGGCGAGGTCGTCGTGATGCCCCAGGACGAGTACGACCAGTGGGTCCAGCAGCAGGCCCAGAGCAGCCAGTCGGGCAACCAGACGAGCCAATCGGGCAACCAGACCAGTCAGTCCGGCAACCAGACGACGGGAACGCCGCAAGGCACGCAGACGGCAGAAGGCAACGAAACAGGAACGCCACAGGGGACGCAAACTGAAACGCCTCAGGGAACCCAGAGCGGGCAGGCAACGCAGACCGCACAGCCGACGCAATCCGGTGAGGCAACGCAGACGCCCCAGACCACCGGAACCGCACAAGCGACCCAGACCGCGAACTAACGACGGCCGAATTTTTTCCTCGCAACTGTTAGGACCCGACCCCCGCTAGCGGTCGGTATGGAGTACTTCGAAGACCTCGCGATCGGCGATTCGGCGACGTTCGGCGAGTACGAGGTGACTCGCGAAGAGATAACGACGTTCGCGGGCCAGTACGATCCCCAGCCGTTTCACACCGACGGGGACGCCGCCGAGGAGTCGATGTTCGGCGGACTGGTCGCGAGCGGGTGGCACACGGCGGCGATGACGATGCGGTTACTCGTCGACCACCGGTTGTCGGGTACCGGTGCGATGGGCGCACTGGGCGTCGATTCGCTTCGGTGGCCGGTACCGGTTCGGCCCGACGACGTGCTCTCGGTGCGAACCGAAGTCGTCGAGAAAGAGGAGTGGGGCGACGCGCGCGGTCGCGTCGCGACGGAGGTCACGACGACTACCGACGCCGACGAGACCGTCCTCTCGATGATCGGACAGGTCCTCTGGCAGCGGCGTTAGTCGCCGGTCGCTGAGTACGCGGACTCCTCAGTAGCGGCGACGGCGCGACGACCGTCTCCGGTGACACGGTATACCGGTTCTGCCGTGACTCGTTCGAGGAGCCCTGCCGCCGCGAGCTGCTCGCAGCGCTGTCTGGCTTCGTCCAGCGGGACGGGACACCGACTGGCGGCGACGGTGGGGTACTCGGGCGCGGTCTCGGCGAGCGTTTCGAGGAGCGTCGAGTCGGTCGACGGCAACGATGGCGCGCGTGATTGTGCCATGGTATCGTATACCACGGTCGACGAACGGATATCTCTTAAACCTATCGGCCATAAAACGGCGTCTAACTGGTCACCCGCAGATGTTCGCGGTCGCGTATACGTCGCCGTCGTCGGTCACGACCACCCCGACGCCGAGTCGTTCCGCGTTATCGAGGAACAACCGTTCGCGGTAGGTGTCAGAGCGCAGCCACTCGTTTACGATCGCCTGTGCGACGGCGCTGTCGTTCGCGTTGAACTGCGTCTCGCCGTTCGCTTCGTAGGTCTGTCCGGCGACGGTCGCGCCGACCGCCTCGAAGCGATTCCGCCGGGGAGTCTCGATGTAGGAGTGTTCGGCCGACTTGAACTCGCAGTACTGCGTCAGGTCGTGGTTCTCGTATCGCTCCGCGCTGGTGACGCCGTCGATAGTGTGGGCCGCGTTTCGAGCCTCGGCCATCGCTTCGCTGTGACCCTGTGCCATCGCTTCGACGCGCTTTGCCGTTCTACCGCCGGTTTCGAACCTGTCGATTCCCTCAGCCGCCCGCGCGTCGCTGAGGTACGTGGCGACGTACGTGGAGATCGCAGTCTCGTTGAACCGCGACGGTGATATCGACGTTCGCCGTTCGGTTCGAACTGGCGTCGCCGTCTTCGTCGCCGTCGCCGGCGCGGGCGTCGCCGTCGCGGTTTCGATATTCCCCTGCGATTCCGTCGGCGTCTCGGTCGGCGCACTCGCCAGTCCGCCGTCGAGCTGTGAGCCGATTATCACGCCGACGCTGACCGCCGAGAGGAGGACGACCCCCGCCAGACCGATGAGGACCTTGTTGACCATCTGCTATCCCGTTACTTGTTCTGATATGTAAGTGTACCTTCACCGGTGGCATCGGAAAGGCACTTTAGCCAGGGAGGGCCACTGCCCGTATGGTCGAGAACGTAATCTGGCCGGCGGCCTTCGACGCGGAGCGCTCGCGCAGCGAGGGCCGACGGGTCCCCCGCGACGTCGCCATCGCCGATCCGACTGTGGACGAGATCGCCAAGGCCGTCCAGCAGGTCGGCTACGACGCCGTCATCGAGCGCGACAAGGCGTATCCGAGGGAATACGAGACCCGCGGGCGCGTGCTCGTGAAGAACGCCGACGACGCCACGAAGACGGACCTCCTCGGTGCCGTCGCCGTCTATCTGCAGGCCTTGCGCGAATGAAGCGCGTCGGCTCGGTCGTCAGAGTCGCTCAGGGCCTCGCGGTGGTCCGCTCGCCCGACGAGGGGTACGCGGACGTGGGCACGGAGACGCTCGACGAGGAACTGACGACGGTCGGCTCGGTCGTCGACGTCTTCGGGCCGGTGGACCGCCCCTACGTGGCCGTCTCGCCGGCCGAGGGCGTTCATCTCCCCGGACTGCTGGGAACCACGCTGTACGCTCGGTAGCGGCGAACTCTGCGGAGACGACGCCGTTCGCGCGCCTCCGTAACCCTGAAATCGCGGCCTCGCACACGTTGTCACATGGATATGCGCTGGCGTGCTGTCGCGGGGTGTGGCCTCATCGCGGGTATCTTCCTGTTCGTGCAACTCGGCGCGCTCGCGCTGGTCGAACCGTTTCAGAACGCCGGGTATCAGGCCGTTGAAGACCCGTCAAACCCGGCCAACAGCATCTTCTACATACTGGGGATCCTCGTCGCGACGGGCGTGATGTTGCTGGCGTTTCGCTACGACGCGGACCAGTTGATACGCGGCCTCGTCGTCTTCTCGGGGGCGTGGCTCTCGCTGTACGTGTTCCGAGTCCTCATCCCGCCGGTCGTCACGTACGGGGGTATCAACGTCCTCGCGGTCGGACTCGCGGCAGCCCTCGGTATCGCCCTGCTGGTCCACCCCGAGTGGTACGTCATCGACACCGCCGGCGCGGTGATGGGCGCGGCCGGCGCGGGGCTGTTCGGCATCAGCTTCGGTATTCTGCCGTCGCTCGTCTTGCTCACCGTCCTGGCGGTCTACGACGCCATCAGCGTCTACGGCACCGAGCACATGCTGACGCTGGCCTCGGGCGTGATGGACCTGAAAGTCCCCGTCGTGCTCGTGATCCCGCTCTCGACGTCGTACTCCTTCCTCGACGCGGAGACGCCGGACCCGACTGGTGAGCGGAACGCCGACGCCGCGGCGGACGGCGGCGACGCTGCTTCCCAGTCTGAAGACACTGCTGACGACGGCGAGGTGGATGGCGGTGCGCTCGAACGGGACGCGTTGTTCATCGGACTCGGCGACGCCGTCATCCCGACGGTGCTGGTCGCCAGCGCCGCCTTCTTCGCACCCGAGGGCGTCACGACGGTCCTCGGCGTGGCGCTCCCGGCGCTGACCGCGATGGTCGGCACCTTCGTCGGCCTCGCGATCCTCCTCTGGATGGTGCTCAAAGGTCGCGCACACGCCGGTCTCCCGCTCCTCAACGGCGGGACCATCGCCGGCTATATCGTCGGCGCGCTCGCGGCCGGTATCACCCTCGTCGACGCGCTCGGGCTCGGCCCGTACGTCTAACGGCCGTCCATCGCCTCGCTGGCGGGCGAGAACTCGATCTCCTCGCCGACGCCCGCCTCGCGGGCGCGGTCATACAGCATCTTCCCGGCCGCGACGGTCTCGATCGCCGTTCCGCCCGAGTCGAACACCGTGACCTCTTCGGGCGACGTTCGACCCGATTCCTTGCCGGCGACGACTTCTCCGAGTTCGGCGTGAACGTCGTCCTCGTCGACGACGCCCTCGTCCATCGCGTGGATGAACGACCCGGCGTCCCGCGTGACGCGGGCGCGCAGGTCGGGCACGTAGGTCGCTCGCTCGATGGTGGTCGTGTCGAGTTCGCGTCTCTCCGAGTGGTACTGCCCCATCGCCGTGACGTGTGCGCCCGGTTCGATCACGTCGCCGTCGAACACCGGCTCGCTGGCGTTCGTCGCCGTGATGATCACGTCCGCGCCCTCGACGGCCGCCGCCGACGAGGCGACGGCGGCGACGGTCGCGTCCAGGTTCTCGTTCATCTCCGCCGCGAACGACTGGCGGTGGTCCTGCGTCGGCGAGTACACCTCGATACGGTCGAAGTCCCTGACCGTCGCGGCCGCTCGCACCTGTCCGCGGGCCTGCGTTCCGCTCCCGATGACCGCGAGGTCGGTGGCGTCCCGTCGCGCGAGCGCGTCGACACCGACCGCGCCCGCGGCACCGGTCTTCAGGGGATTCATGCTCGCGCCGTCTAAGAGCGCCAGCGGGTCGCCCGACTCCGCATCGAAGATGGGCAGCGAGAAATGGGCGTCGCGGCCGCCGAATCCCGCGGCGTACGTGTATCCGCCCATCGCGCCCGTCTCGGGGAGGATGGCGAGATACCCCGTGAGCATCCCGGTGGGGTCGTCGTTGAACAGCGTCGTTCGCGGCTCCGCCGGCGCGCCCTCGCCCCGTTCCCGGTACCCCTCGCGGACGGGATCCACGTAGTCGGCGGGGTCGGCGAGGTCGGCGATCTCGTCGCTCGTGAGGAACAGCGCAGTCGCGTCGGTGGCCATACGCCACGTTTCGAGCGACCGCTTGTTAACGTACGGGACAGCGAAACCAGCAGAAGTCGGGACCGACGGGCGACGGGCTCAGTCTGCGCTCTGGAGCGAGTCGGACTGCATCGCGTCCGCTTGCGCGGCCGGCTCCGGGACCGGGTCTACGGGCGCGCGGACGAACATCGCGTGGCCGATGAGGCCGACCGCGACGACAGAGGCCATCGGAATGGCGGTCGTCAGCGCGAACCCGGAGATCGAGAGCACACCGGTGATTCCAGCCATCGCGAGCGGGATGAGACCGAGGACAATGTCGTAGTAACCCGTCATAAGTGTGAACTATACTTTGTGCTATGGGTACATAAGTGTTTCCCGTAATCACTGCATAGTATTTCATATAGGCATTCGATATTCTGTATAACTGCCTTGCAGACTATTTCTATAACTTATGAGAAGGTACCACTGAGGATCACACCGTAGCGGCCCGATATCCCCCTATTCTCGGAGAAACGTACCGGAGGCTACCCAGCGGTGTTGAAGGGCCGAAGAGACGTAACCGACTCTGTCAGTTTTGTTACGTTCGACCGCGAGTAGGCTATCCGATGCAGTCAGCGTCTGAGCGAAGCCGCGGCTTCGCGAGCCGTTTCAGCTTCTGAGAACTAGATATGCGGGACTACCGCCCGATCGCTGCCTGTTTTCTCGGGTGATAATTGGGTCCGAGCGCTTATTATATGTGCCAGGATAGGCTCGATAGAGGGAGAAGCGAACCCGCTGACTTCCCTCGTGACCAATGAGTACGAACGCCACGGACGACACGAACGACGCCGCGATGGACGAATCGGCACGACGCTACGCCGAGCTGAACATCGGTGACGAAGAGTTCGTCATCTACGACCGGGAGAACCACCAGGCGTGGATCCAGTCGACAGTGTCGCTACACGTAGACGAACTCCGTTGACCGTGGCGCGTTACTCGCTGTGGTAACGGACGCGACGACGGTGGACTGACGCGACATCTCTCAGACCCATTTTTCATTTTTAAAACCGCGAGAGCGCGAGCGTCGCGGCCGCTCGCCAGAGACAGAGGAGCGTCCCGCCGATCAGCACCGAGACGACAGCGAAGGTCAGCGCCGCGTCCCCGTGAAACACCGCGGTCGCGCGCAGCCCCATCGCGACGACGACGGCCAGTATCCAGCTGACAAGAGTGACGCCGAGCGTTCGTCGGAGGTCCGCCGTCGCGTCGGTCGCGTAGAGCCCCGCTGCTCCGGCCATCAGCACCCAGCCGACGAGAAACGGCGCGAACGTGCCGGCGACGCGCCCCACGTCGACGAGCGGGTTGTAGCCGTGTTGGTACTCGCCGGCCGCGACGAAGAGGAGGATCGCCGCGAGGTCTCCGACCGCCAGTACCGCCGTCCGCGCGGACGGCTCGATGCGTCGCCATCCGACCGTCGAGACGCTCATACGTCGCGTTCGGACTCCCCGTACTTCCCTGTCCCGCTCGTGACGCCGGCGACCGTGTAGCCGAAGCCCCGTTCGACCACGCGCGGGGCGAACTCCGCCGTCGCCATCCGCATCGTCAGTTCGTCCGGTCGGAAGAAGGTAGATTCGAAGCCCACGAGGTGCTCTACGGCCACCAGCGCCCGTCCTCGGAGCGTCCCCGGGTCGAACTCCCTGACGACGAGGACGCCGCCCGGACGCAGGACGCGACGGGCCTCGGCCAGTACAGCGTCGACTGCACCCATGTGGTGCAACGCGTCGACGATCAGCACCGCGTCCACGCTCGCTGTGGCGACCGGGAGCCTGCCCGCGTCGCCGACGACGGTATCGAGTCCATGTCGCCGTGCCTGTCGAAGCATGCCCGGTGCGGCGTCCACGACGATCCGTCGCGGGACGTCGAGCGACCGGACGGCCCGTCCCGAACCGCCGCCGACGTCGAGCACCCGTCGAACGTCCCGCTCTGCGGCTCCGAACCCTCGACGCAACTCGCTCGCTCGAGCCGGCGGCATCAGGCGGTCGTATGCCCACCCGAAGCGGTCGAACGGACCGACGTCGCTCTGCATACCCCTCGTTTGGAGAGCGAGCCCTAAATCGCTCGCCCGCCACAGCGTACAACTTTCCGGACCCCGAACCCCGCGTATGGAGTTCGTGTTGCTGGGGTGGCCCGAGGACGGCCACCGCCTGCGCCTCGATCACCGGCGCTTCGCCTACGCCGGGAAGTTCGTCATGACCTCGACGGGCAAGGCCGTCGTCGGCGACGACGGCGTGGTCGCCGCCGCGGCGTTCGACGCCGACCGAACCGACGCCGAGACGCTCTGTGTCCGTTACGTCACCGTCCGAGACGACCGGCGGGGGGAGCGGCTGGGCGCTCGGCTCCTGCGTTTCGTCAGAGAGCGGGCGAGAGAGCGGGGCTACGAGCGGGTGACCATCGGCGTCAACAACCCCTTCTCCTATCAGGCGGCCTACCGCGCGGGGCTGTGTTTCACGGGCGAGGAGAGCGGCCTCGCGGAGCTCACTCTCGCCTGGCCCGGTGACCGAAGTACGTCTCGGTACCAAGCGGGACTGGACGTGTTTCGCCAGCGCGACCTCTCGGCGGAAGAGGTATCGTTTCTTGACGACAAACGCGAGAGCGACCCGCCGACAGTGCTGCCCCCGCCGGCTTAGACCGGTTCGGACTCGAAGAGGCGCGCGTCGCAGTCCCCGCAGGCGACCGCGGCCACGTCGTACTCGCTGCAACAGGACTGGACCGTCTCCGTCCCGAACGTCGGGGTGCCGCCACATGCCGGGCAGGTGTCGAGGAACAGTCGCAGGCCGTTCAGTACTTGCCCACGCTGGCGGACCGACAGCCGTTCCCAATCGTCGTACTGGTCTTCGAGCACCCGCGCGGCGGCGATGTCGGCTTCGAACGCCGCACGCGACTCCCACGTCCCGACGTACCCCTCGTCGACTCGCGCGCGGAACGCCTCGCCGTGGTCCTCGAACTCGATCTCCGTGTCGTCGAGGTTCAGTTGCGCGAGCAGCGCCGTCCGGTCCGGGTCGGCCTCGTCCAGCGCGCCGCGCCACGCCTCGCTGTACCACTCGGTCAGACAGAGGTCGTCGCCGCACGGTTCGAGCGCGCCGATGTCGAGCAGCAACTGTTCGACGTCGACGGCCTCCTCGGGCGTCGTCGCGGTCTCCGACGGCTCCGCCGCCGGTCCCTTGCCGAACAGCGCCAGCGCGCTCGCGGGCATGTATCGCTTCGTCAGCGTCGGCGTCCCCGGCACCAGATACCCCCGGAGGTAGATCGCGGCGGCGGCGGGCAACAGGACGGCAGCCGCGGCGAGCGTCGCGACCGTCGAGCCACCGGCGCGGAAACCGAGAGCGGCGGCGACCAGCGCGAGACCGACGGCGATGACGCCGTTGACGACCGTACAGGGGAGACAGCGGTTCTCGCCGATGTACTCCGGTCGCTTGAGGCGGTCGACTACGCGCATCGACGGATAATTCGGCGTGCTCCCTGTTGAATCTTACCCGTCCCGGGAGATTCAAACCGCTGTCCCACCAACGAGGGCCAATGGGAAACGCAGACCTCCGGTCGCTCGCGGTCATCGAAGACGTCTCCTTCGACGATCTGGACGGAACCGTCGTCGCCGTGGACGCGCACAACTGGCTCTATCGCTATCTGACGACGACGGTCAAGTTCACGAGCGACGGGAAGTACACGACCAGCGACGGCACTGAGGTGGCGAACCTCATCGGCGTCGTCCAGGGGCTCCCGAAGTTCTTCGAGCACGGCCTGACGCCGGTGTTCGTCTTCGACGGCGCGGTCACCGACCTCAAGGACGACGAGGTCGAGAAGCGCCGACAGCAGCGGGAGCGCTACGAGGCGGAACTCGAAGAGGCCCGCGAGAGCGGCGACAGCGTCCGCGCTTCCAAACTCGACTCGCGCACCCAGCGACTCACCGAGACCATCGTCGAGACGACGCGTGACCTGCTTGAACTGCTCGACGTGCCCATCGTCGATGCTCCGGCAGAGGGCGAGGGGCAGGCCTCCTACATGGCGCGACAGGGCGACGTGGACTACGTCGGCAGCGAGGACTACGACGCCCTGCTGTTCGGCGCGCCCTACACGCTCCGGCAACTCACCTCCAAGGGCGACCCCGAACTGATGGACTTCGAGGCGACGCTCGACGAGCACGACCTCACCTGGGAGCAACTCGTCGACGCCGCCATCCTCATGGGGACCGACTTCAACGAGGGGATCGCCGGCATCGGTCCCAAGACCGCCGTCAAGGAGCTGCGCGAGCACGGCGACCTCTACGCCGTCCTGGAGGCGCGCGGCGACCACATCGACCACGCCGACCGCATCAGGAACCTGTTTCTCGACCCCGCCGTCACCGACGACTACGAGGTCAGGACAGATATCGAACCGGACGTGGCGGCCGCTCGCCGATTCGTCACCGAGGAGTGGGAGGTCGACCCCGAGGAAGTCACTCGCGGGTTCGAGCGCCTCGAAGAATCCGTCGTGCAGACGGGGCTGGACCGCTGGACGTAGTCGGAAAACGGGCCCCGTCGCGAGCGGAGAACGACCGCCGTCAGACGACGGACTGGACCTTCTCGACGGAGTCGAGATTCCGGTTCCGAACTGCCTCGCCGGAGCGCGAATCGAAGACGTGAATCGCCTCCTCGGGGAACCGGACCGCGACGCGTTCCCCGCCCTCGACGTCTCGCATCCCGTCGACGGTGGCGATGAAGTGTGACTCCTCGCTCCCGTCGAACGTGAGGTGGACCGTGTTCTCGTTCCCGCGCGGTTCGACCACGTCGACGACGGCGTCGTAGTCGTGACGGCCCGACGCCGTCTCGACCACTTCGACGTCCTCCGGGCGAACCCCGAGCGTGACGTCGGTGCGGTCGCCCAGTTCGTCGACGGTCCGCTCCGAGAGTTCGTACTCGAAGTGATCGGTGACGAGCGTCGAGCCCCGTCGGTCGGCCTCGAAGAAGTTCATCGATGGCTCGCCGATGAACCCCGCGACGAAGAGGTTGTTGGGCTCGTGATAGCACTCGAGCGGCGTCGCCGCCTGCTGGAGTCGCCCGTCGTTGAGGATAGCGATGCGGTCGGACATCGTCATCGCCTCGGTCTGGTCGTGGGTGACGTAGACGGTCGTCACGTCCAGATCCTCTTGCAGGTGCTGGAGTTCCGTCCGCATCTCCGAGCGAAGCTTCGCGTCCAGATTGGCCAGCGGTTCGTCCATCAGGAACACTTCGGGGTCACGAACGATCGCGCGGCCCAGCGCTACGCGCTGTTGTTGCCCGCCGGAGAGTTCGCCCGGTTTCCGGTCGATGAGGTCGTGGATACCGAGCAGTTGCGTCGCGTCGGTGACGCGCTCGTCGATCTCGTCGTCCGAGAGCTTCGTCGATTGTTCCAGCCCGAACGCCATGTTCTCCCTGACGGTCATGTGGGGGTACAGCGCGTAGGACTGGAACACCATCGCCACGTTCCGCTGGGCGGGTGGCTGGTCGTTGATGATGTCGTTTCCGAGTCGAATCTCGCCGGACGTGATGTCTTCGAGGCCGGCGATCATCCGAAGCGTCGTCGACTTCCCGCATCCGGAGGGGCCGACCACACAGAGGAACTCGCCGTCCTGGATGTCGACCGACACTTCGTCGACGGCGACGATTTCGCCCTCGTCGTCGTCGTGGAATACCTTCGTTACGTCGTCGAGTGTTAGATTTGCCATTCTGTGGACCTCCTATTCAGCGACACCCTTTGCGAACTGTTCACCGAAGAAGACGTACACGAGCAGCGTCGGCAGCGCGGCGACGATCGCCCCGGCCATCGTGGTGTTGAACGACTGGACGACGCCGCCGGTCAGGGCGGTGAGCCGCTGGGTCGCGACGTTGGCCGCCGGCTCGTTGACCAGCACGAGCGCGAACAGCAGGTCGTTGTACACCTGCGTGAACTGGTAGATGAGCGTCACCGCGAACATCGGGAGCGACAGCGGCAGGATGATGTTCTTGTAGATGCTGAACGCCGTCGCGCCGTCTAAGCGCGCGGCCTCGATCATCTCGTCGGAGATGCTCTTGTAGTACGACCGGAACAACAGCGTACAGATGGGCAGCCCGTATGCGGCGTGGGTGATCGATAGCTGCACGAGCTGCACGTCGCCGTTTCGACTCGGGTACACCCAGTTGCCGTCGGTGTAGAACCCGAAGACGGTGTTGACGAAGCCGTTCATGAGGTCCGGGAGGATCTGGTACCAGAACTGCGAGAGCGGCACCAGCACGGCCTGGTAGGGGATGAAGATACCCGCGATGATGAGCACGACGACGCCGACCTGTCCGCGCCAGTCGAGCGTCGTGAGCCCGTAGGCGGTCAGGCTGCCGAGCAGCGCCGACAGGATCGTCGCCGGGATCGCCATCAGCATGGAGTTAACGAGCCCCGGACGGAGCGTGTTCCACGCCGTCTGGAGCGCGGCCAACGTGAAGCCGTCGGCCGACGGTGGCGCGAACGGGACGGTCTGTGCGAACGCCTGCTGGGTCTTGAACATCGTCATCACGGCCGTCTCCATCGGGAAGAGATAGAAGACGATGCCGAACAGCAAGACGACGTAGAGGCCGATACGGCTGCGCTCCATGTTCCGGAGCCGCTGAATGGGATTTCGATCAGACGTACTCATAGCTGACCTCGCTTGTATTCACTGTAGAGATACGGGCCGATGACGAGCAGCGCGAGAACGAACAACACGATGGCGATCGCGGAGCCGTAGGCCCACCGGAGGCTGCTGAACGCGACGCGGTACATCATCGTCGCCAGGATGTCCAGGTTCGCGCCCGGCTGTGAGCCGCGGAGCGCGTAGATGAAGTCGAACGCTTTCAGCGCGAACACCATCAGCACGACCGACGCCGAGACGGCCGAAGCGCGCAGTTGCGGGATGATGACGCGGAGGTACATCCGCACCGTCGACGCGCCGTCGACGCGCGCGGCCTCGTAGTGTTCGTCGGGGATCGCGCGCAGTCCGGCGAGGAACACGACCATCGCGTAGCCGCTGAACTGCCAGATGAGCGCGAAGATGACGGCCGCGAGGGCCGTCGTGTTCCAGGAGAGCCACTGGACGACGGTGGCGTTGACCGTCTCGGGTTTCAGCAGCGAGACGACCACCCCCTCGAGATTCAACAGCCGGAGTAGCTGATTGAACACGCCGTTCTTGGCGTTGTACACCCACGCCCACATCGTCGCCGTCACGACGAACGAGAGGCTCATCGGGAGCAGGTAGATGGTCCGGAACGTGTTCTCGAAGCGGATGTTCTGGTCTATCAGTATGGCGACCAGCATCCCGAGGGCCAGACAGAGGATAGTGAACACCACCAGTAAGACGATGGTGTTCTGCGTCGCCTGCCAGAACGCCCCGTCGCTCAGCATCGTCGCGTACATGCTGAGATCGAGCTGGCCGTAGTTGGGTTCGCCGAGGCCCTGGAAGTCCGTCATCGAGAGGAGGACGTTCCAGAAGATCGCACCGTAGACGAAAAAGCCCGCCAGCAACACCGGCGGTAGCCAGAACGGGGCCGATTCGATCAGTTCCCACTGGACGGGCAGCGAATCTCGGAGCGTGTCCCGTCGTCGGTCGCCGACGACGGTCTCTGTCCCACCGTCTGTCGCTACTTGTCTATCACCCGATTCCTCCCGCGATGTCGCCGACCGGAGGGTATCCCCGGCTTTTCGGAGTCTATTGAGTATCTCGCGCATGGTTGTGTCAGTCTACGCGGACGTGAGTTCGTCGTACACCGCGTCGACGGCGTCGTCTGTGTCGGAACCCGACGCCCACGGTGGTAGTACCGTGGACGCCGCCGGTCCCCGCTCGGTCGCGGGGACGGTCACTACGTCGCTCACCCACCAGTGAGCGAGTCGTCGCGCCGCCGACACCGCTGGTGTACCACTAGCACCCGTCGTCGCCTCGCCGTTCTGTGGCTCCTCGCTGGAGCGACCGCTGCGGTCGGCGGAGGCGTCCGCGGCTACCGTCGCTCGCGTGCAGGTGGCGCGAGCGCGTGATAGCTGCGGATGTGGGTCGTCAGTCGCGGTTGTCACCGCGGAGTCGAACTCATCCTAAGTGGTAAGACCCAACACTTAATGCTTCCGAATATTCATGCATATCGGACGGCGGCTGAAACGCCGAAATTCGCCGCTATCGCCGTTCTATGGTGATAATTCGTGATTTTATTCGTCGCTCTCTTGGCTTGGGGTGTCATGCTCTCTATATTCCTCTGTAAGCATTCGAAATTCCGATATTCGTGAAAATCCTACGTAGGCATCGAAGAGTTCCCTCGCAGTTCCCCGAACGACGAGTCCGTCAGTCGACAGCGAGCTGAGAATACCCCTATTTCGTGTGGAGTTCGATAAATTGTGGTGAATAACTACGTAACGATTAGCGACCGACGGCTGTCGATGCGGGGAAGTCCCGAACGTACCGGTGGGTTTTACGCGGGGGCGTTCGACCGGTCGTACGTATGAGTGACGAGTTCAGGACCGAACAGGACAGTCTCGGTGAGATGGAGGTCCCGGCCGACGCGTACTGGGGCGCACAGACCCAGCGCGCGGTAGAGAACTTCCCCATCAGCGAGGTCACGTTCGGCCGGCGGTTCATCCGCGCACTCGGCATCGTCAAGAAGGCCGCGGCGCAGGCCAACCGCGACCTCGAAATGATCCCCGAGGAGAAGGCCGACTGCATCGTCGAGGCGGCCGACGAGGTCATCGCGGGCGAACACGACGATCAGTTCCCCGTCGACGTCTTCCAGACCGGCTCCGGGACGTCCTCGAACATGAACGCGAACGAGGTCATCTCGAACCGGGCGACCGAGCTCTACGGCGGCGAGATCGGCACCCGCGAGATCCATCCCAACGATCACGTCAACTTCGGCCAGTCCTCGAACGACGTCATCCCGACGGCGATGCACGTCGCCTCGCTCGAAGCGGTCGAGAAGGACGTCCTCCCGGCGCTGAAGTCGCTGCGCGACGCGCTGAAGGAGAAGGAAGACGAGTTCGAGAACGTCGTCAAGACCGGCCGAACCCATCTGCAGGACGCGACGCCCATCACGCTGGGTCAGGAGTTCTCGGGCTATCGCACGCAGGTCGAGAAGGGCATCTCGCGCGCACAGGACGTCGAGGGCCGGCTCTCGGAACTCGCGTTGGGCGGCACCGCCGTCGGGACGGGGCTCAACACCCACCCCGAGTTCCCCGCGAAGGCCGCCGAGTACATCAGCGAGGAGAGCGGCGTCGAGTTCCGCGAGGCCGACAACCACTTCGAGGCACAGGCCGCCCACGACGCGATGTCGGAGGCCCACGGCGCGCTGCGGACCGTCGCCGGGTCGCTGAACAAGATCGCCAACGACCTCCGACTGCTCGCCTCCGGCCCGCGAAACGGCCTCGGCGAGATCGACCAGCCGGAGAACCAGCCCGGCTCCTCGATCATGCCCGGCAAGATCAACCCCGTGGTCGCCGAGGCGGTCAATCAGCTCCACAAGCAGGTCGTCGGCAACGACGCCGCCGTCTCCGCCGGGGCCGCGGAGGGACAGATCGACCTCAACCTCTACAAGCCCGTCCTGGCCTCGAACTTCCTGCAGTCCGCGCGGCTCATCGCCAACGGGAGCGAGGTGTTCGCCGAGAAGTTCGTCGCCAAGCTCGAAGCCGACGAGGAACACTGTGCCGAGCGCGTCGAGCAGAGCATGGCGCTGGCGACGGCGCTCAACCCCGCCATCGGCTACGACAAGGCCAGCAAAGTCGCCAAGAAGGCGCTCGCCGAGGACAAGACCATCCGCGAGGTCGTCCTCGAAGAGGGCTACCTCGACGAAGACGAGGTCGACGAGGTGCTGGACCCGAAGAAGATGACCGAACGCGGGATTCTGGGGGAATAGCGAGGGGCGCGACTGAAAGAAGCGGCCCTCGCCAAAGCGCAGCGACCACAAAGATAGTTGTCTTCGAGGATAGAACGGTGAACCGATGCCCTCCAGACGTAGCTTCCTCGCATCGGCGGGAGTCGCAACAATAGCCGGCGTCGCAGGCTGTCAGACCGACTCGGGATACGACGACGCGGCGGACGCCGCCGGCGACGACACGGACTGGCCGACGACCGGCCACGACCGCCAGCACACGCGATACGTCCCGGCGGGATCGGGGCCTCGGTCCGGCGTCACCGAGCGCTGGCGTGTGGCATCGGGGCTGGTCACCGCCGAGCCGGTCGTCGTCGGCGACACCGTCCTCGCGACCGTCGGCAGCGACATGGTGGCACTCGACGCGGAGAGCGGCGAGAAACGCTGGTCGGCCGACCCGGAGAACCAGGGAGCGAGCTATTGGGCCGCACCGTCGGTCTACGACGGGACCGCGTACGTCACCGGCGACGGGCGGGCCCGGGCGTTCGACATCGAATCGGGCGAGCAGCAGTGGTCCCGAGAGTTCGAGTCTCCCACCGCCGGCTCGACGGTCGGGTACGAGGGGAGCGGGCTGTTCGTCGCCGCCGGAGAGACCGTCTACCGCCTCGACCGCGAGACCGGCGAGATAGCGTGGCAGCGCCGTCTGTTCGGCCAGATTCGACAGCCGGTCGCGGTGAGACCGCCGTTCGTCGTCGCCGTGACCGAGGGCGGCGACGTGTACGCACTCGACGAGAGCGACGGCGACGGATACTGGCGGACGGGATTGCCCGACGCGGTCCAGTGTACGCCGACGATGGCGGGCCGGCGCATCTTCGTCGGCTGTTTCGACGGCAACCTGTACGCGCTGGGCCACCGCGGTCAACGCGAGTGGAGAACCGAGATCGGCGGGTTCGCGAAGGGCGGTATCGGCGTCGCCGACGGCGCGGTGTACGCCGATGGCGGCCGCGAACTCCACGCCGTCGGGGTCGAGAGCGGCGATCGCCGGTGGCGGGTCGATCTGGGAACGACCGGCGACCACGCCCCGGTCATCGTCGGCGACACCGTCTACGTCGGCGGCGACCGCCTCCGCGCGCTCAGGCCCGGCGGCGGCGTCGGCGTCGGCGACGTCCGCGTCGAAGCCGCGCGGTTCACGGCGACTATCGGCCGCTACGTCGGCCAGTTGTCCGCCGCGAACGGCTCGCTGTACGCTCACGTGACCGAGGAGACGGCCGAAGGGAAGCGGAACGTCTTGGTCCGACTGGACCCCGAGTGAACCGAGCGCTATCGAGACGTCCGCTTCCCGTTCAGTCGATGCCGTCTACCCAGCGCGGCGTCGAGACGCCCGTGCTGTCGAACCCGCGGTATCGAAAACTGTACGTCACCCGGTCCGTCTCCGTCCGGTAGTGAACCTCCAGTCGGTGGACGACGCCGCGGGCGTCGACGAGGAGCGAGACCCGGTACGACTGCACGGCAGACCTGGACGGCGGGGTTCCACCGGACCCGGTCACGCGGAAGAACGGATCGCCGTCTCGTCGAACGATCCGAGTCCGGCTCCGCGGGACGGCCGCGTACTGCTCGATATAGAACGCGGCCTCGTAGGCGAACTGGTCCTGCGTGAACCGGATGCGGCCGCCGGTCTCGGTGACGTTCCCGTCGTCGCTGCGCTCGTACCAGCGCCGGCCGTCGGCGAACGTGGTCTGTCGGTAGTCGGCGACCGACTCGTCGTCCAGATACCGCTGGCGGTGCAGGCGATGGAGATAGCGCTTCGCGTCAGCCACTCGGGTCGTCTCGTTGCGGGCGAGGACGACGGTGCCGTTCGGCGTCTCGGTCGTTCGTCGATACCGCTCGTAGAAGGTGTACGAGCGGTTCCGCAGCGCCTGTCGGTGCGTCGTCGCGAGGACGTCCGCCCGTCGCAGCCCGTCCTCGGTGATGCCGGGCGGGAAGTCGAGTTGCGCCCGGGTCGCCGTCGGCGGGTCGGGGACCGGCGCTGGCGTGACTGTCGGCGAGCGCGGATCGTCACCGAAGCCCGAGAGACCGCTACACCCGGCAGTCGTGACGAGCAGGCCGACGAGGAGGGCGGACTGCCAGCGCACACCCGATGCAGGGACGCGACGGGCAAAAGCGCGAGGGAGGGAAGGGAGCGTTTTTTGCCCCCCGGTCCCGGACCATCCGACAATGACTGCCGCCGACTTCGACTACGAGGATCTGGGACTGGTGGCCGGACTGGAGATACACCAGCAACTGGACACCGCGACCAAACTGTTCTGTGAGTGCCCGACGGCCATCCGCGAACCGGAGGAGTCCGACCGGCGCTTCACCCGCTATCTCCATCCGACCAAGAGCGAGCTCGGCGAGATCGACGAGGCCGCCCTAGAGGAGAGCATGGTCGACCGCGAGTTCGAGTATCTGGCCTACGACTCGACCTGTCTGGTCGAGGAGGACGACGAACCGCCGCACCGCGTCGACCGCGAGGCGATGGAGACGGCGATGGAGATCGGCCAGCTCATGGACATGAGCGTCGTCGACCAGGTGAACGTCATGCGGAAGATCGTCGTCGACGGGTCGAACACGACCGGCTTCCAGCGGTCGATGCTCGTCGCCAACGACGGCGCGATCGAGACCAGCGACGGGCAGGTCGGCATCGAGGACATGCTCTTGGAGGAGGAGTCCTGCCAGCGCGTCGAGGAGACCGAAGACGGCGTCCGCTTCTCGCTGGACCGCCTCGGCATTCCGCTGGTCGAGATCGGCACGAAACCCGACATCCGCTCGCCCGAACAGGCCCGCGAGGCCGCCGAGCGGATCGGGATGCTACTGCGCTCGACCGGGAAGGTGAAGCGCGGGCTGGGGACCATCCGGCAGGACGTGAACGTCTCCATCGCCGAGGGCGCGCGTATCGAACTCAAGGGCGTCCAGAGCCTCGACGATATCGACGACCTCGTGCGCAACGAGGTCCGCCGACAGGTCGAACTGCTCGACATCGCCGAGGAACTCGACGAGCGGGACGCGGGCGTCGGCGACCCGCAGGACGTGACCGAAACCTTCGAAGAGACCGACTCGGGCGTCATCCGCGGCGCGCTCGACGACGGTGGTCGCGTGCAGGCCGTCCGTCTCTCCGGCTTCGACGGCCTCGTCGGCCGAGAGCTCCAGCCCGACCGCCGCCTCGGAACGGAGTTCTCGGACCACGCCAAGCGCCACGGCGCGGGCGGCATCTTCCACACGGACGAACTGCCGGCCTACGGCGTCACCGAGGCCGAAGTCGAGGCGCTGCGGGAGGCCGTCGGCGCGGGTCCCGAGGACGCCGTCGCCATCGTCGCCGACGACTCCAGCACTGCTGACCTCGCCATCGAAGCCGTCGCCGAGCGCGCCGAGACGGCGATCTCCGGCGTGCCCGAAGAGACGCGCGACGCGCTGGAGGACGGCACCTCACGCTACCTCCGGCCGCTGCCCGGAGCCGCGCGGATGTACCCCGAGACGGACGTGCCGCCGGTCGAACCGGACGTGACCGACGTGGAGACGCCGGAACTGCTGACCGAGAAGGTCGAGCGCTACGAGGAGGAGTTCGGCCTCGACTCCGGGCTGGCCGAGCAGGTCGCCTACGGACAGCGGTGGCCGCTGTTCGAGTCCCTCGTCGGACAGGACGCCGTCGACGCGACGCTGGCCGCCGGGACGCTCGAATCCACGCTGACCGAACTCCGCCGCGACGACGTGCCCGTCGAGCGGTTGACAGACGATCACCTCCGGGAAACGATTCTGCTCGTCGACAGCGGCGAGGTCCCGCGGGAGGGCATCGAAGACCTGCTCACGGCGCTCGCCGAGAACCCCGACTTCACGGCGGAGGAAGCGGTCGAACAGGAGGACTTAGGCGGTGTGGACGAGAGCGAGGTCCGCGAGGCCGTCGCGGAAGTGGTCGAGCGGAACGCGGAACAGGTCGAAACCGAGGGGATGGGCGCGTTCTCCGGCCTCATGGGCGAGTGCATGGGCGCGCTGCGCGGGAAGGCCGACGGCGACACGGTCAGCAGCGTGCTGCGCGAGGAGATTCAGAAGCGGGCCTGAGCGGTTTTACCGCGAACGTTCTTCGTTCTCCGCGCGTTCGATGCGCTGTCGCGCTTTCCGGAAGACGCCCCTGAGCGTGCGGGTCTCGCGACCGGTGGGATGCGCGCGACCGAGCAGCCGGCGGAACAGGCGTCGGGTCTTGGGCTGTTTCTCGTCGGGATGGCCGCTGGCGGCGAGGAACCGCTCGAACTCGCCGTGGAGGCCTTCGACGGCACTCTCGTCGGCCCGAGCGTGTAGTTCGTCGGGGTGCTGGTCGCGCTCGACGGTCAGCTCGCGCAGCTCGTAGAGGACGATCGTCGCGGCCTGCCCGAGGTTCAACACGGGATAGTCCGCGTTTGCCGGTATCGAGCAGAGTTCGTCGAGGCGAGCGAGTTCGTCGTTCGTCAGGCCGACGCGCTCGCGGCCGAAGACGACGCAGGTGTCGCTCTCGACGCCCCGCAGCGAGTCGGCGAGTTCGGCGGGCGTCTTCGCCGGGTAGCGGACGTGGTTCGAGGCGTCTTCGTTCGTCGTGGCGGTGCAGGCGACGGTGTGGTAGTTCTCGACGATGTAGTCGAAGGTCACTTCGCGGGCGTTCGGCAAGATGTCCTCGCGGGCCTGCCCGGCGAACCCGTAGGCCTCCCCGTCGGGATCCAGTTCCGGCGGGTCGACGAGCAGCAGTTCCGAGAGCCCGAAGTTCTTCATCGACCGGGCGATGGTGCCGACGTTTCCGGGCGTCTCGGCGTCGACGACGGCGACCGAGATCATACGTCGAGGTCGCTGAAGTCCAAGTCCATCGCCGCCTGCTCCTCGTCGTCGAGTTCCTGTAGTTCCTCTTCGAGACTCGGGACGGCGTCGGCGCGAGTCGGTGCCTCGGGTAGTGCCGTCGGGTCCTCGTCGACGTGCTCCAGCCCCTCGTAGCCGTCGGGCGCGCGGTTGCCGTCGAGGAACCACTGGTGGAACGCCTCCTGCAGTTCGAGGTCTCCGGCGTACTCGTCGCCGCCCGCCTCGCGGAACCAGTAGAGGAAGTCCGGCTCGTGGACCGAACAGAGGATGACCTCGCCGCCGGGTTCGCCGTAGATGACTTCGGCGACGTTACACTCCTCGATCTGCCCGTCGCCGTACTCCAACCAGCAGGCGTCACAGGGGTCGACCACCCGGTCGGCCAGCACGAGGAGGCGCTGACGCACCTCCGGTTCCAGCCCCGACAGCGGCCGAATCCGTCCCTCCTCGTTCAGTACGCCCTCGTCGAACCGCCAGCCCCGCAGCCCGATGTTGACCTTCGCCATGGACGGCGGTAGTCGATAGCGAGACTAAAAGAGCGCGATGTGGTCGCCTCAGCCCAGAAGCGCCCGGAGCCAGGGATTGTTCTCGACGAGGTCGGTGTCCTCGATGTAGCTGTCGAGGCCGAGGATGCGTCCGGCACCGAACGCGCCCAGCCCGAACAGCAAGACGGCGTAGACTATGTGGTCGTCGACGACCCAGCCGTGAGCGACGGGCAGGCCGGCCAACAGCCCGCCCTCCAACGCCGCGAGCCAGTAGAACAGCATCATCACCGCGCCCCAGAACGCGGCGAAGCGGACGAGCGCGCCGGCGAGCAACGCCAGCCCGGCCAGCGTCAGTCCGAGCATGTTCAGCCAGTCGATCGCGGGATTGCCGGCCATCGCGGCGAACGTGCCGGTCAGCGGGTTCCCCTCGGGAATTCCGTTCGTCAGGAACCCCGCCGCGGTCCAGTCGTTCGCCGGGTCGCCGTCGAGGTAGGTGACGAGCTTCGTGACGCCGCCCTGAAACAGCGTCCAGCCCATCACGACCCGGAGGAAGAACAGCGAGTAGCCGACCCACGTCTCGGAGTAGTCGAAGCTCACCGGTCGTCCGAGCACCTCCGATCGCAGCGTCTGTCTGGTACTCATACGCACAGCTAAGATGTAGTTCAAAATATATATGAGGGATAGTTCCGAAATCTTGGGGACCGGTATCCATCCATTATCGACGCCGCTCGCTCGTCGAGACCGACGGGAGGGGGGACGATAGCGGGTTTCAATCCGGCCCGGCCCGGAACTGCCGCTCGACCCAGTTCGTGCTGTCGAGCGCCTCGATACTCGCCTGCAGGCGGCCGAGTCTGTCGCGGCGGTCGCGCTCGTCGAGTTCGAGGGCTCGTTCGAGCGCGTCGGCGATCTCGGCGATGTCGTGTGGGTTGACGGTGAGCGCGCCGTCGAGCTGCGTCGCCGCGCCGGCCAGTTCGCTCAGGACGAGCGCGCCGTCGCCGTCGACGCAGGCCGTCGGATACTCGTGGGCGACGAGGTTCATCCCGTCGCGGTGGGGTGTCACGAGTGCCACGTCGGCCACCCGGTAGAGTCCGGCGAGCGTCTCGGCGGAGAGTCGCCGCTCCGTGTAGACGGCGGGGTGCCAGTCGTCGGTGCCGTACCGCTCGTTGATGCGCTGCATCTCGGCGACCACGTCCTGTCGGTACCGGCGGTAATCGGCGATCCCCTCGCGGGTCCGACTGGCCTTCTGGACGTACGTGAACGCCCCCCGGAGGTCCGGGCGGCGTTCCCAGAGGTGGTCGAGCGCGGCGATGCGTTCGGGAATCCCCTTCGAGTAGTCGAGCCGTTCGACGCCGAGGACGACGGGAATCGACGGGTCCGGCACCGTATCGCCGAGCATCTGCCGGCGCACGGCGTCAGTATCCGACGCCTCGGCGCGGCTGCGGACGCCGTCCACGTCGATGCCGAGCGGGTTTGCCACCGCTCGCGTCTCCGTGCCCTCGTAGCGGACCACGCCGTCGTCGAGGTCGACCGTCGCATCGGGGACGGTGGCCTCGACACAGCGACAGAAGTGGTCGGCGTCGGGTTCCGTATGGAAGCCGACGACGTCACAGGCCAGCAGGCCGTCGAGGACCGCTTCCCCCCGGGGACAGTGGTCGAACACCGTCGGCGCGGGCCACGGGATATGCCAGAAGTGATGCAGCGTCGCGTCGGGTCGCGCCGCCCGCACGCGACGGGGGGCCAATGCGAAGTGGTAGTCCTGGAACCAGACGGTGTCTTCGGGGTCGGTCACCTCTCGAACGGCCTCGGCGAACCGTTCGTTGACCGCCCGGTACTGCTCCCAGTACGTCGGCTTCGCCCAGATCCGGCCGGACTCTTCGTGGCACAGCGGCCAGAGGACCTGATTGGCGTAGCCGTGGTAGTAGCCCTCGATCTCCGCCTCGGAGAGGGGGACTCGCTTGAGGTCGTAGGACTCCTCGCCGGGCGGCACCGCCACGATGCCCTCGTCGGCGACGGCCATGTCGGCGTCGCCGCTGGCCCAGGCGACCCACGTCCCGCCGAGCGAGCGCATCAGCGGGTCGAGCGCGCTCGTCACGCCGCCCGTCGCCGTCGTGACCGCGACGTCGTCCGTCGTGATCGCGCCCTCGACCGGGTCGGCCGTCCACTCGTGGCTGTACGGCTGACGGTTCGAGACCACGACCAGCGACTCGGGAAGCGCGTCGGCACTCGACTGGCTCATCGCTCTCACGTTCGTCCGTGGCCGTCTTAGGGCTATCGCGGCGATGAGAACAAGTGGCGAATGGGCGTCAAGCAGGTGGCAGTAAGAGAAAGCTTATACCGCAGGGGTCGAAATACGGGCGTGAAAGCCGAAAGGGCACCCGGGTAGGGGTACACGGACGTGCCATTTCGGCTCAATCCGGTTTATCTGGGCGCTACGCTCGCAGTACCAACTATGCAATTCGACACGTGGGAACCGGTGTACGAAGCGATCCTCGCCGACTTCGGCTATCCGCGCGACGGCGACGAGACCGCCCGAGACGCGCTCGGCGAACTGCTGCGGGAAACCGACACCTACCGACCGGAAGGCGTGGGATTCGACGGGAAAACGGTCGCTATCGCCGGTGCGGGTCCGTCGCTCGAAGCCGAGGCCGACCGAGCCGACGAGGCCGACGTCGTCGTCGCCGCCTCGGTGGCCGCCGACCGCCTCCGAGACGCCAGCGTCGCCGTCGACGCGATGGTGACCGACCTCGATAAGAACCCCGAGACCGGCCGCGACCTCACGCGGGCGGGGACGCCCGTGTTCGTCCACGCTCACGGCGACAACGTCTCCGCGCTCGAAGAGCACGTTCCGACCTACGACGCCGCCTTCGTCGTGCCGACGACGCAGGCCGCACCCACCGAGGCGGTCCACGACTTCGGCGGGTTCACCGACGGCGACCGGGCCGCGTTCGCCGCCGATCACTTCGGGGCCGAGCGGTTGACGTTCCTCGGGTGGAACTTCGACGACCCGGACGTCTCCCCGGAGAAACGCCGCAAGCTCGGCTGGGCCGAGCGGCTGCTGTACTGGCTCGAACGCCGCCGCGACGAACGCTTCTCGGTCCTCGACGGGCGGCGGACCGACATCGACCCGGTAGTCAGTCCGCGGTAGCGAGGGACGCGAGCGACGCGAGTCGCCTCGAAGCGATCGGGTGAAAAATTCCGCTCACGGGGCCAGCACGTCGATGGTCGCGTCGATCACGTCGCGCTCGGCCGCGCGCGGGAACGAGACGTTGACGGCGTCGACGCCGTCGATATCCTCGAAGCGGGCGATCTGGTCCCGACACTCCTCGGGCGTGCCCGCGGCGGCGATCTCGTCCAGTAAGTCGTCGCCGACGGCCGCCGTGGCGGCTTCCTGTTCGCCGGAGGCCCACCGCTGGGCCACTTCGTCGGCCGTCGCCTCGTAGCCCTGTCTGGCCAGCGCGTCCCGGTAGTAGGTCCCCATCCCGCCGACGTAGAACGCGATGTGCTGGCGAGTCAGCTCCCTGGCGCGCTCGCGGTCCTCCAGTGCACAGCAGGGCAGCGAGAGCGTGACGCGCTGGCTCTCCCTGTTCCGGTCGCCCAGCTCCGTGCCGCGCTCGAAGTCGTCAAGTCGCTCGGCGACGCCGTCGGCCGTCAACAGCAGGGCGTGCCAACCGTCGGCGAAGCGGCCGGCGAGTTCGACCGACTTCGGGCCGAGCCCGCCCGCGTCCACCGGCGGCACCGGGTCCGGAGGGTCACAGCGCAGGCGAAAGCCCGACAGCTGGAAGACGTCCCCGTCGTAGTTCACCGTCTCGCCGGAGAGGACTCGCTTGACGATATCGACGGTCTCGCGGGTCCGCTTGAGCGGTCGCTCGAAGTCCACGCCGTGCCACCCCTCGATGACGATGGGACCCGACGGCCCGACGCCCAGCCGCAGGCGGCCGTCCGAGACCTCCTGTAACGTCGCCGCCGTCTGCCCGATGAGCGCGGGCGACCGGGAGTAGACGTTCATGACCGAGGTGCCGATACCGATCTCGTCGGTGTGCTCGGCGACGCTCGAGAGCGTCGTGACGGCGTCCCGACCCCACGTCTCCGGGAGCCAGACGCGGTCGTAACCGCTCGTTTCGGCGAGTCGGCTCATCCCGACGAGCGTCTCGACGGAGGGCTGTGCGGCGACGGGCAGGTAGACGTCTCGGTCCGTCATAGCTCCGGGGTCTCCTCTATCGACGGCACGCCGCGCGGGGAGAGGGTCTGGCCGGTGACGAAGGAGGCGGCGTCGCTGGCGAGGAACCGAACGGCGTCGGCGATCTCCGCGCTGACGCCGACATTGCGGTCGACGGACTCGCGGTCTACCTCCTCGGCGCTGATGCCCATCTGGGATTCGAGGCCCGGCGTCGCCACGTATCCCGGTGCGACGCAGTTGACCCGGACGTCTCTCCCGGCCCACTCGTAGGCCAGCGTGCGCGTGAGGTTGACGACGGCCGCCTTCGAGGCGGCGTAGTGGCTCATGTACGGCGCGCCGTCCGTGCCGGCCACGCTGGCGACGTTGACGACGCTGCCGCCGTCGAGGTGGTCGCTCGCCGCCTGTGAGCAGTTGACCGTCCCCGTGAGGTTCACGTCGACGACAGACTGCCACCCGTTCGCGGAGATGTCGTCGAACGACGACACGAACGACGCGCCGGCGTTGTTCACCAGCACGTCGAGCCCGCCGAACGCCTCGACGGCCGCCTCGACGAACGCGCCGACGCCCTCCCGGTCGCGGACGTCGCACTCGACGCCGATGGCGTCGCCCGGGTGCTCGTCGCTGATTTCGCTTGCCGCCGCAGTTATCTCGCTTTCGTCGCGCGAGCAGACGGCGACGTCGGCCCCGTCGGCGGCGAACGATTCCGCGACGGCCCGCCCGATACCCCGCGACGCCCCCGTGACCACCGCCGGTCCGTCGACGCTGAACCTGCCAGACATGGGCCGCACTCCGGCCGCGCGTGGCATAAACCCACAGGCACGTCCGACTCGGCCTGTTGAAACGGATTTCAATCTCCCGGCGGTTCCTTATCCGACTGGCTCGCCTACGAGCGCCCATGCCTTTCGACCCCGACGCCGTGACGACGGTCACGTTCGACTCCTACAGCACCATCGTCGACGTCGAAGCGGCCGAGGCGGCGTTACGAGAACGGGTTCCGGACCCCGAACCAGTCTCGCGGCTCTGGCGTTCCCGTTCGCTGGCCTACACGTTCATCGCCAACGCCATCGACGCGTACAAACCGTTCTACGAGATGAACCGCGACGCGCTCCAGTACGCGCTGGAGGCCCACGGCGTCGACCTCGACACGGCGGAGCGCGACGAGATTCTGGCCGTGTACCACGAACTGGACGTCTTCGACGACGTGCGCGACGGGATGAGCCGCCTCTCCGAGGCCGGCTACGACCTCTACGTCGTCTCGAACGGCAACCCCGAGATGCTGGAGTCGATGGTCGCCCACGCCGACATCGGCGGTCTCGTCGAGGACACCGTCAGCGCCGACGAGATTCGAACGTTCAAACCCGCCGCGGAACTGTACCGCCACGCGGCCGCGCGGACGGGGACGCCCATCGACGAGATCGCCCACGTCACGGCGGGGTACTTCGACGTCTACGGCGCGATGCACGCCGGAGCGCAGGGCGTGTGGGTGAACCGCGACGACGGCCCGTGGGACGCCTTCGCCGGCGATCCGGACCTGACTATCGAGTCGTTCCACGACCTCGTCGAGGAGCTGGCCTGAGCGGCAGGAATGGACGACGCAGACGACCGTCGCGTCAGTCGAGTGAGCTGTCGCAGCGCCGTTCGAGCGCGTCCCGCGAGGCGTCGACGACCGCCGACGGCGCGAGGCCGGCGTCGACCCACGCCGGGAGCCGGTCGTCCGGCCCCGGCGGCCGGATGCTCTCTTCGTACTCCGAGATCTGTGCTCGCTCCCCGTCGGGGTCGTAGTCGAGGCCGTTGAACGCCGCGTCCGCGGCGTACTGCTTGATGTAGCGGTCCGCGGCCGTCCGGTACGCGTCGGGAAGCGTCCCGTAGTTCGGGGCGACGCCGCCGTCTTCGAGGGCGCGGAACAGCGCCTCGCCGACTTCGGTCGCCATCGTCGAGAGGCCGCCGCGGCCGCCGACCGGTCGGTGGTCGTGTCGGTGAATTCCGAGGTCGACCTGCGCGGTGCCCGTCTCGCCGGCCACGCTGTAAGTCTCGCCGAGCATCCCGAGTTCCAATCCCCACGCTCGCTGAGCGCGAATCCGTCTCGCGGCGTCGGCGGTGACCGCGAACTCGCCGGCCAGCGGATACCGGAACGCGGAGAGGTACCCCAGCAACGGGTCCGTGTGCCGGTCCTCCAGGGCGCGCAACAGCGGCGCGACGAACAGCCGCGCGAGGCGGCCGTACAACCGGTCGTCCTCGACGCGCGCGTAGTAGCCCTTGACGAACTCGTGGCCCATCGTCAGCGGGGCCAGCAGTCGGGGAACGTGCTTCTCGGCGTACGTCGTCGCGTCGGCGTCGTGGACCGCGACGTAGTCGGCCCGACTCGCGGCGACGCCGAGGCCGAGCCAGACGTCCCGCCCTTTGCCCGTCCCCCCGCCTAGGCCGCGGTCGTCGAGGAGCGTCTCTAACGGCGGGGAATCACACCACAGCACCGTCACCGGGACGGCGAACTCGCTCGCCCACTCTCGGAACGCGAGGGCGACCTCCCGGGGCGCGCGAAGCGGGACGACGACTTCGCTCGGTCCGACCGCCGCGAGCGTCTCGAAGACGTGGGCGGGCGTCACGGCCGCCTCCGTCTCGCCGGCGATGGGGACGACGACGGCGCTCTCGGCGACCGGCGCGTCCGGCGTCGGGTCGGTCAGGTCGTGCAGCGTCGTGATCCGCTCCTGGGCGTAGTCCATCAGTTCGCCTCCGGTGATCGGTCAGTCATGGGTCGAGCGCCTCGGCGAGCGGTTCGAACGCCGCCGTCTCCGGGAGCCGCGCCGTCGCCTCCCGCAGCGCGTCGAGGCGGCCGCCGACGAGGAGGCCGCTCTCTCCCACTCGGACGACGAGACCGGCCCTCTCGGCGACGGTCAGCAGTTCGTCCACGGACTCGGAGTCGAGCCCGTTCACTTCGAAGACCCGGCCGACGTACGCCTCGCTCGCGTCCCCGTCCGCACCGATGCGTTCGAGGTGACGAGCGACCTCCATCGGCCGGCGGACGTCCAGTTCGCTCACCGTGACGCCGTCTCGAACGACGCGCGAGCGCTCGGTGAACGCCTCTCCGACGAGCGCCGCGTCCCGCGTCTCGGCCACGTCGTGCGTGCGAACGACGTGCGCGCCGCGTTCGACCGCCATCGACGTGGCGGCGAGGCTGACCGGCAGCGCGTCTTCGGTCGAGCGGTCGGCGACGGACTTCAGGAAGTTCTTGCGGTTGATGGAGACGAGTATCGGACGGGCGTGACCGCGGAACTCCCGAAGGCGGCGGAACGTCTCGCGGTCGTCTTCCAGGGTCTTTTCCTCGCTCCACCCGCCGAAAGCGGGGTCGACGATGGTCTTGTCGGTGAAGCCGTTCTGTTCCAGCGCCGCGTATATCTCGTCGACGTAGTCGGCGCGCTCGGCCCACTCCGGGGAGCGGGCCGCTTCCCAGTCGGTCTCCTCGACCGCGCCGGGCCGCGCGAGGTCCGGCGGGCTCGCCATCTTGGCGACGGCGGCGTCGTGCTCACGACAGACCGCCGGCATCTCCGGATCCGCGAAGCCGCAGATGTCGTTGACCATGTCGAAGCCCCGCTTCAGCGCCGCGTCGGCGACCTCGGCGTAGCGCGTCTCGATCGAGAAGACGGCGTCGCCGCTCACCGACTCGATGGTTTCGACGGCGGTGTCCAGCCGCGCCAGTTCCTGCTCGGGCGTGAGCACGTCCAGGCGCTTGTTCGCCGATTCGAGCCCGATATCGACGATGTCCGCTCCCTCCGCGACGAGTTCCTCGTCGACGTACGCGGCGGCCTCGCTCGGGTCGTCGTAGACCGACGGGTCGTACGGCGACTCCTCGCTGACGTTCAGTACCCCCATGATGCGGGGCGGGTGGTCGTCACCAATTCCCAACCCTGCCGCCTCGACCGTTTGCATGTCCGTCCGAACGGACCGGAGTAGCTAAGGGTTGATGATATCGAAGGACGCGCCCCGCTCACTCGCCGCTCGGCGGCGAGCGGGGGTCGTCGTGGACGTACTCGACGACGTCGAAGGTGTCGTAGGCGTGGCGGGCGGTCACGGTCCAGTCGGTCCCGAGGTAGGGGAAGACGCGGCTCCCCACCTCGTACTCGGGCAGTTCGGAGACGAGCGCTCGGTCGGCGTAGGGGAGAAACATCGAGTAGACGGACTGCCCGCCGATGACGTAGCCCCGCTCGTCGCGCGCCGCGACGGCGTCGACCGCGTCCGCGACAGTCGAGACGTAAGTCACCCCCTCCTCGTCGTACCTGTCCGGGTTTCGAGTGACGACGACCGGGTGGGTGCCCCGGATCCGACTCATCCCCTCGTGGGTCCGCCGCCCGACGACGACGGGATGGTCAGCGACGCGCTCCTTGTACTGCGTCTCGTCTTCCTCGTAGTACCACGGGATCGTCTCGCCGTCGCCGATGGCGCCGGTCCGGGCGACGCCGGCGATCAGCGTCAGTTCGGGCATGTGCGGGGTTACGCCCGCACCGACAAGCGAGTGTCGGCTACGGAATCGGACCCGGCTTCGACCCGAGTTCGGCCGAGTGAGGCGACTGACACTTTTATTTAGCCCTCCGTCCTACCCGCTTGCAGTGTCGACACCGGAACGGGACATCGAAGCGGTGCTCGACGAGTCGGGTCCCGACTACGAGGGGTTCTCGTTCGAGACGCCGGCGGGGGGCCACCAGAGCGACGTCTACATGGTGACGCTCCGGCACGGCGGCGAGTCCTACGAGGTCGTGGTGAAGTTCAAACCGGCGGGCGACGCGCCCTTCGCCGTCGAACCGAAGCTCCACGAGTACGTCGCCGACCGCACCGACGTCCCGGTGCCGCGCATCCTCGTCTTCAAGGAGGACCCCGAGATGGACGTTCGGCCCTACTTCGTCACCGAGCGCGTCCACGGCGAGAACTTGGCCGAGGAGTTCGCGGGTCTCTCGACTGAGGACCGACGACGCGTCATGCGACAGGCCGGGGCCGTCCTCGGCGACATGCACTCCGAGGTCGGCTTCGAGGCGTTCGGTCGCCTCGATCTCCACGACGGCCGGCTCATCGTCCGAGACTGGATGGGCAGTTGGCGCGAGTACTTCGAGACGCTGACTCGGACGCACCTCTCTCGGCTCGACGATACGCCGTTCGCGGACGTGGCCGAACGGGCCGAAGAGCGCATCGAACCCGCGCTCGACCTCGTCCCGGAGGACGGCGTGCCGCGGCTCGTCCACGACGATTTCCGCCCGGCGAACCTCCTGTTCGACCCCGGGGCCGACGAGCCGATCACGGCCGTCCTCGACTGGCAGGACGTGCTGGCGGCCCTCCCCGAGTACAACCTCGCACAGACGGAGTTCCTCTTCGTCGACTCGTCGTTTCGGGACCCCGAGGTCCGCCAGCGGCTCCGCGCGGAGTTTCGCGACGGCTATCTCGAACAACGACCGATGGAGTTCGGCGGCGGCTACGAAGAGCGCCGACCGCTGTATCAGCTCTCGACGCTGCTGTGGCGGATGGCCGGGTTCGAGGCCGCCTTCGCCGAGCAGTCCGGCTTGGCACAGGCCCGGGCCGAGGCCCAGTACCGCCAGCAGTTCGAGCGGTTGCTCGACGGTATCCCGCTCTGAGAGCCGTCTCCGGCCACCGTCGCGGTCGGCGGTCGCGTCGCTCGCCGAAAATTTCACGGTCGTGACAGGATACTTTCACCAGTTATAAATCGTAGTCGAGTGGACGGAGACACATGGAACAGGTCCCCATCTGTCGCGAGGTCGCCCTCCAGCCCGAACCTCGAACGAACGTTCGACCGGCGAGGGAGGGACGATGCGGCGTCTGACGGCGCTCGTCCTGATAGCGAGCGTCGCCGTCGTCCCGGTGACGGTCGCCGGTGCGGGCGTCGACGCGTCGGTGTCTAACGTCACCATCTCGCCCGCCAGCCCGGCGCCCGGCGAGTCGATCACGTTCACGCCGACGATCCGGAACGCGCAGTCGAGTACCGCGCCGCTACAGGTGAACGCGATCGCCATCAGAAGGGCGTCGGGGCAGGGGATCACCGAGTACGAACGCGTCACGGACGTCGGAACGATATCCCCCGGGTCGGACATACAGGTCCCGCTGACCCACACCTTCGACGAGGCCGGCACCCGGAACCTCCGGCTCATCGTCTACGGCGAGAACGCGAACACGAACGCGTCCGTCCAGTTGCGCTATCCGATATCGCTCTCGGTCGAAGAGAACCACCCGCAGCTCGACGTCCGAGCCAACGAGTCGGTCGCCGGCGTCCCCGCCTCGGGAGCCGTCACCGTGGCGAACGGGCTCGACACCCCGGTCTCGAACGTCGAGATAACCGTCTCCGGCGACGGCGTCACGATGCTCGAAGACCGGACCGTGCTGGCGACGCTCCCCGCCGGGAACACCGCCTCGGCCCCGTTCCGGTTCCGCCCCGAGAGCGACGGAGCGCACGAACTCGAAGCGACGCTCTCCTACACCGTCCCCGGCGGCACGGACCGGACCGTGACGCGGACGCAGACGATCCGAACGGAGGAACTCCGTGAGGGCGTCGTCCTCGACGCATCTGGCGTCGGCACCGGCACCGACCGCGCTCTGGCCGTCGACGTGATCAATCAGGGGAACGCGCCCGCGGAGGACGTGGTCGTCACGGCCTCGTCTGCCAACGCGACGTTCCAGCGGGCGATCGTTTCGTCGGTACCCGCCGGCTCCTCGAAGCGGGTCCGGCTCAACGCCACGATGTCGGAGGGGAGCGCGGACGTCTCGGTCGACGCGAACTACGAGATCGGAACGCGACAGCGAAGCGCCGGCACGACCGCGCAGCTCCGCTCGGTTCCGGGCGCGATCCGGCTGACCGGCGTCTCCGTCAGCCGAGAGGGAGGTCACCTCCAGATAAGCGGGAGCGCGAGCAACGTCGGGATGTCGAGCGCGAACAGCGTCATCGTCGGCGTCGCTCCCACCGAGAACGTCGAGCCCGTCGAACCGAACAAGGACTACTTCGTCGGGACGGTCCCCTCCTCGGACTTCGTCTCCTTCGACGTCACGGCCCGCACGACCGGCAACGTCTCCTCGGTCCCCGTCCAGGTGTCCTATCTCGTAGACGGGACCCGCAAGCAGCGGACGTTCCAGGTCGAGACCGGAACGACGTCGACCGGACCGGTGCAGACGCCGGCCCAATCGAACGACAGCGGCGGCGGCCTGCTCCCGATACTCGCCGTCGGGGCCGTCGCGGTGGTCGTCGTCGCCGGCATCCTCATCCGCTGGTCCCGTCGCTCCGACGAGCCCGACGACATATGACTGTCATCGACGCCCGAAACATCGTCAAGCGGTACCGGACCGGCGGCGAGACGCTGGAGGCCCTCGGCGGTATCGACTTCGCGCTCGAAGCCGGCGAGTTCGTCTCCATCATGGGGCCCAGCGGGAGCGGGAAGTCCACACTGCTCAACATCCTCGGCCTGTTAGCGACGCCGACGGAGGGCCGAGTCATTCTGAACGGCCGGGACGTGACCGACCTCGGCGACCGCAAGCGGACCGCCCTCCGGAAGCGGACCATCGGGTTCGTCTTCCAGCACTTCTACCTCCTGCCGACGCTGAACGCCGTCGAGAACGTCGAGGTCCCGCGCCTGTTCGACCGCGACCCCGACCGTGCGGCCCGCGCTCGCGACCTGCTCACGCGGGTCGGCCTCGGCGACCGCTTCGACCACAGACCCGACCAGCTCTCGGGCGGGCAGAAACAGCGCGTCGCCATCGCCCGCTCGCTCATCAACGACCCGGCGATCGTCCTCGCCGACGAGCCGACGGGGAGCCTCGACCGCGAGACCGGTCGGCAGATCCTCGACGAGTTCCGCCGCATCGCCGACGAACAGGACGTCGCCATCGTCGCGGTGACCCACGACGAACTGGTCAATCAGTACGTCGACCGGACGGTCCACCTCGTCGACGGCACCGTCGGAAAGGAGATATTGGATGCTTGAGCCGCTGTATCGCCGCTTCCCCGCGGCGCTGATGGCCAGCCGCAACCTCACGCGGACGAAGATGCGGTCGCTGCTGGCGTCGCTCGGTATCGTCATCGGCGTCGTCGCGATCGCGTCGCTCGGGATGTTCGGCGTCGCGCTGCAGTACTCGTTCACGCAGAACCTCGGGGGCGTCGGCAACCAGCTGACCGTCTCGCCGAATCAGGAGGCGGGCTTCGATTCGCTCTCGGAACGGGACGTCAGAGACATCAGACGCGCCGCGGGACCGGACGCGACGGTGTCGCCGGTCAAGCAGGGCGTCCAACCGGTCGCTTTCGACCGCAATCAGAACACGACGCAGTTAGTCTACGGGCTTCAAAACCCGGCGGAGGTATACAACGCTACCGAGGGACGCGTCCCGGAGCCGTTCCGCTCCGGCGCGCTCGTCGGTAGCGCTCTCGCAGAGCAACACGACTTGCATCCGGGGAGCACGATCGCCGTCAACGGGAGCGCCGTCAGGGTGCGCGCGGTGCTCGAATCGGGCGACGCGTTCTCGCCGCTCAACCCGGCGAACAGGCTCGTTCTCCCGGCCAGTAGCTTCGACCAGCGCGGGTACTCGCAGGTGTACATCACCGCTCAGTCGGGGTCACAGGCCAACGAGACGGCAATGGCGATCCGGGAGTCGCTCAACGGCCGGCAGGAGCGGGTCACCGTCACGGAGTTCGGCGACATAGTCGACCTCATCGAACAGCAGTTCCAGATCATCAACACCGTCCTCGTCGGCATCGCCTCCATCTCGCTGTTCGTGGCCGGCATCTCCATCCTCAACGTGATGCTGATGTCGACCGTCGAGCGCCGAGAGGAGATCGGCGTCCTGCGCGCGGTCGGCTATCAGAAGCGCGACGTGCTCAAGGTGATGCTGACCGAAGCGACGCTCCTGGGCGTCATCGGCGGGCTCGTCGGCGTCCTCATCAGCCTCGTCGCCGGACTGGCCATCAACCACTACACCGTCGGCGACGCGATGGCCGTCTTCCGGATGGCCAACGCGTGGTATCTGCTCGCGGCGTTCGGCTTCGGCGTGGTGACGAGCATCCTGAGCGGCCTCTATCCGGCGTGGAAAGCCGCCAGCGAAGAACCGGTCGAGGCGCTACGCGGCTAGGGCGTCGTCTCGACGCCGGGTTCGAGCCACGGTTCGGTGCGGCCGACGGTGACGGTGTCGAACTGCGCGAGCCACTCCTCGTCGCCGCGTTCGAAGGCGTCCAGCGCGTCGCCCACCGTGTAGGTGTACTCGCCGTCGGTACACGGGAAGACGGCCTCTAACTGCGTGTCGTCGTAGATCGCCAGCGAGACGACCGGGAAGACGACGACGTCGTCGACCCGGTCCAGCCCGACGTAGCTCCGGGTCCGCCGTTCGAAGGCCGGTTCCAGCGACGTGGCGTTGCGCTCGGCCCAGTCGCGGAACTCCTCGTAGGTCGCCAGCGCGCCCGACCGCTTGTCCTCGGCCATCGTCCGGATCCGCTGCCACTCGCCGGCGACCATCGACTCCGTGAACACGCCGTTGGCTTCGAGCCGCTTGACTCGGTTCAGGACCTGCTGTTGGGCGTCGAAGGTGCCGTACGTGTCGCCGCGAAGATACAGTTCCGCCCGAAGGTGTGTGTCGTCAGTCATGTTCTCTCGTCGTGAGTCAACACCCGAGAGTGACTAAACTCTTTCCCAGAGTGTCACTGTTTGCCACTCTATGGTTCCTACGTGAAATATCGGGCCAAAGAATCGCTAAAGACCACCGCAACGGCAATTTAGATGAAACAATTCTCGGCGGTAAATGACAATCTACCTGAATCAATTGTGGTCGGTGGTCGATAGTAATTTCGGCTTTCGTCGAACTCCCGATAACACTTCCCACGCCTCGTGCGACCTGTATTCGCATAACGCGGTTAGCCGTGAGAGACCGACGGCCGATCGGAGAGATGCAACAAAACGAAGTCCGAGCGATCGGAGAGGGGCCTGCTCGACGTCGAGGTTCTTCGCTCCGTCGTCGGGCGACACCGCCGCCCGACTGCCCGAGAGACCGACGGTCTCTCGCTGCTCAGAACCTCGCTGCTCACGGGTCACTCCGTTCCCCGCTCGCTTCCGAGATTTCGGAGAAATCCCGCTAGTCGTCCGCGCTCGCTTCCGCACCACCGCTCGCGACGACGTCGATCTCGCCGGCGTCGAGTTCCTCCTCGATCTCGCGGGCCGCCTGCACCATGTTCTCCATCTTGCCGTAGGCGACCTCGCGGGGCAGGAGTTTCACGCCGCAGTCCGGCGAGACGGTGAGTCGCTCCGGCGGAACGACCTCCAGTCCCTTCTTGATGTTCTCCTTTATCTCCTCGACGGACTCGACCTCGGCCGTGTGAGCGTCCAGAACACCCATCGCGAAGTCCTTCGTGAACTCGTGCTCCTTGAAGACGTCGAGCTGCTCGTAGTCGCCGTTGGCGAGTTCGAGGTCGTACTCGTGGACCGGGTACTCCAGAATCTCGGGGTAGATGCGCGAGTAGTCGCCGTAACAGACGTGCAGGCCGAGGCGGACGTCCTCGGGCACGTCGTCGACGATGCGTTCGAGGCACTCGCCGACGATGGCGTGGTCGTCCGGCGTCGTCGCCAGCGCCGGTTCGTCGATCTGGATGTAGCGCGCGCCGGCCTCGACCAGCGCCTCGATCTCCTCGTTGACGAGGTCGGCCAGCTCGTAGGCCAGTTCCTCCTCGCTGTCGTAGACCTCGTTGAACGACCAGTTGGCCAGCGTGTAGGGGCCGGTGATGGGCACCTTGACCGGGCGCTCGGCCACCTCGTCGGTGAACTCGAACTCCTCGACGAGCCACTGCTCGCCGTACTCGACCTCGTCGGCGACCGAGGGCTTATCGAAGTAGTTGTGGCCCCAGACCTTCACGCGGCCGTTGAACTCGTAGCCGTCGATGCGGTGGGCGAAGTACTCGACCATCTCGTTGCGGCGCATCTCGCCGTCGCAGATGACGTCGAGACCCGAGCGCTCGTGTTCGTGGGTGATGAGCCGCGAGGCGTCGTCTTTCGACTCCTCCCACTCGTCCTCGCCGAAGTCGGCGTCCCCGTCCTCGAACATCTCGCGGGCGCGGTCGTGCCACTTCGGCTTGGGGTAGGAGCCGACCACCGTGGTCAGTAGGAAGTGATCGTTCGGGTGATTCTCCGGTCGGAACTGCTCGCGTGGTCCAGTCATGGTTATGCCTCCACCTCCAGCGTCGTCGCGTTCGCAAGCGACTGTAGTTTATCCGCGAACTTGTTGACGGGAAGATAGAACAGCTCGGTGTTCGCGGTGGCGTAGACGGTGTCGTAGACGGTGTTGGTCTGCTGTTCGAACCAGTCGATGCGGTCGCGAATCGTCTCGGGCGCTTCGACGAGCGTGTTCTGTCCGTCGACGACGCCGAGCGCCACGTCGTCTTTCGTGCCGTACTCCTGGACGTTGTAGACGTTCTGGTCGTGGTTCGCTATCAGATCGAAGCCGATGGCCTCGACGTCTGCGTCCATCAGGTGGGCGTACACCTTCTCCTCGATCGCTCCCCAGTAGGTGTGCGCGACGACGTCGGCGTCGACGGCGTCGGCGACGGTGTCGATGGCCTCGCTGGCTCGTTCGTCCTCCCCGTCTTCGGGGGCGTTCTCGACCAGCGACGGTTCCAACAGGAACAGCGTCTCGACGTCGGGGAACTGCTCGGCCTCGCCGGCGAGGAAGTCGGCGATGGCGTCGAGGAAGGCGGCGTCGTCGCCGTAGTGCTCGTCCGTGGCGAGGTCCGCGAGCGAGTACGGGCCGGGCAGCACCGCCTGCAGCCCGTCGTCGACGAGTTCGGCGGCCGCGTTCAGGTCGGCGGCGACGTCGCCGTCGGCCGAGAGGTCGCCCTGCACGACCGGCTCTCGGTAGAAGTTGTTGTTGTCGTAGTAACGGACGATCCCGCGCGTCTCGACGCTGTCGTGGACCGCCAGCGGGTGAGCGAGCATGTCGTCCCACCGGAGCTGGCCCTCGACGACGCGGTCGAGCCCCGCTTCCTGCTGGAGCGAGACGACTTCCTCGCGGGCGCGGTCGTAGGCCTGCGTGATCTCTCCGCCCTCGTCACCGCTGATGAGGTCGGTCTTCTGGTGTCCCTTCAGATCGGACAGTTCGTCCTTGGCCCAGTCCGGCAGCGGGAACAGACCGGGGGTCGTGGCGACTATCTCTGTCATTGCGCCCGCCTACGAAATGACGGGCTTTAATATTTCCTATTCGAGAAAATGCCCTATGGTAATTACTGACGAGTGAACCGCAGGACGACGAGCTCCTCGTACGGATGCTTCTCGCTCGCGACCCGCTCGCTCGCTAGTCCGCGTTCGCGGCCGTACTCGCGGACGGCGTCGGGGTCGGTGAGGCTGCTGACGAGCAAGAGCGCCGCGCCGTCGGGCGCGAGGACGCGACCGACGGACGCCAGAAACGGGTCGACGAGGCGGCGACCGTCTTCGCCGCCCGAGAGGGCGTGTTCCATCCAGTCGTCCCACTCCTCCTCTTCCGGCGTCGGGAGATACGGCGGATTGAACGTCACGAGGTCGAAGACGCCGTCGCGGAACGGTTCGAGCAGGTCGCCGCGGACGACCCGCACGCCGTTTTCCCGGGCCTGCCGACACGCGAGCGGGTTCACGTCCGCGCCGACGCTCTCGGCCCCCGCCTCGGCCATCGTCGCCGCGACGTAGCCCGATCCGGTGCCCACGTCGAGGACCCTGTCGCCCGCGCCCACCCGCTCGGACGCCGCCCGCGCCAACAGATCGGAGTCCTCCGCCGGTTGATACACGGACTCCACGTCGCGCCGATCGGCCAGCGCGGGCCGACCGCCGGTGTGAGTCACGTCGTCCGGGCCTCCTGTGTCGTCTGCGTCGCTGGTTCGCTCACCCTCCCTCATCCTCACGCCTCCGGCTCGCCGACTTCGTAGGCCAACGTCGCCAGGTCGGCGAAGTCCGCCGGCGCGAGATTCCCGGCGCGGGCGCTCATCAGGTCCTCGTCGGCCGCCTCGACGACGGCGTCGGGGTCGCCCAGTCCCGAGATATGGGCGGTGTTCCGGACGGCGTTGCGCATCGTCTTCCGGCGCTGGGTGAACACCCCCTTCAGGAAGTCCATGAAGAAGGCGTCGTCGGGCACCGTGTACGCCGGTTCCCGCGGCGTCGTCCGCACGAGCGCGCTCGTCACGCGCGGCTGCGGGTCGAACGCCTCCTTGGGAACCGTCTCGACGACATCCACGTCGGCGTAGTGGCCCGCCGTCACGGAGAGGCGGCCGTAGTCGTCTGTGCCGGGCTCGGCGGCCATCCGCTCGGCGAACTCCCGCTGGAACATCAGGACGAGCGGTCGCTTCCGCGGGAGGAGTCGAAACGCGATCTCGGAGGACGCGCCGTAGGGGAGATTCGAGATGCTGGCCGTGAACTCCGGCAGCGAGACGTCGAGCGCGTCGCCTTCGCGGACGGTCAGCCGGTCCGCCGCTCGCTCGGCGGCGAACTCCTCGCGGAGGTGCGCCGCGAAGTCCGGGTCGCGTTCGACGACGGTCACCTCCTCGGCGTGGCCGAGCAAGCGGTCGGTCAGCGCGCCGGGACCGCCGCCGATCTCGAGGACGTGAGAGAGGTCTACGTCCGCTTCGACGGCGTACTCGGGGATGCGATCGAGCACTCGGTCGTCGACGAGGAAGTGCTGGTCCTGTCGGGTGTCGGCCCGCTTGCCCGCTCGGCGGACGAGCGCGTCGGGGTTGCGACGCCCGGTCTGCGTGTCGGTCATTGCGTCTCCGTAGGCGGTCGGCGATTGAAAAGGTCGCCTACTCGCTGGCCGACTTAGCTATCTGCCTCGCCCTGCTCTACGGCTCCCTACGATCGCCGTTTCGCCCCGAGGCGGAGTGAGGGACGAACTCCGCCTCGCCCTGCTCCACGGGTCGTTTCACTCCCCGTTCCGCTTCGAGGCAGATAGCTTGGCTCCGCTCAGCTATCTGCCTCGCCCTGCTCTGCGGGTCGCTCTGCTCCCCGCTTCGCTTCGAAGCCTCGTTTCACTCGGCTTCGCCCTGCTCGCTTCGGCGAACGAACGTCCGATACTTCAGGTCGTCTTCGCGCAGCTCTTCGAGAATGCGCTCTACGAGTACCTCTTCGGGATTGTGGAGACCGCCGACGCGCTCTTCGAGCTCCTCGAAGCTCTCGAAGGGCTGGCGCTTTCGCTCGTCGAGAATCGTGTTCCGCAGTTTCTTCCCGATCCCGGGCAGGAGATTCAACTGGTGGAGTCGCAGCGTGATCGGCTGGGCGTCGTTGTAGAAGTCGACGAAGCGCCGTTCGTCGGCCTCGACGATCTCCTCGACGGCGTAGTCGATCTCGGACTGCGCGCTGCTCGGCAGCTCCTCGTACTCGATTTCGTTCACCCGACCGAACGCCGTGAGGTCGACCCGGTCGCCGATAGAGACGTCGTGGTCGTCGTCGAGAACGAGCTCGTAGAGATAGAACTCATCGATATCGAGAACGAACGCGAGCGGCTCTTTCTGGTGCTGTGGCCGGTCGTCGTCGCTCCGTCCGCGCGGGAGGAGATCGAGGACCGCCGCGACCATCTCGTCACCACCGCTCTCCGTGTTGGTCATGCGCTGCGATACGACGAGAGTACACTTAATGGCCGTGGATGAGCGGACAGAAACGGGAGACTGCCGTACGACCGCCCGTCGTCTCTATCAGGCGTACTGCCTGACGATATCGAGAATCTCGTCGAGTTCGTCGCCCGAGAGTGTGTACCGCTCCTGGGCGAAGACCGCGCGAAGCTCGTCCCGGTCGAGGGGCCGCAGGTTCGCTATCTTGTAGGCGGTCGGCTCGTCGACCTTCTCCAGTTCCCGCAGTTGCGAGACGAACTCGCGGGACTCCTCGGGGTCGAGTAAGGCGAAGCGGTTGACGTGCTCGATGGCCCGCTTGAGCTCGTAGCGCATCTCGCGGTCCTCGTCGGCCGCCCGCTCGACTTCGAGGTCTTCGAGCACCGCTTTGGTCTCGGCGAGGGTGAGGTACTCCTCGTCGAGCTTCGCTTTGAAGATGGTCATCTCAGTTCTCTTGCCGACGCAGGTGTGCGGGCTTGGCGATGACCGTCTTCGTCTTGCCGCCGTCGACGATCTCGACCTTGTAGGCCGTGCCCTGCTCGCCGAGGACGGTGCCGGTCAGGCCGTTGAATCGCGGGTGGAAGCGGCCGTCGGGGACCGAGGGGTCGATCTTCAGGTGGACCTTCTCGTCCTCCTCGAACTGCTCGACGGAGCGCTGGGGCGGGGACGTACCGCGTTCTCGGGCGTCGTTCTTGAGCTTGTCGCGAGTTCCTTCGAGAGGACCGTTTGAACTAGGCATTCTTGCCCATCGCTTGTCCGGTCGCCGTAATAAAACGTGCGTTCTACGTCCGCGAGTGGGGGTCCAGAACTGCGTCGAGAACTGCGTGACCGGTGGAACCGGCGTGGTCGCTTACACGCAGTCGTCACTGGCCGGTCGGAGAACGCGAAAACGGGAGCCAGTCGCTTACAGGCGGCCGACGGTGTCGACGTCGACCGACTCGACGCCGTCGACGTCCGCGAACGCTTCCTCGACGGCGTCGGTCCCACCGGCTTCGTCGGGGATGATGACCGTCGGGAAGAGGGCGACGAGACCGAACGCGACGTCGTCGCGCTCGAAGCCCTTGATCTTCGCTCCCTCGGGAAGCGACCCTTCGAGGCGCTCCTGGAGGTCGTCGAGGTCGACGTCCGGGCTCTCCGGCATGACCTTGATCTTGGCGGCTACCTTCCCCATCGTTATGGCCCCGTGAAGCCGCAGTCAGGACACTTGTAGAGGTTGCTCTGCTTCCGGCAGGTCGAACAGCGGTAGATCTGCTGCCCGCAGTCCGGGCACTTGAACGCCGCGGCGTTGTTGCCGGCGATGTTGATGCCACACGAGACGCACTTCTGCGTCCGCTTCTGCTGGCTCTCGCTCATACCACCCCGTATCCGACCGCGGCTTTTAACGGTTGCCAAACGTCGCCGTCAGCGGGACTCGGTGCCACGGACTCCCGACAGGTCGGCGCGAATCAGCTGCCGGGGAGGATGTCGCCCAGCGCCGCGCCGATGGCCATCGGGACGAAGGCCACGGTACACGTACAGAGCGACTGCCAGACGACGATGGGGTCCGTCGACCATTCGACCAACCCCCACCCGGTCAGGAGTGCCACGGAGACAGCGAACGCGGTAGCCGTGACGACCGCGAGACGGCGCGGGACGATTCCCAGGATGCGATTGGCGACCCGGACGTCCTGAAAGTCCGCGACGTAGAGGATACCGAACACCATCGCTACCGCCGCCGTCAGCGTTCCGAAGAAGTACAGCGGATGCCTCGCGATATGCTGACCCGCATCTATCGTGCCCCCTTCGACGGCCATCGGGATACCGAAGAGGAGCGACCCGAGGACGGCCTCGGCGAAGTCCTCGCGGTCGAAGCCCCAGATGACGCGGCCGAAGACGACGGGATCGCGGTCCTGTGCCGCCGTCGCCGCCCGCATCGCCTCGCGGACCTGCTCGCGCTCGGTCTCGCTGTCGACGATCTCCTCCAGCTCTTCGAGTTCGTCGAACAGTTCGTTGAGTCCGTCGCCGTCGTCAGTTTCGGGCCGGTCGTCGGTCATCCCTCGTCGGAGTCGTCACCGGGGGCGGCGTCGCGCTGACCCAGCTCCGCGGCCGAGGACGGCTCGCCGTTCTTCCAGACGTAGAACCCCTCGCCGGTCGATTTCCCGAGGTGGCCGTCGGCGACTCGCTGACGGAGGAGCGCCGGCGGTTCGAAGCGGTCGTCGAGGGTCGACGCGAGGCGATCGAGCGATTCGAGGACGCCGTCGAGTCCGCGTTCGTCCGCCCGAGCGAGCGGGCCGCGCTCCTCTTCCGTTCGCGTCGCCGCGAGGTCCGCGTCGGGAACGGTAGCGACGCCGGATTCGACGACGCGTATCGCCTCGACCAGTTCGGCGAGTTCGAGGCGCGCCGCGGCGAATCCCGGCGCGTCTCGGACGGCCAGCGGGACGCCGCCCAGTTCCTCGACGAACTCGCGAACACGTTCGCGCGTGGCGTCGGTCGTCTGGTCGGCGAGAATCACTTCGACGAGTCCGGACTCCGCCGGCTCGACGAAGTGGAGACCCGCGGCGCGCCCGGGTCGCTCTAGTCCGGTGGCGACGGCGGTGACCGATTCCTCCGTCTCGCTGACGAGGATCGTCTCGTCGGCTACGAACTGTTCGACCTCGGTGAGCAGTTCGCGGCGTTCGTCTACGTCACCGGCCGTCGTATCGAGGACGAGGTCGACGCCTGAGACCGCGCTCTGCAGCCCCGTCGTCCCGTCGACGTGGTCGCTGATCTCGCGTTCCGGAAGCCGCTGTCCGACAGCGTCGATGCTGTCCATGACGGCGTGGGCGTCCGAGTCGTACAAGCGTACCTCGTGTCCCGCGCGCAGGCACCTGCGGGTGGCGTTGCGCCCGCGCGGGCCAGCCCCCAGTACGGCCACATTCATGCCACTACCACCGGCCGCCCCCCGGTTAAACCTTTACGCACCGCCGATGTGCCCCCGATTCGACACCAGTAGCAGGCACTTACCCGGGGTAATGCACTGCCTTAGCCAAAACATTTATACGTGATAGGCCGTTCTCCGTAAAAGAACACATGGAAAGGCCGACGCGCCAGCGGGAAACGGACCAGCAGGAGCGTGAGCAGGAGTCCGAGGACACAGGTCAGCAGACCTGTCCGGAGTGTGAGTCGGAATCCATCACCAGCGACGGCGGTGGTGAACTCGTCTGTGAGGACTGCGGCCTCGTCATCGAGGACGAGAACATCGACCGCGGGCCGGAGTGGCGCGCGTTCAATCACTCCGAGCGCCAATCGAAGTCACGCGTCGGCGCGCCGACGACCCAGACGATGCACGACAAGGGGCTGACCACCCAGATCGACTGGAAGGACAAGGACGCCTACGGTCGGTCGCTCTCCTCGGAGAAGCGCTCCCAGATGCACCGCCTGCGAAAGTGGCAAGAGCGCATCCGGACGAAAGACGCCGGCGAGCGCAACCTCCAGTTCGCGCTCTCGGAGATCGACCGCATGGCCTCGGCGCTGGGTGTCCCGCGCTCGGTGCGAGAGGTCGCCTCGGTCATCTACCGACGCGCGCTCAACGAGGACCTCATCCGCGGCCGCTCCATCGAGGGCGTGGCGACGGCCTGCCTGTACGCCGCCTGCCGACAGGAGGGCATCCCGCGGAGCCTCGAAGAGGTCTCGGACGTCTCCCGAGTCGAGCAGAAGGAGATCGGGCGAACGTATCGCTACGTCGCCCAGGAGCTCGAACTCAAGATGGAGCCGGTAGACCCCAAGCAGTACGTCCCCCGGTTCGCCTCGGAGCTCGAACTCTCCGAGGAGGTCCAGTCGAAGGCCAACGAGATCATCGACACGACGGCCGAGCAGGGCCTGCTCTCGGGGAAGTCCCCCACGGGCTACGCCGCCGCGGCCATCTACGCCGCGTCCCTGCTCTGCAACGAGAAGAAGACCCAGCGCGAGGTCGCGGACGTCGCGCAGGTGACGGAAGTCACCATCCGGAACCGGTATCAAGAGCAGATCGAAGCGATGGGCATCCACTGACGGCCACGTCGCTGCTTCCGTTTCCGACTCCGTTCTTTTGTGCGGTCCGCACTCGACGGTGAGCGGCCGGCAGGTCCGCCTCGGGTCGGAGCCTCGAAAAATAGGGGAAAGTGTTCGCTATGCGGTGAATAACTGGACAGTGTACGCTCGGTACGGACTCCGCTCCGTCGATCGCCCGCATTCTTTTTATCCGTACCCCGTGACCCGCCGGACATGCGCGCTGTCAGATTTCACGAATACGGCGGACCGGACGTCCTCACGGTCGACGAGATCCAGCGGCCGGAACCGGGGGCGGACGAGGTACTGGTCGACGTCGAGGCCGCGGCGGTCAACCCCGTCGACACCTACTTCCGCGAGGGCGGCTACGAACCGGGCGACCTCCCGTGGATTCCGGGGTCGGACTGCGCTGGCACGGTCGCCGCGATCGGCGAGTCGGTCTCGGAGTACGCCGAGGGCGACCGCGTCTTCGCCACCGGCCTCGGCAACTGGCTCCAGGGGACCTGTGCCGAGTACGCCGTTGTCCCCGAATCCCACCTGGCTCGCCTGCCCGAGAGCGTCGACTTCGAGACCGGGGCGGCGATCGCCCTGGTCGGCGTCACGGCGTGGGAGTCGCTGGTCGCCGCCTGCTCGCTGAAACCCGCCGAGCGCGCCCTGATTCACGGGGGAAGCGGCGGCGTCGGTCACGTCGCCGTCCAGCTCGCCGCCGCGAGCGGCGCGCGGGTCACCACGACGGCCTCGCCGACGTATCACGACCGGCTCCGCGAACTGGGTGCCGACGACGTGTTGGACTACTCCCGGGACGACCTCGCGGACGCCGTCGTCGCGGCCGGTCGCCCGGACGTGATCCTGGACCACCGCCTCGACGACTACCTCTCGTTCGACGCCGAGGTGGCCGCACAGGGCGGGCGGGTCGCCGCCATCGGCAACGGCGACGCGGCGGCCACGTTCGAGAGCGTCCCGAACTGCCGGTCGAAGTCGCTGTCGGTCCACCACGTCCTGATGTTCAACGCGCCCGACTTCGGCGGGGTGCTCGCGTCGCTGGCGACGCTCCTCGAAGACGACCACCTCACCGCCGAAGTCGCGCAGACGTACAATCTCGCCGAGGTTGCCGACGCACACCGGGACGTGCTCGAAGAGAGCTTCCTCGGCAAACTCGTCGTCACCCCCTGAGTCCGCCGGCGGACTGGGCTGAGCTTTATCGGGCCGTCGCCCCTCTCACCGCGCATGTCCGTCACCTTCGATATGGACGGCGAGGTCGCACTGGTCACCGGTGTCGGCGGCGCACTGGGCAGTTCCGTGGCGAACGCCTTCCTCGAAGCGGGGGCGACCGTCTGCGGGGCCGACGTGGTCGAGCCGGGCAGCGAGGACTTCCAGCTGTCGGACCCCGACCGCATCGACTTCCACGGCGGCGACTTCACCGAGGAGGAGGACGTCGCGGAGGTAGTCGAGGCCGTCGTCGACGAACACGGCCGACTGGACTACCTCCTCAACATCGCGGGGACGTGGCGCGGCGGCGACCCGATAGCGGAGACGGGCGTCGATACGTTCGACTTCCTCTTCGACGTCAACCTGAAGACGATGTTCCTCGCCTCGAAACACGCCCTGCCCCACTTACAGGACAGCGAGGGGGCTATCGTCTCCGTCTCCGCCCGGTCGTCGCTCGAAGGCGGCGAGGGCGACGGTATCTACCGCGCGACGAAGGCCGGCGTCCGCCTGCTGACCGAGACCATCGCCGAGGAGAACCTGGGCACCGTCCGAGCCAACAGCGTCATGCCGAGCGTCATCGACACGCCGATGAACCGGGAGATGATGCCTGACGCCGACTTCGGGGAGTGGGTCGACCCCGCGGATATCGCCGCGGTGATGCTGTTCCTCTGTTCGGACGCCGCGGCGGTCACCAGCGGCGCGGCGGTGCCGGTCTACGGCGAGGCCTGAGACACCGGAAAAGGCGGGGCCGAGGGGAGACCCCCCGGAGAGAAGGGGGCACATGACTGACTGTCCACACTGTGGATAGACGGAACACCATGACGATGGGTCGCTGACTGGTTCGTGGTCGGCGGCCGAGTGTGGACGGGCGGACCTGCGTCGTCGTCTCATTAGTACGTTGATAATATCGCTATATAGCGCTCTATCACCGACCGGTGCCGCGGTCGGCGTCGACCACGACGCGATATCTCGCCGGAATCACAGCCGTTAACCGGGAAAGTGGTACATACGTTGCACTATGTCAGAACGAGAGACGTGGACGACGCGTGTCGGATTCCTCCTCGCGGCCATCGGGAGCGCAGTCGGTCTCGGGAACCTCTGGCAGTTCCCGTTCAAGACCGCCACCAACGGCGGCGCGGCGTTCGTCGCGTTCTACCTCGTCGCCGTCCTCGTCGTCGGATTCCCGGCGATGCTGGCGGAGTTCGTCCTCGGCAGGCGGACGAACGTCAACGCCGTCGACGCCTTCGAGGAGATGGGCCACCGCAACTGGCGTCTCGTCGGCGGCTTCGCCGTCTTCACCGGGTTCTGGATCCTCTCGTACTACAACGTCGTCGGCGGGTGGGTCCTCCGGTACATCCTCGGGAGCGTCCGCGGCGCGTACTTCGGCGACCCCGCCGGCTACTTCGGGGCCGTCTCCTCGGGTCCCGAGGCGGTGCTGGCACAGGCGATCTTCCTCGGCATCGTCGTCGGCATCGTCGCCTTCGGCATCGAGGACGGCATCGAGAAGGCGACGAAGGTGATGGTCCCGAGCATCGTCGTCCTCATGATCGCGCTGGCGGCGTGGGTGGCGACGCTTCCGGGCGCCGGCGAGGGCTACGCCTTCTTCCTCTCGCCGGACCTCGGGACGATGGTGGCGAACGCCGGGTCCATCATCCCCTTCGCCGTCGGACAGGCCTTCTTCACGCTCTCGCTGGGGATGGCCATCATGATAACGTACTCCTCGTACGTCGGCGAGGACGACAACCTGATCTTCGACGGCGGCGTCATCGTCGTCTCGAACACGCTCGTCGGTATCCTCGCCGGTATCGTGGTCTTCCCCATTCTGCTCACCATCGGCGCGGAGATCACCACCCAGACCGGCGGCGCGGGCGCGCTGTTCGTCGCGACGGCCGCCGGGTTCGGCACGCTCCCGTACAGCCGCGTCTTCGGCGTCGTCTTCTTCGGCGTCGTCCTCATCGCGGCGCTGTCCTCGGCCATCAGTCTGCTGGAGGTGACCGTCGCCTACGCGAACGACAACTACGGCGTTCCGCGACCGTACCTCGCCGGGGCCGCCGGCCTCGGCCTGTTCGTGCTCGGGCTGCCCTCCGCGTGGGACACGGCGTGGCTGACGTGGTTCGACAACTTCGCCTACCAGCTGTTCCTCCCCCTCTCGGGACTGCTATTGACCGTGTTCGTCGGCTGGATCGTCGGCCGCGACGCCGTCGACGAACTCCGGCGCGGCGCGGACGGCCTCGGCTCGTTCAGCGACGTCTGGCTCTGGACGCTCCGACTCGTCGTGCTCGTCGCGCTCCTCGGGACGCTCGCCCTCGGCGTCCAGACGATGTTCCTCGGTTCCGACGCCGCGTTCTTCGCACCGTTCTGACGTGTCTGGCCCGCTCTCGACACGCTTTTCGGTGTCGACGCGGACGCTGAGACGATGAGTAGAGCTACGTGGCGCACGCGAGTCGGGTTCGTCCTCGCCGCCGTCGGGAGCGCGGTCGGGCTGGGCAACATCTGGCGGTTCCCGTGGCTGACCGCCCAGAACGGCGGCGCGGCCTTCTTGCTGTTGTACGTCCTCGTTATCGTCCTCGTCGGCGTCCCCGGACTGCTGGGCGAGATGGTCATCGGGCGGCGGAGTCGCCGCAACCCGGTCGGCGCGTTCGGCGAACTGGGCGGAAGACGCTGGCGAGTCCTCGGCGGCGTCGCGTTGCTCGCGTCCGTCGTCGTCCTCTCCTTCTACTCGGTCGTCGGCGGGTGGATCCTCCGCTATACGCTCGCCAGCGCCACCGGCGCGTACTTCGGGGACCCGCAGGGGTACTTCGCGGCCATCGACTACGGCGTCGGCGCGGCGGGCTTTCACGCGCTGTTCCTCCTGGCGACGGTCGGTGTCGTCTACGCCGGCGTCGACCGCGGCATCGAGGCGGCGACGAAAGTGATGGTCCCCGGTATCGTCCTCCTGTTCGGCGGCCTCGCGGCGTGGGCCGCGACGCTGCCGGGGAGCGCCGGCGGCTACGAGTTCTTCCTCTCGCTGGACGTGGGGTACCTCCGGGCGAACTTCTTCGACGTCCTCGTTGCCGCGGCTGGACAGGCCCTGTTCACGCTCTCGGTCGGCGCGGGGGCGATGTTGACCTACGCCTCCTACGTCGGCGAGGACCGCTCGCTGGCCGCCGACGGGACGCTCATCGCCGGACTGAACACCGGCATCGGCGTCCTCGCCGGACTGGTCATCTTCCCGCTGTTGTTCTCGCTGGGCGTCTCGCCGGGCGAGGGCGGCCCGGGCGCGCTGTTCGTCAGTCTGGCCGGAGCGTTCGCGGACCTGCCCTACAGCCGCGTCGTCGGGATCGTCTTCTTCGGCGTCGTCCTGCTGGCGGCGCTGTCCTCGGCCATCAGCATCTTCGAGGTGCTCGTCGCCTATCTCGTCGACGAACACGGCCTCGACCGGTCGAGCGCCACGGTCGGCGTCGGTGGCCTCTTCCTCCTCACCGGGAGCGCCGCCGCGCTCTCGCCGTCGCTGTTCGCCCTGCTGGCCGACACCCTCGCCAACCTCGTCCTGACCGCCGGGCTGCTCGGCTTCCTGCTGTTCGACGGCTGGGTGCTCGGCAAGGCGGCGCTCGACGAGTACGAGCGCGGCGCGGGTCGCCTGGCCCGACTGGCCGGTCGCCCGTGGTACTACGCCGTCGCCGTGGTCCTCCCGCTGTTCCTCGCGTTCACGCTCGTCTCCGGGCTGGGCGGTCTCCTCGGCGTCGCGGTCACGGCGACGCAGGCCGCCGCCGTCGCTCTCGTCGGCGTCGCCGCCTTCGTCGCCGCCGTGCGGTTCCGCGGTCGGCCCGCGAGCTGATCGAGAGCGGGAGATAGAAACCCGGAAACCGCTCCGCTCCCTCCGACGACGTAATGGAACGGGGCACCATCGACGTCACCTCTCTGGCAGGCGGACTGGACCTGCAGGCCACCGTCGAGAGCGGGCAGTCCTACCTCTGGGACCGCGAGGACGGCCGGATGTACGAGCGGGAAGCGGCCAGCGGCGGCGACGCGTGGTACTGGACGACGCTCCGAACCGACGAGGGGCCGGTCGTCGTCCGCGTCCGCCAGGCCGACGGTGAACTGGTCTGGGAGTCGTCGATCGACGCCGAATCGCGCGTCCGGACGCTGCTCGGCCTCGACGACGACCTGCCGGCGATACGCGAGACGGCACCGCCCGACGCGGTCGTCGAGGAAGCGTTCGACGCCTACTGGGGAATGCGGATCGTCCGCGACCCGGCGTTTCCCACTCTGATCGCGTTCATCTGCTCGGCCCAGATGCGCGTCGGACGCATCCACGGCATGCAGCGGGCGCTCCGCCGGGAGTTCGGCGAGACTGTCTCCTTCGACGGGCGGACCTACGACGCCTTTCCGACCCCCGACGCGCTGGCGGCCGCGAGCGAGGCGGAGCTCCGGGACCTCAATCTGGGCTACCGCGCCCCCTACGTCAAGCGGAGCGCGGAGATGGTCGCCAACGGCGAGGCCCGCCCCGAGGACGCGCTCGGCTTGGAGTACGAGGACGCCCGCGACGCGCTGACGGCGTTCGTCGGGGTCGGCGATAAAGTAGCCGACTGTATCCTCCTGTTCTCGCTGGGCTACCTCGAAGCGGTGCCGCTGGACACGTGGATTCGGGGCACCATCGAGGAGTACTACCCCGAGTGCGACCGCGGCAACTACGCGGAGACCTCGCGTGCCATCCGCGAGACCCTCGGCGGCGAGTACGCCGGCTACACGCAGACGTATCTCTTTCACTATCTCCGATCCGGCGGGCGGGACTAAGCGACGGGCGACAGAGCGAGTTATACGCGCCGTATTGAAGTAAGGTCGGCGCACCGGGGAATAGCGCGCGACTTACTTTCTACGTCCTGTCTGCTATTATGTCGCATGGACAACCCCGCGGTTCCGGACGGGTCGGCCGTAGTGATATCGAACGACGCGCCCGGCTCGGTGACCACGGTCAGGTCGCTGGGCAAGCGCGGCGTCAGAACCATCGTCGCGTCCGACAGCGACCGCTCGCCGGCGTTCGCCTCGAAGTACTGCGACGAGCGGGTGCGGTTGCCCAGTCCGTACGACGACCTGCTCTCGTACCGAGACGTGCTCCTCGACCTCGCGGCGCGCCCCTCCGTGAAGACGATCGTCCCCGTCAGAGAGGAGGACGTCTACGTCCTCTCGAGATACCGCGAGGCGTTCGAGGACTACCTCACGCCGGTGTGGCCGACGATGGAGACGCTGGCGGCGGTCCACGACAGACTCGCCCTCTTCTCGGCCGCTGAGCGGGCCGGCGTCGCCGTTCCGGAGACCAGACTGCTCACCGACGTGGACGACTGGGACCGTCGTCTCATCGCGAAGGGCCGCTACGGTGCGCTCACCGACTACTACGTCGACGAGATCCCGCCGACGGAGTCGTGGTCGATGCCGAACACGCAGTATTTCGAGCCGGGCGACCCCCCCGACGTCGAGGACCTGATCGACCGCATGGGCCACGTCCCCATCGTCCAGGAGTACGTCGCCGGGACCGAGTACACGATCCGGGCGCTGTACGACGAGGGCGAGGCGCTGTTCAGCACGCAGAAGGCCCTCCGTCGCGGGTTCAAGTACCCCCGCGGCCCCAGCGTCTACCACGAAGCGGTCGACATCCCGGAACTCCGCGAAGCGGGGCTCGCGGTGTTGGACGAGTTGGGGTGGCACGGCGTGGCGTCGGTCGGGTTCATCCGCGACGACGAGACGGGCGAGTTCAAGATCCTCGAAGTCAATCCGCGGTTCTGGTCGTCGCTCCCCTGTGACCTCCACGCGGGGGTCGACTACCCGCTGTACTACTGGCGGCTCGCCAACGGGGACCGCGGCCCGTTCGCGCCCGACTACCGCCCCGGAACGGCGTCGCACTTCCTCCGCGGCGAGATCAGTCACCTGCACAGCGTCGCGACGGAGGAGTACCCCTTCGTCGAGAAGCCGTCGCTTTCGCGAACCGCGGCGGCGACGGTCGGATCGATGGTCGCGCAGCCGCACTTCGACTTTCTCGATCGCGACGACGTGCGGCCGTTCGTGCGCGACACGGTGAACGCCGTCCTGGAGAAAGGAGGGATCGGTACGTCGCGTCCGACGACCACAGTGTCAGCGGAGAGTCGTCCCGTCGACACGGAGTCGAGTACCGACGGTCCCGAACGAGAGGTGAGCGCCGACCGCCGGGCCTAACTGCCCGCCTCGAGTAGGCGCTGACATGGCGCGCCGACGCGTTCACGTCTACGTCTCCGGGCGAGTACAGGGCGTCTACTACCGTGCGACGACGCGGGACACGGCCCGCGACCACGGCGTCGACGGCTGGGTGACGAACTTAGACGACGGCCGCGTCGAGGCGGTGTTCGAGGGCGACCCCGACGCCGTCGAGTCGATGGTCGAGTTCTGTCACGAGGGGAGTTCCCGAGCGGACGTCGTCGACGTCGACGTGACCGAAGAGGATCCCGAAGGCATCGAGGGCTTCGAAGTCCGCTGGTAGAGGCGTACCGCCCGCCGCTCCGCTGTCGCCGTCATCGTTACCACGCTGGCGGGCGAACCGCCGCCCATGCTCACCGGTACTGAGATGGGCGTCGTCGACGAGAACGCCGCGGCCCTCGGCGTACCGCGCAAACAGTTGATGGAGTCCTCCGGCAACGCCGTCGCGCGGGCGGTCCGGGACCACGCCGACCCCGGCGACGCGGTGACTATCGTCGCCGGCCGCGGGAACAACGGCGGGGACGCCCTCGTCGCCGCGCGCTTCCTCGACGAGTTCGACCTCCGCGTCCTGCTGTTGGGCCGCCCGGAGACCATCACGACCGACATCGCCCGCGAGAACTGGGACGCGCTCCAGTCCGCCGAATACGCCACCGAAGAGGTCCGCGACGCCAGTGATCTCTCGCTCGCCGACCCCGCCGTCGTCGTCGACGCGATGCTCGGCACCGGAATCGGCGGCGCGCTGCGAGAGCCCGAAGCCACTGCCGCGAGCGCGATGAACGACGCCGACGCCCGGGTCCTCTCGGTGGACGTGCCCTCGGGACTCGACGCGGCGGACGGGACGCTCGCGGACAACGCGGTGGAAGCCGACCACGTCGTCACGTTCCACGACACGAAGCCCGGGCTCTCGGAACTGGACGCCGAGGTCACCGTCGCGGACATCGGCATCCCCGACGCCGCCGAACTGTTCGTCGAGCGCGGCGACCTCACGCGACTGAGCCGAGCCGGCGACGCGCACAAGGGCGACAGCGGCGAGGTGCTCGTCGTCGGCGGCGGCCCTTACACCGGCGCGCCGGCGCTCTCCGCCCAGGCCGCGCTCCGCGGCGGTGCCGACCTCGTCCGCGTCGCCGCCCCCGAGTCGGTCGCCCGCGAGATACAGGGTTACACGGAGAACCTCATCGTCCGGGAGTACGAGGCCGACTTCCTCGGTCCCGAACAGGTCGACTGGCTCTCCGGCCTCGCGGCCGACCACGACACAGTCGTCCTCGGTCCCGGGATGGGCGACGCCGACGAGACGCTGTCGGCCGTCGAGGAGTTCCTCGGCGGCTACGAGGGCACCGCCGTCGTGGACGCGGACCCGCTCGCCGTCGTTCCCGACATCGAGACCGACGCCGAACTCGTCTGTACCCCTCATCAGGGCGAACTCCAGAAGATGGGCGGGGAGACGAGCGACGACTGGCGCGAGCGGGCCGGCCTCGTCGAGTCATTCGCCGCCGACATCGGCCACACGCTGCTCGTGAAGGGGGCCTACGACGTGATCACCGACGGCGACGAGACGCGAATCAACCGCACCGGCAATCCGGGAATGACCGTCGGCGGCACCGGCGACGTGCTGGCCGGCGTCACCGGCGCGCTGACCTGCGTGCAGGAGCCGCGCCACGCGGCCGCCATCGCCGCCCACGCCGTCGGTGACGCCGGCGATTCGGTCGTGGACGAACGCGGCTACGGACTGGTCGCGACCGACCTGCTGGCGGAAGTACCGCCGGCGCTCTGGAAGTGACGATCAGACGCCGAGCCACTCGTCGTTCCGGACCGTATAGCCGTTGCTCCGACAGAACTTCGCCGCCTGCCGGCGCACCTCTCGGGACCCGGGGAGCCTCTCTTTCTCGCGGATCCGCTCGACGATCCAGTCGCTGATGACCCGGACACCCTCGTCCTCGTCGTCCTCCTCGATCGCCTTGAGCTCCCGAAGCGTCCTCTCGTAGGCTTCCCGCTGTGACGCGCCGAGTTCCGCGTTCGGGAGCGACTCGGTCGCTTCCGCGATTCGCTTCATCGCCGTGGCGATTCTCGGCCGTCGTACCCGCACTCGGACGGCGGCGACCGAGCCGAACCACTCCTCGTCCGTGTCCGGGACGAGTTCCTCGACGGCGTAGCGCTCGTCGCCGTCGGTCAGGGTTCGGTCGCCGGCCGCCGCGACGACGTCGCTCCCCGTCGCCGGGAACTCGACCGCGTCGAGCGCCGCCTCCAAGTCGTCGAGTTCGGCTGGGTCGACCGGCGGTTCCGTCTCGTCTCCGCGCTCGAGTTCCGCGACGATGTCGCGCTCTCGCTGGCGTCTCTCCGCGTCGCGTGCTTGCTTCTCTCTGCCTGATTTATCGTCTGCCATCACTACGTGTAGGATTTACAACTGGATAACCCTATGGACGGATGAGCCGGCGACGGTCGCTGTCAGCGAACCGAAATTACGCGGACGCGCCGACGAGGTCGCCCGCTTTCGCCCGTGACTGCTCGACGATGGCTGGGCGGGCCTCGAACTCGATGACGACCTGGTCGCCGTAGTCGACGGTCTCGACGTGGGCGTGGTCGTGAATCCACGACACGACGCTCATCGTCTCGTCGGTCATCGGGAGGACGAGGCGCTCGCGCTCGTAGTCGGGGAGCTCCGCGTCGATGCGGGCGGCGAGTTCCTCGACGTTCAGCCCCTCCTTGCCGCTGACGGCCACGGGGTTGGGCGCGAGTTTCGAGAGCGCCTCCCGCTTCCGACGGACCTCCTCGTCGTCTACCACGTCGGTCTTGTTGAGCACCGTCACGATGGGGGCCTGGTTGCGCTCGTAGAGCGTGTCGTGACTCGTCACCAGTTTCTCGCGGATCTCCTCGATAGACTCGGAGACGTCGACGACCAGCAGGACGAGGTCGGCCCGATACACCGAGTCGAGCGTGGACTTGAAGGACTCGACCAGCCAGTGCGGGAGGTCCTGGATGAACCCGACGGTGTCGGTCACGAGGACGTCGCGTTTGCCCACCTGCGCCCGGCGCGTAGTCGTCCCCAGCGTCGTGAACAGGCGGTCCTCGCTCTCGGCGGTCGTATCGAGGTCGGGGTGGAGGTCGTCGTTCTCGTCGACCTCCAGATCGTCTGCGAGCCGGCGAAGCAGCGTCGACTTCCCGGCGTTGGTGTAGCCCGCGAGCGCGACGAGGTCGAAGCCGGACTCCCGGCGCTGTTCGCGGCGGTGTTGCTCGGTCTCCTCGATGGATTCGAGCTCGTCGCGGATGTTCGAGATCTGCTTTTTGATGTCCTCTTCGCGGGTCTCGTCGTACTCGCCCAGCCCCATGAACCCGGGGCGCTCGTCGCGCTTGGCGAGGCTCGCCTTGGCCTCCGCTCTGGGCAGTTCGTAGCGCAGTTCGGCCAGTTCGACCTGTAGCTGCGCCTTCCGCGTCTGGGCGCGCTGGCCGAATATCTCGAGGATGAGGCGGAACCGGTCGACGGCCTGGGCACCTTTCGGGAGTTCGTTCCCGATGTTGTACGTCTGATAGGGACCCAATTGGTTGTCGAAGATGACCGTGGTGGCATCTTCGAGCGCCACTTTGTTGGCCAGTCGCGTCACCTTCCCCTCGCCGAGGTGATACCCCGGGTCTTCGGTTCTGGTCTGTGTGACTTCCCCGACCACTCGGTACCCGGCGGCCCGGGCGAGGTCGCGAATCTCTTCGGTGTCTGCCGTGCCGCTGTCGACCCGCTTTACGACAACCGCACGCTCGGTGGTGTGTGTCGCCGTCACTTACGCGACAGTACGCCGTCCGATTATTTAATCTGCGGGGTGGCTCGCGCGGCTCTATCAGTGATACTCCGAGCACAAAGGATTTAATAGATGATATTCTGGTAGCCAGTATGGTCGAATTTGTGTTACAACTAGATGGGTTCAATCTCCCGCAGATGGGCCTCGAGCTGGGGACTGGCGGCCTCATCGGCGGTATTATCGGATTCGCTGCCAAAAAAATCGCGAAGGTCATCGCCGTCATCGTCGGCCTCGAACTGGCGCTCTTTAAGTTCTTAGAGACCCGCGGCATCCTCGAAGTGAACTGGCAGGCGATCGGCGGGGCCGCACAGAACGCGACGCAGGGGGCGACCGAGACCGCCGCGGGACAGCCGCCGTCGTGGATGATGTCGATCATCTCGGCGCTCCCGGTCAGCGCGGGCTTCACGGGCGGCTTCCTCGTCGGCTTCAAGCAGGGATGACCGACCTCGTCGAATCACTCACGAAGTGAGTTCGGCAGACGATATCCGTTCTCTGCGCGTCCGACGGCGGCCGATCCGCTTACGACTGGAACGAGGACGGAAGTGGACTCGTGATCACCCCGATAGATCTATACGGTGAGACGGCTCACCCCAAGAAGTATCGCGTCCACGGGTAACGTTCAACGAGCGGTACTCCGTCGACCTCGTACTGTTCGATATAGGCATCGAGACCGAAGATTCTGCCAGCACCGAACGCGGCCACGGAGAGGAACACCAGCAGATACGCGAAGTCGCCGTTGATGTAGCCGTGAGCGATGTCCCAGTTGCCGAAGTAGAACAACACCATCATGAACGCGCCCCAGAACGCCGCCAGCCGCGTCAGGCACCCGACTATCAGCCCGAGACCGATGAGCACCTGTCCCCACGGGACGGCGACGTTCACGAAGTCCATAAACCAGGCCGTCTGTGCCATCGAGACGAAGAGGTCCGCCAGCGGGCTACCGTTCGCCGACGGCGCGTTCTGGAGATACCCCGCTGCGCTGAAATCACCGCCGAGGAGCTTTCCCGAACCGGCCTGTAGGAACGCGAGCCCCATCATGAGACGGAGAGCGAGGATGAACCAGACGCTCAGAGTGTGGAGTTTTCCCTCCGCGGTCAGTCCGGCGACGATGCTTCTGAGTTCTACCTCTCCAGCGGACATACGTCACCGTGAAAACGCCACTTGTAAATAATTTATCGGCGAGGCTGGTTGTTAAACCAGCCATCGAGCTGAATCTTCGACGATGTCGACGAGGGAGAACGAGGTCCTTTCGCGGTCGTTATTCAACGAGTGCCGATGTCGTCTTCGTCCTTGAGGATCTGCGTCTCGGCTTCGCCGCTCGTGTGCTCGTTGACGAGGTCGTAGAACTCGTTTTGCATCCCCGCCGGGAAGGTGAGCACGCCGACCCACGAGCCGTCGGACTGCCACTCCTCGCGTTCCAAGTCGCCGAACTGCCGGATCTGGGCCTGCGCGCTGCCGGCGTAGTCGGCGGGCACCTGCACGGCGACGGTCACCTCGTCGAACCGGATGGGGATGACCGGCCGCAGGGCGTCTAAGGCCTCGTCGACCTGCGTCTCGACGGGCTCCATCGGGTCGACGCGGAAGTCCGTCTCTTCGAGCGCCGACTCGATGCGCTCGGGCGGATGGGGCGCGTCGTCCATCTGCGGGTTGACGGCGTTGCGGGTTATCTGCTGGACGAGTTGCTTGTGCTTCTGTTCCTGCATCTCGCGGCGCTGATCGGCCGTGATCTGTATCTCGCCGCGTTCGACGACTTCGGGGATTATCTCCATCGGCTCGGTCGTCCCGAACACCTCTTTCAGACTCTCCTCGGGCGGTCTGTCACCTCGCGAGGCGTCCTCGAAGACGTCCTCGGCCGCGATGACGTCCTCTAACTCGCCGTCGAACTCACCGCGTTTCATCGCCAGTGCGGCGTCGGGGTCGACCAGTACCTCGAAGCGCTGTCCGTGCGACTCGAGGCGCGCCGTCACAGCCTCGTCAAGCGATATCATACCCGTCGGTAACGGGGGGTCGGTTAAAGTCCTTACTGCGTCGGTCGATTCGAACGCCCGCAGACGCGGCGAGAGCGAGAGAAGAGGGCGCGGCGTTTACTCCTCGTCTTCCGGTTCGTCTGTCTCGTCGGTCCCCTCGGCCTCGCCCTCAGCCGGGAGCAGGTCGGCGTCGGCGAGGTGGTCCGCCTTCTCTTCGTCCGTGAGTTCTCGGAACCGCTCGGTCTCGACGTCGATGACGGCCACGCCGATCCCTTCGGGCGTAAGCTCGTCGTCGTTTGCCGAGGCCAGCGCCGCGAGCGCCAGGTCGACACCAGCGTCTAAGTCCATCTCCTCGTCGTAGTGCTCTTCGAGGTAGTCCCGGATGTCGCTGCGGTCGGCCCCGACCGCGAGCGCCTTCCACTCGTAGGGGGTCCCCGAGGGGTCGGTCTCGTACAGGCGGGGTTCGCCGTTGGCGATGCCGGCGATGATGAGCGCGACGCCGAACGGCCGCGCGCCGCCGACCTGCGTGTACTGCTGGATGTAGTCGGTGATCTCCTTCGTGAGCGTCTCGACGCCGACGGGTTCGCCGTAGCGCAGCTGGTTGACCTGTGCCTGCCGGCGGGCGAAGTCGATGAGCTGGCGGGCGTCGGCGACGTGGCCGGCGGAGGCGATGCCGATGTGGTCGTCGGCCTTGTGGATCTTCTCGACCGAGGAGCGCTCCATCAGCGGCGAGCGGATGCGCTTGTCGACGGCCAGTACGACGCCGTCCTTGGTCCGGATGCCGATGCTCGCTGTGCCGCGCTTGACCGCCTCGCGGGCGTACTCTACCTGATAGAGGCGTCCGTCCGGCGAGAAGATAGTGATTCCCCGGTCGTAGGCCTGCTGTTGATTTTGTCCCTGCATAGTTATCGGAAATCGAGGTCTGTCGCGCCCGCGAACGCGTCGTCCGTGCGCACGTCGACTCGCTTTCCACGGGCGTCGGCGTGCCTCTCTGCGTTCTCGAACACGACGTGTCTCTGTTCGAACGGTTCCGCCGGCCCGCCTATATACTTTTCTTCACACGCACGTACGGTGCCGCTCGTTCCCGTCACGCGAAGCCCGACCGGATGCCCGTCGATGGCGTCGATACAGGCCAGCGCGGCCCGCGCCTCGTCGATGTGCCCGCGGCGGACCCGGACGATCGCGTGGCCCGTCCCGTCGTTGTGGGCGAAGCGAATGACGGTCATATCGGCGTCGGCGCTGCCCGGGTCGCCGAGGAGGTTCTGTGCGGCGTACCAGACTTCGCGCTGGAACGCCCGGCGGCCCACGTCGGCGTCGGGCCACGTCTCGACGCGGACCGCGAGATAGCGCCAGCGCGGCCGGAGGTGTTTCGGGAGGTGCTTCATGGTTCTGTCGTCGCACTCCGCATACCCGACAGTGGCCCGCGGGAGTCAAGAACAGTCCGATACGGATCGAGTGTCGAAAACGGGCCGCGTTCGGTCTCGCGTTCGACTAGCGCAGCGTCGACCCGATTCGACTGGCGCTGTCGTCCTCGTCGACCCGCCGCGGCGACTCGTCCTCGATCGGATCTCGGACGAGTAGATACGCCGACGCGAGCCCCATCCCCACAGTCTCGGTGACGATGATGGGATCGAGCGCGAGCAGGGCGGGAGCGCTGAGCGCCGCGACGAGCGGGAACGTGAGGACGGTCGCCGCTCGCGCCCACCCCGCGCCGTCGACGATTCCGCCCGCGACCACCGCCAGCAGGAGTCCGGCGGCGAACGTCGCCGGGACCGACCCGGTGACCAGCATCGCGTCGCTCACCGCGGTCTCCACCATCGCCAACGCCCCGCCGATGAGGTACTTCGCCCCGACGACGGCCGCGAGCGAGGCGACGACGAGCGCGCCGAACCTCGGGGTCCGCTCGGTCATATCGGAGGTGACGCCTGCGGGACACATAAGTGTGTCATACTGTCCGCGGCGAAAATTTGGGTTATGAGTCGTCTAATTCCTCGATTCGGACCCCCGGCTCGACGAACGCGTCGTCGGTGAGCCGCCGGTTGCGCTCGGCGAGTGACCCCCACTCTTCCAGCCCCGCCGTTATCTGCTCGGCGTCGAACCCGATGCGCTCGCCGAGCGCGGCGAGTTCGCGGGGGGCGCGAAACTCGAGGTGGCCGCGCGGGTCGGCGCTGACGACGTAGGGCGCGTCGGCGTCGACGACGAGTTCCCGGAGCTTTCTGAGGTCCTGTAGCGCCCGGACGCGACTGCCGCCGCTCTCGCGCAGTATCGAGCGAAGCGAGAACTCCACCCGGACGCCGTTCTCGGCGGCCGCCTTCGCCAGCACGTGGTTGAAGTCGCCGTCGCCGCGCATCGGATGGGCGAGGACGTCGACGGCCGGTTGCTCGACGGCGAACCGGTTGATGTCCCGAGTGCCGCCGTGGACGGCGACGACCGTCCGCTTCGAGCGGTGATTCCCGACGAGACCGCTGGCCTGCGAGCGGGCGTCGGCGCGCACCTCGACGCCGTCGACGACGTCGACGCCGTACTCCTCGGCGATGGCCTCGGGGTCGTAGTCGGCCGGTTCGTCGCCGTGGTTCCGGACGACGATGCCGTCGAAGCCGTACTCGGCGGCGGTCAGCGCCTGTCGGGCGACGGTGCTCTCACCGTCCGGGTGAGCGTGGACGGCCTCGTACATCACAGCTCGTCTAAGACGGCGCGGGCGTTCGCCACCGCCTTCTCTCGCTTGGCGGGGTAGGCCTCGACTTTGGCCCGCAGGGTGATACCGTCGCCGCGACGCACCTCGCCGCCGAAGGCGGCCTGCTTGTCGAAGGTCAGAAAGAACGAGCAGTTGTCGTCGACCCTGTCGCCCAGTTCCGATCTGACGGCGTCGATGTCCGAGAGCGTCGCCACCTGCGAGAGGACGTGGCGCACGTCGTCGGCGTTCTCGACGCGCGCCGAGAGGACGACGATCCGGTCGCCGTAGTGGCCCTCGCTCTCGGCCCGTTCGATGGGGTACTCCGCGGGCAGAAAGGTGCGGAGCGCGTCCTCGACGCGTTTGTCGTCCTCCGTGGCGTAACAGAACGTCCGGAGGTCGACGTAGTGGAACGGAACCGACGACATGGATACCTACGCGTCGTCCTCGGCCGCTTCGAGGTTGTCCTCCGGGACGCCCTGCTCCTGGCCGTCCTCGAAGGAGACGGTGTAGTTGGCGTCGCCGAACATCGTCTCGACGACCTGCGTGACCGTCCCCGTCTGCCCGTCGTAGTCGCTGTGCTCGTCGTGAAGCGTGACGCTGTCGTCTTCCTCGAATGCCATGTCCCGCGGTACTCGATGGCCGGTCAAAAAGGGACTGATTCGCCGCGGGGACCGGCTTCGCTCCGGAACTGTCGCAGACGTTCGCTTACCGGTCGCTGTCTCTTCCATTCGACCGAGTGTCGAAGAGTTATAGTAATTCTTGCCCCTACGTAGTGGTATGACCGGTTCGTCTCTCTCCTTCCGACCCCCGTCTCCGTGCGGCAGATGCGACGCGCTCACCGACGGCAGATGACCACCGTCGACGACCTGTGGTATCTCGCCGACGTCGCCAGCCAACAGGCCGAGCAGACGTATCACGAACTGACCGACGGCCGCGACGCCGTCGTGGAGTTCACGCGCCACCACCGCATCCCGCGGCGACGGTTCCGGCGCGTCGCCGAGGACGCGAGAGACCACGGCGCGCCCTACGGCGCACACACGCTCACCTATCGCCCGTCCGGCGAGCTGCTGTTGGTCCGCCACGAGGGCGTCGACATGTGGGTATTACCGGGGGGCGAACTCGACGGCGACGAGTCGTTCCGCGAGGCGGCGATCCGCGAACTCGCCGAGGAGGGCGGCATCGAGGCGACGATCGAGGGACTGGGAATGGTCGGCCGCATCGAGTTCCACTGCGACGGCAACAGCACGTGGGGCGTCCTGCCGGTGTTCGAGGCCCGCGCCGAGACGACCGACGTCGCCGTCGCGGACCCGGACGGGGAGATAAGCGACGCGCGCTGGTTCGCCGAGTTACCCGAGGACACCCGGGACCGCGCGGAGATCCTCCGGTGGCGCGACCGCCGGTTCGCGTAGCTCGCGCTATCGGTGGTCCCGACGCTCGCGAGGGAGAGACGACCGAAAAACCGAGTCGGCTACGCTTACGCTTGCTCTTGGCTCTGTGACTCCGCGGACTGCTTGGACCGGCGCGACTTGGCCTTCTCGACGAACGGCGCGGCCACGCCCAGGTTGTCGGAGGTCGTCGAGCGCGCTTTCTCCACGAACGGCGCGGCGCTGGCCCACTTCTCGCCGACGAATGCGCCCACGAGGGCACCGAAGCCAGCGCCGGTGCTGGCGGCGCTCCGACCGACGAGTCCGCCGAGCGCGCCGCCGACTGCGCCGCCGATTGCTGCGTACTTTGCCCGACTGACCGCTCGTCCGACGCGTTCTTTCATACGTGTACTGTCGGGGGTCGGACGTATAAAAGTGACCGCCGAGAGCCGACATGTAGCTCTCGGATCACGTCCGCTCACTCCGGTCCGTAGGACTTCCCCTCGCGGGCATCGGCGTTCATCCGCCGCACCGTCGCTCGGGCGTTGCTGGCGTCGTAGCCGAACAGCACCGAACGACCGTACTCCTCGGCGACCTCGACCGCCTTGGCGAGGTCGTCTACGTCGACGTCGACGGCGTACAGTTCGATGCTGAACGGGGCGTCGAGGCGGTCGACGAACCCCTTTGCGAGTATCTCCAGCCAGTAGGTCGTCGAGTAGGCCATGTCGTAGATGGGGACGACGAACTCGTCGGCGTACTCCGAGATATCGTCGACGCTGACGCCGGTGCGGGCTTCCAGATGGCCCGGGTAGGGGTCGGGATAGACGGTCACGTAGAGGTCGCCCGGCACGCGCTCTCGGGCGTCGGCGACGAACTCCGTGATGACGTTCGTGCGCCACGCCGACCAGTCCTCGAACTCGCTCTCGGCGAACTTCCGCTCGCAGCGCTCGCAGTGGCAGTACTCCTCTCGGGGGAACCCCACGTCGTCTAAGCGCACGTCCTCGTTGACGCCGGCGGCCTCCTCGATGATGTCGAGCAGCCCCTCGCGGTAGCGCTCGTGGGTCGGACAGACGTACGTCCAGTCGAAGTACGGTTCGTTCCGCGTCGCGGCGGTGCCCTCGTCGTCGAACGCCAGCAGTTCCTCCTCGCCCTCGACGGCGTTGTCCCCGAAACACGACACCATGTTGACCGCGTCCTCGATGGGTTCGACGGCCCGGCCGGTGACGTCTTTGACCTCGTAGAACGCCCGGTCGAACTCGGACCACCGGGTCTCCTCCTCGTTGCGCGTGACGACGCCGTACATGGGCGGCCGTAGGACGGTAGGCCGGGTAAGGGTTCTGAAAAGGGTGGTCGGAAACGATGCGACTGCGTCACCCCCGCGCTATCGCTTGGTGGCGTACACCAGCACGAGGGCGACGACGGCGACCAGGGCAAGTACCTTCTTCGACATCGTTTCGAGATGCGAACGGCGCTCGTAAAATACTATCGCTCAGATGACCACTCGATCATACTGGTGGCTGTAAGTTCGTAAAGATATTCGCCACCCCAGGGTGGCGAATTACTTCAGTTTGTTACAGCCACCAGTATCAGTCGTCGTCGGCCCGCGTCGCGTCGTCCGGTGTCCCGTCGTCCGTCGCCGCGGCGTCGTGCGTCCCGACCGGCGGGCGGTTGACCTCGGCGGCCGCGGTCGCCGACGCGTCGGTTCGGTCGTCGCCATCGGTCTCGATGTCGGCCATCTCGCCGCTCTCGCGGGCGTCCTGGTCGATGCGCATCGAGCAGAAGTCGACGCCGCACATCGAGCAGAAACGGGCGTCCTCGTAGTTGTCGCCGGGCAGGGTCTGGTCGTGGTACTCGCGGGCGCGGTCGGGGTCCAGCGCCAGTTCGAACTGCTCGCGCCAGTCGAAGGCGTAGCGGGCCTCCGAGAGCGCGTCGTCCCACGCGCGAGCGCCGTCCCGCCCGTCGGCCACGTCGGCGGCGTGGGCGGCGATCCGGTACGCGGCCAGTCCCTCCCGAACGTCCTCTTCCTCGGGGAGACCGAGGTGCTCTTTGGGCGTGACGTAACACAACATCGCGGCACCGGCGCGGGCTGCCTCCGTCGCGCCGATGGCGCTCGTGATGTGGTCGTAGCCCGGCGCGACGTCGGTCACCAGCGGCCCGAGGACGTAGAACGGCGCGCCGTCGCAGACCTCCCGCTGGCGCTCGACCTGTCCGGCGATCTGGTCCATCGGCACGTGACCCGGCCCCTCGACCATCACCTGTACGCCGTGATTCCACGCCGTCCGCGTGAGTTCGCCGAGCGTGTCCAACTCGGCGAACTGCGCGTCGTCGCCCGAATCCGCGAGACAGCCGGGTCGGAGGCCGTCGCCGAGGCTGAACGTCACGTCGTGCTCGACGAATATCTCGCATATCTCGTCGAATTTCGCGTACAGCGGGTTCTGCATCCCGTTTTCCTCTATCCACCGTGCGAGGATGGACCCGCCGCGCGAGACGATGCCGGTCTTGCGGCCGTCGGTCAGTGGCAGGTGTTCCAGCAGGACACCGGCGTGTATCGTCATGTAGTCGACGCCCTGTCCGGCCTGTTTCTCGATGACGTCGAGCAGTAGTTCGTGAGTGATGTCGGTCGCGTCGCCGGCGCGCTTGACGGCCTCGTATATCGGCACCGTGCCGATGGGGACCGGCGAGCGCTCGACGTTCGCCTCCCGGATCGCGTCCAGGTCGCTCCCCGTCGAGAGATCCATTACGGTGTCAGCCCCGTAGTGGACGGCGGTGTGCAGTTTCGACAGTTCGCTTTCGATATCGCTCGTCTCCTCGCTGTTGCCGATGTTGGCGTTGACTTTCGTTCCGAACGCCCGGCCAATGACCATCGGGTCCAGCGCCTCGTGCCGAACGTTGTTCGGGATCACGGCCTGCCCCTCGGCGACTCGCTCGCGGACGAACTCCGGCGAGACGCGCTCCCTCTCGGCGACTCGGTCCATCGCTTCCGTGACGGTACCGCGCCGTGCAGCCTCCAGTTGCGTCATGGATAATCTAGTTATATTACTGAGTTATAAATCTGGGGTCGGCGGTTCTCGCGCGCATCCGAACAGCAAAGTGGGCGACTCGCCAATCCCGATGTGATGAGTGACTGGCGTCGGCGGGACGTCCTCGCCGCCCTCGGCAGCGGCGTCGTCGCCGGAATCGGTGGGTGCTCCGGACTGGCACAGTCCCGGGTACGGACGCTCGTCGCCGGGAGCATGCAAGCGGCCGCGAGCGGGACTCTCCAGCGGGAGACGACCGCCGAGCTGGCAGTCGAATCGCACGGCTCCGTCCACGCCGCGCGGCTCGTCGCCGACGGGAAGCGCGACCCCGGTATACTGGCACTGGCCGACCCGGCGCTGTTCGAGCGACTCCTCGAAACGCCGTGGCACGCCGTCGTCGCCGGCAACGAACTGGTGCTCTCGTACAACCCGAAGACCGACGGCGGCCAACGGGTCGCCGACGCGCAGACGTGGACCGCACCGCTAACCGAGGACGGCGTCTCCTTCGGCCGGACCGACCCCGACCTCGACCCGCTGGGCTACCGGACGGTCTTCGCGCTCGAACTGGCGGCTCGCCGGCGCGACGAACCGACGCTCGCCGAGGACGTACTGGAACCGGACCAGCGCTACCCCGAGACGCAACTGCTGGCGCAGTTCGAGACCGGGAGCGTCGACGCCGCCGTCGTCTATCGGAGCATGGCCGTCGAGCGCGACTACCCCTTCCGGGAACTGCCGCCGGCCGTCAACCTCGGCGACCCCGCCTTCGCAGACGAGTACGCGTCGGTCCGGTACGAACTCCCCGACGGGACCGTCGCCCGCGGGTCGCCCATCGAGTACGCCGCGACCCGCCGAACCGACGACGACGCGACGACAGCGGTGTTCGAAACGATGCTCGCGGGTTCGTGGTTGAGCGAACACGGTTTCACCGTCCGCGACCAGTACCCGCGTATGGAGGGCGATGTCCCGAACGGTCTCCGAGGCTGAGACGCCGACCCGCGGCGCCGGTCCCGAACTCCGACACCTCGTTCCGGTCCTCGGAGCGGTGCTGCTGCTGTACTTCGTCGTCCCGCTCGCCGTTCTCGCGGTGACGTACTCGCCGACCGCGCTGACGCAGGTGACCGCGGGATACGTCGTCGACGCCGCGACGACCTCGCTGGCGGCCGCGCTCGCCAGTACGGCCATCGCGCTCGTCTTCGGCTTACCGCTCGCCTACTGGCTCTCGCGAAGCGACCACGCTCTCGCGACGCTGGCGCTCGGCGTCGTCGTCCTCCCGCTGGTCCTGCCGCCCATCGTCAGCGGGATGCTCCTGCTGACCGTCGTCGGTCCGGCGGGGCTGGGGGGGCTCACGGACCTCCGTCTGACTCGCTCACTGATCGGCGTCGTCGCCGCACAGACGTTCGTCGCCGCGCCGTTCTTCGTCGTGACGGCGAAGGCCGCCTTCGACGGCGTCGACGACCACTTCGAGGAAGCGGCCCGCTCGCTCGGTCGGAGCTGGGGCGAGACGATGCGGTCGGTGACGGTCCCCTTAGCGAAACCCGGAATTCTCGCGGGTCTCGTCCTCACGTTCGCCCGAGCGCTCGGCGAGTTCGGTGCGACGATGATGCTCGCGTACTACCCGCGCACCCTCCCGGTCCAGATCTGGGCGTCGTTCATCTCGACGGGACTGGACGCCGCGCTCCCCGTCGCCGTCATCCTGCTCAGCGTCGCGCTCGGGACGCTACTCGTCGTGCACGCGCTTCGGGCGACGCCGTGGCGGTGACCGCGGGTCAAGGAGGCTTCCGGGTCATCGAATCCTAGATGACTGACCGGCACAGGTCCCGGTTCGGTCAGTACGGACCACCTTTTTCCCGGTCGGGATTCCTCGCTCGCTTCGCTCGCTGCGGGACCCCTCCCGGCAAAAACGTGGGCGAAAAAGGCCGACGGCTCGGCGATGCCTCGCCGTCGGTGAACCACGCTCGCTCCGCTCGCGTGGATGCTTACAATCAGTACGCAACCCTAACTAACGGCTATTTCGAGTAGGAATCTTCAGAAAATATGATTTTTTATCAGCGTCGACCTGCTCCTATCAGGCGCGCTCGACCGACTTCTCCACGACGCGAACGTTTTCGATGGCGGTCACCGGATATTCGCCGTCGTCGTCCTTCTCGCTGGCTTTCACCATGTCCCAGACGACGTTCAGTCCGGTCGTCACGCCCTCCAGCGCTTCCATCTCACAGCCCGTCTTGCCGACCGTCTCGACGGCGACGGTGAGTTCGACCGCGCCCTCGTTCACGTCGAATTCGACGTCGACGTTCGTGATGGGGATCTGGTGACACATCGGAATCGTCTCCCACGTGTGTTTGACGGCCTGGATCGCGCCGATACGCGCCGTCGCCAACACGTCTCCCTTCGCCACGTCGTCCGTAGTGATGGCGTCGACCGTGCTCTCCGAGAGGCGGATCTCGCCTCGGGCGACCGCCCGGCGCTCGCTGTCGGCCTTCTCGCCGACGTCGACCATCTGTGCGTCCCCGTCGTCGTCGACGTGCGTGAACTCGTCGCTCATGCCCGAGGGTAGCCGGACGCGCCGCAAAACGGTGGCGGGTTCGCTGCTTCTTCGACGGCTGTTCGCTTTTCGAGGGTCTTCCCTGCGGTCAGACCCTCGCTCCTGTTCCACGGTTCGCTGTCTCGCGGGCAGTGCCCGCTCGACTCGTCGAGGGTCTTCCCTGCGGTCAGACCCTCGCTATCGCCTCACCAGCCCGAGCAGATGCCCGACGGCGGGCGCTATCAGCTCCTCGCTCCCGAGGCGGGCGGCGTTCTCGCTACCGGGCAGACAGAAGACGAGCCGGTCGTCGACGACGCCCGCCGTCGCCCGCGAGGCCATCGCCATCGGGCCGACCTCCTCGTAAGAGAGCCAGCGGAACAGCTCGCCGAAGCCGGGTATCTCGCGGTCGAACAGCGCGCCGACGGCCTCGACGGTCACGTCGTCCTCGGTCAGGCCGGTGCCGCCCGTCGTCACGACGACGTCCGCACCGTCGTCAAGCGCCGCGGCGACGGCATCCGCGATCGCGGCGGCGTCGTCGTCGGCGAGCCGGCGGTCAAGCACCTCGTGGCCGGTGTCTTCGAGAGCCGCTTCGATAGCGTCGCCGCCGGGGTCGTCGTCCAGTGATCGCGAGGAGGTGACGGTGAGGACGCCCACCGCTACAGCGTCCGCGTCGTGGTGATGATGGCCGCCGTCGTGGTGGTCATCGTCGTGATCGTGACTCATGTGCGGTGACAGTCGCCGGCGAGTGAAAAACTGTCGGCGGGCTCGTCGGACCGTGAGCGATCGCGACACGACCGAATGCGCGGACGAGCGCTCAGTCGGCGAGGATGTGCGCCGGCAGTTCGTCGCGGATGATGGTGTCGCAGTACTCACAGCGCACGCCGTCGTCGACGACGGCGAAGCGGGACTGAACCGGTTCGTCCTCGGTCGTGATGCAGTTGTGGTTCGGGCATTCGAGGACGCCCACGACCACGGAGGGGCGCTCGACGCGGTGTTTCTCGACGACGTCGTAATCACGGACGATGTTGATGGACGCGGCTGGCGCGATGAGCGAGAGGACGTCGACCTCGTTCTGGGAGAGCTCCCGACCCTCGACCTTCACGATGTCTTTCTTGCCCAAGCGGTCCGACGGCATGTTCATCGCCACGGAGACGGACTCGCCGCTGGTGCCGTCGATACCGAGGATGGCGAGGACGTTCAGGGCCTGTCCGCCCGTGATGTGGTCGATGACGGTACCGTTCTGAATCTTCGAGACGCGGAGCTGTTGGTCGTCGTCGCCGCTCATGCTTCACCTCCGAGTATCAGGTCCAGAAGCGCCATTCGAACCGGGACGCCGTTGTGGGCCTGCTGGAAGTACTTCGCGTGGTCGGTCGCGTCGACGTCGTGTGCGATCTCGTCGACGCGCGGCAGCGGATGCATCACCGTCAAGTCGTCTTTCGCCGATTCCAGGGTGTCGCTGTCGATCTGGTACTGGCCGGCGACCTCGCGGTATTCGCTCTCGTCGGGGAAGCGCTCGCGCTGGATGCGGGTGACGTAGAGCACGTCCAGTTCGGGCAGGACTTCCTCCAACCCGGTGTGTTCGCGGACCTCGGCTCCCTCCTGGTGGAGGTCGTAGCGAACCGAGCGGGGCAGTTGCAGCGATTCGGGGCTGACGAAGTGCTGGCGGGCGTCGACGTTCGTCAGGGCGTGGGCCAGCGAGTGGACCGTCCGACCGTACTTCAGGTCGCCCATGATGCCGATGGTGAGGTCGTCGAACCCCGCGTTCTCCCGAATCGTGTAGAGGTCGAGCAGGGTCTGGGTCGGATGCTGACCCGCCCCGTCGCCGGCGTTGACCAGCGGCACGTCGACGAACTCGCTGGCCATCTTCGCCGACCCCTCCATCGGGTGGCGGAGCACGAGCGCGTCGGCGTACCCCTCGACGACGCGGACCGTGTCGGCCAGCGACTCCCCCTTCTTGACGCTCGACGATTCGACCGAGCCCATGTCGACGATGTCGCCCCCGAGGCGCTTCATCGCCGTCATGAAGCTCATCTTCGTCCGCGTGCTCGGCTCGAAGAAGAGCATCCCGAGCAGCGTGTTCGCGTGCCGGTCCGCGAACGCCGCCGGGTCCTCGGCGATGTCGGCCGCGTGGTCGAGCACCTCCTCGATGTCGGCCCGCGACAGCTGTTTCGCGCTGATGATGTGGTCGTGCCGCATCTCACTCGGAAGCGCGCCCCCGACGCTCTTGAATCTCCCGACACGCCCCCAACGGCCACGATTTTTGACCATTTCCGCCGCCCGACGCGGCCGTCGCCGATGTGTTCGCTCGCCAAGGGTTCAAGGCCGATGCCGGAGCGAGGACCGGTATGTTCGCAATCGCTGGCGGCAAAGGGGGCTGCGGGAAGACGACGACGGCGCTGGGTCTGGCTCGCGGACTCGCGACGCTCGGTGATCGCCCGCTCGTGGCCGACGCCGACCTCGACATGCCCGACCTCCATCACCGAGCGGGAGTCGACCACGCTGCCGGCGTCGCCGCCGTCGCCGGCGGTGAACGGCCGACCGCCGTCGCCGCGTCGTCGCCGCGGTTTCCGGATATCGATATCCTGCCGTGTCGAGAGAGCGACACCGCGACGGCCGCGTCGGCGTTCGAGCGACTCCACCGCTGTAACCGACCCGTCCTCCTCGACTGCCCGGCGGGGGCCAGCCCGGCCGCGGCAGCGCCGCTTCGAGCCGCCGACCGAACCGTCCTCGTCTCGACGCCGGACGAGCAGAGCCTGCAGGACACCGCCAAGACGGCGGCGATGGCGCGCCAACTCGACGCGCCGCCCGCACTCCTCGTTCTCGTCCGCAGCGCCGGCCGCGTCGATCCCTCGCCGCTGTTCGACTGCCGGCGAGTCGTCCACGTGCCGAGACTACCATCACCGCCGCTCCGAACCGACGAATCGGCCGCTCGATACCTGAACGGGGCGAAAATATTGTCCAAGCGGAATACTTAATCGGATGGACGTGGCTATATGCTGGTGACATGGTGAACCGGCTGCGGACGGGCATCGACGTCCTCGACAGGAAGCTCGACGGCGGGATCCCCGCCGGGAGCATCGTCGCCCTCACCGCCCAGCCGGCCAGCCAGGCGGAGCTGTTCCTCTACGAACTCACCGCCACCCGCGGCACGCTGTGGCTCTCGCTCGACCGCACCGCCGAGTCGATCGTCGCCAGCATCGAGCAGACGCCGGCCAACACCGGCGACCCGACGGTGCGACACATCTCGGGCGAGGCCCCCCTCGACAACGCCGGGAAGCTCGTCTCGGCGCTCCCCGAGACCTCGAACCTGATCGTGGACCCGCTGGACGTCCTCGAAGCGCAGGAGCCGCCCTCGCGCTTTCGCGCGTTCATGAACGACCTCCAGAACCACATCGTCAACACCGGTAGCTTGGCCATCCTCCACTGTCTGGACGGCCGGGACGTCCCGCCGCTCCGCGATACGACCGAGCACTTCGCCGACGTGGTGTTCCAGCTCAAGACCACCACCACCGGCGACGAGGTGGAGAACCGCCTCGCCGTCCCGAAGTTCCGCGCCGGTCGCGCTCCCAGCGACGTCATCAAACTCGACCTCGTCGAGGAGGTCAGCATCGACACGAGCCGGGATATCGCCTAGGCACCACCACCTTTTTCTTCGTCGGGTTTCCTCGCGCCGCGAAGCGGCGCTGTGGGAACCACTCTCTGCTCACGGGCGCGGAGCGCCCGTTCGCATGGTCAGCGGGACCGCAGGTCCCGCTCGACTCGCAAAAACGTGGGCGAAAAAGGCCGGAAGTCGCGGCGTCGCCGCGACTTCCGGGGAAACCGCTCGCCGGTGGCGAGCGGTATGCTTCACCCATCAGCCTGCCTCCCCCGTCTTCGTGAGCGGCGCGAACGAAGGCTCGTCAGAGTCGTCCGAGGGAGCTACGCTCTCTCGTGATCCCGGAAGAGCGCACGACGCTCTTTCCGGACGACTCCGCTCTGACGGTGGGTCGCGCGACGGAGCGCGCTCCCGGCCCACCGCCCCGGCTGCCAGCAGCACAGTTCAGACGAGGAACATTGAGCGAAGCGGTTATACGATTTCCCACTCGAAGTGGGAATATGACCAAGGTAGATTCGAAGGGGCGGATCGTCCTCCCGCAGGAGGTGCGAAAGCGTCTCGGCATCTCTCCGGGCTCAGAAGTCGAAGTCCGCGAAGAAGACGGGAAAGCGGTCGTCGAACCCGAAGACGACCCCGAGGAGATTATTGACCGAATGGAGAAACTCGTCGGAGAAACGTCGGTAGAACGCGGGGAGACGACGCCGTTCGACGGCGGCGCTCGCCCGACGGCACAGAAGCACAGAGACGCGATTCGACGCGGAGCCGAGAGAAACGGCGATGAGTGACGCCGGCGGTCCGTATCTCTTCGACGTCGGTGTCATCGCGCTCGCACACACCGACGCCCCGGTTCGGGACACAGCACTCTCGTACGTTCGAGATGCCATCACCGGCGAGATCGATGCCGTGGTCCCGTATCCGGCGCTATTCGGAGCGCACACCGTCCTGACGACGTACTACGGTCGCTCGAACGAGGACGCGTCTCGGCTACTACAGAACTTCATGGACGCGAAGCGAATCCACTGGTACGGCGAGATGTCAGAGGCGGGCGTTCGAGACGGGTTCTCGCAGGCGACTGCCGCGAACGTCGGCGGCTGGGACGGATACTACGCGCAGGTCGCCGTCGAGGAGGGCGTAAACACCGTCTTGACTATCGACGACGACTTCGAGCGATTCGACGCGTTCGATACCGAGATCATCCTCTCCGCCGACGAATTTGCCGAACTGAATCGGTTTCTCGGGAGCTGAGGCTCCCACCTGCCACGTTCCGCTATCCGGCCGCACCGCTCAAGTTCGCGAATAAAGCGAGAATCGGGAGTCGGCGTTACTCTTCGGCGCCTTCGATCTCGTCGACGATCTCGTCGGCGTCGACGTCGGCGTCTTCCAGCGCTTCCTCGCGACCTTTTTCCCGCTCGGGTGGCCTGTGGCCACCACTCGCGGCAAAAACGTCGGCGAAAAAGCCCGAATCCTCACTTCGTTCGGATTCGGTGAAACCGCGCCTTCGGCGCGGTATACTGTCTATTCTTCGGCGCCTTCGATCTCGTCGACGATCTCGTCGGCGTCGACGTCGGCGTCTTCCAGCGCTTCCTCGATGTCAGCGCCGCCGGCACCGCCCATGCCGCCCATCATGCCGCCCATTCCCATGCCCATGCCGCCGCCGAGCTCCTCCTGGACGATGATCCGGTCGACGTCGAGCAGCTGGGTGAGCTGCTGGGCGATCTGCTGCTTGCCCATCATCCACTGCTGGTTCATCGTCAGCTGCGGCGTGGCCTCGATGTAGAGCGTGTCCTTCTCGACCTCGACGGTCTCGAACTCGGGCTCGCCCTCGTCGTCCTCGTCGGACTCGACGGGCTGCTCCTCCTCGACGGTGTCCGTCTCGAACCAGAGGTCCAGCTCCATGTCGAGCATCATCTGGATGATGCCCTGTGCCTTCTCCTCGCGGTCCGTGACTTCTTCGACGATCTCGTAGTCGTACTCGACGTCCTTACCGGCCAGCGGGTGGTTGAAGTCCACGCGGGCGCGGCCGCCGATGATCGTCTCGACGTGGCCGTGCTGGCCGTCGACGTCGACGTGCGCGCCGGGGTAGCGGTCGTCCTCCGGGATCTTGTCCTTCGAAATGGTGCGGACCTCTTCCTCGTCGTACTCGCCGAAGGCGTCGGCGGCGGCGATGGTGACGCTGCCCTCGTCGCCGACCTCCTTGCCGTAGATGTCTTCCTCGACGTCCGGGAAGATGTGGTTCTCGCCGAGGACGATAGTTCGGGGACCGAACTCCTGCTCTTCGGTGTCGATGCCGTCGTCGGCGGCGACCTCCTCGTCCGTCGTGTCCACGAGTTGCCCGTCCTCGACGGTGCGGGCGGTGTAGGCGAGTTTGACGACGTCGCCCTCCTGCAGGCCGCTCTCGGTCTCTTCGTCGGCCGTCGCTTCTTCGGCTTCCGCTTCTACGTCTTCTGTGTCGGCCTCGGAGTCGTTGCTCATACCCTGTTGGTCTGTCGTGCCACTCTTAAGAACAACGTTTCCCGTCGGACCTACGCGGGGTAGTCGCTCTCCTCGAGCATCCGCGCTAACTTCTCGCGGTCGATGTTGCGCCCCGAGACCGGGATGACGACGGTCTCGCCGGCGATCTCGTCGCCGGCCCGTAGCGCGGCGGCGACGGCGGTGGCACAGGCCCCCTCGATGAGGAGCCGCTCGTCACAGAACATGCGAGCCACGCCGTCGCGGATGTCGGCCTCCGAGACGAGGCGGAAGTCGGCGAGGCCGTCCCGCAGGATGCCCATCGTCAGCGCGAACGGGACGCGGGTCGCCACGCCCTCGGCCGTCGTCTCCATCCGGTCGTGTGCTTCGAGGGTGTCCTCCGTCCACGCGCGGTACATCGCCGGAGCGGCCTCGGACTGGACGCCGACGACGTCCGCCTCCAGCAGTTCGCCGACGGTGAGCGCGTAGCCGACCGCGGAGGTGCCGCCGCCGACGGGACAGAACACGCGGTCCACGTCCGGTAGCTCGTCGACGATCTCCAGGCCCGCGGTGCCGACGCCGGCGAGCAGTTTCGGCTCGTTACCGGAGTGCACGTAGCGCGCGCCCCGCTCGATCGCGAGTTCCTCGATGTGCTCGCGGGCGGCGTCGTAGTCGGGACCGTGCTGGATGACCTCCGCGCCGAGTCGCTCCATCGCGGCCACCTTCCCGGAGTTGGCCTCGGCGGGCACGCCGATGGTGACCGGGACGCCGAACTCCCGGCCGGCCCACGCGATAGACTGCCCGTGGTTGCCGGAACTCGCGGTGATGAGGCCGCGCTCGCGGAACTCGGAGTCCAGCGACGCGACGAGGTTCACCCCGCCGCGGACTTTGAACGCGCCCGTGGGGAGAGTGTCTTCCCGCTTCAGGTACACCTCGGCGTCGAGTTCGGCCGAGAGGGTCTCGCAGCGGACCAGCGGCGTCGTCGGGAGGTGCTGGCGGACGACGCGCCGCGCGCGAACGACGTCGGCCGTCGTCGGCGGCGTGAGGTCGTGATACGGGAAGACGGTCGTCTCGTCGGGGGACTCGACAGGTTCGTAGCGACCGTCCATACACTGTACCGGTGCGTTGGGACGGTAAAGTCTTCCCGGAGCGCGTCGCGCCGGCAACGCAACCCCTATTGACCGCCCCGACCGACGCTGGCGCATGTACGAGGTCGAAGTGAAGGTCGCCGCGGACTTAGACGCCGTCGCCGGCCGACTGGACGAACTGGGGGCCGAACGCACCGGCGACGTCCGGCAGGTCGACGTCTACTACGACGCGCCCCACCGCGACTTCGCGGAGACGGACGAGGCGCTGCGGGTCCGTCGGGAGACGCGCGACGGCGAGACGGAGACGCGCATCACGTACAAGGGGCCGCTCGTCGAGCGCGAGTCGAAGACGCGCGAGGAGGTCGAGACCGGCGTCGCCGACGGCGAGAAGGCCGATGCGATCTTCGAACAGTTGGGATTCGAGCCCGCGGCGACCGTCCGAAAGGACCGCCGGTTCTACCGCTACGACGGCTACACGGTGACGCTCGACGCCGTCGAGGACGTCGGCGAGTTCGTCGAGGTCGAGACCGAGACGAACGAGGGCGGCGTCGAGGCGGCGCGCGAGGGCGCGTTCGAGGTACTCCGCGAACTCGGCCTCGACCCCGAGGACCAGACGCGCACGTCGTATCTCGGGCTCCTGCTCGATGATGCGGGTGAGTAATCTTTCGACGGCGATCGGTTCCCGTAAGTTATAGAACCCGCCGCGGCGAACGTCGGGCAATGACTGACCGAAATATCCACGTCCAGCCCGAGAGCGGGTTGGCCGTCGAGGACCAGAACGTCGAAATCGTCGAGCGCAAGGGGATCGGCCACCCCGACTCCATCTGTGACGGCGTCGCCGAGAGCGTCTCACGCGCGCTCGCCCAGACGTACCTCGACCGCGTGGGCAAAGTCCTCCACTACAACACGGACGAGACGCAACTGGTCGCCGGCACCGCGGCCCCGGCCTACGACGGCGGCGAGGTGCTCGAACCCATCTACCTGCTCATCGTCGGCCGCGCGACCAAGGAGTACGAGGGCCAGCGCATCCCCGCCGAGAGCATCGCGCTGAAGGCCGCCCGCGAGTATCTCGACGAGCGCTTCCCGTTCCTCGACGTGGGCGGGGACATCATCGTCGACGTGGAACTCGGCGAGGGGTCGGGCGACCTCCAGAGCGTCTTCGGCGAGGAGGGGACCGTCCCGATGGCCAACGACACCAGTTACGGCGTCGGCCACGCGCCGCTCTCCGAGACCGAACAGATCGTCTACAACACCGAGCACGGACTCACGGGCGAGTACGCCGAAGAGAACCCCGTCGTCGGCCAGGACGTGAAGGTGATGGGCAAGCGCGAGGGCGACCACATCGACGTGACCGTCGCCGTGGCGATGGTCGACGAACACGTGAGCGACCTCTACGAGTACAAGGACGCCGTCGAGGGCGTCCGCGAGTACGTCAGCGACCTCGCTACCGAGTACACCGACCGCGACGTCACCGTCCACGTCAACACCGCCGACGACTACGACGAGGAGTCGATCTACCTCACGACGACCGGCACGAGCGCCGAGCAGGGCGACGACGGCTCCGTCGGCCGCGGCAACCGCGCCAACGGCCTCATCACGCCCAACCGGCCGATGAGCATGGAGGCCACCTCGGGGAAGAACCCCGTCAACCACATCGGGAAGATCTACAACATCCTCTCGACGGAGATCGCCCAGTCCGTCGCCGACGAGGTCGACGGCATCCGTCAGCTCCAGCTGCGCCTCCTCTCGCAGATCGGGTCGCCCATCGACGAGCCGCACGTCGCCGACGCCATGCTCGTCACCGAGGACGGGGTCGCCGTCGGCGACATCGAAGACGAGGTCCGCGAGGCCGTCGACGCGGAACTGGCCGACGTGACCGGCGTGACCCGGAAGGTCATCGAGGGCGACGTCTCGACGTTCTAGGTCGCCTCGCTGACCGTACCGACCGATTTTACCGAGCTTTCTCCCGCCCCCCTTTCGGTCCGCGAAATCCGTCGTCCTGTCAGGTAGTCACGGCCAGTCGATCCGCCGGCGAACCGCTCGCAGCGATCGCGTGTGGTGTGTCACCACATAACTACGTTTTCGGGAGAGCGACAGAGAGACGCTATGGCGACCCAAGAGTCACCGACCGACGTCGAACAGGAGATAACGGATACGTTCGGGATGGTCCCGACGCCGTTGGATTCGATCCCCGAAGACGACATGGCCGGCGAGTGGCACTTCTTCCGGAAGTACACCGTCGGAGAGAGCGAGATCCCGCCGAAGTACCGGGAGCTGATGGGACTTGCCGTCGCGGCGAACATCAAGTGTCCGTACTGCATCCACTTCCACCGCAAGGCCGCGGCGATGCACGGCGCGACCGACGAGGAACTCGAAGAGGTCGTGTCGCTCGCGAGCCTCACCTCGCGGTACAGCGCGATGATCCACGCGCTGGAGTACGACCTGGACCAGTTCAAGGACGAGGTCGCGGAGATGGCCGAACACCTCGAAGCGCAGGCCGCGGACGACTGAGACGGCCTTGTCAGTCTCGACTGACCAGCTGCTATTTGCGAGGAGGCGGGCGGTAGAGAACGTGTGAACCGGCCGTCGCCCCGCCAACACTATCTGTCTCAAATCCATACAACTCATTGTATCATGTTACCATACATCTCGCGAACTGACCGATCGGCCTTCGAGCGAGTCCGCGACGCGATACTCAACCGCGACGACCCCGAGCGAGACGACAATCCGACAGATCCGGGAGCGCCGACGCCGGGGTGACTGCACCGGGCGCTCTCGATAGCTCGCGGCCGTTGCAACCACGACTCGCCGCTCGGCAGACGCGGGGACAGAGAGTTCCGCGGAGAAACGATGGGAGCGATTTCCAGCGAATCGGAGCCCGAGAGGCCCCAACGGCAACGGTCGCACAAGACCTATTACCGTTGCTTGCCAAGTTATCGCATGCGCGAGGCAAGTCGAACGACGCGCCAGCGCATCGCCGACCGATTGCGCGATGAGCCGATGGCCGCCGGGACGATCGCTCGAACGTTCGAGATACGGACCAACACCGCTCTCACACACGTCGAACACATCGCGAAGTCGCTCGACTCCACGGACGAGCAGTTGCTCGTCGCGCCGCCCGAGTGCGAGCGCTGTGGCTTCACTGACTTCGATGACCTGACGAACCGGCCGAGCCGGTGCCCGGAGTGCAAAGCCGAGAGCGTCGCCGAACCCGCCTATCGAATAGGCTGACGCCCAAGAGCGTCTACTGGAGCCGAATCGGCGGCCCGGTCTACTGACCGGAGAAGCCGATGCGCCCGCCCGAAGAGAGGTCGTGGTCGCCCGACGGTCCCCGCTTCTCGAACTCGTAGCGGTCGTCGACCAGGTAGACCTCCCCGTCTTCGACGGTCACTTCGACTTCCGCCAGCACCGCGCCCTCACAGGGACCGAAGGTGCAGGCCCCCGAGTCGGCTTCGAACGTCGCACCGTGTTTCTCACAGACCAGTTCGTCCTCGCGCATCGTCGCGCCGCTGCCCTTGTCGAGTCGGATGTCCCGCCAGTGGGGGCAGTAGTTCTCGAAGGCGACGACGCCGTCGGTCAGGCGCACGAGGATGGCTTCCTCGGTGTCGAACCCGTCGCGGACAGTAAAGAGGAGGCTGCCGTCCTCGGGCACCTCGCTGACCGCGGCGATTCGGCTCTCCTCGTCCATATCGTTTCGGTGTACGCGAGTGGGTCGTTTCAACGTCCCGGTCGAGACAGGTACTGCGCGGTCGGCGCTTCTATGCGGCCAACGCTTTTCCACGCGTCCGGAGAACGGCGTGTATGAGCGAGTTGGTCATCTACGGATCCTACGGCTACACGGGGAAACTCATCGTCGAAGCCGCCGTCGACCGGGGTTTCGACCCGGTGTTGGCCGGGCGGAACCGGGAGAAGATCGATCGGCAGGCGGCCGAACTCGGCTGCGAGTTCGAGGTCGTCGGACTCGACGAACCGAAGGTGCTCGATATGTTGCTCGAGGACGCGACGGCGGTCCTCCACTGCGCCGGCCCGTTCTCGCGGACGTGGGAGCCGATGGTCGACGCCTGCGTCAGGACCGGGACGCACTACCTCGACATCACCGGCGAACTCGGCGTGTTCGAGGCCATCCACGACCGGGACGAGGAGGCCGAGGCGGCCGACGTGATGCTCTTGCCCGGCGTCGGCTTCGACGTGGTGCCGACCGATTGTCTGGCCGCCCACCTCGCCGAGCGGCTGCCCGACGCCGACGCGCTCGAACTGGCCTTCCACGCCGAGATGGGCGTCTCCCGGGGCACGGCGAAGACGATGGTCGAACACGTCGACGAGGGCGGGGCGGTCCGGCGGAACGGCCGCATCGAGCGCGTCGGACAGGCCCACCAGTCACGCACCGTCGACTTCGGCTGGGGTCACGACGGGATGCACGCCGCCGCGATCCCGTGGGGCGACGTCTCGACGGCCTACTACACGACCGGTATCCCGAACATCACCGTCTACATGTCGATGCCCGAACGCGCCGCTCGCCAGCAGCGCATCGCCGGGATGTTCTCGCCAGTCCTCGGCCTTCCGCCGGTGAAAGCCGGGTTGAAGTGGATCATCGAGCAGACGACCGACGGTCCGAACGCCGAGGAGCGCGCGTCCGAGCGGAGCTACGTCTGGGGGGAGGCCCGAACTGCCGACGGCGAGCGCGTCGTCAGCCGACTGCGCGGCCCGCACACCTACTCGCTGACCGCTGAGACGGCGCTCGCCGTCGCCCGTCGCGTCCTCGACGGTGAGGCACCGACCGGCTTTCAGACGCCCGCGGGCGCGTACGGGCCGGACCTCGTGCTGGAGGTCGACGGCGTCGAACGCGAGGACGTCGTCTGAACGCGCTGCGGTCGCAGTCCGAGATCGGGCTAAGTTGCCTCATTTTTGATTGGTAACGAGACAGCTCTTCGGAGCCCTCACCGGCTGCCGAAGTTCGCGCGCGCCTCGACGGCTATATCCGGACTGTTCCGATGACGTGCCAGTCTCCGAACAACTTCGTAGACGTATATATTGGGAGCCTATAACATCCTTATCTTTAATGTTATGTAGTAATTCATCACGCGTTGTGGGATGCCAGTAGATCCCACACGGAATGCGACTGACGACCAAGGGAAACCACGAAGATGACACGACAGTTCGCAGGGGGAAGCGAGGACTTCTCCCGACGTGACGTACTCAGAGGCATGGGCGCACTCGGCGCGGCGGCGACGGGTGCTTCACTGACGACGGGCGGCGCGCAGGCGGTGGGTTCCAGCGCGGTGTATCAGTACTACCACACCGACTGGACGCAGGTCGAGAGCGACCTCTCGACTATCGCCGCACAGGGCTACGACGCGATTCAGGTGCCGCCGGCGCAGTACAGCCGGTTAGACAGGAGCCATCAGGAGGGCGTCACCGACCCGCCGCTCGGCTACCAGCCGGTCGATCTCAAGAACTTCGACAGCGTCTTCGGCACCGAAGCGGAGTACCAGTCGATGGTGGACGAGGCCCACAATCAGGGCCTCGACGTGATTGCGGACGCCGTCGTCAACCACATGGCGGCGAACGACGACTTCCGCGGCGCGCCCGGCATCACCTTCGACGACCTGCCGTACTTCAGCGAGCGGGATTTCCACCCGGAAGATTCGATAGACTACTCCGACCCGGAGTCCGTCGAGAACGACTGGCTCGTCGGGCTGAAAGACCTCAAGCAGGAGTCGTCGTACGTTCGCGGGCAGATACAGGATTACGTGCAGAAGTACGCTAACCTCGGCGTCGACGGCATCCGCTGGGACGCGGTCAAACACGTCCCCGAGTGGTTCTTCGAGGACTACGCCAACGAGTGGGCCGACGACCTCGGCCTCTGGACAGTCGGCGAATGCCTCGACGGTTCGGTCGACTACTGCATGCAGTACGCCAATACCGGGATGTCGGTGACCGACTACCCGCTGTACTACAAGATGAAAGACGCGTTCAAGCCCTACGGCGACCTGCGAGCGCTGGACGGGGCCGGCGTCGTCGACCAGTCGCCCTATCAGGCGCTCACATTCGTCTCGAATCACGACAGCGGCCCGCCGAAACTGGAGAAACTCGCCTACGCGTACATCTTGACTTACGAGGGATATCCCCGCGTCTACAGCAACCGCGTCGGCGTCAGCGACGGCGACATCCAGAACCTGCTCTGGATTCGGAACAACCTCGCCGGCGGAGCGGCCTACACGCGCCACTCCTCCAGCCCGCTGTACGTCTTCGAGCGGTACAACAACCTGCTCGTCGGACTCAACCGGACGGGCAGCTGGCGCTCGGCGAACGTCTATACGTCGTGGTCGAACACGACGCTGAACGACTACACGGGCCACGCGGGCGACATCTCGACCGGCAGCGGCGGCTACACGAACGTCTCGGTCCCGCCGGAGAGTTGGGTCTGTTACGCGCCGTACTGACGAGTCCGCGCTCCCGCTTTTTTCAGTAGTGTGCAGCCTCGATACGCTCGTCGAACAGCCGCTGGAGCAGTTTCGTCATCGGCCCGGTACCGACCTTGATGCCGTCGACGGTCGCTATCGGGCGGATCTCCCAGGTCGAGTTGGTGAGAAACGCCTCGTCCGCGTTTCGCAGGTCATCGAGCGAGTAGCGGCCCGTCTCGACCGGGAACTCCTCCTCGCGGGCCAGTTCCATCACCACGTCGCGGGTCACGCCCGGCAGGAGGTCGAGATCCGCGCCCGGCGTCCGCAGCGCGTTCTCGGCGACGAAGAAGACGTTGCTCGTCGCGCCCTCGGCGACGTTGCCGTCGATATCGCGCATCAGGCACTCGTCGGCCGGGTCGCCGCCGGCGGCCGCCCGGCGGAGTTCGAGCTTGCCGAGGATACCGTTGAGGTAGTTGTGCGTCTTCACGTCGGCCGGGACCGCCTCGCTCGGCGTCCGCCGGGTCCGAACCGTCTGGACGGCCGCCGGACCGTCCCAGGCCCGCTTCCCGTCGCGTCCGCCGCGCGGCAGTTCCTTGCAGATGACGACGACCGTCGGGTCCACCTCGTGTCCGGGCGTGAGCTTGCCGGGCTGGACGCCGCGCGTGACCGAGACCTTGAGATACGCCTCCGAGAGGTCGTTCGCGGCGAGCGTCTCGTCGACTCGCGCTCGCAGGTCGTCGGGCACGGCGTCGGCGAAGCCGAGCGTCTCGGCGGTGTGCTGGAGGCGGTTTCGGTGCGCCTCCCACTCGAAGGGGTCGCCGCCGTAGACCCGCAGCGTCTCGAAGCCCGCGTCGCCGTACATGAACCCGCGGTCCAGCACCGATACCGTGGCGTCGTCTTCCGGGACGAGTTCGCCGTCTACGTGGTATTGCATGAGAGACAGAAGTTCTCGACCATCGTCTTCCCGTGGTCGGTCAGGATGCTTTCGGGGTGGAACTGGACGCCGACGTGGGGCGCGTCGCGGTGGCGGACCGCCATCACGACGTCTTCCGCCGCGTCCTCGACGGTGTGAGCGGTCTCTTCGAGGACGTCGGGTAAGCCCTCGCGGCCGACGGCCAGCGAGTGGTACCGGCCCACCTCGACCGGGTCCGGGACGTCGGCGAAGACGCCGGTGCCGTCGTGGGTCACTTTCGAGGACTTGCCGTGGACGACGGCCTCGGCGTGGCCGACCGAGGCTCCGTTGGCCGCACACAGCGCCTGATGACCGAGACAGACGCCCAGCGTCGGGTAGCGCAGGTCGGCGAAGATCGGCATAGAGACGCCCGCGTCCTCGGGCGTCCCCGGCCCCGGCGAGACGACGATGCCGTCGGGGTCGAGGTCGCGGATCTCCGCGACGGTGACGGCGTCGTTGCGGCGGACGATCACGTCGTCCTCGCTCCCCCCGAGTCGGCAGACGACCTCGCCGACGTACTGGACGAGGTTGTACGCGAACGAGTCGTAGTTGTCGACGACGAGGACGGTCGGTGCGAGCGCGTCGCCGGGCGTCGCGCCGCGAGCGCGCCGGTCGCCGCCGAGTCGGTCGCTCACCGCGTCCCCTCCACCGAGAAGTCCGCTCGCCGGCCGAGCGCCTCGTCGACGGCGTTGACGAGCGCTCGCCCCTTATCCAGCGTCTCGTCGTACTCGCTGTCGGGGTCCGAGTCGTGGACGACGCCCGCGCCGACCCGGAGGTGGTACTCGTCGGCGTACCGGACCAGCGTGCGGATGACGATGTTGAGTGTCGCTCGCCCGTCGAAGCCGAAGACGCCGATAGAGCCGGTGTAGGGACCGCGGCGGGTTTCCTCCACCTCGTCGATGATATCCATCGTCCGGGGTTTGGGCGCGCCAGTGATGGTGCCGCCGGGGAACACCGCCGCGATAGCGTCTTCGAGCGTGGCGCTCGCTCGCAGTCGCCCCTCGACTTCCGAGACGAGATGCATCACCTCGGAGTAGCGGTCGACGCGGCGGTAGTCGGTCACCTCGACCGTGCCGAAGCGGCTCACCTTCCCGAGGTCGTTGCGCTCTAAGTCGACGAGCATCGCGTGTTCGGCCCGCTCCTTCTCGTCGGCCAGTAGGTCGGCCTCTAACTGGTCGTCGACCTCGGGCGTCTCCCCGCGGGGGCGGGTCCCGGCGATCGGTTCGGTGACGAGGCGGTCGCCGTCGCGGTGGAGCAGCAGTTCCGGACTGGCGCTGACGAGGTCGACGCCGGGGAACTCGACGAGCGCCGAGTAGGGGGCCGGATTCACCGTTCGAAGGGCGTCGAACGCCTCGACGGGGTGGACCGCCGCGGGCGCGCTCAGTCGCTGTGAGACGTTCGCCTGAAAGGTGTCGCCGTCGCGGATGTACCGCTTGACCGTCCGCACGCGCTCCGCGAACGACTCGCGGGTGCAGTCGCTCTCGAACTCGGCGGCGTCCGTCTCGACCGGCGGGTCCTCGACGCTGTGGTCGCCCTTGGTGGCCTCGCGGGCGAGCTCCAGCGCGTGTCGCTTGCCGAACTCGTAGGCTCGTTCGACGGAATCGTACTCGTCGAGCCGAGGGCACGCGGTCACGGTGAGTGCGACCGGCCCGTCGCCGCGCGGCTCTTCCCACGCCGCGAGGCGGTCGTAGGTGGCGACCTGCAACTGCGGCAGCGCTCGGTCGGCGACCGCGCTCTCGGGGAGCGTCTCCAGCTCGCGGGCCACGTCGTAGGAGAGCCAGCCGATCGCCCCGCACGGATACGGAACCGAGCAGTCGCCGCGAACCAGCGTCTCGCCGTCGAGCAGTTCGCCGAGCGCCGCGAGCGTCTCGCCGTCGTCGGCACCGACCTCGAGGAAGTCCGCGGGTGCCGTCCCGAAGTACCCCCACCCCGACTGGCCGCCCGTCGTCGCCAGATAGACGCCGCCGCCGGGGTCGCGCGCCCGCCGGTAGGCGAGAAAGGGATCATCGACGGTGACGCGGGCCGCGACCGGGACCCGCGCCGCCTTCGGGGCGTCAGACGCGAGTCGCTCGAACGTGTCGCGATCCGTCTCGACCGTTGGCATTACCGGGGAGAAGCAGGCGGGTGGCTAACTCGTTTGCGATTCCGACTAGTAGTCCTTGGCGCGCTCGATCCAGCCGTCGATCCGGCTCTCGGAGAGGTCCGTCTCCGCGGCTATCTCGGCGGCGTCCGCCGCCGCGAGGTCGCCGACGGTGTCGATACCGAGACCGTTGAGTCGCTTCGCGTAGGCCGGGCCGATGCCCTTGATCTCGGTGACCGGGTCGTCGCTCCCCTCGCCGATCTCGGGCTCGGCCTCGGGGACCGTGGCGTCTATCGACCCGCTCTCGTCGGGCACGGTCGCGTCGGCGGCGGCCGTCTCGTCGTCGGTCGCCGCGCCCGCGTCGGTGCTCGGAGTCTCGGTCTCGCTGCCGTCCGTCACCGCAGTCTCGGTCCCCTTGACTGCGTCTTCGTCCTCAGTAGATGGTTCGCGCTCGACGGTCACGTCCACGTCGCCGGGCGACCCGGACCCGTTCCCTGACGCGGACTCCGCCCCGTCGAGCCCGAGGGCAGATTTCAGTTTCTGAAGCAGACCCATGCGCGGGACTACTTTCCCCCGACACTAATCTCTTGCTGGTACGCGTCCGTCACAGACCCGCGCGAAGTGCGTCGTTCATCGGGTTTACGGGCGCGTCTTCGCCGGTCCAGAGCTCGAACGCCTCGACGCCCTGATACAGGAGCATCCACGCGCCGTCGATGGTCGTCGCCCCGACCTCGGCGGCGTCACGCAGGAGCCGCGTCGACAGCGGCGAGTAGACGGCGTCGAGAACGGCCAGCTCGCCGTGTAACGCCTCGGCCGGCACCGGCGTCTCGTCCTCGTCCATCCCGACGCTGGTACAGTTGACGAGGACGTCGGCGTCGGCGAGCAACTCGGCCAGTCCGGCGAGTCCGTGCCCGCTTGCGTCGGGGACCTCTCCGGCGAGGTCGCGGGCCTTCGACTCGGTTCGATTGGCGACGCGAACGCTCATGCCCTCGTCTGCGAGGCCGAACGCGACGGCCCGACCGGCTCCGCCTGCACCGACGACGACGGCCGTTCCGGAGAGGTCCACGCCGTGGTGTTCGAGCGCTCGAACGGCTCCGACGGCGTCCGTGTTGTAACCCGTCGGTGTCCCGTCACCGAAGTCGATAGTGTTGACCGCGCCGATGCGTTCGGCGAGCGGATCGGGCGAGACGGCGTCGAGCACGTCCTGTTTGAACGGGATGGTGACGTTCAGGCCCGCGACGCCGAGTCGGTCGGCCGCCTCGACGGCCGCCGCTCCCCCGTCGGCGGCGGGTTCGAATGTGACGTACTTCGCGTCGATGCCGAGCGCCTCGTAGCCCGCCTCGTGCATCGGCGGCGACAGCGAGTGCCCGACCGGGTTCCCGATGAGACCGTAGACGTCCATACGCCTGCCAGTGCGCGCGGGACACATGAACGACACGCTCTGGGCCGGCGAGCGGCGGCGCTTCGGCGGGTTCGCTGTCGTCCTCGAACCCGCGTTCGGACGCAGTTTCGCAAGTTTTTCACGCCGACCTGTGCTGTGGACACGTAGTGAGTCGTCTACGTCATCCGCTGGTGCAGATCGCGGGCGCGGTCCTGTTGACCGCCGCCTGGGTCGGTGCGAGCCTCCTCGGCTACGGGATGGGCCGAGTCACGACCGTCGCGGTGAGCGGACTGGCGGTCCTCGGCGCGTCGTTCCTCCTCGCGTGGGGGGCCGAGACGGCCGAGAAAGACGTGCCGCGCGCGTTCGCGATCGCCGTGCTCGCGGTGCTCGCCGTCGCCCCCGAGTACGCCGTCGACGCGCTCTACGCGTGGAACGCCGGGGCGGGTGGCGCGACCATCGAAGCCTGTTCGCAGCTCTCGCCGGCCGCCATCGACGCCGGCGAGACCGAGCTCGCGCGGGCCTGCCACGACGCCAACCTCGCCGTGGCGAACATGACCGGCGCGAACCGCATCCTCATCGGCGTCGGGTGGGCCGGTATCGCCCTGTTCACCGTCATGCGAGCGAGTTCGACCGCCGACCCCGCGGTCGTAAACCGGGATGGGTTCCTCAAGAGCGCGGTCCAGTTGGACCGCGACATCGCCACGGAGATCGCCTTCCTCTTCGTGGCGACCGGGTGGGCCTTCCTCGTTCCCCTCGGCGGCGGCATCGGCGCGCTCGACACGCTGTTCCTAGTCGGCCTCTACGTACTGTACATCGGTCTCGTCCTCAAGTCCGACGTCGAGGCCCACGACCACACCGTCGGCGTTCCCGAGTACCTCCAGTCGTGGTCGATCCCGTGGCGACCGCTGTCGGTGCTGGTGCTCTTCGGCTACTCCGGGCTGATGATATTCACCGCCGTGGAACCGTTCGCACACGGACTGGAGGCGATCGGACTGGCCAACGGCATCCCCTCGTTCTTCATGATTCAGTGGGTCGCACCGCTGGCCAGCGAGTCGCCGGAACTCATCGTCGTCGCGGTGCTGGTCAACAAGGCGCGTTCGACCGCCGGGTTCAACGCGCTCATCTCCTCGAAGCTCAACCAGTGGACGCTCCTCATCGGGACCATCGCCGTCGTCTACTCCATCGCGTTCGGCGGCTACGGCGTCCTCCCGTTCGACGCCCGCCAGTCCGCCGAGATCTGGATCACGGCCGCCCAGTCGTTCTTCGCGCTGGCGCTCCTCTGTAACTTCGAGATCTCGCTACGGGAAGCGGTCGTCCTGTTCGTCCTGTTCATCACGCAGGTGCTGATAGAGTTCGCGCTCATCCAGGACCTGCTGGTGTTGCCGATCACGAGCCACGACCTGCTCATCGGCTACACGGTCCTGTACGTCGCCGCCGGTCTCGGGCTGTTCTTCCTCCGGCGCGAGTCGCTGAAAGAGCTGTTCGGACGGGCGACCGACGCGTTCCGCACCGCGATGGGACGTGAGCCGGTCCACGTGGACCAGGCCGACTGATGCTCGCAGTCGTCGTCTCCCGGGCCGACGAAGCGTCCGTCCACGTGGGAGAACATCTGCGAGAGACCGCCGACTGGACGGAGACGACCGACGACAGCCGCCCCGACGCCGACGGCGGCGGCACCGTCTACCGAACCGACGAGGCGGAACTGCGCGAGTTCGACGACTGGCATCTCGAACTGGACGGCGTCGCCGAGGCGTTCGACGACCCCGACCTGCTCGTCTTCGCCTCCCGACACGCCGGCGAGACCGACGAACTCCTGACCGCCCATCACACCGGTAACTTCGGCGAGGCGGAGTTCGGCGGCGAAGCGGGGCGGTTCGCCCGCGCGTGTCCGAACGCCCAGCGCGAAGTCGTGACCGCGCTCGCCGAACACGCGCCCGAGGGCTACGAGGTCGGCGTCGAGTGCACGCACCACGGACCGACGAGCGTCGGCGTCCCCTCGATGTTCGTCGAAGTCGGGAGCGCCGAGGCGCAGTGGCGCGACCCCGACGCGGCCCGCGCCGTCGCTCGCGCGATTCTCTCCCTGCGTGACGTTGCGGCGGATGCGCCCCGGGAGAACGGCAGCCGTCGCCACCTCGTCGGCTTCGGCGGCGGCCACTACGCCCCGCGGTTCGAGCGCGTGATTCGGGAGACCGACTGGGCCGTCGGCCACGTCGCCGCCGACTGGTCCCTCTCGGCCCTCGACGAGTGGGCCGAGACCGACGCCGAACGCGAGGCGGTCCTCGAACGGGCCTTCGACGCCAGCGCGGCCGACTACGCCCTGCTGGAAGCCGAGCGACCGGCCCTCGAATCGACGCTGGAGCGACTCGGCTACCGAGTCGTCGAGGAGACGTTCGTCCGCGAGACCACCGGCGTCCCGCTCGAACTGGTCGAGGCGCTGGAGGCGGAAGTCGCGCCGGTCGAAGGCGGCCTCCGGTTCGGCGACCCGGCCACGGCGGCCGAGCGCCGGACCGACTGGGAGGTCGTCGAACCGCCCGCGGACCTCCGCTCCGAGGCCGCCGGCATCGACGCCGAGGCGCTTCGGGAGTGGGTCGCGTCCAACGCGCTCGCGTTCGGTACCGAGCAGCGCGGCACCGTCGTCACCGGGCCGTTCGTCCTGCCGCCCGAGACGACCCGCGATTCGCTGGTGTCGGCGCTGGCCGAGATTCTCCGCCGTCGCTACGACAGCGTCGAGCGGGAGGGCGACGAGCTCGTCGCCCGCGAGGAGGCGTTCGACCCCGACCTCGCGCGCACCACCGGCGTCCCCGAAGGCCCGAAGTTCGGAAAGCTCTCCGCGGGCGAGGCCGTCGAAGTCGACGGTGACGTAATCGAACCGGAGCGCGTCCAACGCGAACGTATACGTCGATTTACGCTGTAGAAAATGGCCCGAAATCGAGGGGGAAATCGTCAGACGTGCGTCAGACTGAGGGGGAAAACTAATGAACGTCCGTCTGCAACGGGGATTTAAATATGGACTCGATTATCGACGACGCTATCGAGGAGGCCGAAGACGAACGGGACGGCGCCTCGGAGCCAGCGGCCGAGACGGAGACGAGCCCCGGGCGAGAGGACGTGTCGACGTCCGGGACGATGACCGACGACGAACTGGCCAGCGTCGTCAAGGACTTAGAGACGAAGATCACCGTCGTCGGCTGCGGCGGTGCCGGCGGGAACACCGTCACCCGCATGATGGAGGAGGGCATTCACGGCGCGAAACTCGTCGCCGCGAACACGGACGCCCAGCACTTAGCCGACGAAGTGGAAGCCGACACGAAGATCCTCATCGGTCGCAAGCGCACCGGCGGCCGCGGCGCGGGCTCGGTCCCGAAAATCGGCGAGGAGGCCGCCCAGGAGGACCTAGAGGACATCCAGCAGTCCATCGACGGCTCCGACATGGTCTTCGTCACCGCCGGGCTCGGCGGCGGCACCGGGACCGGTTCGGCTCCCGTCGTCGCGCAGGCCGCACAGGACGCCGGCGCGCTCACGATCTCTATCGTCACGATCCCGTTCACGGCGGAGGGCGAACGCCGCCGCGCGAACGCCGACGCCGGTCTCGAACGCCTGCGGGCCGTCTCCGACACCGTCATCGTCGTCCCGAACGACCGCCTCCTCGACTACGCGCCGTCGATGCCGCTGCAGGACGCCTTCAAGATCTGCGACCGCGTGCTGATGCGCTCGGTCAAGGGCATGACCGAACTCATCACCAAGCCCGGTCTCGTCAACGTGGACTTCGCCGACGTCCGCACCATCATGGAGAACGGCGGCGTCGCCATGATCGGGCTGGGCGAGTCCGACAGCGAGAACAAGGCCCAGGACTCCATCCGCTCGGCGCTCCGCTCGCCGCTGCTGGACGTGGAGTTCGACGGCGCGAACTCCGCGCTGGTCAACGTCGTCGGCGGTCCCGACATGAGTATCGAGGAGGCCGAGGGCGTCGTCGAGGAGATCTACGACCGCATCGACCCCGACGCCCGCATCATCTGGGGGGCGTCCATCAACAACGACTTCCAGGGGAAGATGGAGACGATGATCGTCGTCACCGGCGTCGAGAGCCCGCAGATATACGGCCAGAGCGAGGCCGAACAGGAGCGCGCCGCCAAGCAGATGGGCGAAGACATCGACTTCGTCGAGTAATCCGGTCGAAGCCGGTCGTCGCGGACTTTCTCCCGAAAAGAGCTGTGAAAGCGAGGTCGACGCGCCCTTACGCTACGAGACCGTCAGGCCTGTGACTGAGCGCTGTTGATCCAGTCGCTGGCGCGGTCCTCCGCGACCTCGGCCGCGTCGGCGACCGTTCCCGCATCGGTGCTGGCGAGGTCGCCGATCGATTCGACGCCGACCTCCCGGAGCCGGTCGGCGTACGTCTCACCGAGTCCCTCGACGGTCTCGAGTTCCGTCCCGTGGTCGGCAGAATCCCCTCTCGCGTCCGCGTTGTCGCCTCCGGATAGCTGCTGTTGGGCCTGTTCGGCGACTTCCTCGACAGCCCGGTCGGCGTTCTCCGTGACCTCCTCGGCGGTCTCCTGCGCGTGCTGTGCCGTCTCTTCGGCAGTCTCCTGAACGTTCCGGGTTGTCTCTTCGGCGGTCTCCTGAACGTTCTCGGAGACCGACTCGGCGGCCCGAACGCTCTCGACGGCGTCTTCCTGGGTCCGGCGCTGGGCGCTGAGGACCGCGGAGACGGTCTCGGAGACGAGCTCTCGCTGTGACTCGCTGAGGTCCTCGAACGTCTCGTCGAACTCGGATTCGAACTCGTCCCAGGCGTCGTTTTGCGTGTCCTCGAAGTCCTCGAACTGGTCGTTGACGGCGTCGCGGAACTGCTCGCCGTCGAGGGAGCTCTCGACGGCGTCGAGCTGATCGTTGAACAGTTTGCGGACGACCTCCGCGTTCTGCTCGTACTGCGCGTCGAGGACCTCCTGGGTCAGCTCGGCGTTCTCCGCGAACTGGGCGTCGAGCTTCGAACGGACCTCGTCGGCGTCCATCGACGACTCGAACGCGTCGAGCTGCGCGTTGAAGAGCTGTTGGAGGAGTTCGGTCCCCTGTTGCTGGGCGGAGCGCTGAGCGCTGATGCTGTTCTCCATGAACGCCTCCATCGCGTTCTGCTGGAGCTGGAGGCTCTGCTGGAAGAGTTCCTGCGTCTGCTGGATAGTCTCGCGTTGCATCTGGAAAGCGGCTTCGAAAGGCGAGGTTGCTTTTGACATTGTTGGAGATGGATGTGACGTCACGCGATCCCGAAGCGCATACGGGTGCGACACCAAGTTCGCGTTCAGACGGAAGGGCGGATTTCGAATAAACCTTTTGCAGGTTCTAAATGGTGGCAATTACCAATTGATGGCAGAATCAGACATTTCCCGCCACGTCCTCGGATAGTTGCTTCTGCACCGGTATTTTCGGCCGCGTGCGCCGACTGTGGTATCACGTTACGTCGCGCAAGTTCGCCCGAAGCGTTCAGGATAGCGAGATCGCCGAGGCGGTCGCGCTCGTGGTCGCTCTCTTCGACCGGCGACCACAATATAGAAAAGCCAGCGGGGGATACCACCCGCTATGGACGTCCCGTACGACCTCACCTCCTACGTTCGCGTACTCAAACTGGCGAGTACGCCCTCCTGGGAGGAGTTCTCGCAAATCGCAAAGATCGCCGGTGCCGGTATCATGCTGGTCGGACTGCTCGGGTTCGTCATCTTCGCGGTGATGACGTTCGTCCCCGGAAGCAAGCCGGTGTAAACAGATGGGTATCTACGCTGTCAAGACCACGGCGAGTCAGGAACGCACCGTCGCGGAGATGATCATCAACCGCGAGGAACCGGACATTCACGCGGCGCTGGCCCCGGATTCGCTGACCAGCTACGTGATGGTCGAGGCCGAGGACGCCGCCGTCTTCGACCGCATCTTGGACGAGATTCCCCACGCCAACGGTATCGTGCAGGGCGAGTCCTCCATCGCGGAGGTCGAGCACTTCCTCTCGCCGAAACCCGACGTCGAGGGGATCGCCGAGGGGGACATCGTCGAACTCATCGCCGGCCCGTTCAAGGGCGAGAAGGCGCAGGTCCAGCGCATCGACGAGGGGAAGGACCAGGTCACCGTCGAACTGTACGAGGCGACGGTCCCGATTCCGGTGACGGTCCGCGGCGACCAGATCCGGGTGTTGGATAGCGAAGAGCGATAAGCCGGCCCCCCAGCGGCGGAGCCGTTCAGTTCTCCGCCGACGAGTTAGAAGGCTCAAAATACGATCGAACTGTTCTGAGCATTTAAGCGGGAACCGTTCGACGGTGCGGCTACACGATGCCTGCCCTCCAGACGAACGGACTGACGAAGCGATTCGGCGACGTCGTCGCCGTCGACGACCTCGACCTGACCGTCGAGTCGGGCGAGGTGTTCGGCTTCCTCGGCCCGAACGGGGCCGGGAAGTCGACGACCATCAACCTCCTGCTGGACTTCATCCGCCCCACCGAGGGAAGCGTCGAAGTGCTCGGGATCGACGCGCAGGCCGACCCCGAGGCGATCAGGCGGCGGGTCGGCGTCCTCCCGGAGGGGTACGGCTTCGACGACCCGCTGCTCGGTCGGGAGTACCTCGAATGGGCCATCGGGACGAAGGGAGCCGACGACGACCCCGACGAACTGCTCTCGCTCGTGGGCCTCGAAGACGACGCCGACCGTCTCGCGGGCGACTACTCGAAGGGGATGCAACAGCGCCTCGCGTTCGCCATCGCGCTGGCCGGCGACCCGGACCTGTTGATCCTCGACGAGCCGTCGACCGGCCTCGACCCCAACGGCATCCGGCGGATGCGCGAGGTCGTCCGCGACCGGGCGGCCGACGGGACGACGGTCTTCTTCTCCAGTCACATCCTCTCGGAGGTCGAGGCGGTCTGTGACCGCGTCGGCGTGATGAATCGGGGGGAACTCGTCGCCGTCGACAGCATCGACGGCCTCCGGGACAGCGCCGGCGGTCACGCCACCGTTGAGCTCGAATGCGCGACGCCGCCGACGGGCCTCGGCGTCGAGTCGCTCTCGGGCGTCGAACGCGCGACGGTCGAAGACCGGACGCTCGTCGTCCGGTGTTCGGAGCCGAGCGCGAAGGTGGACGTGGTCACGCACGTCGCCGAGCGCGCCGCCGTCGAGGACATCCTCTCGGAGACCGTTCCCCTCGAAACGCTGTTCAACGAGCTGACCGGCGGCGGCCGCGACGGCGGCGAGGCGGCGACGGCGGACGAGGCGACGGACGACCCGGCGGAGGCGCTCCAGTGAGCGCCCTCGACGTCGCGCGGAAGGACTTCAAGGGGGCGCGCCGCTCGCGGTCGCTGTGGACCGTCGCGACCCTGTTGGGAGCGGTCACCGCGCTGATCGCCTTCGGGTATCAGGGGTATCAGCTCTCCCCGAGAGAGACGGTCGTACGGCTGTTCTCGACGATGGGGCTGCTGCTCGCGATGTTGCTCCCCGTCGTCGCGCTCGTCGCCAGTTACATGGCCATCGCCGGCGAGCGAGAGAGCGGCGGCGTGAAGTTCTTGCTCGGCCTGCCGAACACGCGCCGCGACGTGTTCCTCGGGAAGCTCCTCAGCCGGCTCGCGGTCGTCGCCGCGGGCGTGACGTTCATGTTCGCGACGGCCAGCGCCGTCGCCGTCGCCCGCCACGGCGTGCTCCCGGCCGGCGTCGTCGTCGGAATGCTCGCTATCTCGCTCGCCTACGCCGCCGTGTTCGTCGCCATCGCCGTCGCGCTCTCCTCGGCGCTCGCCGAGCGGAGCCGCGCCATCGCCGCCGCCATCGGGTCGTACTTTCTGCTCGTCATCCTCTACGTGGTCCCCGGCATCGGCGTCTCGACCGTCGCGCAGTGGGTCCACACCACGATGCTCGGGGCCGAGCCGAACCTCGACCTCTACAACGCGGTGACGTACACGAGTCCCTTCATCGCCTATCGGAAGGCGGTGAACCTCGTGCTGCCGGCGGGGATGGAACAGCGGGTCCTCCAGCGGGCCGGCGAGAACAGCGAGCTGCCGGCGTACCTCGGCGACGAGGTGGCGCTCGCGGTGTTCGCCGTCTGGCTCGTCGTCCCGCTGGCGATCGGCTACCTGCGGTTCGAGGGGGCCGATTTAGAATGAACCGGCGCGATACGCTCGGGAACGCGCTGCTCGTACTGGGCGTCGTCGCCCTGATCGGCCCGGCGTTGTTTCCCGTCCAGCCGGTCTTGTACCACGATACGGGCGACGGGAGCCCGGCGAACGAGTCACAGCTCCGCGAACAGGGCTATCGCATCGTCGCCTACGAGAACCTCTCCGAGCGGGGACAGCGGCTGTACGTCGAGACGCTCCGGGCCGGCGGCGAATACACGGTCCCGGTCGGCGAGGGCGCGCCCGAGTTCTCCTATCCCGACTCGGAGCGGCTCGGCGAGATGGAGGACTACGACGAGCGCCGTCGGCTGACGACAGTGGTCATCGAGCGGCCGCCCGAGGCGGGTCTCCCGCCGGCGGACGAACCGCTCCGGGCGGCGGAGTACTCCCTTCGCCGGGAGCGACGCGAGCGGAACGAAGAGGGAGAGCGAGTCGAGACGCCCAGCGAGGCCGCCGTCGAAGAGCGGCAGCGAGCCATCGCTCGCTACGACCTCGTGACGACGCGGACGGATAAACCGCCGCTGACGGCGACGCCACAGCTCCTCCGAATCGTACCGGCGCTGCTCGGCATCTTCGCGATCGGAACGGGCGGATACCTCCGGTCGTCGCCCTGACACCGGCGCGTCGCTTTCGGACAGTCGGATACGATCTCAATCAGGCGTCAGCGATATGCGGCAGAACGTGCCCAGTCGGCTCACCCTTCTAACCGCTCGATGATCTCGTTCATGTCTGCGGTCGACTCGACGGACTCCTTGACGTTCTCGCGCCGGCGGACTTCCGCGGCGGAGGCGTCGTAGGCGCGGACGTACTCGGCCCGCGAGTGTTCGTCGAACGCGTGTTTGATGGCGAAGTAGCCGTCGGGGACGACGGTCCCGCACACCTTACAGGAGACGCGGTCGTGTTCGGTCGACTGATGGACGATGAGATCCTCGACGCGGTCGAACCGGCTGTCGTCGCCCGCGATAGCGCACTCCCAGCGTGACATTGCAGAGGGGGAGGCGGGCCTCGGACAAAAGCGTTCGCCACCGTCGAGGCTGTTTCGAATAGAAACCTCTAATGGGACCACCGAGATAACGAAAGCCGTGACGAGCGAGGGGTTCAACGTCGATCCACACGTCAAAGTGCTGGACGAGTCCGTCGTCCAGCGGGCGAGAGAGCGGGGACTCGACGCCCTCGTGTACGCTCCGCACTTCACGCGACTGTCGGAGATCCGCGCTCGGGCCGAGCGGTTCTCCGACGACGACCTCCGGGTCTATCCGGCCCGAGAGCTGTTCACCGGGACGTGGCAGCGACGACGACACGTCCTCGCGGTCGGGCTGGAAGAGCAGGTGCCGGACTTTCTCACTCTCGACGGAACGATGGCGGAACTGCGACGGCAGGAAGCCGCCGTGTTGGTTCCTCATCCCGGGTTTCTGAGCGTGAGCCTCGGCATCAGCGAACTGGAGACGTACAGGAACACCATCGACGCGATCGAGACGTACAACACGAAGTTCCTGCCACATCACACCCGACGAGCGGAGCGGTTCGCCCGCGAGACGGATCTGCCGACGTTCGCCTCCTCGTACGCGCACCGCACCGGGAGCATCGGCGAGGTCCACGTGTCGTTCGACCGCTCGTTCGACGACGCCGAGGCGTTCGCGGCGGCGCTTCGGGACGGCGAACCGCGCCGTATCGTCCACCGCGACGGCGTGTCCCACACCGGCCGTCGGATGCTGGAGTTCGCCCACTTGGGGTACGAGAACAGCTGGGAGAAGTTCGACCGGGTGATGTTACAGGGGACTGCGCCGACCCACCCCGACCACGTCGCTTACGATGGGCAGTTCGACGACGTGAAGGTGTACTAGGCGATCAATGCCGTGTTCTCGGCGAGCAGCCGCGTGATCCCCGGCGGGAGATACTGCGGGAGGACGTAGACGAGGACGGCGACGCCCGCGAGTTCGAGAGCGGTGATGACGACGGTGACGACCTCGGCGTACTCACTCGACGTGGTGACCCCCGACGGGAAGCCGAACTCCTCGTCCCAGAACGGGTAAAACAGCGCGATCCCGCGCCGAGATCCGAACATGTCGAGGACGTAGTGCGTCAGCACGCCGAGCCACACCCACTGGAGGTTGCCGCCGTGGTATATCGGATGGGCGACGAAGACGAGGAGCACCGGGAGGTTGTGGAGCGTCTTCCGGTGTCTGCCGAAGGCCGTGTCGACGTCGGGGAACAGCGCGCCGAGCACGACCGGGAGGAACACCTCGGCGATGGTCGCGAACGTCGAGACGTCGCCGGACGGGTCGAGGACGTATCCCAGTCCGATGCTCAGGAGGACGGCGTTCAGGACGTGCCCGCGTTTGTTCATCTACACGGGCGGACGCTGTGGCTCCCGAAAGGCTTTACTACTCCTCCTGTACCGCCGCCAACAGGTCTGAGAGGGCCCGTCCGGCGATGCGCTCTTTCACCTCGGCTCGGTCGCCCTCGAACTCGTAATGAGAGACCGCGCAGTCGGAGTCGCCGGACTCCCAGGGCGCAGCGTGCGCGACGGCGATGTACACCGTCCCGACGGGCGTCTCGGGCGATCCGCCGGTCGGTCCGGCGACGCCCGTCGTGGCGACACCCCAGTCGGTGCCGGCGGTGTCCCTGACGGCGCGAGCCATCTCGTCGGCGACCGGTTCCGAGACAGCCCCGTGGGCGTCGAGCGCCTCTCGGGAGACGGCGAGCAGTTCCTGCTTTGCGTCGTAGGAGTACGACACCACCGACCGGTCGAAGTAGTCGCTGGACCCCGGCACGTCGGTCAGCAGCGATCCGACGAGGCCGCCGGTGCAGGACTCTGCGACGGCGACGGTCTCGTTCCGTTCGCGGAGCGCCTCGCCGACGCGCGCTTCGACCGGCGTCTCGCTGTCCTCGGTCATATCTCGGGATTGACGGCAGGGCGGGATAAGCGTTCAGTTGCCGGCCCCGAACCTATCCGTGTGGCCGCCCAATCGATCGTATGGCCTACCAGACGACGATCGGCTGGTCGCTCATCTCCTCGGGAATCGTCACGCTCGTGCTCGGATTCCTCCCCGGGTCGGACCTCACGTGGGGTATCACGCTGCTGGTGCTGGGCGCGATAACGCTCTACATTCGGCAGTGACCGGCCGGTAACTGCATCGAACCTCCTCGCTAACGGAAAGACAGACGGTCTCGGGGCTCCCACCGCCGGTATGGACTACGAGACGCCGCAGTTCTTCCGGGTGATGCAGTACGCCGCCCGGGCCGATCGGGACGTGGTCGACATGGTCTCGGGCAACCCCGATTGGGACCCGCCCGAGGGCCTCCGCGACGGCCTCCGGGACTACGCCGAGGCCGAGCCGACCGAGTTTCAGTACCCGCCCAGCGTCGGCCTACGGGAACTCCGCGAGGAGATCGCCGCCCGCCGAGACGTGGCCGTAGAGCGCGTAATCGTCACGAACGGCGCGGGCGAGGCCAACCACCTCGCCATGACCGGCGGTCTCGACCACTTCGACGGCGACGAAGTCCTGCTCGCCGACCCCGTCTACCCCTACTACGCCGGGCGAGCGAACTTCCTCGGTGCGACGACGAGATTCGTCCCCGTCGACGACGACGGCCGACTCGACCCGGCGGCCGTGCGGGCCGCGGCGAGCGAGGAGACGAGCGTCCTCGTCGTCAACTCGCCGAACAACCCGACCGGCGCGGTGTACGACGCCGACGCGATGGCCGAGTTCGCCGCCATCGCCGAGGCGAACGACGCCCTGCTCGTGAGCGACGAGGTGTACGACCACTTCGACTACTCCGGGCGGTTCGGGTCCGCGCTCGAAGCGGACTCGCCGAACGTCGTCGCCACGAACTCCTTCTCGAAGTCGCTGGCCATCACCGGCTTCCGCGTCGGGTACGCGGTCTTCCCGCCGGAGGGCGGTCCGAACGGCGACCTGCTAGAGCGGGCTCGCACCCGCCACATGCTGACGAACGTCGCCGGGAGTCGGCCCGCACAGTGCGCCGTCTCGCGGGCGTTGAAGACCACCTCGCCCGAGTACTACGCCGACTGCCGCCGCCGGCTCGAACGCCGAATCGACCGCTTCTGCGGGGCGCTCGACGAGGCGGGCGCGGAGTTCAACCGGCCCGACGGCGGCTTCTACGTGATGGCGCGCTTCCCGGACTTCCCGGGGAGTTTCGAGAACGTCTACGAACTCATCGACGAGGCGGGCGTCGGCGGGATGCCCGGCGAGGCGTTCGGGGATTCCCGGGCCGACTGGATCCGCTTCGCGCTGGTGACCCCGCGCGTGGACGAAGCGGCCGAGCGGCTGGCCGACTTCTTCGGCTGATTACACCGCCTCGACGCGGCGGAACAGCGCTGCGCCGAGGGCGACGGTGACGGCGGCGGCGACGACCATCGCGCCGAAGTCCGCGACCAGCGCCCGCTCGGAGTAGCCGACGAGCGCTCCGCGAAGCCCGTCGACGCCGTAGGTCAGGGGGTTGAGATAGCCGACGAGCCTGAGCGGGAGCGGGAGATTGGAGAGGGGGTAGAACGCCCCGGAGAGGAACGCCAGCGGAAACAGCGCGAAGTTGACGATGAGGTTGTACCCCTGCGTGTCCTTGAACTGCGAGGCGATGGCGAGCCCCAGACCGATGAACGTCGCGGCGACGAGGACGAGGAAGGAAACGGCGACGAGCACACCCGCGAGCGACGCCGGCCGAAAGCCCAGCGGGATCGCCAGCACGAGGATGAGCAGCGCCTGCAACATCGTCGTCGTCGCGCCGCCGGCGATGCGCCCGACGACGATGGCGGTGCGGCTCACCGGCGCGACCAGGATCTCCTTGAGGAAGCCGACTTCGCGGTCCGATAGCACCGCCAGCCCCGTGAAGGAGGCGGAGAACAGCATCGTGAACCCCAGTATGCCGGGCACGAGGTATTCGAGATACGAGAGCGACGACGGGACGGAGCCGAAGCGGGCGTCGCTGAACCCGAAGCCGAAGAAGACGAGGATGAAGAACGGCCCCAGGAGGAGGCCGACGACGCGGCTTTTGGCCCGCCAGAAACGCACGATATCGCGCTTCCAGAGGCCGTAGACGGCGACGGCGTCCCGTCGGAGTCGGCCGCCGTCCTCAGTCATCGTCGTCACCGCCCGTCCCGGCGCTCGCGGCTGCGGCGGGAGGGCCGCCTGTCGAGTCCGCCGCTTCCTCGACGGTGCGGCCGGTCAGCGAGAGGAACACCCGTTCTAAGGTCGGTCGGTCGACGGAGACCGTACTGACGGCGGCCGCGTCGCTGGCGGCGGTGACCAGCGCCGCGACCCGCCGCTCGCCGTCGTCGACGCCCACGTCCACGCCATCGCCGGACACTGTCACCGAGCGGACCCACGGTTCGTCGGGGACGGCCCGCTCGACGGCCGCCGGGTCGTCGGTGCCGATACGGACGACGTCGCCACCCAGCGAGTCCTTCAGCGCGTCGGGCGCGTCGAGCGCGACCACGCTTCCGTCGTCGACGATGGCGACCCGGTCACAGAGCGCGTCGGCCTCCTCCATGTAGTGAGTCGTCAGGACGACGGTGACGCCGGCTTCGCGGTTCAAGCGATCGATGTACTCTCGCACCGTCTTTCGCGTCCCCGCGTCGAGGCCGACGGTCGGTTCGTCCAGAAAGAGCACGTCGGGTTCGTGGAGTAGGCCGCGGGCGAGTTCCAGCCGTCGGGCCATCCCTCCGGAGTACTCGCCGACCGGCTTGTCCGCGTCGTCGGCGAGATCGACCAGTTCGAGGACCATCGCCGTCCGCTCCCGTCTACGCTCCGTTCGGATGCCGTACAGTCGCGCGTGAAACCGCAGGTTCTCCGCGCCCGTCAGTTCCTCGTCGAGCGCCGGTTCCTGGAAGACGGCGCCGATGCTCGCCCGGACGCCGCCGGGGTCGGCCGACACGTCGCGGCCGGCGACCCGCGCGGTCCCCGAACTCGGTCTCAGAAGCGTACAGAGCGTGTTCACGAGCGTCGACTTGCCCGCGCCGTTCGGTCCCAACAGCCCGAGAATCTCCCCCTCGGCGACCTCGAAGGAGACGTCGTCGACGGCGACGAGGTCGCCGTAGCGCCGCGTCAGTCCCTCCACCTCGATGGCGTTCATCACCGGCCGAAGGGGCCGGACGGGCTTGAGGTTGGTCCCGACGAGCGCGCTGACGCGAACTCAGTTGAAGATCAGTTCCACGTCGAGCGCCCGCGACAACAGCGCGTCGTCGTAGTGCTCTCCGGTCTGTTCGGGGTGGGTTTCGTCGATGGCCCGCACTTTCTGGACGGTGTTGGCGAAGTTCTTGTAGGTCGCCTCGTCGACCATCTGGCCGTCGACGACGACGGCTCCCGTGCCCTCACGCTTGGCGTCGTTGAACGCCTCGATCTTCGAGAGGTCGCGGTCCAGCTCCTCGCCGCTGGGCATGTGGACGCGGTTGGCCTGTGCGGTCTGTTTGGGATGGAGCGACCACGAGCCGTCGATGCCGATGGTCGCCTCGTGTTCGACCTGGTCGGCGTACCCCTCGGCGTTGTAGTAGGTGACGCCCGCCCGCTCGTGGAACAGCTGGTCGAACGGGCCGCCGATGGAGACGATGCCCGCGGCGCTCGTCTCGTTCGAGAGGGCTTCGAGCAGGCTGTCCCACCGAGGCCGCTCGCCGTGCAGGGCGCGGCCACCCAGTTCTGCCGTGTAGTCGACCGGGCCGAAGACGATGCCGGACAGCCGGGAGTCGGCGGCGAACTGACAGATCTCGCGCAGGTCCGAGCGGGCCGCGGCGGTTTCGAGGATGATCGCCATCTCCAGTGTGCCGTCCGCCAAGCCCGCCTCGCGCTCGGCGTCGGCGAGCACGCCGGCGGCGTCGCGCACGTCGTCGAGGCGGCCGACCTTCGGGAAGACGAACCCGTCGAGGTGCTCGCCCACCTCGCTCGCGAGTCGGCGGACCTGCTCGGTGCCGCGCTCTCTGAACTGCTCGCCGTCGTAGGCCCACTCGACGCGCGGGAGGATCTCCCCGGCGAAGTCGGGCGCGTGGTCGGGCAGTCGGTCGGCGATGTTCTCGACGGCCTCGTCTTTCATCGACGGCGCGGTGCCGTCCTCGATGTCGGGAATCAGCCAGTCGGGGGTCTGGAACCCCTCGCTGGTCAGGCCCGAATCGAGGAACTTCGCGCTGTCGTCTCGCGGAACGGCGGCCGGTGCGGTCTGGAACGTGCGGCAGAGTCGTGTGTCGGTCATTGCTGTCGCTGAATGAGGGCGGTTCGCCGGCCCGAGTAGACCGGGGTGCTGTCCTGATTGAACGCGACGTGCTCGAACGTCACCGCGCCCGCGCGGTCGGGGCCCGCGTCGGGGTCGCAGTCGAGGACGCGGGTGAACCCGTAGATCGTGTCGCCGAGCGTGACGAACGAGTGGAATCGCTCGTCCTCGAACCGGCGCTCGCGGTAGGTCGCCTCGTCCGACCGGGCGTGCGCGAGCGCGATGGAGCGCGTCACGTCTCCGTAGGCGACGATGTCGCCCGACGGCGAGTCGGCCATCTCGTCGCGGTTGTGGTGCTGGCGGGCGGTGTTGAGCGTCGAAAGCGGCAGGCCCGCGACGAGCTGGTCGTCCATCGTCCGCCCGCGCTCATGGCGGTAGGCGACGGCGGCGTCCTCCGCCTCGGCGCGTTCGAGAGCGGTGCTGAAGTCCTCGAAGCGCGCGCCGTCGGGCGCGAGCAGCGTCTCGGGCAGGTCGGGCGTCTCGGGGTCGACCCCGTCTCCGTCGGCCATCGAACCGCCGCCGTCGGTGGCGGCGGGCTCGCGCCGCGGGATCATGTTCGTCCGTTCGTAGGAGACGAGTCGGTCGCCCGTTTCGCGGTCTCGACCTTCCGTCTCCCACGTCACGATGCCGTAGGTCGGCCGCGACGACGATGTACGCGTGTCGACCACGCGGGAGGTGACGGCCAGCTCGGTACCCGGGTAGGCCGGTCGGTGGAACTCGACGTCCGTGCGTCCGAGAAAGTAGCCGCCCTTCTCAGAGAGGTCCTCGACGGTGATCCCCATCACGCAGGCGAGCAGGTAGTCCGGGTGGACCGGCACGCCGTCGAAGCCGCGTTCGCGGGCGGCGTCGCTCCGCCAATAGGCTGGATCGTGGTTCAGCGTCTGTCCCATCCACCCCTCGCTGCCGTGCTGTGAGAGGCGCAGGCCGGGGTCGTGACTGAGTTCGTCGCCCTCCGCGAAGAATTCGAAGTAGTTCCCCTTCTCGCGGGTCTCGGCGCGGTCGAGGAGCGCGTCGAACGTGTCCTCGTCCGAGCAATCGAGCGCCTCGGGGTCGCTCCAGTCAGTCATCGGCTTGCACCCCCTGTCGGCCGCCCTGACGGCGACTCAGCATCCGGCGCATCTCGTTGGTGACGACCATGAACCCCTCGTCGAAGCCCATGCCGGGCTTTGCCAGCACCTGCGCGGCGTCGGTGGCCAGCGCGACGTGGGCGCAGGCCCGCGCCGAGGTGACCGTCTCGTTGCAGGTGCCGCCCAGGTACGCGCGGGTGTCGGTGCCGTCGCAGTACAGCACCGCCTCCGCCGAGCGCTGGACGCCGCCGAGGTCCGGCGTCTTCACCTGCACCACGTCGGCCGCGCCCGCGTCGACGAACGCCCGCACGTCCTCGAAGGTGTTGCACCACTCGTCGGCGACGATTTCGACGGCGACGCCGGCGTCTCGGAGGCCCTCGCGCAGTTCGGCCATCTGCTCTATCTGTTCGGCGCGGCCGCCGGCGTCCATCGGCCCCTCGACTTGGAGGGGGTAGGGCGCGGCGGCCTCCCGCAGCGTCTCGAAGTAGTCCGTGACCTCGCGCCGGTCGTACGGCGGGCCGAACACCTTCCCGAGGATGCCGTAGACGTCGACGTGGAACCGCGGCGCGTACTCCTCGGGGCCGAGTTCCCCCGCTCGGTCCGAGAGCCACGCGAGGTACTCGCGCAGACCCTCGCCGCCCTCGCCGACCTTCTCGACGCTGTTGAACAGGCCGTGGGGGAGGACGGGGACGCCCTTGATGAGCATCTTCTCGGCGTTGCTCCGGCGCTCGTCGCCCGACTGGCCGAACACCGGGACGGGCGAGGTAGCCGGGTCTGTGTCGTAGGCCGCCGAGAGAACGTCGGTCGGCGTCTGCCCGCGGGCGCGGGCGGCGGCGTTCAGCAGCGCCTGTGAGACGCCGTAGCGGACCGCCGTGTGCAGACGGTCGCCGCCGGAGCGCTCGGGGTCGATCGCCTCCAGCGTCTCCGCGTTCTCGCGGAACAGCGTGGCGTCCCGGCCCCGGAGCGCGTCGGCGACGACGCCCTCCACGACCGGGCGGTACGTCTCGGCACGAAAGAGCGGGTCCCGACCGCCCGCGCCGGAGTACTGCACCGCCGCGCAGTCGCCCGTGACGACGGTGCCGTCGGCGAGTTCGAGTTCGACGATGAGCGACTCGCCGGCCTCGCGGACCCGGTCGAATCCCTCCGTCACCGGCGGCCCATCGTAGTCGAAGCCCCGCTGGGTCGCGCCGTCCTTGATGGCGCGCTGGTCGTCGAAGAAGAACCCCGAGACGCCCGGAACGGCCCGAATCTCCTCAATCCGCATCGCTGGCACCTCCCCGCTTCCCGGTCGGGCGACCGATGAGTTTCCCGTCGCTGATGGCGTCCACGTCGTCGGCGACCATCCGGAACGACTGGTCGCGTCCCTCCGTGCGGGCGCGTTCGCCCAGTCGGGCCTTGTGCGTCTCCTTGATGTCGTCGGGCAGGGCGAGGTCCGCGAACTCGAAGATGCGGACGCGGCCGTCGTCGTCCCGCGCCGGGAGGACCGCCCCGGCGGCGGCGTCGCTCGGCGCGAACGGCACGTCGAGGTCGCCGGTCTCGAACGCTCGGACGACGCCGCTCGCCACGTCGCCGTCGCCGGCCTCGAAGACGGCGTCCATCAGCGCGCGGGTCGCCCGTTCGATGAGCCGCTGTTCGTCGCCGATACCGCCGAGATCGATGTCTTGCTCTATCATCATATCGATGAGCTGTCTCGTCGTGCGCAGACCGGAGGCGTTGGCCTCCTTCGTCGGGACCCCCTGGAACTCCTGCGGGGACTTCGTGATGACCTTATCGGGCTTGGCGACGGCCGCCGTCGCGCCGCCGAGGCTGATGACGCCGTTGGCGCGGGCCTCGTCGGGCGGGAACCCGCCCATCCACTCGTGGAAGACCGTCGTGACAGTGACCGCGTCGGGGAGGTACTCCTCGCCGAGTTTCCGGAGCGCGCGCAGGGCCGCCACGTCCTGCACGAGGTTGCCGACCTGTCCGTAACCGAGCGTCAGCGAACGCACGCCCTGCGTGGCGGCGAGTTGCCCCTCGACGAGCATCACCGCGATGGCGATACACGGCGGGACGAGCGTCCCGGTCAGCGGGCCGAACGGCTCGCGGTTTATCGTGACGCCCCGTTCGGTGTAGGCCCCGCAGAGCCGGTCCACGAACTGCCAGTGTTCGATGGTCGTCGCGAGGTCGTGGCGCTTCGTGTAGGGGATGTTGTACGAGATCGGGCCGCCCTCGAAGGACTGGAACCCGCCGGCGAGGGTGACCATCGCCAGCAGGCGCGCGTCGGGCGTGCCGTGGCGCACTTCGATGGGGGCGTCGAGCGCGCGAACGAGCCGGCGGCAGTCCTCGACGCCGTGGTTCACCGCGGGAAAGCCGTTGAGCTCGTCGGTCTCGCTGTTCCGGGAGGCCGCCAGCCCCTCCTCGGCCTTCTCGTACTCGTTGTCCCGCGTGTAGGAGTCGATGGTCGTCGGGAGGAGGTCCGCCGCGCCCTCGTCCTGCAGGTAGCGCAGGAGCGAGATCTGGTCCTCCAGGCAGGGGACGCCGGCGCGCGGTTGGAGCAGCGGCCGGTCGGCGGACTCGAGGACCGTCGCGAACTGCTTCGCGGCCGGAAGGGACTCGTGGAAACTGATCGCTTCCTCGAAGTCGACTTCCCGGCCGGTGGGCCACTCGTCGCGGAGGTCGTTTGCGATGCGCTGTAGCTGGTCGGTGGAGAGCTTGCTGTCTGTCGGCATGGATTACCCGTCGACTCTGACCCGCTCGGCCTCCGTCGTCGTGAGCTGGAGGTCCTGTCGGAGCGCCGCGATGGCCTCCTCCGGGTCCGTTTCGGCGTCGAAGACTCGGTCGAAACCCATCTCGCGGAAGGTCTCGCGCGTGGTCTCGAAGTCGTCCTGTCCGACGGCGAGGTTTCCGCCGACGTAGGTCCACACGTCGAGGCCCGCCGCCTCGAGCCGCTCGTGGAACCCCTCACAGTCCTGCCGGGCGTGCCCGTACAGCGACGAGACCAGTACAGCCTCGGCGTCGTGAGCTTTCGCCGCTTCGACGAACTCGGCCTGTGAGGTCTGGACGCCGAGGTTTTCGACCTCGAAGCCAGCGGCCGAGAGCGCCTGCTCGAGAATCGTGATACCGACGACGTGTGCGTCGGAGCCAATCACGCCGAGGATGACGGTCCGGGGCATGTACCAGTGACGACTCGTGGCATGTGTATAAAGTTAATGGTCTTTCATGATAATACGGCCTTATACAATTTATAATGATTTATCACCAGAGTTTATCACCCCGCCTCGCGTCCCTCCTCACATGGGTGCGCTTGCCGACCTGCGCGTGTTAGACCTCACACAGGTCCTGTCCGGACCGTACTGCACGATGCTGCTCGCGGACATGGGCGCGGACGTGGTAAAGATCGAGCGACCGGGCGGCGACATGATCCGGTCGAACCCGCCGTTCGTGGCGGACGCCGACGAGGAGGCCTACGGCGGCTACTTCCAGAGCGTCAACCGCGGCAAGCGCTCCCTCGAACTGGATCTGCGGACCGACGAGGACCGCGAGGCGTTCCTCTCGCTGGTCGAGCGGGCCGACGTGGTCGTCGAGAACTTCAAGGCCGGCACGATGGAGAAGTTCGACTGCGGCTACGAGACGCTGCGGGAGCGCAACCCGCAGCTCATCTACTCCTCCATCCGCGGCTTCGGCGACCCGCGTACGGGCGAGACCCACCGGCAGGGCCAACCCTCCTTCGACCTCATCGCGCAGGCGCTGGGCGGCGTGATGGAGATCACCGGCCCGGAGGACGGCCCGCCGACGAAAGTGGGACCCGGCGTCGGCGACATCTTCACCGCCGCGCTCAACGCCGTCGGGATCCTCGCCGCGGTCCACCACCGCGAGCGCACCGGCGAGGGCCAGTACGTCGACACCGCGATGTACGACGCGATGGTCTCGCTCGCCGAGCGGTCGGTCTATCAGTACTCCTGCGACGGCGACGCGCCGACCAGACAGGGCAACTCCCACCCGACGCTGTTCCCCTACGACGCGTTCCGTGCCGCCGACGGCCACGTCGTCGTCGCGGCGTTCAACGACCGCCACTGGCGCGCGCTCTGTGACGCGATGGACCGGCCCGACCTCGCGGCCGACTACGCCGACGCGAACGCGCGTCGCGCCGACCGCGAGTCACTGCGCGAGGAGATCGCGAACTGGACCCGCGAACACGACACCGACACCATCCTCGAACTGCTCGACGGGCGCGTCCCGGCCGCGCCGGTGCAGGACGCCAGCGAAGTGTTCGAAGACCCACACGCCCGTGCCCGCGAGATGCTCGCCGATGTCTCCCAACCGGGGGCCGACGACGAGATGACCGTCGCCGGCAGCCCGATCAAGATGACCGAGACGATGCCGCGGCCCCGCGGCCGCGCGCCGCTGCTGGACGAACACCGCGAGGAACTGCTGGGCGAGGCCGACTCCGCGAGCGACCGGCGAACCGCCGAGAGCGACGACTGAGTGAGAGGCCACTCACGGGAACGCCACCCGCGACGAAACCGGGTTTTCGACTTGATGAACGGTCCACCCGTTTCGGCCGGTGAAACAGTGGGTGGGTGGGAATGAAAGGGGCCGCTCGCTCCGGGAAGACGGCCGACGCAAGGACCACAACGAGCGGAGCGAGTGAGGACCACAGCGAGGCCCTCGACTGGAGCGAGCGGGGGCTTTCTGGTTCTATATACAGTCACCAATTCTGACAGAGCAGAGAACTGCTGCTATAAACCCGGCGGTTCAAATAGGGGGACGACCAACCACGGTTCGATGCGGGACACGGCCTCGACCGGCGGCGAAGTCTGGCGGGAGTACTTCGGCTTCGACGAGCCGTACGCGAACCAGGCCGACGCGATCGAGCGCGCCGTCGAGGCCGGGAAGTCGCGCGGCTTTCTGGCGATGGAGGGGCCCTGCGGGACGGGGAAGACGATGGCGGCGCTGACCGCCGGGGCCCACCTCGTCCGGGACACCGACCTCTACGAGCGGATGGTCGTCGTCACGCCGGTCAAACAGCAGCTCAAACAGTTCGTCGACGACCTGCGGACGCTCAACGCGGGGCTGGACGACCCGCTCGACGGCATCTCCCTGGTCGGCAAGCGAGACCTCTGTCCGTACGGTCGGGAGGGGAAGTTCCCCGCCGACGTGGGGACCCACGACCGCTGTGAGGACTTACGGGAGGCGACGGCGCGACTGGTCGAGGACGACGGCCGGTCGAGTGGCGGGGCGGTCGCCGACGCCGCTATCCGGAACGAGGTCGACGACGAGGACCAGTGGTGGGACCCGCGGAAGGGTCAGGACCTCGCGGCCGCGGCACGGCCCGACGCCACCGCCCAGACCACCATCGGCGAGGACACGCTGAGCACCGCGGGCGCGGCGTCGCCGTACCGGCCCGAGCAACCGACCGCGCCGGAGTCGATGAGCGAGAGCGACGACCCGCCGCTGTACTGCCCCTTCGAGGCCGACTGGTACGCGCGGAACAAGGGGTCTCCCGTGGACTTCTCGGCGGGACCGGAGAACGTCGTCACGCTGGAGAACTACCTCCCGGCGGCCGTCGAGCGGGGGACCTGCCCGCACCGGGTGATGAGCGTCATGCTGGAGCGGGCGGACGTGATCGTCGGCAACTACAATCACCTGTTCGACCCCGGCTCCCGACCGCTGCTGTCCTCGATCCTGGACGAGGACACGTTCGTCGTCGTGGACGAGGCCCACCGCCTCGAAGAGCGAGTTCGGGACCTGCTCTCGGACAGGCTCGGCAAGCAGACCATCGTGCAGGCGCGCAACGACTGCAACCTGCTGGTCCAGCGCGCCCAGCAGTCGGCCGACCACAAGAAGCAGGTCCGAGAGGTGCTGTCAGCCCGCGAGGTCCCGCTGGAGGCGGTCGACCACGCGCGGAAGTTCTACGACGACCTCCAGCGGTGGCTGGACGACCGCGTGGAGTCGTATCTCGACGCCGAACACGAAGGCTGGCGCGCGAACCCCGCCGTCCTCCCTGAGCGGGACCGCGAGATCCCGCTGCGGGACCCCGATACCGTCGAGCAAGACGAACTGACGGAGTGGGCCGAGGAGAAGGGCTACGACGGGCAGCTGTGGCGCTCGCTGGCGAAGGTCGGCGCGGCCGTCGAGGACGCCATCGACCAACTGGGGTTGACCCGTCAGCCGGTCTGTGCCGCCGTCGGCGTCGTCGCGGGCCAGTGGTGGGAGTGGGACCACTCGACGTTCCTGCGCGAGATCGAACTCGAACACTCGCCCGCCGAGAACCGGAGCACGGACGCCGACTACGAGGCCGTCTACACGCCGGGACTGCTCTGTTACAACTGCATGCCGGCGACGGCGCTTCGGGACGTCTTCGACGAGTTGGGCGGGGGCGTGCTGATGAGCGCGACGCTCGAACCCCTCGACGTGTTCACGCGCGTCTCGGGCCTCGACGCGCTGGCGGAGACGGACGACGGCGACGGCGGTGACGACCTGACTCGGTCGGTCCGTTCGGCGACCTACGACCTGCCGTTCCCGCCGGAGAACCGCGCGTCGTATCTCGTGGACTGCCGGCCCTTCACGGCCCGTAACCGCGGCGACCCCGAGGACATGAAGCCCATCGGCGAGAACTGGAACCCCACGCGCGACGAGTACGCCCAAGCGCTCCGAGCGCTCGCTCGCTCGCCGGGCAACGTGCTGATCGCGATGCCGAACTACCGCGAAGCGCGCTGGGCCGGTGCCTACCTCGGAGAAGCCGTCGAGAAACCCGTCGTCGTCGACGAGGCCTCCAGCAACGAGGAGACCGAGCGGCGCAAGCAGTCGTTCTTCCGCGGCGAGGGGAAGGTCCTCGTCACCTCGACGCGGGGAACGCTGACTGAGGGCGTCGACTACGACGGCGCGAAACTCTCGACCTGCGCCGTCGTCGGCGTCCCCCTCGTCAACATCGGCTCGCCGCGGATCAGAGCGGTCCAGCGGGCCTACGGGGATTCGTTCGGCGAGGAGAACGCCTTCGAGTACGCGCTGACGGTGCCCGCGGTCAGGCGCGCTCGGCAGGCTATCGGCCGCGTCATCCGCGGCAGCGAGGAGGTCGGCGTGCGCGCGTTCGTCGGCCGACGGTACGCGCCCGACGCGCGCCACTCGGTCTACCCGTTCCTCCCGACCGGAGAACGCGAGGAGTTCACCCGGATGACCCCCGATTTCCTCGCGGGGCAACTGGACGCGTTCTGGGGAAAACGCGACTGACGGCGGCCAGTTCGTCTGAAACGGATTATTAACCGGAGTTTTTCATCGGTAACAAAAAGACTATACAGTATCGTCAGAGAGTTCCATGAGATGCCCGAGTGTCAGAACTGCGGTGAGTTCGTAACTGAGCAGTACGTGCGGGTCTTTACACCGGAATCTTACGAGGCAGCCGGGCCTCGGGTTTGCCCGAACTGCGAGGACAAGTTACGTGACGGAGCCGACGTGCGCGAAGCGCGCTCCTCTCGACAGTAACGCTGTCGCTGACGCGGTTCAGCCGACAGTCCCCGTCGCGGTTTTCGGGAAGTACACAAGGCCGGAGGCGTAGCCTCGGGTATGAACGACATCGACGTCGAGCCGGTCGAGGAGATAGACGCACCGACAGGCGTAGACGCGCCCGATTACGTCCTCTACGGCGGGAAAGGCGGCGTCGGCAAGACGACCTGCGCCGCGGCGACGGCGCTCGCCTCCGCGCGCGACGGGACGGCGACGCTCGTCGTCTCGACGGACCCGGCCCACTCGCTGTCGGACACGCTGGAGACGGAGATCCCGGCCGAACCGACGCGCATCCGCGACGATATCCCGCTGTACGCCGCCGAGATCGACCCCGAGGCCGCGATGGGCGAGGGCCCCCTCGGGATGGAAGACGACGCGCTCGGCGGTCTCGGCGGGATGCTCGGCGGCGAGAACAGCCCGCTCGGTGGGGGCGGTAGCGGCGGACCGGGCGCGGGCACCGCCGGAGACGACCCCATCGGCGGCGAGGACGGTCTGCTGGGCGGGTCGATGCCCGGCGCGGACGAGGCCGCGGCGATGCGGCTCCTCCTCGATTACGTCGACGACCCCCGGTTCGACCGCGTCGTCATCGACACCGCGCCGACCGGCCACACGCTCCGCCTGCTGGAACTCCCCGAGACGATGGACTCGATGGTCGGGAAGATCCTCCAACTTCGCGAGCGCTTCTCGGGGATGATGGGGAACCTCACCGGGATGTTCGGCGGGAGCGACGACGAGGTCGACCCGGAGGAGGGAATCGAGGACTTGCGGGAGCTGAGCGACCGCATCGAGCACTTACGCGGCATCTTACGCGATCCGGCGAAGACCGACTTCCGCATCGTGATGGTGCCCGAGGAGCTCTCCGTAGTCGAGTCCGAGCGACTGCTCGGCCAGCTGAACGAGTTCGGCATCCCGGTCGGCACCGTCGTCGTCAACCGCGTGATGCAGGACCCGAGCGAGGTGCTCGGCCGCGACGTGGGAATCGCCGGACCGAACCACGACGACTGCGAGTTCTGCGCCCGCCGCTGGCAGGTCCAGCAGGACGCGCTCGCCCGTTCGCAGGACCTGTTTCGCGGCCACGAGGTGCGCCGCGTCCCGCTGTTCGCGGAAGAGGTCCACGGCGAGCGACTGTTAGCCGTCGTCGCCGCCTGTCTGGATTGATACGAATTGTTGTAGCCGTTTACCGGTAATCGTCGTACCGGAGTCGACGATACCGGTAAGAGACTACGACGATCCGTATGAGTTACTCGATCAGCCGCCGCACCAGCGACAGTCCAGCGTCGCGCCACCTCGCGGGAAGGTGGCGAGCCAGCAGGAGGTACTTCGCGCTCTCGCCGACCGGATAGCGCGGCTCGGGGTCGCTCGCGTTCGCCGCGTCCCGAATCGTGAGCGCGACGGCTCCCGGCGTGACGGAGAGCGCGTCCTGTACGCCGGCCAGTCGCGAGTCCTCCTGTGCCCGGTAGAGCCAGTCGTACGCGCCCGTGTGTTCCGGGTCGTCTCGCACGTCGTCCTCCCCTTCGACCGCCGAATCGATCCCTCGCCGGACGGGACCGGGCTCGACCAGCACCACGTCCACGTCGAACTCGGACGCCTCGACGCGGAGCGCGTCGCTCAGCCCTTCGAGTCCGAACTTCGAGGCGGCGAACCCGCCCTGCCCCGGCATCGAGAGTCGGCCGGCGACGCTGGAGACGTTGACTATCGTCCCGTTCTCCCGGGCGCGCATGTGCGGGAGGACCGCCCGAATCATCCGGTGCGGGCCCAGCAGGTTCACGTCGAGTCCAGCCTCGAAGTCGGCCGTCGAGACGTCCTCGACGGCTCCGAAGTGCGCCGACCTCGCGGCGTTGACCAGGCAGTCGATCCGCCCCTCCTCGGCGACCACGTCCTCGACGACCCGCGTGCACTCGCGGGCGTTCGTCACGTCGAGTTCGGCGGTCTCGCAGCCGTCGTCCGCGAGGGCCGCCACGTCCGCTTCCTCGCGCGCGGTCGCCCACACGATCCAGTCGTCGTCCAGAAAGGCCTCGGCGGCCGCTCGACCGATGCCCGAGGCCGCGCCAGTGATCAGCACCGTCTTACCCATGAACGGTCGGACACGCGCCGGACAATTAAGCCCACCCGCTTGCGTCTCGCCGGCCGGCTATATCTCGGCTTTGACGTCGTCGGCGTACTTATCGGCCAGCCGCGTCGGTTCCGGGAGCTTGTAGCCGCCGGCGGTCGCCGACACGAGGTCCGCGGCCGTCTCCGCGCTCACGCGGTGGCCGGGACTGACGATGAGGGGATTGACGTGCTGTTTCGAGGATTCATACTGCCGCGTCTGGACGGCGTGACCGATGAGGGTGCCCGCCGCGGCGGTCTCGACCTCAGCGTCGGCCTCGATGGGAACGCGCGCGCCGGTCGGCAACTTGCGGTCGAGGGACTCTCGTGGCGTGCCACAGAGCAGGTTCTTGGCGACGCCGACGGTCGGCACGTCCAGCGTCACGCCGACGTGCGTCGCCAGTCCGGCCTCCCGATAGTGGATGCGCCCGCTCCCGTCGACGAAGACGACGTCCGGGTCGCTGTCGAGTTCGGCGAAGGCCGAGAGGATGGCGCTGCCCTCGCGAAACGAGAGGAGTCCCGGAACGTACGGTATCTCGGCCGGTTCGACGGCGTAGACCCGTTCGACCACCTCGCGGCCGCGCAGGACGACGACGGCCGAGACGGCTCGGTCGCCGACGAACGCCTGATCGACGCCGGCGACGAGCGGTCGGTCCGCGGGGGCGTCCTCGCCATCGCCCGCCGCCCCGAGCTCGCCGAGCGTCGCCTGTTCGGCCGGCCCGTCGAGAGTGACGGCGTCCGGATCGAAGTCGTGGTCGTCCTCGAACACCGCCGTCGCCGCGATCTCGCGCTGGAGGTCCTCCATCTCCGCGGTCGAGAGCGACGGGTCCGGGACGAACGTCGAGTTGACGACCTCCATGTCAGAAGGGACCGCGACCCCCGGGGCCGCCCGGGCCGCCTGGACCGCCCGGGCCGCCGCCACCGCCGCGACCGAACTGGAGCTGGCCGGGTATCCGCGCGCGGTCCTTGACCTTCTTGCCGTACCACAGACCGATTCCGAGGCCGATGAGGTGTGCGGTGTGGGCGATGTTTCCGCCGAGCAGCCCCGCCGCGCCGGGCGAGAGCGACCCGAAGACACTCAGTAGCAGATAGAAGCCGGTGATCGCCCAGATGGGGACCGGGATCAGGAAGTAGAGGTAGACGCGCAGGTCGGGCTTCAGCACCGTCAGGAAGCCCAGGATGGCGAGTGCGGCCCCGCTGGCACCGAGGACGCCGTAACCGCCCCCGCTCTGGACCATCTGCAGGCCGATCTGGCCGAGTCCGGCGAGCATCCCCGAGGCGAGGAAGAAGATGGCGTACTTCTTCGAGCCGAGCTGCTGCTCGACGAGTTGGCCGAAGAAGTAGATGATGATGCCGTTGCCGAGGATGTGATAGAACGAGAAGGGCTGGTGGGAGAAGACCGAGGTCACCCACGTCCAGACGTACTCCGGGTGGTCGGGACTGAGGACGAACAGCGTCTGGAACAGCTGACTTCCGACCCCGAGCAGGACGATATGTTCGAGCGCGAAGACGATCGCCATGACGGTCAGGAACAGGTAGGTGACGTTCCCGCGGAAGTAGCCGAGCACGCCACCGGGGCCCGTGTCCAGGCCGACGCGGCTGGCCATTCCGCCGCTCTGGTTCCCGCCGCTACTCGTCACGCTGTCGTCGAACCCGCTGTCGAACACGCCGCTCGGGTCGTTCCAGTCGTTCAACCCGGGGCAGTCGTGGGCCTCCGGTAAGCGATGCTCGCCACAGTAGGTGCCGCCGCAGTGCCCACACTGGTAGGGCATGTTCTCCTCCTTGCCACAGGCGTCGCACTCCGACATTGCCCTCACTTAGAGAGGGTCGTGCAAATGGATTGTGTTTATCCGGCCCCGCGAGCGGAAAAACGGTCGTCGCGCGGGAGCTACTCGCCGGCGTCCGGACGGTCGTCAGTCACGCGGAGGACCCCGATCCACGCGGGCGCGCCGTCGTACTCGACGTCGCCGCCCGACACCTCGACGGTGAGACGCTCGCCGTCGGCCCGGACGCCGGTGAACGTCGAATCGAACGACTCCAGGTCGCCCTCGCCGGACTCGCGCTGTCCGGAGAACCAGTCTTGGTCGTCCGTCGCGGTGATGCGCGCCGGCGACTCGCCCATGAGCTCGCACTGCTCGTAGCCGAACATCTCCGCGAGCTTCTGGTTCACGTAGGCGAACTCGCGGTCCTGGACGATGCAGACGCCGGCGATCTCCTGTTCGACCAGCCGCTGGTACCACGAGAGGGCGTTCCAGAACTGCTCCTCGGTCCGGGACTGGGAGACGGCGTTCTCGACGCGGTTGGCCAGCACTTCGTACTGGTCGGTGCCGGTCTCCTTCTGCATGTAATCGGTGACCCCCGCGGCGATGGCGTCGCTGGCGATCTCCTCGCTGCCCTGCCCGGTAAAGAGGATGAAGGGCACGTCGGTATACCGCTCGCGCACGATTTCGAGGAACTCCAGCCCGTCCATGTTGGGCATCTGGTAGTCGCTGACGATGCAGTCGATGCGGCTCTCGCGCAGGTGGTCCATCGCCGCGACGGCGCTCGTCTCGGTGACGACCGTGAAGTCGTCGTTGATGCGCTCGAGAAAGGTCTGGAGCAACTCGCCGATCTGCGGGTCGTCGTCGACGTGGAGGACGCGGATTCCCTGCGTGTCCTGCATCTTCGCCAGCGGGACCGGTACCTCCGCGTACGAGTCGTCCGCCGACCCCGACGACTGCGTGCGGATGAACGGAACGCTGCGGTTCGACGCGCGCCGGCTCCCCCGAATCGAACTCCGCGACAGTTCGACAGTCTCGGCCGGAAACGCGGAACTACCGTCCATCGTCAACCCCCGTTCCCACCGCCGATGTCGACGCGATTTCCTTGCTTTCCAAACGTGACCGAAATATTTCACGATGGCGACTCGACCCGCTCCCGCGGGGGGTCTGATACGTCGACCGCGAGAAGGGGCGTCTCGTGTGTTCGTGGCTGGCCATCTGTACTGAACTCTGCACGTCTATACGACGGCGGCCCACAAAACGATACTGATAGTGTCGGTAGTCACCAACTAACGAATACAGAGAGCGGGGTGAGGACGAATATCGCCAGCAGGGACTGAGATGGCCACGAGATAGGGGGCGGTCGTGCTGTGAAGCGTTAGGTCGCCTGCTCGTCCGAACGGGTTCGGGTCGTTCCGCTAGCTAAGCGTATATTATTCAATACTTTATCTCGATTAATATATGTAAGAACACTTCAGAAATATTTAATATCCAACCGTCAGATACTATGATTGTATCATGTCCGATACTACGATGACGGAGTTCCTCTCGGAACACCCACGAATGGCCGGCGCACTGTTCACGATCCTCCTCCTGCTCACGCAGGCTGGAAATGCGGCTGCGCGCGGAGCAGCGATTAGTGGTCCGTAATACCGGAATCAAAAACTGTAGTACTTAGCGTACCGCCGTAAATAACGATAGAACGCCCGTTCAAACAGAGCCGGTTCTCAGAATAAATCGTCTAGTTGCAGCGATCTGCTCCAGTAGAGACTACCATTAATCCGTACTGGCCCTTCTTCTAATTGAAGGAATCTCTGTAGTTCCTGCTTTGGTACCTGAAATTTCCCAGTCATTCCTGATGCTAAAAAGTAATCTTCGCTGCCATCAATAAATGGCATAAAGATAGTGCCTAATCCACGTTGGTCGGTGGTATACGTCGTCATCTTGACCTTGAACGCACTATCTTTCGCGCTAACTTCGAGAAGATTTGGTGAACCGTTGGCCGACTGCGTCACCGTAATCCCCCCATCTCCAACGACGATGTACTGCCCGCCGAGGATGCTCTCGTCGCGGGCGATCGTGAGCGCCGCGCGGAGCGGGAACCCGCAGTTGAGCAGGCGGGCGACGGTCTCGCCGATCTTGACCGCGCCGTCGTTGAGCACCTCGTTGAGGGTGACGATGCCGCCGATGGCACCGCCGTCGATGAGACCGAGTCCCTGCTGGTAGGAGCTACAGGCGTTCAGGAGGAAGGTGTCGACGCCGACGCCGTCGAGCGTCCGGACGTCGAGCGCGCCGTCCTCGCAGGTGAAGCCGTCGGCGTCGATGTGACCGATGTAGTGGAAGAAGTCGTTCTGCTCGGCCAGCGTCTCGGCCAGTTCGTCCCTCGTCAGATTCTCGCGGACGGTGATGTCGAAGGGCAGGTCCTCGCGGTTGCCGTACACCTCGTCGGCGATCTGGCGCTCCTGGGCCATCCGGGCGTCGTTCTGGACGACGGTGATGGAGATGTCGCCGTCGGTGGCCTCCCGGTCGAGGCGGTTCCGGAACGCCTCGGGGGTGAGCTTGCTCGCGCCGATGGGGACGCCGTCGCCGATCCAGGCCTGTTCGAGCGTCGACTCGGACTGCGGTTCGACGTAGTCGGTCTGGACGGCGGCGGGCTCGGCGCTGGCGGCTCGCGTGAAGTCCGACGAGCGGGTGAACTCCTGTTCGACGCTGGCTGTCACGCTGGTCTGTGTCCGCTGGTGGGGCTGGTGCGTGCGGACGATAGCGAGGTCGTCGACGACGAACGGCAACTGCTCGGCGTTTCGGGCCACCGGGTCGACGTGGGCGGTCAAGCGCCACTCCGGGATGTGCTCCTCGACGACATCGTAGGGCACGGTCAGGTATTCGGCGACCTGTTCGGCGAGCGGTCGGTGATACAGCGTCTCGAAGTCGAGGTCGACGTACGGCTCGACCGCGCGGCGCTCGTGGAGGTCGATCTCGTAGTAGCCCTCCGTCCGAGTGAGACAGTCGAGGAAGAACAACTGCTTGAGCACCCGCTCGACCTCGCGTTCGTAGCCGTCGGGGCCGGTCAGCGCGTACTCGAAGCCGTCGTCCGTCGTCAGTCGGGGGGACGGCCCCGGCCGAATCGACGCGCCGAGGTAGTACGCGAGCGGCGCGGCGACGAATATCGAGGGGAGGTCCGGCGGGAGTTCGAGGCGGACGCCGGTGTCCGGGCGCTCGACGCCCGAGGGAATGTCGAGGCTGTCGCCCAGTTCCAGCGCCGGCGGGTGACCGCGGAGCGTCGGATAGGAGCGCTCGGGGTCGGTCGTCTTCAGCGCGGAGCCGAACGTCTCGACGGCGGCCATCATGTCCAGCGGGTCCTCGGTCGTGGTCACCGTCGCCGCGGGGCGGTCGTGACGCGAACGCGCGCCGACGCGCACCTCGGTCGGCTCGCCGAAGTCGATGCGGGTCTGCTCCATGTCGACGCTGACTTCGAACGCCGCGTCGGCGCGGAGATACGTCTTGATGCGCGTACAGAGGTCGATGCTGTAGGAACCGTCGGGAACCGTCTCCGCCTCGAACTGCTTGACCTCCGCGACCATGTTCCCCCCGACGTCGCGGACGTAGACCGGGACGACGGTCGGGAGGACGATCTCGCTCGTCCGGACGGCGACGGCCGACCCGACCGGGAAGTGGAAGGCGTCGACGTCGACCGGCGTCGGCGAGACGGGCGAGGGCGTGTGGAGTCGGTAGCGCTGGCGCTCGATCCGATCGATGATCTCGATCCCCGGCCTGTCGTCGAGCGTGGTGAACGTCAGCGTCATTTATTTAGTGCCTACCGAACTCCCAGTAGTTGGTACGTACCGAACTACTAGCAGAGAAGACGAAAAAGTTACCGGCGGTTATGCCGGTTGAGCGAAGCGGGTAAGACCCCGCGGGTCGAAAGCGCGGACAGTGCAAGAGTTCGAGCGCAAACAGCTCTTAGAGCGCATCGAACGGGAGGGCGCGACCGTCGGTGCCGAGATCCCCGACGAGATCACCGTCCAGGGAGAGGACATCGACCTGCGGTCGTTCGTCTTCGAGATCAAGCGCCGGGACACCGTCCCGGCCGGAGAGCGAGAGCGCGTCGAGCAGGCGAAGCGGAATCTGCGGCGCGAGCGCATCGAGCGCAAGGAACGCATCGAGGACGGCGGAGTGAGCTACGAGGAGGGCGAGGCGCTGGCCGAGGCCGTCATCGGCATCGACCGGGCGCTGAACGCGCTCGAACAGCTCGGTCCCGCGAACCTCGAACAGGAGGCGAAGACGCAGGAGACCGCCGACCAGAAGCGCTGGATGAAGTTCCTGCGGAAGGCGCTGGGTCACGAGGACGCCGATTCCGGCACGGGTCGTGCCGGGCGAGGGAGATAACATGAGCCAGAACGACGAAATCGCCAGCCGACTGGAGGAGTTCGCCGACCTGCTGGAGGCACGGGGCGTCGAGTACAAACCTCGGACCTACCGGCGCGCGGCCGAGAACATCCGCGAGTACCCCGCCGCCGTCGAGGGGCTCGCCGCGGAGGGCGAAGAGGCCGTCGGCGAGATCGACGGCGTGGGCGACGCCATCTCCACGAAGGTCGTCGAGTACTTCGAGACGGGGGAAATCGAGGAACTCGAAGAGCTCCGCGCGGAGCTACCCGTCGAGATGGAAGCCCTGACGGCGGTCGAGGGCGTCGGTCCGAAGACGGTCGGGACGCTGTACGAGGCGCTCGGCATCACGACGCTCGACGAACTGGAAGCCGCCGCCGAAGCGGGCGAGATACGGGCGGTCGAAGGGTTCGGCGAGAAGACCGAGCAGAACATCCTCGACAACGTCGACTTCGCGCGCGAGGCCCACGAGCGGGCGCTGCTCGGCGAGGCCCGACCCTACGGCGAGCGCATCGAGGCGTACATGAGCGACGTCTCCGGCGTCGAGAAGTGCGCGCTGGGCGGCTCGATCCGGCGCTGGAAGCCGACCATCGGCGACGTGGACGTGCTCGTGGGCAGCGACGCCGAGGGGGAGGTCGTCGAGGCGTTCACCGACTGGCCGGAGGTCGACCGGGTCATCGAATCGGGCGAGACGAAGGCGAGCGTCTACGCGGGCGACGACGACGTCCGCGTGGACCTGCGTATCGTCGTTCCCGAGGAGTTCGGCGCGGCCCTGCAGTACTTCACCGGGAGCAAGGACCACAACGTCGCGGTCCGTAACCGCGCCATCGAGCGGAATCTGAAGGTCAACGAGTACGGGGTTTTCGACGTCTCCGGCGTCGAGGACGACGACCAGCGGGCGGGCGAGCGAGTCGCCGGCGAGACCGAGGAGAGCGTCTACGAGGCCCTCGACATGGCGTGGATGGCCCCGGAGCTACGGGAGAACCGCGGCGAAGTGGAGGCCGCGGCGAACGACGACCTCCCGGACCTGCTGGAGACGGACGACGTTCGCGGCGACCTCCACACGCACACGGAGTGGTCCGACGGGGGACACACCATCGAGGAGATGGTCGAGGGAGCCGAAGCGTTCGGCCACGACTACATCGCTATCTCGGATCACGCGACGGGACCGGGGATGGTCGGCGGCGTCGGCGTCTCCGACGAGGAACTTCGCGAGCAACTGGAAGAAATTGAGGCCGTCGCCGCCGAAGCGGACATCGACGTATTCAGCGGTGTCGAAGCCAACATCGCCGAGGACGGGGATATCTCCGTCGCCGACGACCTCCTGGCCGACCTCGACTGTGTGGTCGCCTCGCCGCACGCCGCCCTCGACGGCGACGGGACCGACCGGCTCGTCGCGGCCGCCGAGCATCCCGAGGTGAACGCCATCGGTCACCCGACGGGGCGCTATCTGAACCGACGGCCGGGACTCGATCTCGACGTCGAGCGCCTCGCTGAGGTGGCCGCCGAGAACGGGACCGCCTTGGAGGTCAACGCGAGCCCCGCCCGGTTGGACCTCTCGGGGGCGGCGGTCAAGCAGGCCGTCGAGGCCGGGGCGACCATCGTCATCGACACGGACGCTCACAGCCCCGGTAACTTCGAGCAGGTCCGCTACGGCGTCCACACGGCCCGTCGCGGCTGGGCCGAGGCCGCCGACGTTCTCAACACGCGGGACACCGAAGGCGTCCGGGAGTTCCTCGATGCGTGAGGCGAGCGAGCGGGACCCGCTCTTGCTCGACGTGATGCTCGGGAAACTGGCGTCCTATCTCCGGATGTGCGGCTACGACGCCGCCTACGCGCTGGACCGCGACGCCGAGGACGACGATGCGATGCTCGCGCTCGCCCACACCGAGGGCCGCCGCCTCGTGACCCGCGACGAGGGGCTGGCAAGGCAGGCACCGAACGCGGTGTTGCTCACCGAGCGCGAGGTCGAGGCGCAGCTGCGGGAACTGGCCGCGGCCGGGTTCGAGCTCGAGCTGACCGAGGAGCCGGCCCGCTGTGGCACCTGCAACGCGCCCGTCGAGCGCGTCGACCGGACCGAGCCGACTCCCGACTACGCGCCCGATCCAGCCGAGGAGTCGGTCTGGCGGTGTCGGGACTGTGGCCAGCACTTCTGGCGCGGCAGCCACTGGGACGACGTGGCCGACACCGTCGCCGATCTGTAGTCGGCGGCGCTCGACGCCGCCGGCCGTCATCGCAGTCCGGAGAGCCCGTCGGTCACGTTCGACTGCCGGCGCGCCTCGAAGCCGTAGCAGAGGCGATCTGAGACGAGTTCGTAGGCGGTTATCGCCGTCTCCAGCGTCGAGGCGTCGGACGGGTGAAGCAGGCGCGGCGGCGACTCCTTCCGCCGGTCGAGCAGGCCCGAGACGAGGCGGCCAAGCGACGAGCCCGCGTCGTCGCGGCGGGTCGGCCACGAGAACAGCAGTTCGCAGGCGGCCTCGTCGGCGACGACGCCCGATAGCTGCTCGTGGGGATACCAGCGGCTCTCGCCGCCCGAGCGGCCGAGCCACAGCCCCTCGGTCGTGATCTCGATGCCGACGTCGCCGACGGTCCACGACGCGAGCGCGCCGTGGGGAAAGAGCTCGGTACAGGGGACCTCGGAGACCGCCTCGCGAATCGCCGCCTTCAGGTCGTCGTCGGGGTCGTCGACCGCGCGCACCGCCGCCTTCCGCGGGACGGAGTAGTAGCGTCACTCGTCGCCGTCGACGACCGCGATCCGGTAGATTCCCTGCGAGCGCCAGAGCGGGACCTCGTCGGTCGGCGAAACCGCGAGCGCACCCAGCAACCGCTCGCGGTCGGTCGGCCCCGCGCGAACGATCGGTGGCTCGCCTCCGAGCGCGCGACCCTCGACGCGGTCTAACCGACCGAGGGCGGTCGCGACGGACGGCGCGCCCTGCTTCAGCAGGCGGGGATACACCGCGAGTTCGACGGCCATTCCGGCGTCGAGGCAGGCCCCGAGGACGGCGTTCTCGGCGCGGACCCACGCGTCGGGCGGGGCGGGGTCCCGGTTGGTCACCAGTCGGTGGGTGGTGGTGCGGTAACTGCGTTCGGGCGGCTGCACGGCCGAAAACTGGACCGGGAGCGGTCAAAAACGCGCCGGTCAGCCCCGGAGCGCCTCGACCGGCGGCTCCCACGCCGCGCGGTAGGCGGGGTAGAGCCCGCCGACCAGCGCGACGAGGACGCCGAAGGCGAACGCGCCGAGGGGGACGGCGGCGTTGCCGGGCAGCAACACCGCCCACAGCGGGAGTTCGGTCTGCGTGGCCGTGACGACGACGGCGGCGGTGCCGAGAATCGCACCGATGGCACCGCCGACGACCCCCAACAGCGCCGCCTCCACGAGCAGCGTTCGGAGGACCTGCCGCCGGTGGACGCCGACCGCGCGGAGGACGCCGATCTCGCCCCGCCGCTCGGAGACGGACATCAGCATCACGTTGAAGATGCTGACGCCGGCGACGACCAGCGAGACGCCGGCCACGGCGAGCAAGAAACCGTTCAGCAGGTCGAAGAACTCCGCGATCTGGTCGAGGACGCTCGTCAGCGAGAAGACGCTGACCCGCTCCTGCCTCGCGTTCAGCCGCCGTTCGACGCCGTCGGCGACGGCCCGCGCGTCGGCCGCCGAGTCCGCCCGGACGACCACCTGCGAGAAGCCCGGCGCGGCGAACTCGCGGGGCGGGAGGATCACCGCCGAATCCGGCTGGAGCGGCGAGATGCTCTGGACCTCGGGGAGGACGCTCACGACGCGGTACTCGTTCTCCTCGACGGTTATCGTGCTGCCCACCCGCAGCGAGAGGTCCGCGGCGAGGTCGGCACCGACGATGGCTCCCTGCCGGTGAAACGCCGGGACGGCGTCGCTTCCGTTACCGAACAGCGCCCGCGGGCTGTCGGTACCGTACACCTGCGCGACGGTCTGTGCGCCGTTCGCGCGCACCGACCCGCCGGTGGCCTTCAGCGGGACGACGGTCCCGCGCCCGTCCGCCGCCCGCCGGACCGCCGCGAGGTCGCGCGCGTCCAGCGATTCCCGGTCGCTGTCCGAGGACGGGCTGACGATGACCTGATCGCCCAGGCCGCCGAGCTCCTCCGTCGCGGCGGCGCTCAGCGCGTTCCCGAGCAGGCCGAGCGTGACGACGGCGAACACGCCGATGACGATGCCCAGCGCCGCGAGCGCCGCCCGCAGGCGCTGGCGCGAGAGGTTCCGCGTCGCCAGCGACAGCGCCGGAAACCGCCGGCCGTTCCTACCCACGGCGAATCACCCCGTCGACGAGTTCGACGGTGCGGTCGGCGTACTCGGTGACGAGGTCGTCGTGCGTGACCGCGACGACGCCGACGTCGTCCTCGTCGGTGATGCGCCGGAACTCTTCGAGGATGTTCCGGCCCGTCTCGCGGTCCAGGTTGCCCGTCGGCTCGTCGGCCAGCAGGACCGACGGCTCGTTTATCAGCGCGCGAGCGATGGCGACGCGCTGTTTCTGCCCGCCCGATAGCTCGTCGGGCGTGTGGTCCAGTCGGTCGCCCAGTCCCATCCGCTCCAACAGGTCGCGCGCCCGGTCGGTGGCGTCACCAGGCAGGAACGCCGTCGGCAACCGGACGTTCTCCAGCGCGGTCAGCGTCGGCAGGAGGTGGAACTCCTGGAAGACGAACCCCAGCGACTCCCGACGGGCGTCGGTGCGCTGGGCCTCGGTCAGCCCCGTCGTCGGCTTCCCGTCGAGTTCGACCCGCCCGCTCGTGGGCTCGTCCAGCAGCCCGAGGACGTTGAGCATCGTGCTCTTGCCGCTGCCGCTCGGGCCGACGACGGCGACGACTTCCCCGCGGGCGACGGCGAAGTCGACGTGCGAGAGCGCGACCACCACGCCACCGCCGCCGCTGTCGTAGCGCTTGCTCACGTCGACGAGGCGGAGCGGCGGGGCCGGTTCGAGGCCGTTTTTGGGCCTCATCGGCCCCGTAACCGGCGGACGAACAGCGCGAGAGCGACGGTAAGCACCAGCGCGATCGCCGCCGCGAGGGCGATACCGAGCGTCTGCCAGTCTCGACCGTCGCTCTGCTCCTCGGGCGGCAGCGGGACCTGCACGGTGTCGGTGACGCGGTCCCCGCCGACGGCGTAGTCGAGGCGGACCGTCACCGCCGTCGCGTTCGCCGTATCGGCCCGCGCCGTCAGTTCGAACGGTGCGAACTCGCTGCCGGCGACGGTGCCCACGAAGTAGTCGCGCTGGGGGTACGCCGGCCGGACGTGCTCCGTCGGTTCGACGGCGACGACGGCGCTCGTCACCTCGCCGTCGCCGGTGTTGGCGAGGTTGCCGTCCACGGTCACTCGGCCGCCTTCGGTGACCGAGACGTCGAGTCCGGTGACGGTGGCGTCGCCGCGGGCGACGCGGTAGTCGTAGACGGCCGCGCTCTCGGCTCGCCGGTCCGGCGCGTCGTATCCGGCGACGAACCGAACGCCGTCGGCGGCCGGAACGGTCGAGAGGTCCACCGTGACCGTCGCCGACTCGCCCGGCGCGAGCGCGTCGGCGACGACGATTCGCCCGATCGACTCCAGCGTCTCGCCCTCCGTCGTCTCACCGGCGAGGACCACCCGTTCGACCGGCGCGTTGCCGAAGTTGGTCACGGTCACGTCGACCAGCGACTCGCCCTCTTCCTCGCTTTCGCTCGATTGGGGTCGCAGCGCGCCGCCGTCACCGCCGCCTAGCAGCCCCGATAGTCCGCCGGTCACCTGCGCGGCGTCGTCGGTCTGCGCTCGCCGGACGCGAACGCCCACGTCGGTCGAGAGCGGCGCGACCGGGACTGTCCGCGTCGCCGTCGCCGTCCGTTCGACCCCCGTGGCCGTCGTGTACGTCGCCGTCAGTTCGAGCGGCGTCTCACCGGGTGAAGCGGCCCGAACCGAGAAGTTCCGCGTCGCGGACCCGCCGGCGGCCAGCGTCGGGATAGCGCGCCGCGTGCGCTCGCCGGTCTCGGGGTTCGTCACCCGCAGTTCGATGCCTCGGAGCGGTGCCGTCGTCGGGTTCGAGACGACGGCCTGAATCGGTGTGTCCGCGCCGGCCACGAGGCCCTCGGTCCGGAGTTCGACCTGCGGCCGCCCGCGCTCGACCCCGACCGCCAGCGGTCGGGCCGCCCGCGCTTGCTCGCCGTCGCTGTCGGTACCGACGGCGACGATCCTGAGATCGTAGGACCGGGATTCGTCGACGGTGAAGGTGACCGGGACCGTCAGCGTCTCGCCGGGCGAGAGACGGCCGAGGTCTGTGGCCGCTCCGAGGACTTCACCCGTCTCCTCGTCGCGGACGATCACCTCCTCTACGGTCAGCGGGGTGTCGCTGCCCGCCGAGAGCCGAACCGTCGTCTCGGCGGTTATCGGCGCGCCCGCGGTCGGCGTCGCGGGCGTGACGGTCGCGTCCGTCAGCGCGAGGCGAGCGTCGGCCGCGACGACCGGGCCGACGGCGACGACGGCGACGACGGTGAGCGCCCCCAAGAGGGAGAGGGCGACGGCGACCGTGAGGCGGGAGCGCGAAATCACTATCTGTGGGGCTACGGGTTCGAGCGGTCAAATATCGTTCGCCGGGCGCGATTGACCGACTCCAGAACGCTTGTAACACCGCTGGCGCTATGTGCGGGCAATGACCCTCTCGGAGGAGGCCCGCGAGCGACTCGCGGACATCGTCGAGCGCCAGCCGACGAAGAACGGCGAGTTGCAGGAACTGTGGGACATGGACAGCGGCAGCGAGGTCCACCAGTACCTCGAATCCGAACTGAAGGAGTACTACTACCGCAACGAGGACAGCCTCATCTGTGCGACGCCGGAAGCGACCGCGCTGATAGACGGCGAGGACTCCGACCGCGTCCAGACCATCGCGGTCACGCCGTTGCAGGCCGCCATCGTCGAGGTCATCGCCGGTCCCGACGAGGAGAGCCAGAGCGTCGTCTCCGTGTTGCACGCCCTGCGCGAGGCCGGCGAGGAATCCGACGTCGACGAGGTCCGCTCGGCGCTTCGGAGCCTCGCCGATAAGGGCATCGTCGAGACGGTCCAGAAGACGGTGCCGACCTTTCGGCTGGCCGTCGAGCGCGAGGACGTCGACGTCGAAGTGCTCGACTCGTAGTCACTTCTCCGCGAGCCCCGGCCGGGACCGACGGCGACGCCGATCGAGCAAGCGCTTGATCGCCGCGCCGGGACCGCCCTCGATGGGCCACCCGCGCGTGCGCCAGACCGGCGGTTCCGGCTCGTACTCGTGACAGGACCCGCGACACTCTTTCTGCGTGGGCAGTCGCTCTTTGGCCGCACAGTGAGGGTAGACGCCGGTTTCGTCGGCCCGCAACCGGAAGTGCCGACAGTCCGGACGCATCGTCTCCGCGTAGGCGCGCCAGCCGCGCTCGTACGCTCGCTCGGCGATCGCCAGTCGCTTCTCGGCCTTCCAGTCGGGGTCGGCGTACTCGAAGCGGGCGGCGCTGGCGTCGTCGGTCGGCCGGTCGAGGATGCGAGTTCCGGGGTCGGAAACGGCGAGCGTGCGCGGCTGCCACACCGGGTCGGCGGTGCCGCGCTCGGCGTCGACGGTCAGGACGCCCGCGGCGGCGGGAAAATCGGAGAGCAGTATCGGCTCGATGCGCTCGCCCGTCGCCGCCGTCGCCACCCACACCTCGTCCGCCAGCCCCAGCGCCACGTCGCGTTCGAGCTGGTCCGCGAGGTCGCGGGCGGCGCTCGCCGAGAGGTCGGGCTTGTTCTCGATCGCGACGATGCGGCGGAGCCAGTCGGGATACTCGCGACGGCGGCGAATCTCGATGCGGTTGCCCCGCTTTCGCGTCTCCAACGCGTCCCGGTCGGCGGCCTCGTGGATGGACTCGCGGACGTACCGCCACGGATAGCCGGGGTCCGGCAGCGCGTCGCGGTAGAACTGCCAGTCCGCCGGGGCGTGTCGCAGGACGTGCAAGAGGTCCGAATCGAACGCCGTCGCTCCGAACTCGGCCCGTCGGCGCAGCCCGTCGGGGTCGCATTCGAGAATCAGCGTGTCCCAGCGGCGGTACTTCGTCCCCAGCTGGCGGGCGACGAACACCGCCGAGTCGTCCCGGGCGGGCGACCACTCGCGCTCTGCCCACTGGCAGACACAGAGTTCGAATGCGAACTCGCTTGCCGTCACACACTAACGAATCAGGTCTGGAGTATTATACTCCCCGGCGTGACGGCCGAAGTTAGCTGTTGAGCACGCTGCCGAGCGCCCCGCCGATAGTATACCCGATCGGCGACATGAAGATGAGGCCGACGATATTCGTGAGCGCCCCCAGCCCCGCGAGCATGGCCATACCGCCGGCCGCGTCGGGGTTGCTTCCGCCCATGCTCATGATGCCACCGAGGACGAACGACCCCGGAATGTAGATCAGGTTGAACGCGACGGCGGCGATCATCCCCGTCACCAGCGCGAACTTGATAGCTGTTTTCGTGTCTTCGATGGTCGTGAACACGGCCACGACGGCCGCTCCGAGGAGGATCTCCTTGAAGAAGGGGACGAAGCGCACCAGATTGAGAATCGGTACGAAGCCGGTCACCAGCAGGACGACGAAAATTGACGCCGTCGCCTTCTTGAATTCAGACTCGTCGAACCCGAATATCATAGTTCGGGTACCGTTATTCGAACGAGCTATTTAAGATTATCTTTAAATATTTTCGCCAAGTTATTCGTACCGTGGCTACTCCCCGAACGCCGCGTCCGCTCACAGTCGGGACTGGTGGCGCGCAGTTCGCCCCGGAACAGCCGACGTTCTCCTACTCCTCTTCGTCCTCCAGTCGCTCGTCCAAGAACTCGTGAGCGTCCTCCAGGATCTCCCGGGGGCCGTCCTGCGTGACGGTGTTGACCGCCTGTTCGTAGTCGCGCCACTGCAGGTCACGGTGTTCCGTCGATAGCTCTGCGGACGCTTCGAAGGACTTGGCGACGAACAGGTGGACCGTCTTGTGGATGGTGTTGCCGTTCGCTTCGAACACGTAGTCGTAGTCTTTGCGGAAACCGTCTAAGAGCCGGAAATCGCCGATTCCGGCCTCCTCTTTCACTTCGCGTATGGCGGTCTGCTGGAGTTCCTCGTCGCCCTCGACGCCGCCCTTGGGGAATTCCCAATCGCCGGGTCGGCTCTTGAGCAGGAGGTACTCCCGCCGGCCACGCGTATCGCGAAAGAGGATGGCTCCCGCGCTCGTGGCCTCTATCATTACGATAGGTTACTGCATGGGTACTTAAGAGAATATCGGAGACTGCGCGACGGCGGCTCTCGTCGCCGAAGTCAGGCTGTACGCCCGGAGACTGCTTGAGGGGGCCGTTTCGCCGAAGCGACGGTCGTACACGATAGTCCCTCCCCGTCGGGTCGAACGCGAAGCGGAGAGCCTTTTAGCGCTCGCCGGCGAGACTCTCCAGAGATGCCGTTCGTCACGACCCTGACACTCACGAGTGGGGACCGCCACCGCCTCGACGACGTCGTGGCGGACATCAAAGACCGCGCCGAACGGAAAGGCGTCGAACTCAAGGGACCGCACCCGAAGCAACCGACGGAACTGCGCGTTCCGCAGTCGAAGACGCTCGGTCCGGACGGCGGCCGCTTCGAGCCGTGGAACTACACCGTCTACACGCGCACCATCGAGATCGTCGGCTACGAGGACTTCGCCCGCGACGTGACCGAGGATTCGTTCCCGCCGGGCGTCCACGTCGAGGCCGGCATCGAGCAGCGCACGCAGGTCGGTAGCGGATCGTAAGCCGCCGCGTTCGTCCCGACGCGAGCCGCGCCGGACGAGACGCCTTATAAGTTCTCGGAGCACCTCTCGCCCGTATGGACCAGGACCGACACGAGCGTCTCGTCGGCTTTCGGCGGGACCTCCATCGCTATCCCGAACCCGCGTGGTGTGAGTTCTACACGACGAGTCGCGTCGTCGAGGAAGTCGAGCGAATCGGCGTCGACCGGCTGCGCCTCGGCCCGGAGATACTGGACGGCGACGCCCGGATGGCCCTCCCCGACGAGTCGGTACTGGCGGAGTGGCACGAGCGAGCGCGCGAAGCGGGGGCGCGCGAGGACGTCCTCGACGCCTGTGCCGGCGGCTACACGGGCGCGCTGGCGACCATCGAGCGCGGCGAGGGGCCGACTGTCGCGCTCCGGGTCGATATCGACGCGCTCCCGATCACCGAGTCCGAGGGGGTCACGCACGCGCCGGCCGACGCCGGGTTCCGCTCGGCCAACGAGGGGTACATGCATGCCTGCGGCCACGACGCCCACGCGACCATCGGTATCGGCGTCCTCGAAGCGGTCGCCGAGAGCGACTTCTCGGGGACCTTCCACGTCCTCTTTCAACCGGCCGAGGAGGTCATCGGCGGCGCGAAGGCCGTCGTCGAGAGCGGCGTCTTAGACGACGTGGACCGCCTGCTCGCGGTTCACATCGGGCTGGACCACCCGACCGGCGAGATCGTCGCCGGCGTCGGGGGGTTCCTCGCGGTGCGGCAGTTCGAGGCGACGTTTTCCGGCGAATCGGCTCACGCCGGCGGCCATCCGGCACAGGGCCGGGACGCGGTGCAGGCGCTGGCGACGGCCGTCCAGAATCTCCACGCCATCCGGCGGCACGGCGAGGGCGACACCCGAATCAACACCGGCGTCGTCGAGGGCGGGACCGCGACGAACATCGTCCCGGAGTCGGCCCGCATCGAGGGGGAGGTCCGCGGCGAGACCACCCATCTGAAGGAGTACATGAGCGAGCGCGCCGACACGGTGGTCGAGCACGCCGCGAAGATGCACGACTGCGAGTCGAGCGTCGAGACGACGGCCGAAGCGCCCAGCGCCGAGAGCGACGCGGAACTGGCCGACGTGGTCTACGCCGCCGCGGGCGAGACCACCGGCGTCGATTCGCGCCTCCGCAGCGCCGAACTCGGCGGCAGCGAGGACGCCACCTACCTGATGGACCGCGTCCAGCGCCGCGGCGGGCTGGCCACGTTCGTCGGCGTCGGCACCGACCACCCCGGCGGCCACCACACGCCCACCTTCGACGTGGACGAGCGGTCGCTCGCCATCGGTATCGAGACGCTCGCCGACGCGATCACTCGGCTGGACTGAATCGCCGAGACGGGGCAATCCTCAGACTTGCGGCCCGGTCCAGCGGGCCAGCCGAACGGTCTGACCGTTGGTCGGCGACGCCCACCGAACGGTCACCGTCGCCGCCGAGAGGTCCAGATTCGCGACGCTCACGACCGTCGAGCCGTCGAGCGTGACCTGCTGTCCGGCGCTGACGGACGACCCGGGGCCGAAGGCGGGGAACGCGTCGAACCCGTACTCCCCGTTCGGGTCTGACGACGCCGACGCGCCGCTGACGACGAGCGAGACGTCGCCCGCGGTCAGCGTGTCGCCGCTGGCGTGACGTATCGAAAGCGAGTCCGACCCCCCGACGTCGCGGTCGTAGTCGAAATCGAACGCGGTCTGTGGCGTCCGCCCCTTCGAGTCCTCGCCGATGCCGTACGCGAGCATCGCCGTCGTCGCCGCCAGCAACAGCGCGATCGCGACGAGCAGGACGACGCCGACGACTGGCGAAACCGCTCTGTTCCGCGTGTCGTACGTCGCTCCTGTCATCGTGAACCCCTCGCACCCGCAGGTGGCAGAACGGATCGGTCGATGCGTCACATCGCTGCCCCTGACCCCGACGGCACTGTCCGCCCCCACGCCCAGTGCGATTGGTCGTGATTTCGTCGGTATAGAGAATAAACGTTCGGACGCTATCGGAAGCCGTTTTTCGGCGCGGCGGCCGGCTCAGTACTTCGCTTCCGCGTCGGTGACCTCGTAGATGTCGTCCATGATGGCGTCGCGTTCGCGCTGCCACGCCGCGAAGCCGCCGGGGTCGCTCGGGTAGCGCTCGTAGTGGTCGAGCAGTCGGTCGGCGAGGTTCTTCGTCTGGTAGAGGTCGTAGATGGTCCCCCAGTGGCCGAAGCTCTTCATCGCCATCTTGACCTTCAGCCCGAAACTGACGCTCGTCGAGCCGCCGTACAGCGCCTCGGCGAGTTTCTCGCCCGGGAGCGCCGCCAGCAAGCCCATCAAGTCGTCCACGTCGTAGGCCGTCGTGAAGATGTTGTAGACGTCCAAGGCGGCGTAGCGCGCGCCGAAGTGGTCCATCACGTCGACGTTGTACTCCCAGAGCGCGCTCTCGTCGCCGGTGCGGCCGTCCTCGATTGCCTCGATGGCCTGCTCGGCGGCGTACTTCCCGGCGTAGGCCGCGCCCGCGATGCCGCCGCCGGTGGTCGGGTTGACGTGGCCCGCCGCGTCGCCGACGGCCATGAAGCCGGGTGCGACCGCCGAGTCGTAGGGCCGCCGGGTCGGGAGCGCCGCGCCGAGTTTGTCCTGCACTTCCGCGCCCCGGAACTCCTCGCGGTTCCGGAGGTCGGCTTTCAGGTCGTCGACCAGTTCCATCGGCTCCTCGTTCATCTGGAAGCCGAGTCCGGCGTTGATCTCGGTCTCGGTGCGGGGGAAGTACCAGAGGTAGCCCGCCGACCGTTCGGTGGGCTTGAACACCAGCGCGTCGTCCCACTCGACCGGTTCGTCCACCTCGATGATCTCCCGGTAAGCCGAGCAGAACTGCGAGTACCGGACGTTCGTATCGAACGTGGCGTCCTCTAGCTCCGTCTTGTCCTGCAGCAGCGAGAGCGCGCCGGCCGCGTCGACGACGATGTCGGCCTCGTAGGTGGTAGGGTCGCCTTTCCGGACGGCTCTCACGCCGGTCACCTCGCCGTCGTCCGACTGGATCACGTCCTGGACGACGGTGTCGTAGTGGAACTCCGCGCCGGCGTCCTCCGCGCCGGCGATGAGACAGCGGCCGTACTCCCAGCGGTCGATGACGGCGAGTTCGCCCGGCACTGGGATCTCCAAGACGGTGTCTTCCTGTGGAATCTCGAAGCGCCCGTGGTCGACGCCCGTGTTCGTGAAGGCCGGTTCGAGCCGGGACTTCGGGATGGCCTCCGGGAAGTCGCTGGCTCCCTTCAGCGCGTCCCCGCAGGCGATGTGGCCCGCCTCCTCGGCGTCCTTGCGCTCGACGACGACGACGTCGTAGCCGGCGTCGGCGACCGTCGCGGCCGCGTAACACCCCGACGTCCCCGCCCCGACGACGGCCACGTCGCATTGGTGTGTGGTCATGCACCCTCGTCTTCACCCCAGAGAGAAAATCGTTCCGACTGGCGGAACCGGTCGGTATCGCCGGGTCACGGCGGAATACGGACTGTCGTAGGTCATTTCGGTATTGTACCGCCACGGGAATGGTACATACCGAAAAACGGCGACAACAGTCCGTATAAAGAGTTTTCCCGAGGGGTTTCGAACGCCGACGTATGACCGACTACACCGTCGAGTTCGTGGGGACGGGCGAGGAGATCACCGTCTCCGAGAAGGAGACCATCCTCTCGCGCTGTATCGAGGAGGGAATCGCACAGGAGTACTCCTGTCGCGTGGGGATGTGCCTCGCCTGTTCGGCCGAGATCGTCGAGGGCGAGGTGACCCAACCCGCCGCGCGCGGACTCACCGAGCGAGAGCGCGAGGACTTCGCACTGACCTGTATGGCCCGTCCCGCGTCGGATCTGCGCCTCGACCGGGGGAAGTACCCGCCGAGCATCGAAGCGGACGCCGCGGTCGGAGACGACGCGGCCGCGGCCGACGACTGAAACTCGGATACGAGTTGTCAGTCCCGTAATTTTCGGTTAGAAAGGGCTTTAGTCTATTTTGCCCTCTCTTAGGCCTCAGTTTGGATGGCTAACAGGAAGGACAGACCCTATATGCACGTGGTCCCTATAGTGGGATGACAGCAGCGTCAGCGGACGGCCGTCGACGATTGACACACGCTCCCAACCATGACCAGCCGCGTATACAGACTCCACTCGACGCTAGAACTGCCACTGGAAGATACATACGACTTTTTCGAGGATCCCGATCTGCCCGAGGAAATCGAGAGTATCGACATCACCCGCCGGAACAACACGCTCATCGTCAGCGCCGTCGCCACCGACGAGAGCATGAGCAAGTACACGCCGACGGCCCAGCTCAAGGCCAGCGTCACCGAGAACCGGGTGTACGAGGAGGACCCCGACGAGATGGGGCCGCCCGGTGCCGCAAGCACCGGGTCGACGGGCGGCGGCCCGCAGTGGGGCGCGCTCGAAGAGGAAGAGGAGGAGATCGAATCGGAACTCGTCGAGTACGCCTGCTTCAAGGGCGACCGCGAGACGGTCCTCCAGAACACGGCGCTCCAGTACGCCATGTTCGAGGTCCTCTGTGAGGTCGCGAAAGTCGCCGAGAAGGGGACGCTGACCGCTATCGCCTCGGTCGACGACGAGCTCGAAGCGATCCGTATCGTCGACGGCGAGGAGCGCCCGGCCTCCATCAACGTCGTCGAGGACCCCGCCGAGGACGAGGAAGCCGACGGCATCAACTGGCGGGACAACGAGTTCATCAGCTAATTCTGCTGCCGCGGTTTCAGACGTTCGCTAGCTCCCGGCCAGCCACCCGCTCGGCGATTTCGAGGGTGATCGTCGCCTCGACGTAGGCCGCGACGAGGATCATCGCGGCGGCGACGGCGACCAGCCACCCCGCCTCGCGGAAATCGCGTTCGGTCACCAGTTCGTCTTCGAGGCCGCGGAGGTAGCGCACGGTCAGCCGCGCGAAGCGGAGCCCCACGGCGGCGACGATGAGCAGCGCCGGAATTTCTATGACGCCGTGGGGAACGATGAGCGCGGCGACGACGGTCGGCTCGACCTGCTGGACCGCGAGACCGACGACGGCACCGATGAGAAGCCCGTTCAGGACGAGCGCCAGGACGGTGACGATGCCGAGCGAGACAGCCCCGAGCAGCATCACGAACATCGCCACGAGGTTGTTGACGGCGATGTTGACGGTGGTCAGTTCGGCCGGCATGAACGGGTTCGATCCGGCTTGTTCGGCGGTCGGGAGCGCTTCGAGGGGGACGGCACTTCCCAACAGGTATCCGGCGAGCGTGCTCGCGCCGAGGAGCAGCGCGGCGACCGGGACGTAGAGGGCGAGCCACCGGCGGCAGACGGCGCGAACTGCGGCGAAGCGGGAGGTCATCTCGTCCGAGTCCACGCGCATGGGAGTGAAAAAAGGTGTTGGCGCGCTCGGTTGCGACCCATTTACCATCGTGGCAGTCGGTAGCACACCTGTCGGTTTCCCAAAAAGTACTTACAGCCACTAATTATATCTCATTACACGATGTCCAACGAAGACTTCCCCGAGTACCTCGACGTCGACTACTCCGACGGCGAAGGCGAGGAACCCGAGGAGTACCCGACGGTCAACCACAAGATCGAGAAGGCCATCGAGGTCACGAAGACCGGCCTCGAACAGTACGAGAACCCGGTCGTGATGTGGACCGGCGGCAAGGACTCGACGCTGACGCTCTACTTCGTCAAGGAGGTCGCCGACCGCTTCGACCTCGAAGTCCCGCCGGTCGTCTTCATCGACCACTACCAGCACTTCGACGAACTCATCGACTTCGTCGAGCACTGGGCCGACGAGTGGGACCTGGACGTCATCTGGGCGCGCAACGAGGACGTCGGCGAGATCGTCGAGGAGCAGGGGCTCGAACCCGGCGACGACATCGCCATCGAGGACCTCTCCGAGCACAATCAGCACCACGTTCGCAACATCCTCGAATACGAGGAGGACACGTTCCCGTTCTTGCTCGACACCTACGTCGGCAACCACCTCCTGAAGACGGTGGCGCTCAACGACGCCATCGAGGAGCACGACGTCGACGGTATCATCTCCGGGATCCGCTGGGACGAACAGGAGTCCCGCGCGGACGAGACGTTCTTCTCGCCGCGTCACGACCCCGACATCTACCCGCCGCACGACCGCATCCAGACGATTCTCCAGTTCGCCGAGGCCGACGTCTGGGAGGCCTTCTGGAACTTCGTCGTGCCGGACACGGTCGAGGGCTACCCCGACGACGGCTACGTCCCGCAGGGACAGGACGACCTGCCCGAAGGCATCGAGAAGGAGGACGTGCCCGTCTCGCCGAAGTACTTCGCCGGGTTCCGCTCGCTCGGGAGCGAGGTCAGCACGGACAAGTCCGCCGAGGAGCCCGCGTGGCTCCAGGACATGGAGAACACGACCGAGCGCGCCGGCCGCGCCCAGGACAAGGAGGACCTGATGGAGCGCCTGCGCGACCTCGGCTACATGTAAGCGGGCCACACGGACGCGGCATCTCGTCGTCATCGTTTCTCTCCGTTTTCCACACGAGTGCGAACTTGTCCCACGTATCGCCGGGAGCGACCGCGTTCGCGGGCGAGAGAGCGCGACGGCCGCCTATCGACTGTCGTCGATGCGATTCGTCGCGGAGCGTCTCTTCGGCCGATAGTGTTAGCTGCCCGCCACGTCGCCCAACGACCGGGTTCGCTGCCCGCGAGAGACACTCTATGGCACAGTTTACGAGAGCGTCTCCCGGTCACGATAGTACGACGACTGTCGTATAAACATTTAGATACTGTCGAACCGTGGGACTACTCGATGAGCGAGAGCCGGTACGAGTGTCCGAACTGCGAGACGGAGATGAGCTACTACACGACCAAACACACGGGCTGTCAGAACTGCGGGTTCGTCCCGCCGCACGGCGCGGAGTGAGAGGCTGAACGCCCGTGAGTCGCGGGCACATCTCGGGCGTCGTCGAGCACGTTTTTGTCGTTGCGCCGTGAGCACCCGATATGCCCTCCGAACACGATTGGCTCACGCTGGACGACGACGAGGAGATCGTCTGGCGGGGCCAGCCCTCCACCGAATCGCTCTACGGGACGTATATCGTCGGCGTCCCGATGATACTGCTCTTGGGACTGGGCCTCGTCGTCATCGCCTCGGCGCGCCTCCGCCAGCGGAACACCGACTACGTCATCACGGACAAGGGCGTCTACAAGAAGACGGGGATCTTCAGTCGCGCCGTCACGGAGATCGACCTCGACAAGGTCCAGAACACCTCGTTCTCGGTCGGCGCGGTCGGCCGGTACTTCGACTACGGGGACGTGATGATAAGCACCGCCGGCGGCTCCGGCGTCGAGATGACGCTCCGCGGCGTCGCGGACCCGCAAGCCGTTCAGAAGCAACTCTCGCGCGGCGTCAAACGCGCACAGAGCGAGTCCGACGACGAGACCGACGACGAGTCGAAATCGGACGTGCTCGTCGAGATCCTGACCGAGCTGCAGGCGATACGGCAGTCGCTCGACGCGGGGAACCGGCCCGGCAACGGTGACCGCCGGCCCGAGCGCGACGGATGAGCGACCCGGCCTGGCTCTCGCTGGACGGCGACGAGGAGATTCACTGGCAGGGCCAACCCCGTCAGCGGGTCGTCCTGCAGGGCGTCGCGCTGGGGCTGATCGCGGCGCTCGTCGTCGGCGCGCTGGGGTGGCTGGTCGTCGGGGCCGCGGCGCTCTCGACCGCCGTCTCACTCGCCGTCGTGGTCCCCATCGCGCTCGCGGCGTTCGCCGTCCCGACGGCCGCGGCGTGGCTCTGGCGGCGGACGACCCGCTACGTTCTCACCGAGACGGCGCTGTACCACCGGACCGGCGTCCTCTCGGTGACGGTGACGGAGCTCTCGCTCCGGAAGATCCAGAACACCTCCTACGCGCAGGGCGTCCTCGGCAACGTCTTCGGTCACGGCACGGTCACCGTCGACACCGCCGGGAGCGAGGGGGCCGAACTCAGATTGGTGGCGATGAACGACCCGGCCGCGATCCAGCGACGCATCGCCGAGCGGGCCAAACGGGTCCGCGGCGACGACGCCGACGCCGCGGACGTGCCGGGCACCCTCGAACAGTGGCGGGCCGTCCTCGCGGAGATTCGCGGCGTCCGGGCCGCGCTCGATCGGGAGTAGTTCGACGAGCGAACCGCGACACTTCGACACGTATTTTCGCTCGCCGACCGGACGTTCGACCGTGAGTGTCCGGAGAGAGCGGACCGTCCTCGCGGCCGTCGTCTTCGCCGTGCTGTTGGCACAGGTGCTCCTCTACCCGGGCGTCGACACGCTCGTCCGGGCGTTGGGCGCGGAGACGCAACTGGACGCGAGCATGTGGTTCCTCGCCGCGGAGTTCGCGGCCTTCGTCGTCTGTGCCGGCCTCTGGGGCGCGGTGAGCGACGCGGTCGGACGCCGAGTCCCGTTCATCGTCGGCGGTGCGGTGGTGGGCGCGGTGTTCTACGCCGCGCTGGCGTGGCTCCCGACCGTCACAGGCATATCCTTCGAGGGCATTCTCGTCCTCAGAGCGCTACAGGGCGGCGCGACCATCGCCGCGTTCTCGCTGTCGATGACGATGCTGATGGATCTCGAGGGGGGCCACGGGAAGAACATGGGCGCGGCGGGCATCGCCATCGGGTTGGGGACGGCGACCGGCGCACCGCTGGGCGGGCAACTGTACGGCGTCTCGCCGACGCTTCCGCTGTATATCGCCAGCGTCGTCTTGCTCGCGGTGGCGGTACTGGCGGTGCTGGTGACCGACCGCGCGCCCTCGGACGGGGAGAGCAAGGCGGCGGCCGCGGTGACGACCCTCCGAGAGACGCCTGCGCTGGGAATCCCGTACGCCTTCGGTTTCATCGACCGCCTGACCGCCGGCTTCTTCGCGCTCGTCGGCACGCTATACTTCCGAGAGGCCTTCGAGTTGACCCCCGGCGAGACGGGGATCATGCTCGCGCTCTTCTTCGCGCCGTTCGCCCTGCTCCAGTACCCCTTCGGCGTCCTCTCGGACAGCGTCGGCCGGACCGTCCCCATCGTCGCCGGGTCGTCGCTGTACGGGCTGGCCGTCATCGGCGTCGGGCTCGCGCCGACCGTCGTCCTCGCGGGGGCCGGGATGGTGCTGGTCGGCGTCATCGGCGCGCTGATGTCGCCAGCGACGATGGCCCTCGTCACCGACCTCGCGGGCGAGAGCGGGCGCGGGACGGCGATGGCCGGCTTCAACGCCTTCGGGAGCGTGGGCTTCCTCGCGGGCATCCTCGTCGGCGGATCCGTCGCCGGCGAGTTCGGTTACTTCGCGGCGTTCGTCGTCGCCGGCGGCGCGGAACTGGCGCTCGCGCTCGTGACGCTTCCGCGACTGCTCGAACTGGACCTGCCCGTCGAGGAGCGACCGACGGACTGACGGTCAGTTGGCGTCGGCCACCGCGTCGAGCGCGTCGGGGTTCTCGATACTGGACATGTCCCCCAAGTCCTCGCCGCGGTAGACCGACCCGATGGCTCTGCGGAGGATCTTCCCGCTCTGGGTCTTCGGGAGGGCGTCGACGAATAACACCTCGCGCGGGCGGAACGGCTTGCCGAGTTCCTCGCCGACGGTCTCCGCGATGGCCTCGCGGAGCGAGTCGGTCGGTTCGTGGCCGGGTTCGAGGACGGCGTACAGGACGACGGCGGTGCCCGTGGTGTCGTCGGGGACGCCGACGGCGGCGGCCTGGTTGACCGCGGGGTGGTCCATCGCCGCGCCTTCGACCTCCGCCGGGCCGACCTTCCGTCCGGCGACATTGAGCGCGTCGTCGGCCCGGCCGTGGAGGAACCAGAGGCCGTCCTCGTCCTTCTGCGCCCAGTCGCCGTGGTCCCAGAGGTCGGGCCACGTCGACCAGTACTCTTCGAGGTATCGCTCGTCGCCGCTCCACAGCGACTTCGTCATCGACGGACAGGAGTCGCGAGCGACGAGGAAGCCGCGTTCGTGCGTGTCGGCGATGGAGTCGCCCTCCTCGTCCACGATGTCGACGTCCATCCCCAGTCCCGGCCCGCCGAGCGTGCAGGGTTTCAGCGACTGGATGGGCATCGGCATCAGGAAACAGCCCATTATCTCGGTGCCGCCGGAGATGTTGATGATCGGGCACTCGCCGCCGCCGACGTTCTCGTAGAACCACAGCCAGCTCTCGGGGTCCCACGGTTCGCCCGTCGACCCGAGCAGGCGGAGCGAAGAGAGGTCGTGGCCCTCCAGCCACTCGTCGCCGCGCTTCCTGAGCGCGCGGATGGCCGTCGGCGAGACGCCAAAGGCCGTCAGGTCGTGGTCGTCGATCATCTCCCAGAAGCGGTCGGGCTCGGGGTGGTCGGGCGCGCCCTCGTACATGAAGACGGTGCCGCCGAAGGCGTGGTTGCCGAGCAGCGTCCACGGCCCCATCATCCACCCGATGTCGCTGACCCAGAAGAAGCGGTCGCCGGGCTTGTGGTCGAAGCCGAAGTAGACCTCCTTGGCTGCCTGTATCAGCGCCCCGGCGTGCGGGGAGACGATCCCCTTCGGTTCGCCGGTCGTCCCCGAGGAGTACAGCAGCATCGCCGCCTGATCGCTGGGGAGCGACTTCGTCTCGTAGCTGTCCGATTGCGTCTCGATGGCCTCGGTCCACCAGTCGTCCCGGCGCGTCCACGTCAGTCTCTCGACCGGGTCCTCGGCGGTGCCGATGCGATCGTAGACGACGGTGTGCTCGACGGGGGAATCGCCGCTCTCTGTCAGGTCTTCCGTCTCCCGAATCGTCTCGTCGGCGCTGCCCTTGAGGTGGACCTTCGACCCGCGCCGGTAGAAGCCGTCGGCGGTGAACAGCACCGAGCACTCGGCGTCCGCGAGGCGGGTCGCCGTCGCGTCGACGCCGAACCCCGAGAAGATGGGCACCGCGATGGCCCCGACTTTCAGACAGCCGTAGAGGATGCTCGCCACCTCGGGCACCATCGGCATGTAGAGCCCGACGGTGTCGCCCGTCCCGACGCCGACCGATTCGAGGTAGTTGGCGACGCGGTTGCTCTGGCGGTGGAGGTCGTGGAACGTGAGCTGTCGCACGTCGCCGGGTTCGCCCTCCCAGACGAGCGCGAGGTGGTTGCGAGCGCCGTTGTCGCGGGCGGCGTGACGATCGACGGCGTTGTGCGCCGCGTTGAGTTCGCCGCCGGGGTACCAGTCCGTGAACTGCGGTCCCTCGCTGTCGTCTCGCACTTCCTCGTACGCCTCGAAGAACTCGATGCCGAGGTAGTCGACGAGTTCGTCCCAGAACCAGTCGACGCCGGAGTCCGGCTCGTCCGGCAGGTCGGTCGTCGTCCGCTCGATCAGTTCCTCGTAGCCGTCGATGTCGTAGGTCTGCATGAACTGCCAGACGTTGGTCGACTCCACGAACTCTCGGGAGGGTTCGTGGACGACCCGGTCCAGCTCTTCGAGTGAGTCCGGGGCCATGACGTGTGGTTCGATGACAGCCCACTAAGTAGTTGCGCGGGTCTCCGTTGGGGAAGACGGCAGTTGCAGACGCCGCGCAATCGGCGAGAAACCGATTTCCTTCGGGGGTATATTCGAAGTGCGCAAACCCTTTTGACCGGGGACGGTCAACGAACGGGTATGTACGTACGGGACGCGAAAAACCGCGAAGAGGTCTGGCTACTGGACCACATCGAAGAGATGGGGCTCGACGACACAGCCTTCCGCTCCCGTGACTACGTGCTCGCCATCGACGAGCACACCCACGAGAAGGCCGGATTCGGCCGTATCCGCATCCACAAGCCCGACGACGCCGACCCGGTCTGCGAGCTGACGAGCATCGGCGTCCTCCCGGAGTGGCGCGACCAGGGCGTCGGCGCGCACGTCATCGAACGACTGGTCGAGTACGCCGCCGACGAGGGGTTCGACGTGGTCTACTCCCTGACCGGCGCGGCCGACTACCTCGCGCAGTTCGGCTTCGAGCGCATCGAACCCGAGCAGTTGCCCGAGCGGTTACGGGAGCGCCTCGAAGCGAAGCGGGAGAACGTCCAACCCGACGCCGTGCCGCTCCGCCTCCAGCGCGACCGGTTCCGGATGCCCGACCGCTTCCGGGAGCGGTTCAAGAACGCCTCGGTCCACGAGGCGGAGGCCAACGAGCCCGAGGACTCGCCGGAGGACTTCGGCATCGATCCCGACGAGGCGACCTACAAGTACGACACCGGCGGCTAATCCTCCCTGACTTCGAGGACTTCCACGTCGAAGACCAGCGTCTTCCCGGCGAGTTCGTGGTTGAAGTCCACCTCGACGGCGTCGTCTCGAACGGCCGTCACGTCCCCGTGGAGGCCGTTCTCGGCCTCGACGTGGATGCCGACCTCGGCCGATCTCCCGACCATCGCCTCGAACGTCTCGGGGTCGTACTCCCTGACTTTCGTCTCGTTGGGTTCGCCGTAGGCTTTCTCCGGGGGGACCGTGACGGTCGCTTCCTCGCCTTCCTCCATCCCGACGAGCGCCTCGTCGAGCCCCTCGATGATGTCGCCCGCGCCGACGGTGAACGCGAGCGGCGCGTAGTCGTCGGGGTCGGTCCCCTGCGCGTCGAGCAGTCCCTCCTCGCGGGCCACGTCAGCGCGCGATGTATCGAAGACGCTCCCGTCCTCGAACCGACCGACGTACTCGATGGAGACCCCGTCACCGGGTTCGATTGCCATGACAGGAGTTGGTGGGAGGAAGCGGAATAAACCTCGGGCTCTGGCCGCGACTGCGACGAGCCGGTCGTCGGCGCGGTCGGCCCGGGATAACTGCTAGTTGCGCCCCGCTTCATAACGTACATTGATTATATATACCGTCCGCTCTACTGACAGTATGGGAGTGCTAACAGATGTCAATGGACGCCGTAGTATACAAAGGCGAACACGAAGTGGCGGTCGAAGAAGTGGACGAGCCGGAGATCGAACACCCGAACGACGTGATCATCGACATTACGACGACGTGTATCTGTGGATCTGATCTCCACATGTACGAGGGGCGGACGGCCGCGGAGCCGGGGATCGTCTTCGGGCACGAGAACATGGGAATCGTCACGGAGGTCGGCGACGCCGTCTCCGACCTGGAGGAGGGCGACCGCGTCGTCGCCCCGTTCAACGTCGCCTGCGGGTTCTGCGAGAACTGCGAGGACGGGTACACCGGATTCTGTACGAACGTGAACCCGGGCTTCGCCGGCGGTGCGTACGGCTACGTCGCGATGGGGCCCTATAAGGGCGGACAGGCGGAGCAGCTGCGCATCCCCTACGCCGATTTCAACGCGCTGAAACTGCCGGAGGGCGACGAACACGAGGACTCCTTCGCGCTGCTCGCGGACATCTTCCCGACGGGTTGGCACGGCACGGAACTCGCCAACCTCGAACCGGGCGACTCCGTGGCCATCTACGGGGCCGGCCCGGTCGGGCTGATGGCGGCCTACAGCGCGAAGATAAAGGGCGCGGCCGAGATCTACTCGGTCGACCGCGTCCCGAGTCGCCTCGAACTCGCGGAGGAACACTGCGACGCGACGGCCATCAACTTCGAGGAGGGCGACCCGGTCGAACAGATTATGGACGAACACGGCGGCGAAGTGGACAAAGGCGTCGACGCCGTCGGCTATCAGGCCATCGACCCCGAGAAGGAGGCCGACGACGCCTACGACCCGGCCCGCGAGAACCCCGCCGTCGTCCTCAACAATCTCATCCGCACGGTCAAACCGACGGGCGAACTCGGCATCCCGGGCCTGTACGTCCCGGAGGACCCCGGTGCGCCCGACGAGATGGCCGCGCAGGGCCGCCTCGGCATCGACTTCGGCCTGCTCTTCGAGAAGGGCCAGAAGCTCGGCACCGGCCAGTGTAACGTCAAGTCCTACAACCGGGAACTGCGCGACCTCATCATCGAGGGCCGTGCCGACCCCAGTTGGGTCGTCTCCCACCGCGTCGGCCTCGAAGAGGCCCCGGAGATGTACGAGGCCTTCGACGACCGCGAAGAGGGCGTGACGAAGGTCCTGCTGGAGCCGTAACTCCCTCGAACCGAGATCATTTTTCCCGGTAACTATACGAGCGCCGAGCGGCAATGCGGAGGCATGTGTCAGTACTGCAGTTACCAGTACCACGACGGGTGGACCCAACTGCTGGCGTACGACGACGTCTACCAGACCGCCGTCGGCGGCGACGGATCCGACTCGACGTACGGCTTCCACGAATCGTGGGACGAACTCCGCGAAGACGTGGGCTACGAGGTCTGAGTCACCCCTCGCGCGGGAACGGGTCGCCCGCTGCCGCCCCTTCTCCCTCCGCTCCCGCCGCCCGCTCCGCGTCGGTCGCGAGACAGTCGTCGAGTTCCGAGGCGATACCCTCCTCGTCCATCTCGCGGCCGATGAAGACGAGCCGGGTCGCCGGGTCGTCCTCGCCCCACTCCCCGATGGGACCGGCTTGCACGGCCGGCCCCGCCTGACTCACGCCGAGTACCGTCTCCGGCCTGCTCGCCACCCACGCGAACCCCTTCGCCCGGACGACGGAGCCGTCCCAGTCGTCGAGCCGCGCGTCGAACCGCTCTGAGTGGAAGGGTCGCTCGCGGCGGTAGACGAACGACTCGACGCCGTGGGCCGCCGCGGCCGACTGCTCGCCGTGGTCGTGACCGCGGTCGTGGCTCTCGTGACCTGATTCGTCGTGTCCCTCCGCGCGTCCGTCCTCCGCGAGCGTTCGTTTCCAGCCCTGTTCGCGCCGCGCGGACTCGAAGTCGAACAGCCCGGTGCCGAGCACCGCGCTCGGGTCGACCTCGCTGTAGGTCGTCCGGTACAGCGTCGCCCGCGGCTGGAGTTCGCGGATCGCCGCCTCGACGGCGTCGAGTTCCTCGTCGGGGACCATGTCGCACTTGTTCAACAGGAGCACGTCGCAGAACTCTATCTGGTCGACCAGTACCTCGGTCAGGGGTCGCTCCGGGTCTGGCGCGGCGTCGGGCAGCGACTCGTCGGCATCGAAGGCCTTCCAGAAGCCGTAGGCGTCGACCACGGAGACGGTCGTGTCGAGTCGGAACTTATCGGGGAGGGTCGCGTCGTCCGTGCCGACGCTCAGCGTCCGCGCGATGGGGAGCGGTTCGCTGATTCCCGACGCCTCGACGACGAGGTAGTCGAAGGAGCGCTCCTCGGCCAGCCGCGTGACTTCGGTGACCAAGTCGTCCTGCAGGCGACAGCAGATACAGCCGTTCGAGAGATCGACGATGCCCTCCTCGGTCTCCTCGGCCAGCAACTCCGCGTCCACGTTGACCTCGCCCATGTCGTTGACGACGACGGCGATGCGCCTGTCGCCGGGATTCGAGAGGAGCCGGTTGACGAGCGTCGTCTTGCCCGCGCCGAGCGGCCCGCTGACGACCGTGATCGGTACCGAGTCCGTCGGGTCAGTTGCCATGATGTTCGGTAGCACGAATCGAGGGGTCATGAACCCTCGGCCGGCCCATTAATTCATGAACAATCGGGAAGGATTCGGGAACGCTTAAGCCGCCGCCGGTCCACGTCCCGGGCATGTTCGACCCCGACGAGCTGGACGAGATCCGCGAGGCGAAAGCCGAGTGGGAGGAGGAGGCGGTCCAGCCGACCGTCGACCGCTTCGGCGAGCGCAAGGAGACGTTCACGACGGATACCGCGGGGCACGAGGTAGACCGGCTGTACACGCCCGCCGACGTGGCCGACCTCGACTACGAGGAGGATCTCGGCTTCCCGGGAGAGGACCCATATACCCGCGGCGTCTATCCGACTGGGTATCGGGGCCGCCTGTGGACGATGCGTCAGTACGCCGGGATGGGCACCGCCGCCGAGACCAACGAGCGCTATCACTACCTGCTGGAGCAGGGCCAGACCGGGCTCTCGATGGCGTTCGACCTGCCGACCCAGATGGGGTACGACTCCGACGCGGCGATGGCTGCGGGCGAGGTCGGCAAAACCGGCGTCGCCATCGACTCGCTCGACGACATGGAGACCGTCTTCGACGGCATCCCCTTAGACGAGGTCTCGACCTCGATGACCATCAACGCGCCCGCGAGCGTCCTGCTGGCGATGTACATCGCCGTCGGCGACCGGCAGGGCGTCGACCGCGAGGAGCTGCGCGGGACCATCCAGAACGACGTGCTCAAGGAGTACATCGCCCGCAACACGTTCATCTACCCGCCGGAGCCGTCGATGCGGCTCATCACCGACATCTTCGAGTTCTGCGCGGCGGAGGTGCCGAACTTCAACACCATCTCCATCTCGGGCTATCACATCCGCGAGGCCGGCTCGACCGCTGCCCAGGAGATCGCGTTCACGCTCGGCGACGGCATCGAGTACGTCGAGGCCGCCATCGACGCCGGACTCGACGTGGACGAGTTCGCCCCCCAGCTCTCCTTTTTCTTCGCCTCCTACAACAACATCTTGGAGGAGGTGGCGAAGTTCCGCGCCGCACGCCGCCTCTGGGCGAAGATCATGGAGGAGCGCTTCGACGCCGAGAACCCCAAGTCGAAGCAGCTGAAGTTCCACACCCAGACCGCCGGGTCGACGCTGACCGCCCAGCAGATAGAGAACAACGTCGTCCGCGTCGCCTATCAGGCGCTTGCGGCGGTGCTCGGCGGCACGCAGAGCCTGCACACCAACGGGAAGGACGAGGCCATCGGCCTGCCGACCGAGGAGTCCGTTCGGACGGCGCTGCGGACCCAGCAGATCCTAGCCCACGAGTCGGGCGCGGCCGACACCATCGACCCGCTGGCCGGGAGCTACTACGTCGAGTCGCTGACCGACGAACTCGAGGCGGACGCCCGCGAACTCATCGGAGAGGTCGACGAGCGCGGCGGGATGCGACAGGCCATCGAGGACCAGTGGGTCCAGCGCCAGATTCAAGACGTCGCCTTCGAGCGCCAGCAGGAACAGGAGGACGGCGAGCGGATCATCGTCGGCGTCAACGAGTTCGAGGTCGAGGAGGAGGGCGAACAGGACATCGAGGAGGTGGACGAGGCCCTCGAAGAGACCCAGAAGGAGAACGTCGCGGCCGTTCGCGACGACCGGGACGAGGCGGCCGTCGAGGACGCGCTCGACTCCCTCCGGACGGCCGCCGAGGGCGAGGAGAACCTGATGCCCTATATCATCGACGCGGTGAAGACCTACGCGACGACCGGCGAGATCTGCGACGTGCTCCGGGACGTGTTCGGCGAGTACCAGCCCGGGTCGTCGCTGTAGGCTTTCGAATCCAAGGTTCGGCTCGGTTCTCGGTTCGTTCTGCCAACAGGAACGGCATTGAACGGGGAGCGCGTACGTTCACGTATGCCACGGAACTGCCACGAGAGAGGTGACCGACCGTGAGCGCGACGCGGAACGACGGCCGACTCGTCGCGCTGATTCTCCTCGCCCTCGGCGCGCTCGTCGTCCTGCCGGCCCTCCTGATGGGGTTCGGGATGCTCGGCGGCGGCATGATGTGGGGGAGCGGAATGTGGGGCGGTAGCGGCATGTGGGGCGGCGGGATGTGGGGCGGTAGCGGGACCGCGCCCGGCTGGATCTGGCTCGTCGGTCTCCTCGCACAGCTGCTGTTCCTCGCGGCGGTCGTCGGCGTGGGCTACCTCCTCTACCGGGCGCTCGTCGGCGGGGACCGGGCCGACCCGGCGCTGGCCGAACTCCGGCAGGCGTACGCCCGCGGCGACCTCAGCGACGAGGAGTACGAGCGGCGGCGCGAACGGTTGCGCGAGGAGGAGTAGTCACAGCGCGAGGTACGGCCCGACGAGCAACAGGACGCCGCCGAGCGCGACCTTCAGGCGGTTCGGGTCGACGAGGTGGGCGACGCGCCAGCCGACGAGGACGCCCGCGACGAGCGGGAGGCCGACGACGCCCGCCAGCGCGAGCGAGATCGTCCCCTGTGCGAGGTAGCCCAGCGAGGCGAACGCCGCGATAAAGATGGACTGGACCTGCGCGACGGCGATGGCGTACAGCATCGGTACGCCGACGAGGACGAGCGCGGGGACGGCCAGCACCGGGCCACCGACGCCGAGCAGGCCGCTGAACCCGCCGAGGACGAACCCGAGCGCGCCGAGCGCGAGTTTCCCCGACGCGGTCGTCTGATCGAACGTCGCAAGCGGCATGAAGCCGCGCCGCTCGCGGTAGAGGATGACGCCGCCGACGCCGCTCGCCAGACCGCCCAGCAGCAGGCCGAACATCCCGCGGGAGACGAACGCGTTCAGTCCGGCCCCGGCCAGCGCGCCGGCGACGCTGCTGACGCTCAAGACGACGGTCAGCGTCCGCGTCTCGCCGGTGGCGAGCTCGCCCGAGCGCACGTACGCGGCGGTGGCGACCAGCCCGGTCGCCACGAACGTCGCCTGCGCGGTGCCGGCGATGGTGCCCGGCGACAGGGGCGTCAGCGCGTACAGCGCGATGGTCAGGAAGATACCGCCGGGACCGATGGTCGTGATGCCGATGCCGGCGAAGAAGGCAATCGCGACTAAGAGTGCGACGAGCGCCGGCCCGACCGGGAGAGCGAAATCGAGCACGGCGGAACTCGGCCACTACCGCACATAAATTTACGGGACGAAAAATCAGCGCTGCGAACTGGCGTCCGCGAGCGAAAGCGGAGAGCGGTCGGACCGCGACCGCGGCCTCAGAGCCAACCGATGATCTGGTTGTAGAGGCCCTCGGCCGTCATCGCCGCGAGGACGAACATCAGGCCGACGATGATAGCGAAGCCGGCGCGCATCCACAGCGGGTGGTCGAAGAACTTCCGGTTCGCCATGTACAGCGCGAGCGCCGTGATGGGAAGGCCGATGAGCCCGTTGACCGCGGGCATCGTGATTCCCAGTTCCACCGGCGTAATCGCGGTGTACTCCAGCAGCAGGATGGCGAAGGCGACAGACATCACGACCAGCACCTCGACGGTCCGTCGGAACCGCTTGTCGCCGAACTTCGTGTCGTTGCCCCACGCCTGCGGGACCATGAATCCGGAACCGAACAGCGTCCCCGTCGCCGAGGAGAACGACGCGAGGAACACCGCGGTAACGAACACCGGGAGCGCCCACGGACCGACCGCGTTGACCAGCGGCTCCGCGGGACTGGTAAGCGTCGGCGTGTGCGGGTCGAGCGTCAGCGCCGAGACGGCGATGACGGACATGCTCAGCAGGACGACGAACGCGATGCCGACGAAGTTGTCCTTGCGGTAGTAGGACATGTCCGTCCAACCCTTCTCGGGCCCCATCGACGACTGGATGAAGAAGTTGGGGTAGTAGACGGTGGTCCCGAACAGCCCGACGACCGTCGCCAGATAGCCGAGGTCGGTCGTGAGCATCGGGATGAGCCCCGAAGTGACCTTCCCGATAGGGAGGTCGAGTCCGAGCATCAGGACGATGTAGATGGTGAAGACCGTCAGGATGAGGACGGCGATGGCCGCTTCGACGCGTTCGTAGAGACGCATCTCCACGAGCGCGATGCCGACCCCCGCAGTCAGGATGATGCCGAGATAGATGTTATCGAGCGGCGTCAACCAGGCGAGGGCCGCACCACCGACGGCGAAGTTCGATATCGCCCAGAAGTGCATGATGAAGGCGATGAGTACGGACAGCGCCTTCCCGCCGGTCGTACCGATCGTCTCCCTGATGTACTTCATCAGGGGTTCGTCGATCGTGGCGAGTCGCCCCGACATCTCTCGCATGCCGAGGTCGACCAAGAGCGCCAGCGGCATGGTCCACAGAAGCGTGAAACCGAATTGCGCCCCCGTGTTCGAAAGGATATACACTGACCCCGCACCGAATACGTTCGCAGAAAACAGCAGTCCGAGCCCGTACGCCTTGATGAATTTCCGTGGCCCCTCCAGCGGAAGCCACGAACTCACTTCGTATTGCGAACTCATCTATGCGACCTCCCCTCACGCGGATTTGCTTGAATCATCTAACGCTATCTTCACCATTGGTGATGTATCCTCAAGGGGAGACTGCTTGCATTGTCAGAGAGCGTTTCAGTCCCGCCTCTATCGCTTCCGCGCCTGGAGAATACGTATCAGCAGTACGACCACTGTATCGCTACGAGACGATGCGAACGGGGACAGACGCGTTCTCGGCCACCGACTCGGAGACGCTTCCGAACAGCAGTCGCGACAGCTTCGAACGGTCGTCCGTCCCCACGACGATAGCGTCGATATCGTGCTCCTCGGCGTACTCGACGATCTCCGGGGCCGGGAGGCCGGGCTCGACGACCGCCTCGACGCGCTCTGACGTCACGTCCGGTTCGGGTCGAGTCAGGAGCCCGTCCGTCGCGTCGGCGTTCGTATCCAGCGGGGCGTCCGAGCGGGCGACCCCCTCCTCGGAGACCGGTTCGACGACCCTGAGTAGGACCACCGTCGCCTCGGGATACAGTTCCAGCGCGCGCTCGACGCCTCGGTTCGCGCAGGGCGACCCGTCGAAGGGAACGAGGATACGATCGGCCATACGTGCTATACGGTCTCACGATACGTTAACCCCGTAGCTTGCAAGTCGTGCTCGCTGTGGCATTTGAAGGCCACAACCCTTTCCCGTCCGCCCGACTAGCACGCATATTACGATGGCACGGCGTTCACGGATCGTCAGGCTCGCACTGTTACTCCCGCTGCTCGCGCTCACAGCGGTCGTCGCCGAAGTCGTCTCGTATCTCTCGCTGAAGCGCTACGGCGAGGGGATCGACGGAATGCCGACGGTCGCCTGGGAGGAGTTCCCGGAGATCGACCGCGAACTGCTCGGGAAGTTCAGTAGCTTTGACCCCGAACTGGGTTGGTGTCCCAAGGCCGGAGTGAAGAAACAGAAGGACACGGGCGACCACCTCCCCGGCGAGGAGGTCGAACACGTCGTCACGTACTCGATGGACGAGTACGGCAGCCGCACCTGCGTCAACGACCGCGACCCGGACAACGACCCCACTATCTCGACGTACGGGGACTCGTACTGTTTCTGCCGGGAGGTCGACGACGACGAGACGTTCCAGAACTACCTCGCTCGCCGCCTCGACACGCACGTCGCCAACTACGGGGCGGGCAACTACGGCCTCGATCAGGCGCTGCTCCGACTGAAACGGCAGTACGACGAGGACCCGACCGACTACGTGGTGATGACGGTCACGGCCTCCTCGATCGGGCGCATCCTGAGCGTCTGGAAGCACTACCAGGAGTTCGGTAACGTCCTCGCGGTGAAGCCGCGCTACGAGCTCGACAACGACGGCGAACTCGAACTCGTCGAGAGCCCCATCGACAAGAAGGAGGACCTACTCGACATCGAGTCGCACGCGTCGTTCCTCAGAGAACACGACTACCACTACGAACACTGGTTCAAGCCCCACAATCCGTCGTTCCCGTACTCCGAGGACTTCCTCGGCGAACCGGAGAACGTCCGGTACGCGATCTACGCGACGCTGCAACAGCTCGAACGGCGGTACGAGCGGTCGATCCCCGGCATCGACACCGCGGAACGGCTCCGGGAGACCGAGGTCCGGATGGAACAGCCCCGGGCGGCGTACCACGACCGGCTGTTCGACGAACACGACGAGCTCTTCCGCGCGCTCGTCGGCGAGTTCGTCTCCTTCGCCGAGGAGAAGGAGTTCACGCCCGTCTTCGCGATGGTCCAGCAGCACCGATACACGCAGTACGAGAAGGAACACGGCGCGGTCTACGGCGACTTACTCGACCGGCTCGACGAGGAGTTCGACGCGCTCCAGACAATCGACGTGGCACAGCACCTCAGCACGGACGACACCGAGTCGCTGTACGTCCAGCGGGGCGAGGGCGGCCACTACAGCCCCGAGACGAACGAGCGGATCGCCGAACTGCTGGACGAGGAACTGTTCGGGACGGAGCAGGAATCGCCCCAGCCCGCGGACTGAGCCCCTCGCAGAGCAACCGCTCCGAGAATTAAGTGGGTCGCCGTCGAACCGCCGCTCATGCAGTTCGACCACGCCGGCGTCGCCACGGACGACGCCGACGCGCTCGCAGCGCTCTACGAGACCGCCTTCGACGCATCGGTCGCTCACGAGGAGACGTTCGACGGGCTGCGCGTGACGTTTCTGGATCTGGGCAACGGTTACTTCGAGTTGCTGGAGCCGCTCCCCGACGCCGAGGGGGCGATCCCGCGGTACCTCGACGCCAACGGGCCGGGACTCCATCACGTCGCCCTCGAGACCGACGACATCGAGGCGGCGCTGTCTGCCGCCCGAGACGCCGGCGTCGAGCTGATCGACGAGACGCCGCGCCCCGGCGCGTGGGGTCACGAGGTCGCTTTCTGTCACCCGAAGTCCACGGGCGGCGTATTGGTGGAGTTCGTCGAGCACTGAGTCACCCGACGCGGCTCGTCCGCCCGGTCACTCGACCACCGGGTCCTCGGCGTCGGCGACGGTCACGTCCACGCCGTTCGGGCGGTAGGCGTTCGCGGCGTAGCCGCCCTCGTTCCACGGGAACTCGTCGTGTTCGAGCGCGTCGTGCCACGACTCCGGCCCGGAGATGGTGGCCGGCTGACGGCGGCCCCGGTCGTCGCTCGCGCGCGAGAGCAGTTCGTGCGTGCCCGATTCCGCCGCCCACTCGTAGCGGAACAGCCGCCACGCCCCGGCGTAGTCGGGACCGAACAGTTCCGCGTCGCGCCAGCTCTCGCCGCCGTCGGTGGACACCTCGACGCCCGCGACCGAGTCGTCGCCCGCCCACGCGACGCCGCGCACCTCGACGGTGCCGTCCGACCGGGGCGTGACCGTCGACTCGCCGTCGGGCGACCCGATGACCGACATCACGGTCGTATCGAAGGTGTACGGGGATTCGACGCCACCTTCGAGTTGCGCCCACGTGTCGACCGTCTCGACCGTCTCGTGCACCTCGGGCTCGACGCCGCGCGGGTGGATGCGGTAGGCCTCCTGCTGCCAGAACGAGTGCTCGCCCGGTCGGTCGAGCGTCCCCTCGGTCACCATCGAGTCCATGACGCGCAGCTCTTCGACCCACTTGACGTTGTTGACGCCGTACCAACCGGGGACGATGAGGCGAACCGGGAAACCGTGCTCTCGCGGCAGCGGCCGGCCGTTCATCCCGTAGGCGAGGATGCAGTCGTCGAGGGCCTTCGAGAGCGGGATCGAGCGGGCGAAGACGTCCTCTCCGTCGGAGGGGTCGCCACCGATCGCGGTGAGCCACTCGCCGTCGGCCGACGTGATCCCGCGTTCGCGCAGGACCGAGCTGACAGGCGTCCCCGTCCAGAACGCGGTGGCGGCGGCCTCGAAGCCCCACTGGACGCTCCCCGTCTGGGGACGGTGTTGCCCGCGGCCGTTGCCGGCGCACTCCATCGTGTGTGCGACCGCCACCGTCGGGAACTCGTCCCTGATCGCTTCCATCGAGAGCGTCCCCTCGGCATCGCCGGTCAGCGAGACGGTCCAGGTGTCTTCGTCGGCATTAGGAATGTCGTTTCGGTGACAGACGAAGTGCTCCTCGATCGGCGTCAGCCAGTTCGCGAACGTCTCCCGACCGGCCGCACCGACGACGGTGTACTTGTCGGCGTCGTCGCGCGTCTCTCTGACGCCGTCGCCCTTCGCTTCCAGGATCGCCGCGATCTCCTCGTGGCGGCTCTTCCGGGGTTTCTCTGTGGCCATAGCTATCGTTTCACATGGGTAGGGGATAATAATTCGGCCGGCGCGTCGTCTCTCGGCTCGCGGCGATGCGGGCGGTCCCCCCCACGAGCGGCGTTGGTCGAACGCGGCGTTAGGCCGGTTCGGCGTCCTCGTCGGCCCGTTCGGCCTCGTCCGGTAACTCCTCGGAGCGGTCGCGCTCGTCTAAGAACCGCTCCCAGAGCTGTCTCGCGCCCTCGGTCATCCGCTCGGGCGGTTCGGCGAACCACGCCGCCCCGACCAGTTCCGATTCGTCGACCTCGATAGCGCCGCTCGCGTACGTCGCTCGGAAGTAGACGTCGAGCGTGTGGACCGACCCCTGCGCGTCCGTCTCGGGGTAGTACTTGCGGTGGAACACCTCTTCGACGCCGTCGATGGTACAGCGGATGTTCGTCTGTTCGTTCGCGCGCCGGAGCGTGGTCCCCTGCATCGACTCGTACTGCATCTTCTCGCCGCCGCCGGGCAGCGCCCACACGTCGGCCCCGCGGCCCAGCACCATCAGCACGCGGTCGCGGGTGTCGCCGCCGGCGTGCGCCGGGATGTTCTCGCTCAGCTCGGGCAGGTCCTCGCCGTCGCGGACGATGAACACGACGCTGTTGCCGTCGTACCCGGTGTTGTTCGTCGCGGTGAACACCTCGGTGTAGTCGGCCGGCGACAGTTCGAACGTCTCCTCGGTCACCGGCAACTCGCCGTACATCGCGCGGAGGTCGTCGAGCTTCCGCTCGACGTTGATCTCGTTCATCTTGTCGAGGACGTTCTCCTCGGTCTCTTCGGTTCCCTCGGCCCCTCCGGCGGTCTCGGCGTCGGGATCGTCGAGTTCCGCCTCGTCGACGGCGTCTACTTCCAGTTCGTCCCCCGTCGCATCTGCCGGTTCGTCTCCCCCCACGTCGTTCGCACTGTCATCCCCAGTCATACGTGTGAGGTTCCCGCGGACACCGATAAATGACGCGGTGCCGAGAGATGAAAAGGGACTTGTCGATTCGAGGAGTCGGTGCCGGTATGAAAGCGATCGTCCTCGCAGGCGGGTACGCGACTCGACTCTGGCCCGTGACGAAACAGCGGCCCAAGATGCTCCTCCCCATCGGCGACTCGACGGTCATCGACCGCATCCTCCGAGATTTAGAGACCGACGACCGCATCACCGACATCTTCGTCAGCACGAACGAGCGGTTCGCCGAGGACTTCCGCGACCACCTCTCGGCGAGTTCCTACGACAAGGTTGACCTGACCATCGAGGAGACGACCGAAGAGGACGAGAAGTTCGGTGTCGTCGGCGCGCTGGCTCAACTGGTCGACCGCGAGGAACTCGGCGACGAGGACCTGTTGGTCGTCGCCGGCGACAACCTCATCAGCTTCGACATCGCCGACTTCCTCGACCGGTTCGAGTCCCACGGCGACCCGACGCTCGCGGCCTACGATGTCGGCTCGCTGGAGAAGGCGAAGTCCTACGGGCTCATCGAGACCGACGGCGACGAGGTCGTCGACTTTCAGGAGAAGCCCGAGAACCCCAAGAGCACGCTCGTCTCCATCGCTTGCTACGCGTTCCCGTCCGAATCCATCCGGTTCGACGAGTACCTCTCGGGCGGTAACAACCCCGACGAACCGGGCTGGTTCATCCAGTGGCTGGTCGAGAACGGGCCGGTCCGCTCCTTCACCTTCGACGAGGCGTGGTACGACATCGGCACCCCCGAGAGCTACCTCGAAGCCGTCGCCTGGGAACTCGAAGGCGAGAACCTCGTCGCCGAGGACGCGAGCGTCGAGAACACGACGCTCGGCGAGAACGTCCACGTCCTCTCGGGTGCGGAAGTCGTCAACTCCAGTCTGGACAACAGCGTCGTCTTCCAGAACGCGACTATCGTCGACGCCGACATCCGCAACTCGATCATCGACAAGGACACTCACATCGAGAGTCTGGATCTCGCCGGCGCGCTCATCGGCGCGCACACGCAGTTGACGAACGGGAACTGAGCGCTCCTTCTCGGCGACCCCCTCGGACGTCTCTCACTCGCGGTCGGTTCGGTTCACTCCAGCCACGCGCCCGTGACCTGAATTGTCCCGCGCGTTCCGTCCCACTCCGTCTCGTACTCCAGTTCGATACGTCGGTCCATATGCGGCCCGTCGGTCACCAGCGTCTCGAACTCCCCGCCGTACCTTTTTCTTCGTCGGGTTTCCTCGTTCGCTTCGTCTCGCGGCTACGCCGCTCGTCTCGCTCGCTGCGGGAACCACTCCTCGAAAAATCTACGCTAAAAAGCCGGCCACTCGTTCGTTCCGGTTCACGGCTTCGCCGTTCACCATTCGAGGTCGCTCCGCGACCTCGCTTCACTCACTCGCGGCCGGTTCGGTTCACTCCAGCCACGCGTCCGTGACCTGAATCGTCCCGCGCGTTCCGTCCCACTCCGTCTCGTACTCCAGTTCGATACGTCGATCCATGTGCGGCCCGTCGGTCACCAGCGTCTCGAACTCCCCTCCTTCGCCGAGGATGTGGACGCCGTACTCCTCGTGGAGTTCCTCGAGTTCGTCCAGCGCGTCGGCGTCGAGACGGCGGCCGAGCCACGATTCGTCGAGACCGTAGGCGGCGACGCGGATGATTCTGATCTCGAAGCCGGCGTCGAGCATCGCGTCGGCGAGGTCGCGGGGGTTCTCTTGCCAGAGCGGGGCGAAGACGTTCGCCTCCAGCCGCTCGGCCATCGCCTCGATGCGGGTGGTCTGGTACTCGCTCTCGACCGCGCCGGCGGTGACGCCGCCGACGCCGTCGGGCAGTTCCGCGTCGAGTTCGCGCAGGGCGGCCTCCAGTGGTTCGAGTTCCTCGTCGCCCTGCCGCCCGGAGTCGACGGCCTCGGCCGCTTCGAAGTCGTCGGGTTCGACTTCCAGCAGCGGGACGCCGATGCTCTCGGCGGCCAGCGACGCCAGCCGGGTCGCCGGGACGTGATACATGTACGAGTCGCCCTCGGGGTGGACCGTCACCAGTCGCTCGACGGCGTAGCCGCGTTCGAGCGCGCGATAGAGCGCCCACGAGGAGTCCTTGCCGCCGGAGAACAGCGACACCCACGCGCCGTCTGTCATGTCCGGGGGTATCCCGGCCGGGCGTAAATCGCTGTCTATTCCACCAGTTCCCCCTCGATGTCGGTCTTGCTGACGTAGGCGGCGACCCGGACGCCGACGAGGCTGATGAGGATGCCCGCGAGGATGAACAGCGCGAGGCGGGTGCCCGCCTCCATGGCGAAGCCGTTGATCTCGACGACGCCGAAGTCCATCGGCGGGACGCGGAACGGTCCGAACACGCTCGCGCGTTCGAGGAAGTACGCCGAGAAGCCGCGGACGACCAGCCCGACCGCCACCGCGCCGAACGGGAGGTTGACGTACGCGCTGCGGACCCCCTCGCGTTCGAGGAGTTCGTCGAGCAGCCGGCCCAGCGAGGCCGCGAGCGCCGCCGCGGTGAGCCACGGGACGCTCTCGAAGAGGAAGCGGTTGGCGAGGAGGAACGGACTCGAGGAATCGATGGGCGAGATCTCCAGCGCGCCGGCGAACATGCCGACGACGGAGAGGCCGGCGGCGACGACGTACGTCACGAGCGACACCTGGCCGGAGTAGAGCGCCTCGCGGGTCTGACTCGGCAGCCGCGAGAGGTAGGCGTCGATCCCGAGTCCCTTGTAGATGAGGAAGACGCCGAAGGCGGCGGCGATGGCCCCGACGGCGATGGTGGTGCTGTCCAAGACGATGAGCAACAGCGGGAACGCCAGCATGGCGAGACCGATGGGGACGAGGACCGTCTTGCGCAGTTCCTCGTCGGCGAGGAACTGCTTGAGCAGGTAGTACGTCGACTCGATGTCGCGGGCCTGTCGGACGACGACCCGGTCGACGGCGTCGACGCGGACCCGGCTCTCGACGATGGGGACCAGCCGCTCGTCCTCGGCGCTGTCGACGACGACGACGGCGGAGTCGGGCTCGTACTCGGCGACGATCGACTCCGTCTGGGCGGCGATCTTCCGGTCGGAGCCGACGGCGTCGCTCCCGCCGCCGACGACGGCGACGACCGGGTCGTCACCGCTCGCTTCGAGGTCCGCTGCCACCCGAAGCCCCTCCAGCAGGCAGTTGACGCGGCTGTCTTCGGGATCTTCGACCCCCGTCTCCGTTATCATCGACTCGACGGCGTGCCGCCCGACGACCGGGTACTCGTCCGCGACCGGGCTGTTCCGGTCGATACACACCACCAACGTGGTCACACCGAGTGTGAGTACGCCCCGAGATAAAAACCCTCGCGCCGGCGTCGGCTACTTCCGGAAGGAGAGGCCGTCGACGTCGCCCTCCGCCGCGTCGGTGATGCCAGCCCCGAGCGCGAAGGCGACCTGCTGTGCACCCCCGCGGAGCCGCTCCATGACGCCGCGGTCGGCCTCGAACTCGGCGACGGTGACCGGCTCCCCGATGAGGTGTTCAAGGCGGTCCTCGACGTCCTCTCGGGTCCCGATGTCGTCGACGAGCCCCAGTTCGTCGGCCTCGCTCCCGAGGTAAACGCGGGCCTCGGTCTCCCTGACGAGTTCGTCGTCGATGCCCCGGCCCTCCGCGACCGTCTCGACGAACTGGTCGTAGTAGTCGTCGATGAGCCCCTGGAGGTACGCCCGCTCGTCCTCGGTCATCTCCTTCAGGGGCGTTCCGGCGTCCTTGTACTTCCCGGCGGTGAACTGCTCGTAGTCGAGGCCGAGGCGGTCGCCGAGGTCCTTGGCGTTGACCCGCGACCCGATGACGCCGATGGAGCCGACGATAGAGCCCTCGCGGGCGTAGAGCTCGTCACAGCCGGCGGCGATGTCGTAGCCGCCGCTGGCACAGACGTCCGTGGCGTACGCGATGGTCGGCCCGTCGAAGCGCTCGGCGGCCAGTCGGATGTCCTCGCTCGGGACGATCTCGCCGCCGGGCGTGTTGAGCTTCACGAGCAGCGCCTCCGCGCCGCGGTCGTCGTCCGCGCTCTCTATCTGTTCGACCACGTCGTCGGCGCTGGTCCCGGTGGGCGAGCTGATGGCTCCGCCGCCGCCGTCGCGGGTTATCGGCCCCTCGACGGCGACTTCGGCGACGTTGTGCGAGGGGATCAGCGACCCGGCGACGTTGCCCGCGATACGCACCGCGAGGAGGGTGGCGACGAGTGCCAACACGACCCCGAGCAGCTGCGCGAGGTCGTCGGGAACCGTCACGAAGAGGAACCAGCCGACGACGAGGGCGACCACTGCGGCGACGAGGACGACCGCCAGCCGCGCGACTGACTCTGCCTCGACCATTACTGGTACATCCCCAGCGGTCGGGCGCTCGTGCTCTCCTCTTCCTCGGCGTTCTGCATCTGCTTCGCCAGCCGCTCCTTGGCCTCGCCGATCTCCTCGGCCTGCTCGACCAGCGCCTCGGTGTCGACCTCGAACTCACCGAGCGGGCCGATACCGGTGTTCAAGAGCGCTCTCGCGGCTTCCGGGTCGGGGAACTGCGGGTCCGCCTCGACGACGAGGCCGACGCCGGTCATCCCGATCCGCTGGGCTTCGTGGACGAGCGCGCCCGTCGGGCCGGTCACCGCCCCGGACTCGGTGGGCGCGCCGATATCGGCCTCTTCGAGCAGCGTCTCGCCGTCGCCGGTGGCGATACCGTACACCTCGGGGACGTCGTCCTTCTCGGCGGGCATCCCGCTGAGGAAGATCGGCGTCAGACCCTGGCTATCGAACCAGCCGACGAGGCAACTGGCGAACTCGTCGGCGGCCGACGGCGAGACCGGCGCGTCGCTCTGGAGGACGAGCAGGTCCCGCTCGGCGTCGGCGTAGACACGCACCGGAGCCCTGACCGTCGGGTCGCCCTCCGCGTACACCGCGATCTCCGGCAGCCCCTCGCAGAGCACGCTGGCGTAGTGCTCCATGTCGTAGCTGTCGACGAGGTGGTCGGCGGCGATCTTCCCGACGAGACCGACGCCGGGCAACCCCTCCACGAGCGTGGGGTCCTCGAACTCGATGCCCTCTCGGTGGACCTGTACCTGAGCCATGTCTCGACAGAGGGTCGCAGACGGCTTGAAAGGCGGGGCTACCGAGCGCTGCTCGCCCTGTCGAGAACCGGGCGGCCGGACGGTAGCGAGAGAGGCGAGGCGTCGACGGCCGGGAGTCGCGGCGGTTACACCTGGCCTTCGGTCATGTCTACCGGTTCGAACAGCGGGTCGAACTCGTCGGGGAGCTGCTCGCGCGCGTCGTCGAGTTCGCCGCCGCTGACGGCCTCGCCCAGCACTTCGAGCACGGCCTGGGCGTGTTCGTCGCCGTCGGGGTCGTCGAGCGTCCCGAGATCCGCCTCGCGCGTCTCGACGCGGTCGGTGAACTCCGCGGCGGAGAACTCCTCGGCTTCGGCCGGCCCCGCGGTGAGGCTATCGGCCAGCCGCCGCGGGAGCTGCGAGGCGATGTCCTCGGCCTCACCTCGGACGATACGGTCGCTCAGCGTCCGGAGCGTCGCGTCCGCGACGACGTGCGCTTCGGTGTCCGATTCGACGTCCGTGCGCCGCTCGACGGCGGCGAGGAATTCGTGCTCGTTCATCGCGAATCCGGGCGCAAAAACGGCCCACCGGGGTTATCGGCGTCGGGATGTTGAACCTGCGGCCTGAATATACGTCCGCGCCGAGCGGTCCCGCGGCATTCGGGACGGTCCGCCGGCCGCCGCCAGCGCGACGAACGGAGAGAATCCGCCGCACGCAGTCGCAGGCAAGCGGCTCTTTCACACCCGCGCCCTACCGACCATGCCGTGTTCTACCACGACGACGAACTCCAGTTCGAGGTCGAAGTTGAGGACCCCAACCCCCGCTTTGCGAAGATGCTCCAGCAGGCCATCGGCGGGGCCGAAGGCGAGATGCGCGTCGCGCTCCAGTACATGTTCCAGGCGTTCGCGGTCCCCGCCGAGAAACAGGAGATCCGGCAGTTCCTGATGGAGACCGCCACCGAGGAACTGGGTCACATCGAGATGCTCGCGACCGCCGTCTCGAAGAACCTCGAAGGGGCGTCCGACGAGGCACGCGAGGCCGCCCGCGAGGACGCCGTCATCGACGAGATGATGCGCTCGGGCCAGCCCCGACAGGCCCTCTCCGCGGGACTGCACGCGATGCCCGTCGACAGTAACGGCGCGCCGTTCACCGGCAACTACGTCGTCGCCTCGGGCAACCTCGCCGCCGACCTCTACGCTAACGTGATGGCCGAATCGACCGGCCGACTCCTCGCCACGCGGCTCTACGAGTTCACCGACGACCCCGGCATGAAGGACATGCTCGAGTACCTCATCGCCCGGGACACCATGCACCAGAACCAGTGGCACGCCGCCCTCGAAGCGCTCGGCGAGCACCGTCCGGTCCCCAACAGCTTCGACCAGTCGAAGGAGAACCAGGAGTACAACTACACGTTCATGTCGACCGCCCGCGAGGAACGCGAGGACCCTCAGCAACCGTGGACGCAGGGCGAAGCGCCCGACGGCAACGGCGACTTCAGCTACTCGCCCCGCCAGCCCGGCGGCGGCAACCCCGACCTCGACGAGATGATCGACGAGATGCACAACGAAGTGAAGTAATCGGTTCACCGACGGCGAGGCATCGCCGAGTCGTCGACCTTTTTCATCGCCGGGAGAGCGAAGCTCAGGCCGCGGGCAAAAGGCAGGGCTAGAGCATACCGCGAGCGAAGCGAGCGGTTTCACGCGAATCGCTCCGCGATTCGCGCCTTTTTCGTCGACGTTTTTCGAGGAGTGGTCGCCGCAGGCGACCCGACGAAGAAAAAGGTCGAAAGCCACAAACGCACCCCCGTCGAACGCCGGGCCAATGGAGCCAATCGAACGGTATCGGCCCATCGTCGACGACTGGGAGGCGTTCCGGGCGGCCTGTGAGCGCCCGCTCCCGTCGGCGGTTCGGGTCAACACCGTCAAGGCCACCGTCGAGCGGGTTCGGACGGTTCTGGACGAGGCCGGGGTCGCCCACGAACCCGTCGGCTGGCACGACCTGCTGTTCGTCCTCCCCGAGGACTCGCCGGGGAACAACTGGCCGTACTTCCACGGCTGGATCCACGGCCAGGAGGAGGTATCGGCGGTCCCGGCCACCGTCCTCGACCCCGAACCCGGTGAGCGGGTCTGGGACGCCTGCGCCGCGCCGGGGACGAAGACGACGCAACTGGCCGCACAGATGGGCGATACGGGCGAGGTGGTGGCGACCGACAACAACCTCGGGCGCATCTCGGCGCTGCGGAGCAACGCCGAGCGGCTGGGCGCGACCAGCGTCGCGGTCACGCACGAGGACGGCCGCAACCACTCGCTGAAGCCCTTCGGTGGCGAAAGTTACGACCGCGCGCTGGTGGACGTGCCCTGTTCCTGCGAGGGGACTATCCGGAAGAACCCCGACGCCTTCGACGACTGGTCGCTCTCGCACGTCGAGGGCATCGCCGGCGTCCAGAAAGCCATTCTTACCCGCGCGGTACAGGTGACCGACCCCGGCGGCACGGTCGTCTACTCGACGTGTACGTTCGCCCCCGAGGAGAACGAGGCCGTCCTCGACCACGTTCTGAGCGAGGAGGAATGCGAACTCGTCGAGTACGACCTGCCGCTCACCCACCGCGAGGGCGTCACCGAGTGGCAGGATGAGTCGTTCGACCCGAGCGTGACGAGGGCGAAGCGAATCTATCCGCACCACAACGACACGGGCGGGTTCTTCTGTGCGAAGCTGGAGGTGACGGGATGAGCAACGACAGCACGCGGTTCACGCGGCTGCCCGAGACCGCCGCCGAGCGGGAGGACGAGGAGCGGGCGACGCGCGAGGAAGTGCTCGCGTTCTGGAACGAACGGTTCGGCGTCGACCCCGAGACGTTCGCCGACCACACGTTCTGGGAGCTGGGCGCCGGCAAGATATGGATATATCGCGGCGACCCGCCGTCACCGGTGGAGATCGAGGGCCTCGGGATGACCTTCCTCCGGACGCGACAGGAACACTGGAAGCCGACGCTGGAGGCGGTCCAGCGCTTCGGCCACCGCGCGAGGCAGAACGTCGTCCACCTCACCGACGAGCAGGCCAGGCGCTTCGTCGCCGGCGAGGACCAAGAACTCGACTGGGAGGGCGACTGGGGGTATCTGGTCGTCACGCACGACCTCGCCGGAGCGGCGGAGCCCGTCGGCGTCGGCCTGTTCGTCTACGGGGAGTTGCGCTCGCAGGTGCCGAAGGGCCGCCGCCGGGACCTCGATGCCTGAGCGGTCTCGCCGATTACAGCCGCGACGGTCACTGCTGTTCGTGGACCGGGAACGCCACCTCGACCGTGGTCTTGTACTCCGTGATCTGTCCGTTCTCGACGTTGGCCGTCCAGTCCTCGACCTCGATCCCGTGGATGTCGTCGATGGTCTCGCTGGCCTGTGCGACCGCCTCACGGGCCGCGTCCTCCCAGGACTCCTCGGACGTGCCCAGTACCTTGACTATCTTGACTGCCGTCATAGCGGTTGCGCTACCGCGGGAACGTCGATAACTATGCGTCGGCTATCGCCGTTTGCGGGGAGTAGGATGGGAGTACGGACTCGCCGGACGGCGTTCGATCTCCCTTACTCGCGCTCTCTGATCGTTCCGCCGCTCAGCCCCTCCCACTCGACGCGGTAGCCCAGTCGAGAGAGCACCGCGCTGGCGTCGTCGATGCCGTACGGCTCCAGCGCCGCTTCGACAACCGACAGCGAGACGCCGGCCTCGATATCGTCCGCGACGGCGGAGAGTACCGACGGGCGGACGAGCGTGCGCCCCACCAGTTCGTGGTCGGGAAACGACTTCTCGGCGAGGGCGTCCTCGCTGACGCCGAGTTCGTCGGCGAGGGCGGACAGCGAGATCGCGTCGGCGTCGGGTCGCAGTTCGTCGGGGATGTCGGCGGCGCTCTCGGCGACCAGTTCGGCCTCGTAGGGGCGGAGCGCGTCGCGGACGTCCTTGACGCTGACCGTCCCGGAGTACGGGACGACGCGGTGGTCCTGCGCTTCCAACGTCTCGCCGACGCCCAGCGACTCGTCGACGGCGACGACCATCTCCACGTCCTCCAGCCTGGCGAGCCTGTCGAGCTTCTTCTGTACGTACTCCGGCGTCCAGAACCCCATCACCTCGAAGAAGACGCGGAACGGCGCGTCGCCGTCGCTCGTGTCTCTAACCTCGCTCGTCCCGCCGGGTCGCCACTCGAAGGCGAAGTCGGGGACGACGACGTGCTCGCCGGCGGCGAGCGGTTCTGGCTCGCGGACGAGCCCCCAGTCGAGGGAGAGCGCCGAGAAGCGGGCGGCGAAGTCGGCTTCGACGCCGCTGTCGTAGGTCACGTCGGTCACGGGTTCGACGCCGGGAACGGACACGTCGCCCTGTGAGAGATGGAGTTCGCGGTCGGTTCCCCGGTCGTCGATGGTCGCCGTCAGCTCCCACTCGGACGCGCCGGCGACCGTCCGGAGCAGGCGGGCGAACCGCGTCCCGTACCGCCGCGTGTTCGAGAACAGCGCGTCCGGGCCGGTGACGACCACCTCTCGGCCGTCCGACGTCTTCCGGACCTCGTACATCAGCCGGAGTCGCTTGACCGCCGAGACGAGCGTCGTCGGATCCGACGAGCGGACCCTGACCTCGGTGGCGTCGAACAGCGCCGTCTGCGCCAGCGAGAGGTTGTACTGCACCCGGAGTTCGGCGGGCGACCAGCGCGAATCGACGGCCGCAAGCACCTGCCGGTCGTCTAGGTCGGCGTACAGCGACGACTCGACCGCGTCCCGTTCGACGCCGAGTCTATCGGCCGCCCGGTCGAGCGCCGCCGCTCGTTCGCTCTCGGAGACGACGCCGACGGCTTCGGCGGCCTCGAACGCCCGTTTCCGAGCGCGCCGGGGTGGCACGTCGGCCCGCGTCTCGAAGGTCGCCTCGCGGTCGACGAGCTTGGCGAACCCGCGGACGAGTTTGAAGTCCTCGGCCTCGCCTTCGAGGTCGGTCAGGGCGGCCTGCAACGCCGCGCGCGTCTCGCCGACGTGGCCCTGATATACGCCGAGGACGCGGGCCGCGAGGCGCTCGTCCCCCTCGTCGGCGAACCGGGGGTGGTAGCCGCCGCCGGCCCGGGAGACGCGGAGCAGATCCTTCGTCAGCACGACTGCCCCTCCGACGGGGACGGTCAAAAGTCCCGCGTCAGGCTCCCTCGGTCTGACGGTCGACGAAGCTCACTTCCACGCTCGTCTCCTGTCCGATAGCCGGGGTGACGGCCGCGTCCAGCCGCGCGGCTAACTCCGGATACGCCTCGTCGTCGGGGCGACTCACCTCGACGGTGACCTCTCGGTCCAGTTCGTAGACGGAGACGCCCCCGAACTGGGTCCGTACCGACAGCAGTCGGAGCCGCTCGTAGGCCTCCTCGTTCAGTACCTCTTCGACGGCGTCGTTGACGGACGTCTCCACCTGCATCTGCCGCGCGGTCACCGTGCTCGCGCCGGCGAACGTCGCCAGCAACACCGCCAGCGCCAGCACCGTCGGGGCGTACTTGCGGGCGGTCCCGAGCGTCGGTTCCCCGTCGGGCCAGTCCCAGGGGCGGAACCCGAGGCCCCAGAGGACCGAGAACCCGGCCAAATTGACCGAGGCCGCGTTCACCACGAGGAGGATGCCGGCCCCGAGCGCGATCGCCGGAATCCCCCACGCGAGCCCGATACCGACGGCGGCGGCGGCCGGGATGAGCGCCGCCGCGATCATCACGCCGACGAGCGAGACGGGCAGCGCCGTCGCGAGGCCGAACGCGCCGGCGGCCCCGGCGCAGATCCCAACGGCCATCGAGAGGAAGCCCGGCGAGATGCGCTGGGATATCTGCTGGACCGTCCCGACGCGCAACTGGCCGGGAACGAACCCGCCGTATCGCAGGACCATCCCGAACGCCGCCGCGCTGACCACGGCGAGGGTCAGTCCGAGTATCTGGTCGCGGAACCCCTCCTTGACCAGCGCGCGGTCGTCGAGCGCCGTCCCGACGGAGGCCGTCAGCGCCGACCCGACCTGGGGCGCGATGACCATCGACCCGACGACGACGGCCGGCGAGTCCAGCAGGAGCCCCGCCGTCGCCACCACCGCGCTCAGGACGGTCATCCCGTAGTACGTGATCGCGCCGGGGTTCATCCCGATAGCGCGCCCCCGGAGTTCGTCGTGCGAGATGCGGTCGTCGTGGCGTTCCGCGGTGGCCGCCTGATTCGACCGGGACGTCTCCACGGACCCGACGACGGCGTATCGGTCGGGGTCCATCCCCGCCGCTTCGAGTTCTCTCAACACCTCGTCGACGGTCTCCGGCGGGAGCGGGAACTGAAAGAGCGAGGCCTCCTCGTCGTCGCTCTTCTCCTCGGTCTCGACGTAGCTTATCTCGCGTCCGTCGAGGACCTCCTGAACCGCTTCCAAGTTGTCGTCGACGACGCGTATCTGTATCAGACGCACCGCTCGTGCCTCCGCACCGCTATCGAACCGAGAGAGAACAAGGGCTGCATCTGTCCGAACGTACCGGCCGACGCCGGTTATGTATTCGGGCCGAAAGCGCCGGATTTCAGCCGAGAGACACTATCGCCGCCGTCTGGCCACGCGCTCCTCGGCCGTCTCCTCGGTGACGAGTTCGTACAGCAACGCGCGCGAGTCGTCCGCCTTCGGGCGGAGTATCCGGCCGAGCCGCTGGGTGAACTCCCGTTCCGACCCGCTGCCCGAGAGGACGACGGCGACGTTGGCGTCGGGCACGTCGACGCCCTCGTCGAGGACGTTCGCCGTCACGACCCGGGAGTACGTGCCGTCGCGGAACCGCTCGATGATCTCCCGGCGCTCGTCCGCGCCCGTCTCGTGGGTGATCGCCGGGAGCAGGAACCGCTCCGAGAGCCGATAGACGAGGTCGGTGTAGGCGGTGAAGACGATGACGCGGTCCTCGCGGTGACGGTCGAGGATCTCCGCGAGCCGCTCGACCTTCCGCCGGGCGTTCATCATCACCTCACGGGCGCGTTGCTTGGCGAGGAGGGCTTCGCGGGCCGCGGGGTCGGTCCCCGAGCGCTTGACGAGTTCCTGATAGTCGCTGCCCGAGCGCAGCTCGATGCCCGATCGGGCCAGATAGTCGGTGAAGGTCCCCTGTTCCTCCTCGTAGCGCTCGCGTTCGTCGGGCGTCAGCGAGACCTCGACGCGCTTGATGTCGTAGTCCGCGAGGTGGTCGCCGGCGAGGTCGTCTATCGCTACGCGGTGGACGAGCGGTCCGACGAGCTCCTCGACCACTTCGTGAGCGCCGTCGGGGCGCTCGAAGGTCGCCGTCAGGCCCATGCGGGCGGGCGCGGCAAGCAGTCTGGCGATGTCGCGGTAGCCCTCGCCGCCGAGGTGGTGGACCTCGTCGAAGACGACCAGCCCGAATCGGTCGCCCAGTTCGTCCGCCCGGAGGTACGCCGAGTCGTAGGTGGCGACGGTGACGGCCTCGACTCGCTGCTCGCCGCCCCCGAGCCGCCCGATGGGGCGGTCGAACTCCCGTTCGAGTTCGCGCTGCCACTGCTCTAGGAGGTCGATGGTCGGCACGACGACGAGCGCGGCGGTTCCGAGCGCGACCATCGCGGCGATGCCGATGACCGTCTTGCCGCTCCCGGTCGGCAGTTCGAGACAGCCGCGGTCGCCGGCCTCGCGCCACGCCGAAAGCGCGGATTCCTGATACCCACGAAGGTCGTACGTCGTCGAGAGGTTGAGCGAGGGGGCGTCGAGGACTCGGTCCGTGTACGCGATATTGCGTCCTTCGAGGGCATCGAGCAGCGCGGCGTATCTGTGAGCGGGCGCTCGTCCGCTTTCCGAGCGGTCGTCCCGCTCGACGCCGGGGAGGTCCGCCTTCGAGTCTCCCGCGACGCGGATAGTCCCGTCTTCGAACGTCAACTCCAGCACGTTCTGCGGTTGGCCGCAGTCGCGGATAACGCTTTCCCGCGGCGGGACGCCGGATCAGCGCTCCGCCGACTTAGGGGTCGTTAACCGCGCTAAGACCGACGATTTATCCACTCCTCTTATAGTAGATGGAGTTTTACCCCCTGCTGGGTTTCGGGAGCGGCCTGCAGACTCGACCCGGAACCCGCGTGGCTGACAAATCCATGACAGCTACACTCCGAGCGGTCGTCGGTCTCGTCGCGGTACTCGTCCTGGCGACGACGGTGTCGCCGGCGGTAGCGGCGGGACCGGCGGTCAGGTCACCCGACGATGCTGAGTTGCATCAAGCAGTCAGTACCGGCGGGATGCCCGGCCTCGGAACGGGAGACGATCGCCTGGAGGCATCCACTCTGCTGCAACTCCAGGACGGACTGTTCAGCGTGAGCCTCCCCGTCACGGACGTCGTTCCGGTGGTTCCGGCCGTCGCCGGCTACTCCCGATTCGGTGACGGCGACCCGCTGGAACACGAGACGCGCCAGCGGCTCTTCGACGCCGTCACCGGCGACCCCGGCGTCTACGTCACCGAACTCGCTCGCGAGACGGACACCCACGTCTCGACGACCCGCTATCACGTCCGCGTCCTCGTCGACGAGGGGCTGATCCAGCGGACGAACGAGAACGGGCGGAGCTATCTGTTCCCGGCACACGCCGAGAACAGCGTCTCGCCGGCGACGGTAGAGGACGGGACGCGGCGTGCCCTCCTCAGCGCGCTGGACCGACACGGACCTGCGACGGGAGGCGAACTCGCCGAGCGGGTGAGCCTCACGAAGAGCACTGTCTCCTACCATCTACAACGACTCCGAGAAGACGGACTGATCGACCGGCAACGCGACGGTCGATCGACTATCAACGCGCTCGCGGACGGTATCGACGGGGCGTTCGTCCCGACCGCCGACGATGACTGATAGTTCGACCGGTCCGTCAGAACGGATTTTTTTGTCTGCGTCGTCGCTCGGCACAGATGAGCAGTAGCGCCTCGTCGAAGCAGTCGAGACAGTTGCCGCCGACACCGCATCGAGACGACGCCGATTCGACGCCACGGCGCGACCGACCGCCACAGCGGTCCGCTCCGCGCCGAGCGACCGCCGAGCGATGACCGAGCGAGCGTCCGAGCCGACCGATATCTCGCTCATGTACGTCCCGGCCGCCGGCTGTCACTACGCGACGGTCGAGCGTCCCGGGTCGATGAGCGACGTCGTCACACTCTGTGTGGCGCATCTCGACGGTATCTCGTGTGCCGAACTCCCGCCGCTGAGCGACGTCCTCGACCCGTCGGCGCTCGATGCCCTGTTCGCGGACGAGAGCGCCTGTCCGTCCTGCGTGCTCACGTTCGAGTACTGCGGATACGCTGTCACCGTCGACAGCGCGGTCCAGTGTCGGTTCTCACGGATCGGAGCCGGCGACTGATCGACTCTTCCCCTTCGAGTACGCCCGTGAAGGCCGTCGAGCGACGCTGCAACCCACCTCTAGAATATGGCCGATATACCGGCTAAAAGTCCGGATATCCGTATGTTATGGCGTCCGTAATAATGCACCCGCGGCTCGACTTCCGAGCGCATGCTACAGAACGCCATCATGACACCGCTGCAGTCGGGCGGGTTCCTCGAGTTCGCACTCCTCTTTCTGGTCTTAGCCATCGTCGCAGGCGTGGCCGGGTTCCGAGGCATCGCCGGCCTCAGCATGAGAATCGCGAAGATACTGGTACTGGTCTTCCTCGTACTCATGGTCGTCAGCCTCTTGCTGTAGGAATCGGCGGACGACGGCTCGCGGGCGAGCGGCGACGTTTCTGAATCCTTTTATTCGTGTGACGGTACGCTTCGAGTATGACTGACCAAGACGCCGCCGAGGAGCAATCGACCGAGACGGCGGGCGATACGGAGGACGTCGAGAGCGCGCCCGACGACGTCGACGCGGCCGACGTCGACCTCGACGACGTCGCCGACGGCGAGACGGCAGACCAGGAACTCGTCGAGCGGGTCGCCGACTCGGACCCCGAGGCGGTCGCCCGCGAACTGACCGCCCTGCGGAACCGCGCCGACAGTCTGGAGTCGCAGGTCGAGACTCTCGACGGGGAGACGGCGGAGTTAGAGGACAAGCTCAAGCGCAAACAGGCGGAGTTCCAGAACTACAAGAAGCGGATGAAAAAGCGCCGCGAAGAGGAGAAACAGCGCGCCACCGAGGACCTCGTGACCCGCGTCCTCGACGTCCGCGACAACCTCGAACGGGCGCTCGACCAGGACGAGGACGCCGACATCCGCGACGGCGTCGAATCGACGCTCCGCCAGCTCGACGACGTGCTGGCCGCCGAGAACGTCGAAGTCATCGACCCCCAGCCCGGCGAGGGCGTCGACCCGACTCGGCATCAGGTCCTCGCGCGGGTCGAGAGCGAGGAGGAACCCGACGCGATCGCGGACGTCCACCGACCCGGCTACGAGATGGCCGAGAAGGTGCTCCGCGAGGCGCAGGTCACCGTCAGCGAAGAGGAGTAGCACCGCCGTCGGAGTGTGTTTCCACGTAGGGCATTACTCGTGTACTAACTAACACACAGACGGCGCGAAACGGAGTTCTATCGGATATAACGCTCGCCAGGACTGAGAGAGAGATTTGTCAAAAAGTCGTCAGCTCCGCGGCGTTCCGGACACAACGCTGTCAAGACGCGCCGAGAGTGGTCGACACGGACAGCGACGAGTGGCGCTGCTGTCGGGGACACGTCCCTCGCCGGAAGAACCGAGAAGGGTCGTCCGTGGAGGTGGCGGCCTGCGACTACGGACAGCCGTCGTCGCTGCCGTTCTCGGTCCCGTTCTCCGGGGACTCCGGAGTGGGCTCGTCCGCTTCCGGGGCCTCGCTTTTCTCGGCGGGCGAGTGGTCGAGTTCGAGCGTGTACGCCGCGGAGTCGAGCGACGGGTCCATCGTCGCAGCGGGTTCGAACCCGACCTCGACGACGTACGTGCCGTTCTGTTCGGCCACGAAGGACTCGTCGTAGTCGTCGAGCGCGACGTCCTCGCCGTTCGGGGCGGTGACGGACACCTGCTCGTACCACTCGCGGTCGTGGACCTGAGAGACGACGTCGATATCCATCTCGTCGCCGGCGGTGAGGTTCACCGCGTAGTGGTCGTCGTCGTAGTTGGCGGCGGCGGCGTCGACCGTGGCGTCGCCGTCGACTACCGTCGCCGACTCGGGCGATTCGTCGGGGTCGTACCGATCGAGTCGGTGCGTTTCGAGCGTCAGATCGTACCGTTTCTCCTTTTGGCCTTCCTCGGTGACGCGGACCGTGTATGTCTGGTTGGTCTCGGCGACGTCGCCCGCTTTCGCGTCGAAGTCCTCCATCATGACGTTGGTGCTCGCGGGGTCGTCGCCGCCCGAGAGCGTCCCGACTTCGGTGCCGTTCTCGTCGTACACGCTGACGCTGATGTCGTCGAACGTCGACGTGCTCGCGTCGAGGGCAGCGGTCAACGTGAACGCCTCACCGCGCGCCGCGTCGAACGTGAAATTCCGCGTGCTGGTCGTCGTCACCGACACGGTCTCGCCGTCGTGTATCGGCGTCGCGTTCACCTCTGCGCTATCCGTCGTGTCAGCGCCGGCGTCTCGGGCGAGTGCGCCCGGGGCGAAGACGCCGCCGACGACGACTGCGGAGAGGACGAGAAGCGCGACGAGTCCGATACGTACAGTGTTCGTCTGTCTCATTGTTGGATCAGTGCTACCTCCACAGCACAGGGACCATCGGTCTAACACGGGGCCGAAATCGGTGCAGGTCTGGGAGAGGTAACACGTTAGCGTTCACAGACGCCCCATCTTATTACCATCTGTATAACCTCCCAAAATCCGCCCACATCGGCTATACGCTCCCCTCAGAGATTATGACTCTATTTTACTGTCTAAATGTATTTATTACCTATAAGTACGAAATGTCCCCTGTGTCAGGTTACTGCTGGGCAACAGGGTCCGGACAACTATCGACCGCTGAACGGTGACTTTGCGGTCAACTTATAATATTCGGTCGCTGGGGGCCGAGATGGACGAAACCACCGGCAGCGAGCGGTTCGGGCGCTACTGCCGTCGGTACATCTAGCAACTTTTAACCGGCGCAGAGAGGTACAACCGGGTAAGATGGCGAGCAACAAAATTCTGGGTATCGACCTCGGGACCACGAACAGCGCGTTCGCGGTCATGGAAGGTGGCGACCCCGAAATCATCGTCAACGCGGAAGGCGAGCGGACGACGCCCTCCGTCGTCGCGTTCGACGACGGGGAGCGCCTCGTCGGCAAGCCGGCGAAGAACCAGGCCGTAAAGAACCCCGCACAGACCATCCAGTCCATCAAGCGCCACATGGGCGAGGAGAACTACTCCGTGGAACTGGACGGCGAGGAGTACACGCCGGAGCAGGTCTCGGCGATGATCCTCCAGAAGATCAAGCGCGACGCCGAAGAGTACCTCGGTGACGAGATCGAGAAGGCCGTCATCACGGTCCCCGCGTACTTCAACGACCGCCAGCGACAGGCGACCAAGGACGCCGGCGAGATCGCCGGCTTCGAGGTCGAGCGCATCGTCAACGAGCCGACCGCGGCCGCGATGGCCTACGGGCTGGACGACGAGTCCGACCAGACGGTGCTGGTCTACGACCTCGGCGGCGGAACCTTCGACGTCTCCATCCTCGACCTCGGCGGCGGCGTCTACGAGGTCGTCGCCACGAACGGGGACAACGACCTCGGCGGCGACGACTGGGACCAGGCCATCATCGACTACCTGGCCGACGAGTTCGAGTCCGAGCACGGCGTCGACCTGCGCGACGACCGACAGGCCCTCCAGCGGCTGACCGAGGCCGCCGAGGAGGCCAAGGTCGAACTCTCCTCGCGTAAGGAGACCCGCATCAACCTGCCGTTCATCGCCACGACCGACGACGGCCCCCTCGACCTCGAACAGAAGCTCACGCGCGCGAAATTCGAGTCGCTGACCGAGGACCTCATCGAGCGGACCGTCGGCCCGACGGAGCAGGCGCTCTCCGACGCGGGCTACGGGCAGAGCGACATCGACGAGGTCATCCTCGTCGGCGGGTCCACCCGGATGCCCCAGGTCCAGGAGCAGGTCGAGGAGATGACCGGCCAGGAGCCGAAGAAGAACGTCAACCCCGACGAGGCCGTCGCGCTGGGCGCGGCCATCCAGGGCGGCGTCCTCTCGGGCGACGTCGACGACATCGTCCTGCTCGACGTGACGCCGCTCTCGCTGGGTGTCGAGGTCAAGGGCGGCCTCTTCGAGCGGCTCATCGAGAAGAACACGACGATTCCCACGGAGGAGTCGAAGATCTTCACGACCGCTCAGGACAGCCAGACGCAGGTCCAGATCCGCGTCTTCCAGGGCGAGCGCGAGATCGCCGAGGAGAACGAACTGCTCGGCGCGTTCGCGCTCTCGGGCATCCCGCCGGCCCCCGCCGGCACGCCGCAGATCGAGGTCTCGTTCAACATCGACGAGAACGGCATCGTCAACGTCGAGGCCGAGGACAAGGGATCGGGCAACAAGGAGGACATCACCATCGAGGGCGGTGCCGGCCTCTCCGACGAGCAGATCGAGGAGATGCAAAACGAGGCCGAGCAGCACGCGGAAGAAGACGAGGAGCGGCGCAAGGAGATCGAGGCCCGCAACGAGGCCGAGGCCGCGGTGCGCCGCGCCGAGACGCTCATGGAGGAGAACGAAGAGGAACTGGACGACGACGTCAAGTCCGACATCGAGGCGAAGATCGAGGACGTCGAGGAGACCCTCGAAGACGAGGACGCCACGACCGAGGACTACGAGCAGGTCACCGAGGAGCTCTCCGAGGAACTGCAGGAGATCGGCAAGCAGATGTACGACGGACAGGCCCAGCAGCAGGCCGCCGGCGGCGCTGGCGGCATGGGCGGCGCCGGTCCCGGTGGAGCGGGCGGTCCCGGCGGCGCGGGCGGCGCGTCCGGGCAGGGCGAGGAGTACGTCGACGCCGACTTCGAAGACGTCGAAGAGGACGACGACGAGTAAGTCGCCGTCCTCTTCGGCTCGGAAGTCGCGTGCAGCGTAGCGAACACGTCTTCCGGTGTTTCGAAAAGCGAGCGGAGCGCACCTTCTCAGGAAGATGAGTAAGTCGTCTTTCGCTTCGGCTCGGCGGACGAGCGAAGCGACCGCTCGCAGTTAGCTCGAGAAAGCCACTCGGTGCCGCTCAACCGGCGACGATTCCCGGCGGGACGCCGAGCGCCTGGAAGGAACTGTACCCCATATACGCGGCGGCGAAGAGGATGACGAACGTGACGCTCCACGTCCCGGCGGAGATGCCGACGGCGCGCACGATGGATCCCTCGTAGAGGAGGTCGACCGTGAGGAAGTACGCGATGACGGCCAGCAGCGGACCCAGTGCGACCCAGTAACCGCTGACGCCGACAGCGCCGGAGACGAGGTAGGTCACGCCGAACCAGACCAGCGAGGTCAGTCCCGCCGCGAACGCTGAGTAGCCGATACTGGAACCGCTCGTGAGGACGCTCGTGCTGACGTACGTCGCGACGGTGACGACGGCGAAGCTCAGCACGAACCCGAGGATCGAACCGGATAATGCCACGGGTGTATCATGTCGCCACAACGGGTTATCTCTCAGACTTGCAGTTGAAGGGGGCCTCCCGAAATTGCGTTTCGCGCTCTCACTACCGGTTTCCGGCGTTTTGAGCGACGGCCAGCATATGCGCTTCCGAGTCCGGTTTCGACCGGGGCGTTCAGGCACTCTCGTCGTGAATCGCCTCGCCGCGGAACAGCCGACGGGCGATAGTGAAGGTCTGCTCGCGCTCGCGACGCGTCGGGAAGTGCGCCGAGAGGTAGCGCGCGGTCGCGATCAGCGGCAGTCGCCGCTCAGCGTCGCCCGCTGCGAACGCGGTCTGTCGGAACGCCGCCTCGACGTTCTGGAGTTCGTGAAAGCCCGCGTCCTCCCGAAGTAGTCCCTCGGCGAGCGTGCGCTTCAGCGCGGAGACGTCCCCGCCCGCGTCGAAGTGTTCGCTGGCCAACGCGCCGGCCTCGTTCACGCGACCCTGTTCGTCGAACGTCGCCAGTAGGTCCTCGCGAATGGCCTCGGGATCGCGCGCCGACCCCTCGGGTTCGGGAAGCGGCGCGGCGGGCGTGTTGAGGAAGCGGTCGAGGTAGACCGACATCGCGCCGTCGAAGCAGGGACGATACGCTTCGACGGCGTCGGTCCGGGCCGCGAGCGCGTGGGCGGCGTTGGCGTAGCTGAACGTGTGGTGGACCGTGTTCCAGTCGCTGAACTCGTTGCTCGTGGCGAAGTGCGCGACCCGCCGGGTCGCCGCCAGCGCGACAGTCCGGGACAGCTGTTCGGCCGTCGCGCCCTGCCGGATAGCGTCTTCGAGCGCCTCGATCACGACGTGCGGATCGTCCGAGAGCAGCGTCTCGACGAAGTCCTCGGGACGCTTCCATTCGCGACCCTCGCCGGCCGCCACGAGGTCCGGCAGGGCGTCGTGGGCGTCGAAGCACAGGTCCGCCACGTCGATCGGCTGTCGCCACTGGGATAGCTCCTCGCTCCGGCTCGCGTCGGTGAACTGCTCGACGGTCGAAGCGAGGACGTCCTCGGCCTTCGCCCAGCCGACGTGATCGAGCGTCTCGACGGCCTTGTTGACGAAATCGAGCGTGTGACCGGCGTTCGTGTAGAGGTGGTCCGTCGCCGCGGCCAGCAGAATCTCGACGACGTCCTCGGGCGGGAGGTGGGCCGCGGCGGTTCGCAGACACCGCTCGGCCCCGTCGCTATCGCGGACCTCGCAGGTATCGCGGAACCACGACTTCAGGCGGGCCTTCGAGAGGTCGCCGTTGCGGAGTTCGTACTGGTCGAAACGCGGCGGTTCGCCCGCCGAGTCGTCCGCGACCTCGGTGACGCCGACGTACATCGCCCGCAGTTTCTCGTCGTGAGCCGCGTCGTCGTAGAGGTTCGCCATCGCGGCCAGCGTCGTCAGACCGCGGCCCCACCCCATCGCTCGGTAGGTGATGCCGAAGTCGACGGCGGTTTCGAGCGGCGTCGCGAAGCCCTCGCCGAGGTCGTCTAGATTGATCACGGCCTTCGCGGCGACGAGGTCGATGTTCTCTCGCATCGCGTCGGCCAGCCGGTTGCGCCAGTGGGTCGCCGGAGACACGTCGGGCTCCGGGTCGGGGTCGAGGTAGATAGTTCCGTCCCGGATCTCGACGGGGAACGTCTGGACGTCGTCGGCCCACGGATCGAGTGTGTCGCCACAGGCCAGTTCGAAGCGCGCGTGGTGCCAGTGGCAGGTCAGCAGGCCGTCGTCGACGGTGCCCTTCGAGAGCGGAAACCCCATGTGCGGACAGCGGTTGTCGACGGCGTAGACGGTGCCCTCGTGGTGAAACAGCGCGATGGAACGCCCGCCGACCTGTACGAGTTCGGGCGAGTCCTCGGCGAGACGATCGAGCGGAAACAGCTCCTGATACGCGTCCTCAGTGGCCATGTGTGAACAGTCGTCACAGAAGCGGGTAAACCTTCGCTGGGCCGAACTCGCATCGGCGATCCGACAGTCAGGCCGTCCCGTTGCCGATGGTCACCGTTCCCAGCGTATCGGTGCGTTCGTCGGGCGCGCCGACGAGACGGCCGGTCCAGACGACGTCGACGGTGTCGCCCGATTCGAGGTAGAAGCCCACGGAGCCGTCGCCGTCGAGGTAGTTCCCGTTCCCGTCGCTGTCGACGCTGGGGTCGTCGACGGTGAAGGAGTCGCCCGCGCCGACCGGTAGCTCGCCGCCGTCGGCCCAGACGAGCCTCGTGGTCTCGTTTCGACTCGCGTCGGTGACGACGACGGCCAGTTCGTTCGTGCTGGTCGAGGTCAACTGCCCGTCGCCCGCGAGCGTGACCGTGACCGCGCCCGCGTCGGCGTCGTAGCTCCCGTCGACGGTGACGTCCGGGGCCGCCGTCCGCAGGTCCGCGCCGGGACCGGCGATCACGGCGACGACGCCCGCGACGGCCAGCAGCGCTAGTCCCCAGACTGCGATGCGCTCGACGGTCACGACACCGCGGGTCCCCGACGGCGTGTCGGTACTCATGGATTGGTTCGTCCAGCGGGACGGAAATAAGCGCCCCGGTCACGCGCTAGCGATCGCGGTCTATCAGACGAGTATGAGCGGGACTAATCCTGTAAACGGCCAGAAAGCCCCGAGCGTCTCGACTCGCGTGACTCGTTGCGCGCTTCCCTCGCTCCCTCCGGTCGCTCGGTCCAGTGCTTACGTCGTCAGGCTTCGGCCGAGACGCTCGCCCCTTTCATTCCCGCCCCGCGGTGGCCTCATCGGGCGATACGTTCTGCCCGTTCACCCGGCCGAACCGCGGCTATCGCTCCTCTCGATACCGCTTGTGCTAGACCCGTTCTTTTGAAGTGGCTCAATCGAGTATCGTACGCACAACGAATGAGCCAGGATTTCTACGAGGTACTGGGCGTCTCGCGGGACGCCTCGGAAGACGAGATTCAGCAGGCGTACCGCGAGAAGGCCCGGGAGTATCACCCCGACGTGAGCGACGATCCGGACGCCGAGGAGAAGTTCAAGAAGGCGAAGAAGGCCAAGGAGGTCCTGACCGACGAGGAGCAGCGACAGATGTACGACCAGATGGGCCACGACCGCTTCGAGCAGGCCGAGAAGCGCGGCGGAGCGGGCGGCGGTGCCGGCGGTCGCGGCGGCATGGGCGGCGACCCGTTCGGCGGGGCCGGCGGCTTCGACATGCAGGACATCTTCGACCAGTTCTTCGGCGGCGGCGGACGCGGCGGTGGCGGCAACCGTCCGCGGCAGGGCCAGGACCTCCAGACGCGACTGGAGATCGACCTCGAGGAGGCCTACGACGGCGCGACGAAGCAGTTGACCGTCACTCGGCCCGAGACCTGTGAAGACTGCGACGGGAAGGGTCACCCGCCGGAGGCGGACTCCCAGACCTGTCCGGAGTGTAACGGGCAGGGCCAGACCACGCGCGTCCAGCAGACGCCGATGGGTCGAGTCCAGCAGACCGCGACGTGTCGCCGCTGCGAGGGCGACGGGACGCTGTACGACGAGACCTGTTCGACCTGCGGCGGCAACGGGACCGTCCAGAACGAGGCGACGCTAGAAGTGGACGTCCCGGCCGGCATCGCCGACGGCCAGACCCTCCGGATGGAACGCGAGGGCGCGCCGGGCGAGCGCGGCGGTCCCAACGGCGACCTGCTCATTCAGGTCACGGTCCGGAGCCACCCCGACTTCGAACGCGACGGCGACGACCTCTCGCACCAGCACGCCATCTCCTTCCCGCAGGCCGTCTTCGGCGACACGATCACCGTCCCGACGCTCGACGGCGAGGTAGAGATGGACATCGACTCGGGGACTCAGAGCGGTGAAGTGTTCAGGCTAGAGGGCAAGGGGATGCCACGACTGCGCCGCCGCGGCAACGGTGACCTCTACGTGCAGGTGCAGGTCGTCACGCCCGACAGCCTCAACGGCGAGCAGCGGGAGGCGCTCGAAGCGTTCGCCGAGGCCGGCGGCGAGGAGGTCGACGTCGAGGAGGGCTTCTTCGAGAAACTGAAGAACTCGCTGTAAGCTCCCGTTGAGCGGTCGTTCTCGTTTCCGCCTCCCTTTTGTCGGGTCGTTCCCAACCGAGGCGTATGCAGACACTCGCCGATCTCGTCGCGGACGCTCGCGGCCGCGACGGCGTCCTCTTCAGCGCGCCCGAACGAAACGCACCGTACAGTTACGGCGATTTCTGTACGAACGTCTGGAAAGGCGGGAACCTGATGCGCCACTACGGCGTCCGCGAGGGGACCCGCGTCGCCGTCGTCGTCGGGCCGAAGAACCCCACGGACGGGGACGAACCGGGCTACCTCCGCGACGCGCCGGACGCCCTACTCGCGTTTCTCGCCGCGGCGCTCGACGGCGCGGTCGTCGATATGGACCCGCCGGGAGCGGTGGACGCGACGGCGCTGGTCGCGCCCGCCGCGTGGATAGAGCGCTACGAACTCGCGCCGGGGACGAAGGCGCTGTCCTACGGCGGGCCGATAGACGATCCGACCGTCGCGCAGTTCGAGCGCGAGCTGTGGAGCGAGAACCCGCTCGCTCCGCCGGCGGAAGTCGGCCCCGAAGATGACGCGCTCGCCGCCGAGAAGACGTACACGCACGGCGAACTACTGGCCGCCAGCGAACGCGTGGCCGCCGACCACGATATCGACGAGGAAACGACGGTCGCCCTGCGCGCGCCGGTCACGACCGCCGGCGCGCTCGTCGCCGGCCTGCTCGCGCCGATGCGCGTCGGCGCGACGGTACTGTTCGGCGGCGACGACGAGTCGGGCGACGTGGCGGTCGCCGGCGAGGGGAGCGACGTTCCGGAAGAGCGGGTGATCCGACTGAGCGAACTCTCGGTCTAAATGCGGTAGCCGCGGTAGTCGACCGCGCTCCACGCGCGTTTCGCCGTCAGTCCGTCGGGCGAACGAGGTCCGCGAGCGAGACCAGCGTTCCCAGAACCCAGCCGAGCGGGACCGAGATGGCGAGCCACATCACGACGTAGGCCGCCCCTTCGAGGTCGAACGTCTCGGAGAACAGTTCGGCGAGCCCGACGGGAGCCAGCGCGTTGTCCAGCAGCCACTGTGCGAGAGCGGTGCTGTTCGGGAGGACGACCGCCGCGAGGGTCTTCGAGAACAGCGCCGCGACGACCGGGGGCAAGAAGAGCGCGGTCATCGCGAAGGGATAGGCCAGCAGGACCGTCGTCCCACGGCCGCCGACGCGGCGGGCACCGACCGCCAGCGCGGCCGACACCGTCGCGACGCCGCCGGCGATGACGATGGCGAGAAAGCCGCCCGCGAGCAAGTCGAATTGGAACCGCGCCAGCGCGGCGAGCCCGCCCCAGACGACCAGCGAGAGGACGACGACGCCGAGGAGACCCAGCCGCGCCGCGGTGCCGCTGATGCGTCGCGTCTGGAAGCGGACGAACGCGCCCAGTAACACCAGCGGATAGACGAACGTGATTATCGGCACACCCAGCGCGGACCACAGTCGATACAGCGCCATGCCGGACTGTGAGTTCGGTTGCCAAGTTCCCAGTACGGTGTCGCTCGCTCCCCGCTGGCGCGGGTAGGCGATCTCCATCCACGTCTCGTGTAACCGCCTGAGGTCGATCTGGATCCCCCTCACGACCCCGTTGGTCCCGGTAGACATATCCGCCAGTTTCTCTCGGCCAGCGTTAAAGCTTCGACCCTGTTCTCGTTTCTGATAGAAATATCGTCGGAGACGGCACCTCGATACGACCGTCCGAGTCGGGTCCGGTTCCGAGCGGCCGGCGGTCCGCGCTCGGGTTCAGTCCCAGGCGTCGGGACCCCAGTCGGGGTCCACGAGACGGGTGCGCTGTTCGATACCGTCGATGCGGTCGAGTTCGTCCTCGGAGAGGTCGATCTCGACGCTCTCGAAGTTGTCCTCGATGTGGTCGCGGCCGGTCGCCTTCGGGATGGCCGTGACGCCCTTCTCGCGGAGCCAGGCCAGGCTGACCTGTGCCGCGCTGGCGTCGTGGTCCTCGGCGACGTCGGCGAGCACGTCGTCTTCGAACACCTCGCCGCGGGCGAGCGGCGAGTACGCGACGAGTTCGTAGTCGTGTTCGTCGGCGTGGGCGCGCAGCTCCTCCTGCTGGAGGAACGGGTGCATCTCGACCTGGTTGGCGAAGACGGGCGCGTCGAGGATGTCGACCGCTTCCTCGACTCGCTCCGGCGGGAAGTTCGAGAGCCCGACGTGGTCTATCTTCCCGCGGGAGTGCAGTTCGTCGAACGCCGAGAGGGTCCCCTCGGCGTCGTATTCGCCGGCCGGCCAGTGGACGTACAGGAGGTCGACGTGATCGAGGCCGAGGTCGTCGAGGCTCTCCTCGGCGGTCTCGAGAACGTCGTCGTGGGCGAGATTCGAGGTATCGATCTTCGTCGCGACGAAGAGGTCGTCGCGGTCCACGTCGGCCGCGGCGATACCGTCGCCGACGGCGGCCTCGTTGCCGTAGGCCTGTGCGGTGTCGACGTGTCGATACCCCATCTCCAGGGCCGTCTCGACGCTCGTCGCGCACTCGTCGGGGTCGTCGTTCTGCCACGTTCCGAGGCCGAGCATCGGCATCCCGTTTCGGCGCGGGACGCGGTCGGGTGTAGAGTCCAGTTGGGTCACACAGAGCCAAGGGGAGTGACTCGGAAAGGAGTTAGGAAAGCGGCCACCCCCCGATTCCAAACCGACATATTCAGGACGGGGAGTCACGAAGGGCCGAGTATGACAGACGGTAGTGCGGACGTGTCTCGCCGGGCCTTCTTGCGCACCGCCGCAGGAGCGACTGCTGTCTCGGCCGCGACCGGGGCCGCGGCCGCACAGGAGAACGGCACCAGCACAGGGACCGCGACCGGAACCGCGACGGGTACCAGCACGGGGACGCCGAGCGGGACCGGCACCCCCTCCGGAACCGAGACCGGCACCGGTAGCGGCGGCGGCGAGAACGGCACCAGCGGTGGAAGTGGCAACGAGTCCAGCGGCGGCGGTGGCGGCGGCGGTGGAAGCGCCGGCCCGCCGGACTACGGCAACTGGTTCAGCGGCGTCGGCAACTTCACCGGCAGCACCGTCGACGAGACCGGCAGTAGCGAGGTGACCGTCGAGGTCGGAGTGGAGGCCAACGGCGGTGCCTTCGGCTTCGGCCCGCCCGCCGTCCACGTCGACAACGGCGCGACGGTCAAGTGGGAGTGGACCGGCGAGGGCGGCGGTCACAACGTCAAATCGCAGGGCGAGGGTCCGTTGGACTCCGGCAGTGCGACGTCCAGCGCCGGCGTCAACTACGAGTACACCTTCGAGGAAGACGGCATCTACAAGTACTACTGCGCGCCCCACCGGGGTCAGGGTATGAAGGGCGCTATCGTCGTCGGGACGGATTACCCAACTGCTAGCACCGGCGGCGAAGGCGAGAGCGACGCGTCTCCGGAGGTGCCGAGTAGCGCGAAGACCCTCGGCGTCGCCACGTCGTTCGTGATGGTCGCTACGCTCGGCCTGGCGTACTTCTTCGTCCGCTACGGCGGCGATTACGAGGCCCCGGACGTCGAGTAACCGACGCGGTTCCACGACACGGCGCGTTTAGAGGGAGTCCGGCCCGGTCCGGATGTTCAGATCGACGTCGCGGCGCGTTCCCTCGATATCGGCGACGACTCGTTCGACGATGCGACCGGCCTCTTTGCGGATCAGCGGTTTGACCTTCTCGATGACCCAATCCAGCGAGACGAATCTGGGCAGGTCCACGCTGCTCTCCGACACCGAACTCGGGTCGAAATCGATGTGGAAGACGATCCGCGAGGCCGCTTCGACGCCGTCGGGCGCTTTCTCGGGCACCGACTCGACTTTCCAGTAGCCGTCGGCGTCGATGTCTTTCACGATGCGCCAATCGATCCGTTCCGGTCGCTCGACACCGGTCACCTCAGACCGCGCGGTGTAGGTGAGCTTCCACCACGAAAAGACGAGGTCGTATCGCGTTCCCGGCGTCCCGTCGCCGTCCTGTGTCACCCGTTCTATGTACTCCGAATAGCGCGCGTATCCCGGGAAATCCAGCAGGAACTCGTACATCTCCTCGGGGGGCGCGTAGACGACCGTACTGACCTCCACTTCGTCCACGTCCCCTATGCAGGGGGTTTCCGACGTAAACTTTCGGGCGGCACTCGCTACGGGACTGCGAAGGTTGCCGGAAGATTCTCACGACGCATGAAACAGAACGGGAAATATTATTACGCTGTATCCGATAGGCAGGAGTAGATGAGTACATCCGACGTTCAACAGGCCGAAGCGGACGAGGAGGCCGTCGGCTGGGAGGCCGTTCGTGACCTCCCGCCGAGCGCCAAACTCGTCGCGAAGGTCTTAGAGTACAACGAGACGCTGACCCAGAGCCAGCTCGCGGAGGAGACGCTGCTGCCGCCCCGCACCGTTCGCTACGCGCTGAACCGCCTCGAAGAAGCCGACGTCGTCGCCTCGCGCTTCTCCTTCGCCGACGCCCGCAAGCGGATCTACACGCTCCGCATCGAGTGAGCCGTCGCTGAGAGCGAGTAGCACATACCGCGTACTCGGCACGTACGTATCAGGGCAACGTTGATTAGTTCCCCGATAAATTCGGTGTACATGAAAGTCGTCCTGATTGGCGTCGGCCAAGCCGGGGGAAAGGTCACGGAGTCCCTCGCCGAATTCGACTACGACATGGGGTTCAACGCCGTACGCGGCGCGCTCGCGGTCAACAGCGCCGAAGCGGACCTCCAGAACCTCGGCATCGACACCGCGCTCATCGGCCAGGACCGGGTGAAGGGCCACGGCGTCGGCGGCGACAACGAACTCGGCGCACAGATCATGCAGGAGAACGCCGTCGAGGTGCTCGACAGCCTCGACGGGCGCATCACCACCGAGGCCGAGGCCGTCGTCGTCGTGGCCGGTCTCGGGGGCGGCACCGGTTCCGGCGGCGCGCCGATGCTCGCCCGCGAGCTCAACCGCATCTACGAGATGCCCGTCTACGTCCTCGGCATCCTCCCCGGAAAGGACGAAGGCGGTCTCTATCAGGCCAACGCCGGCCGCTCGCTCAAGACGGCCGCCCGCGAGGCCGACTCCCTCCTCCTCGTCGATAACGACGCGTGGCGCGGCACCGGCGACAGCGTCGCCGACGGTTACGAGCGCGTCAACGACGCCATCTCCCAGCGCGTCGGCCTCCTGCTCGCCTCCGGCGAGGCCGTCGAGGGCGTCGGCGAGAGCGTCGTCGACTCCTCGGAGATCATCAACACTCTCCGCGGCGGCGGCATCTCCTCCATCGGCTACGCCAGCGCCGAGGCCGCCGAGGACGCCAGCGAGAACGTCAACACCATCACGAGCGTCACGCGGAAGGCCCTCCTGACTAGTATGAGCCTCCCCAACGCCGTCGAGGCCGAATCCGCCCTGCTGGTCATCGCCGGCGACCCCGACCGCATCTCCCGGAAGGGCGTCGAGCGCGCCCGCCGCTGGGTCGAGGACCAGACCGGCAGTATGCAGGTCCGCGGCGGCGACTTCCCGCTCGGTTCGGACAAGCTCGCCGCGCTGGTCGTCCTCTCGGGCGTCGAGCGCTCCGATCGCGTCGACCAGTTCATGGAGCGGGCCAACGAGGCCGCCAAGTCACAGGGTAACTCCGTCGACCCTGACGAGTTCACTAACGACGACCTGGATAGCCTTCTGTAAGTAGTACCTTTTTACTGCGGGGGGTCGCCGATGGCGACCCCCGCTTGCAAAAATCTACGCTAAAAAGGCCGGTCGCGCGGAGCGCGACCGGAGAACCGGCGGCTTCGCCGCCGGATGCTTACAACGTTCCGCCGGCCGGGAGTGCGCTCTGTCGCACGACCCGGGGAAGGGCAGGCTGACGAGAGGAGCATACCGCGCCTCCGGCGCGGTTTCACTGAACGTGAGGCGAAGCCGAACGTTCAGCCTTTTTAGCGTAGATTTTTGCGGACCGGGTTCCCGCAGGTCGCCGCAGGCGGCCGAGGAAACCCGGTTCGGAAAAAGGTACTATACCAGGCTCGCGCCGTCGAACTCGGTGCGATCGTAGTCGTGTTCTAGCAGGTCGAGGATGGTCGGGGCGATGTCGTAGAGGTCGGCGTCCTCGATGCGGGCGTCGGCGTCGTCGACGAGCAGCGTCGCGTTGTCGAAGGAGTGCATCCCGTTGCGCGGGCCGATACCGAAGACGTCGTCGCTGCCCTTGAAGCCGGCCTTGAGGTCGAAGCCGTGGTTCGGGACGACGACGAGGTCCGGCGCGATGTCGTCGTGGTCGCCGCGGAAGGCGTCCTCGCGGGTGACGACGCGGTCGGCGACTTTGTTCCCGTTCGGACCTTCGAGCGATTCGAGCTTCTCCTTGAGGTCGTCGCGCACCGACTCGTACTCGGCTTCGGGGACGCCGCCCTTGGGTTCGCGGCCCTCTAAGTTGACGTAGAAGCGGCCGGGGATGAGCGAGTACGCCTTCGTGTCCTCGCCGATGTCGCCCAGCTCGGAGTGGTCGTCGTCCTCGTATTCGAGCCAGCCCTCCTGTTCTAACCACTCGTTGAAGTGGACCTCGTGCTCCAGCGAGGTGAAGCCGTGGTCGGAGGCGACGACCATCGTCACGTCGTCGCCGAGTTGCTCGCGGAGCTTGCCCAGATACTCGTCGACCTTCTCGTAGAAGTCGAAGAACTCCTGTTTGTACTCGCCGTCCTGCTCGTAGTGCTTGAACAGGAAGTGGTTGACCCGGTCGGTGGTCATGAAGACGCCGAAGAAGAGGTCCCAGTCGTCCTGCCCGACGTAGTGGGAGAACGTCTCGTAGCGGCGTTCGAGGGTCTCGTGGGCGTCCTCGACGAACTCGGTCTTGTCCTCGTCGTGGCCGAGCTTGGCGTTGACGTCGATGCGGTAGTTGCTGTCTTCGAGGCGGTCACGCAGTTCGTCCGGATAGGCCGCCTTGTCGACCCCGGGCGAGAGGAAGCCGGAGACCATCCGCTGGACGTTTCGCTGCGGCGGGAACGTGACCGGGACGTTGAGCACCGTCGCGTCGCGGCCGTCCTCGGTGACGCGGTCCCAGAGGCGGGTCGCCTGTACGTCCCGGCCCATCGGCACGTACGTGTCATAGGAGCCGACCTCGCGGTCCTGAAAGCCGTAGACGCCGGTCTGTCCGGGGTTGACGCCGGTCGTCAGCGAGGGCCAGCAGGCGCTGGATTCGGGCGGAACGATGCTGTCGATGGGGCCGCCGCTCCCCTCGTTCTTGAGCTCCGTGAGGTTGGGGAAGACGTCCGGATGCTCGTCGATGAGGCTGTACGGCACACCGTCGATGCCGAAGAAGGCGACGCGGGGCGCGTCGTCGCCTTTCAGACGGTCGAATAATCCCATGGGGTTCGATAGGCCGGTCAGGGACAAGAAGCTTCTTTTCGAAATCCCGTCGGGGAAAGCGGCAAAGCGTACGAAACGAGCGTTCCTACGAGTTGCGGTCGGCGTTCTCGGGGACGACGGTCAAGTGCGCGATTCCCGGTTCGCTCGGTGTCTCTCGCTCCGGTTCGGCCGTCGGTCCGTCGAGCGCGCCGTCGGATTGATCGGTTGCCATCGTGTGTCGAAAGCAGGGGTGCGACGGTGAAAAGATTACCCATGCTCATACATAATCGGCAACGACTGCCGTCATTATCGGTGAGCATACGCCCCGGTCGAGCGGCGTCAGTCGGCGGGACGACGAGAGCGAACGGACGCCGAGAGCGAGTGCCGTTCGTCGCGAGGAACGGAGCGCGTCGCTCAGAAGTTCTCGTCGTAGAGTTCCTGTGCGTGTTCGATGGCGTCCATCGCGGCCTGCTTGTCCTCGAAGCCCTGCGTCTCGACTTCCTTGCCCTTCTCCAAGTTCTTGTACGACGTGAAGAACTCCTCTATCTCGTCGAGCCGCTGCTGGGAGATGTCCTCTAAGTCGTCGATGTAGTCCCAGCGGGGATCTTCGGTGGGGACGGCGATGATCTTGTCGTCCTGTTCGCCGTCGTCGTCCATCTTCATCATGGCGACGGGGCGAGCCTCGATGACGCAGCCGGGGAACGTCTGGTCCTCGACGAGGACGAGAACGTCGAAGGGGTCCTCGTCGTCGTAGTACGACTGCGGGATGAACCCGTAGTCCGACGGGTAGTGGACGTTCGAGTGGAGCACGCGGTCCAGCACGACGGCGGGGATGTCCTTGTCGTACTCGTACTTGTTGCGCTCGCCCTTGAGGCACTCGACGACGGCGTAGATCTCTTCGGGCGGGTTCGGTCCGGTCTCTAAGTCTTCCCAGAGATTCGTCATCGTCGGCGACTGCGACGCCGCGTCAAAAATGGTTTTCGTAATGTCTCGCGCCGGGATAGGTCAAAAAGTATTTGTCCGACGGTACCGGAGCAATGACGACGATAAACGCTGCCGGTAGTTGGTCGCTACCGAGGCATCCAGCGGCGGGCCCGGTGCGTCGGCACTTTCGAGAGGTAGCCGACGAACGAGCGGTATCTAGTATCCTATAGATAACCCGCGTTTCCCGAGATAGCGACTGTCCGCGTCGTGGTTAACAAGTATTAAATAGTTCGGTGACATTTCTTTCACCATGTCAGAGGCACAATCCGTTACGGGCAGTCCAGGTATCGCGAAAGACCTCACGGCGTTCCAACAGAACATCCTCGTCATCCTCGCGGAGGAGCCGCGGTACGGTCTCGCTATCAAACGGGAACTCGAAGCGTACTACAGCGACGAGGTCAACCACGGCCGACTCTACCCGAACCTCGACGACCTCGTCGAGATGGGACTGGTCGAGAAGAGCGAACTCGACAAGCGGACGAACCAGTACTCGCTGACCGACAGCGGGAAAGAGGCGGTCCTCGACCAGCTCGGCTGGGAGTTCTCGAAGTTCGTCACCGGCAACGACCGCGCCGACGAACTCCACGACCTCGTCGACGACCAGGAGTAAGACCCGCCGACGCTCGACAGGTCAGCGCTCCGGGATCCGACCACCCGCTTTTTCGACGGTGAGCCGAACCGACGTGTCGAGCAGCGACCGCTGTTCGTCGGTCGGCCACGTGTTCCGCGGGAAGTACTCCTCGCGGAACTCGGCGAGTTCCTCCGGCGTCGCGTCCGCGATGGCCTTACTGTAGTGGTTGCCCATGAAGTCCGCGAGCGCGTCGGCCGTCGCACCGTGGACGTCGCCGTGCTCGTCCCGGACCTCCTCGGCGACCGTTCGGTTCGCCGCCTCGACCTCGTCCCACTCGTCGGGATCTTCCGGTCCGGAGAGCCGGATTTCGACGCCGCGGTCGGTGTCCTCGACTCGCTCCGGACGGATGACGCCGTCTTCGACCCACTCGGCGGGGTGACAGACCAGCACCTCGCCGGCGTCTTCCTCGCGGATGCGAGCGGTGTAGTCGTGTTCGTCGAGCAGCGCGTCGCGGTCCTCGCGGTACGCGGCGGCGGCCCCCTCGTCGACCGCCTCGCGGGTCAGTTTCGTCAGCCGTTCGACCTCGTCGATCGTCTCGTCTGGCAGGTCAGTCATCGAGTGCGTCGTTGGCTAGCTCGTCGGCGCGGTCGTTTATCTCCCGCGGAACGTGCTCTATCTGCCAGTCGTCGAAGCCCATGAGCAGCTCGCGGACCCGGACCCGCTGTTCACGCAGGTCGGGGTCGTTGGTGTTCCACTCGCCGCGGACCTGCTTGACGATGAGTTCGGAGTCGCCGCGGACGTGAACCTCGTCGAAGTCGTAGTCGGCGGCCACCTCCAGCGCCTTGACGAGGGCGGCGTACTCCGCCTGGTTGTTCGTCGCGCGACCGATGGTCTCGCCGCCCTCGGCGACGATGCCGCTGTCGTCGACGAGGACGTAGCCGACGGCCGCGGGGCCGGGATTGCCCCGAGACGCGCCGTCGAAGTAGGCGTGGACGCGCCCGCCGCTCCCCTCGCGCAAGAGCGCTTCGAGCCGCGCGGTGTTCTCGCCCTGTACGACGACTTTCCCGTCGTAGGCGACGGCCGTCGCCCCCTCGTACTCCGCGCGCCAGCGCTCGTGGTCCGTGTTTCCCGCCTCGACGCCGACGCCCGCGTCGCTGAGTCTGTCGCGGGCGGCGCTCTCGTCGCACTCGATGACCGGCATTATCCGAGGAAGCCGCGCCTGTCGGCAAAACCGTTGTGGTCCGCCCGAAAAAACGACGAGCGGCGGGACTTCAGTTCTCGCTCATGCGGTTGGCGATCCGCTGTGCACCGGTCTGTCGACCCTCCTCGCCGCCGATGAATCGTTCGAGGATGGCGGCTGCGCCGCCGACGACCATGACCGCGCCGAGCGCGAGCATGATCGTGAGGAACGGGTCGACGGGGGCGAGCAGAATCGGTGAGAGGGTGAGCAGGAGGCCACAGACGAGCGTCGTCACCGCGCCGAGCGGACTCGCCTGTTTGCCCGAGGCCGCCCGATAGGCCGTGTGTCCGGCAGCGAGAGCACCGATCTCACCCAGTAGGAGGCTCGTGAGCGCCTGTACGTACGGCACTGAGAACACCGCTGGGAGGAAGATGATGACGACCCCCGCGATGGTGGCTCCGAGTCCCGTCCACTTCGTGGTATCGACCATGATTTATATCACCCGTTGTTACTCAGTCCAGGTACGTAATAGTTATTCATGTTCGCCCGCCGGGGACAGGTTCATACTCGGCAGGGCCCAACGACGTACAGATGCACCTCGACGAGTTCATCGAGGGGTTCGAACGCGACGAGGCCGCCGAGAAGCGCCGCCTCGCCGCGGAGAAGTCCTACGCCATCACCGACCACCTGGAGGACGTCGAGCGCCAGTTCGAGCAGGCGGTGCAGGGCGACGCCCTCTTCGGCTCTACCTCGCCGGAGATCTTCGTCGGCCGGACGGGGTATCCGAACGTCTCGACCGGACTCCTCTCGCCGGTAGACCGGGACGCGACGGCCGAGACGTTCGCCACAAGCAGCGAGTGGTACGACGCCGGACTCGGCATCGAGGACGTGCTCCAGCGACGGACCGGGATGCTCAACTCCACCCGCTCGACGTCCGTCGACTCGGTGAGCACCGGGCGAGGTCGAGGGAGCGACACCGGCGGCGCGTACGACGTCTGGGACGGGTTCGTCGGCGTCCAGCGGGAAGTCGCCATCGCCGACCACCCGGTCGACGTCGAGGTCGGCTTGGACGGCAAACCGGAACTCGACCTCGAATTCGACGACGTGGGGACGCCCACCGGGCCGAGAGCCCACGCCACGGGGGCCGACCTCGCGGAGAACCCCCACGTCCCCAAGCCCGTCGAGAAGACGCTCTCGGACGACGACTGGCGCGCCGAGGGCGCGATGACGTACCTCTATCGCCGCGGCTTCGACGTCTACGACATCAACACCATCCTCTCGGCCGGCGCGCTCGGGCAGGCCAGAGAGCGGTCGCTCGTCCCGACCCGGTGGTCGATCACCGCCGTCGACGACACCGTCGGCCAGTACGTTCGCGGGACGCTCCGGAACGGCGACACCATCGACAAGCCCGAGGTGTGGTACAACGAGTACATGGGCAACCGCTACTGGGTCCTGCTCGCGCCGGGGCGCTGGGAGTTCGAACTGGTCGAGATGAAGGCCCCCCAGAGCGTCTGGAACCCGCGTCCCGAGACAGGCTACTATCTCGCCAGCGCCCACGAGGGGTACGAGGGCCGCACGCAGTACGTCGAGGAGACCGCGGGGGCGTACTACGCCGCGCGACTCGGCGTCCTCGAACACCTCGCAGACCGGGGCCGGCAGGCGAAGTGTCTCGTCCTCCGGGAGATAACCGACGACTACTGGGCTCCCGTCGGCGTCTGGCAGGTCCGCGAGGGCGTGCGAAACGCCTTCGACGGCGAACCGGGCGTGGGCCAGACGTTTCACGAGACGCTCTCGGCCGTCTCCGACCAGTTGCCCGTGAGCGTCGGCGCGCTCCGGCGCAAGTCCGAACTCGTCGCGGGACTCCAGTCTCAGCTCTCCGATTTCTGAGCTGTCCGCCGGGAAACAGTTAAGCCGCCGTCCTCGCTACCCGCTCGTATGGTCCCCCTCCTCCTGTTTCCGGGCGTACCCGGCGGTATCGAACTGCTGGTCATCTTCGTCATGATGGCGGTATTTCTCGTCGTGCCGCTCGGCCTCGTCGTCGTCGCGTACCTGTTCGGAAAGCGACGCGGTCGGGCCGAGACGACGGACGGCGACGGGACGAAGCGTGTCGAATAAGGGACAGAGAAACGGAGTCTCACGGCCTGTGCGGTCCGAACCGACTGGTTTAACCGTCGGAGTCCGCGTGTGTCTAGTGTGTCCCCCACGCCAGCAGATACGGCCCGGGCAGAGGAGCTGACGAGTCGCGCGTACCGCATCACCGTCGACGAGGGCCGCGAGTCCTTCGACGCGCTGAGCATCGAGTCCCCCGAACGAGAGGGGGCGTGGCTCATCTCCGACACCGTCCGTTCGCTGGAATCGATGCGATAGTCGCAAAAACGGTTTGAACGTCCCCGTCTAACCCCGTCGCATGTACCCGCTCTTCCAGTCCATCGACGCCGGTGGACTCGTCGTCGTCGCCCTCCTCCTCGTGACGATGGCGATCCCCGTCCTCGTCGCGCTCGGCGTCGCCCTGTGGCTCACCCGCGACGAGTGGGGCGACCGCAGGGACTTCGACGGGTTCGACACGGACGAATCGGGAGACGGCACAGAGGCGGCGGGAGAAGAGCCGGAGTCCGCGAACGAGACGCCCTAGTTTTCGGTCGGAACGGGTCCCTCGCCGACGACGCCCCGCACCGCCTCGGTGAACTCGTGTCGGTCCGAGAAGTACGTCTCGTCGACGTCGGTCATGATCTCGGAGAGCTGCCGCGGGCCGTCGGGCGTTCGGAGGACGGTGTCGCCCTCCCGCTCGACGATCGTGCTGTGCTCGATGCCCCAGGTGAGCCGCGCCGCGACGCGGGACAGCGGCGCTCCCTCGACGTCGGGCCCCTCGCCGAGTTCGACGGCTGGCGCGTCTTCCTCTTCCTCGTTCTCGTCGTCGCTCATATCGGAACTGTCCGCACCTGCCCGATTAGTGCTTTCGGAATGCGAGCGGCGACTGTCCGCTGTCTGGCGCACGGACTTCGGCCCGACCCGAATCACTATGAGCCACGCGAACGAGGAACAACGCATGTCGCGCACGCTCGACCGATTCGACCACCCCGCGTGGGTGACCGCCGCCGGGATGTTCGCCGGCTACGGACTCGTCCTGGCGTTCCTGTTCCTCTCGCTGTTCGTCATCCCGTTTCTGCTGTTCACGATGTAGTATCGGACGACGCCGCATGAGCGCTGATCGCCCGGGTCGACTACGCGGTCCCGATCTACTACCGCGAACACAGTATCTGAACGCCGGGCCGGGAGCGCGCTTCATCGCGCGACTCGGGGAAGGGCAGTCTGCCGTAGCTGTCCCTCGGTGGACTGAAAGGTCGAGGGCTTTCGAGGTCCGGCCGTCGTACGTAGATACTGCTAGTGAGGGCGGTCACGGGGCAAGAGTCAAAACGCATGCGGTGGTAACTCTTGGCATGAGTGTCGAGCAGGAGCAGGCCGAGCGGACTATCAGGTGTCTGGTCGCGAAGGTCGGACTCGACGGCCACGACCGCGGGGCGCACGTCATCGCCCGCGCGCTCCGCGACGCCGGGTTCGAGGTCATCTACTCGGGCCTGCACCGCGCCCCGGAGGAAGTCGTGCAGGCCGCCGTGCAGGAGGACGTCGACGTCGTGGGCATCTCCATCCTCTCGGGCGCGCACAACACGCTGGTCCCGAAGATTCTGGACGGCCTGCGCGAGTACGACGCCTTCGACGACCGACTCGTCCTCGTCGGCGGCATCGTCCCCGACGACGACAAGGACGAACTCCGCGAGCAGGGCGTCGACGAGATATTCGGGCCCGGCGCGTCGATGGACGAGATGATCGCGTACATCCACGAGCACGCCCCCGAGCGATGACGGACCTCGTCGAGGGGCTGCTCGCGGGCAAGCACAGCGCGCTGGCCCGCGTCATCACGAAGATCGAGAACCGCTCGCCGGGCTACCGCGAGATAATCTCGGACCTCTATCGACACACCGGCCACGCCGAGGTCGTCGGCGTCACCGGCAGTCCCGGGGCCGGGAAGTCCACACTCGTGGACAAGGTGGCTGCGGCGTACCGCGACCGGGGACTGACCGTCGGCGTCATCGCCATCGACCCGTCCTCGCCCTTCTCGGGCGGCGCGGTGCTGGGCGACCGCATCCGCATGGCGTCGAACGCCGGCGACATGGACGTGTTCTTCCGGTCGATGTCCGCCCGCGGGTCGCTGGGCGGCCTCTCGACGGCGACGACGGACGCCGTCACCGCGCTCGACGCCTTCGGCAAGGACGTGGTGATCGTCGAGACCGTCGGGGCCGGACAGAACGAGGTGGACATCGTCCGCACCGCCGACACCGTCGCCGTCCTCGTGCCGCCCGGCAGCGGCGACGACGTGCAGATGCTGAAGGCCGGCATCCTGGAGATCGGCGACGTCTTCGTCGTCAACAAGGCAGACTTAGACGGGGCCGACCGCACCGTCCAACAACTGCGCGAGATGCTTCAGAACAGCAACAGTTCGCGGGACGCGGGCCATCACGGTCATCGCGAGGCGGCCGGCGGGAACACGCCCGACGGGAGCGACGCGAGCGACGAGCGCGAGACGTGGTCGCCTCCGATCGTCGAGACGGTGGCGAACCGCGGCGAGGGCGTCGAGTCGTTCATCGAGGCGCTGTCGGACCACGGCGATTTTCTCGACCGGACGGGCAAGCGCGAGCGGCAGGCCCGACAGCGGGTCGCCGCGGAGATCCGGACCCTACTCAGAGAGGACGTCAACGGCCTGATAGCGGGCGAGCTCGACCGTCACGGCGGCATCGAGGGGTACGTCGACGCAGTCGTCGCGCGCGAGACCGACCCCTACACGGTCGTCGACGAGGTGCTCGAACCGCTCAGAGCCTGTTTGGACGAGACGCGGGACGCGTAGAACGCCCCGTGAGGGGCGAGGTGGGAAACCACGCAGATGACGCGAAGCGCCACGCGCGGCACCCGACAGTCGACTGTTCGCTCATGTAAGGGCTTCGCATCGTTCGAGACGAACGTTTCTGCACGGTCGCTCCCGTACGTATAAACAGGGGCCGGCACGTACACGTGTGCATGAAGCTTCGAAAGGCACTCGGAGTCGCCGCCGGCGCGGTCGGGACGACGGCGGTCGTCAATCGCGTGCTCGAGTCGCGTGCCGACGAGTTCGAACCGCTGCTGTCCGGTGACCAGCGGACGTACCGCTGGCGCGGGTTCGACGTCGCCTACACGGAGGCGGGCGACCCCGAGAACCCGGATCTCGTCCTCCTCCACGGCATCAACGCCGCGGCCTCCAGCCACGAATTCGAGGCCATCTTCGAGCAGTTGGCCGAGGACTACCACGTCCTCGCGCCGGACCTGCCCGGGTTCGGTCACTCCGACCGGCCGCCGCTGCTGTACTCGGCGTCCCTGTTGACCACCTTCGTCCGCGACTTCCTCGCCGACGAGAGCGAGAACGCGACGGTGGTCGCCTCGTCGCTGACCGCCTCCTACGCCGCGATCGCCGCCCGCGAGGTCGAGGTTGCCGAACTCGTCCTCGTCTGTCCGACCGACTCCTCGATGGGCGACCAGAACGTCTGGCTCCGCTCGGTGCTCCGCGCGCCGTTCGTCGGACAGACGATCTTCAACCTGATCGTCTCGAAGCCGTCCATGCGGCACTTCCACGCGGACCACGGCTACTACGACATGGACAACCTCACCGACGAGATCCTCAACTACGAGTGGCGGACCGGTCACCAGCAGGGTGCTCGGTTCGCGCCCGCCTCGTTCGTCTCCGGGTTCCTCGACCCGCAGGAGGACCTCGGCGAGGTGCTCGCCGGCCTCGACGTGCCGATCACGATGGTCTGGGGTGAGGACGCCGACATCTCGCCCCTCTCGGAGGGCCGGGAGCTCGCCGACCGGGCGGACGCGACGCTGGTCGTCTTCAGCGACTCGCTGCTCTTACCGCACGTCGAACACCCCGACGAGTTCGTCGACGTCGTTCGCGACCAGACGGCGGCGGCCGAGATAGAAGAGTAGCGGAAGCGCCTATACCGCGTTATCGCGGTCGGAGCACGACGGCTCGGTCTCCGGTCGTCTCGCGCTCGCCGACTTCGACGCCGACGACGTCGCCGATCCCGACGTCTTCGGGGTCCACGCCGCGGACGAGCCCCGTCACCGACACGGGTCCGAAGTCCGCGATGGCGGTCACGTAGGGCGCGTCGTCCTCGAACTGCGGCGTCGGCACGGTGATGGTCGTGTGCGAGGCGATCTCGCCGCTGTCGGGGAGGGACTTTTCGCTCAAATCGCGGGAGCTACACACCGGACAGACTCGCCTCGGCGGAAGCCAGCCGTGATCGTTCTCGCATTCGAGGTAGTGACCCTCGCCGTCCTCGATGGCGTTCAGCCACGCGTCGTACGCGCCGTCGGGAGCTTTCTCCGTCATTCTCGCACCTCCAGGACGTGAACCGTGGTAGAGGCGACGGTGCCGCCGGCGTTGTGGGCGACACCGACCGTCCCGTCGGGGACGGCGTCGGCGCGGGGATGGGACCCGTCTAAGACCCACGCGATGGTCGCCAACTGCGCGACGCCGGTCGCGCCGACGGGGTGGCCCTTCGCCTTCAGGCCGCCCGAGAGGTTGACCGGCAACTCCCCGTGGCGGTCCGTCTCGCCGTTCGTCGCCGCGTGGATGCCCTCGCCGCGGTCGTAGAGACCGAGCGACTCGATGGCGAGCACCTCGGCGATGGTGAAGCAGTCGTGGACCTCCGCGAAGTCCACGTCGTCGGGACCGACGCCCGCGTCGGCGTAGGCCTCGTCCGCGGCCTTGTCCGCGGCGGGCGTCTGTGCGAGGTGGGGGCGGTCCTGCAGCGCGAGGTTGTCGCCGCCCTGTCCGGTGCCAGTGACCGCGACGGGAGCGTCGAGTCCGTGTTCCTCGGCGTACTCGGCGGTCGTCAACACCGCGGCGGCCGCGCCGTCGGTGATGGGACAGGAGTCGTACAGCCCGAGCGGGCTGGCGATGGTCGGCGCGTCGACGGCCTCCTCGACGGTGATCTCCTTTCGGATCTGGGCGTGTTCGTTGACCAGCGCGTGCTCGTGGTTCTTCACCGCGATGTGCGCGAGGTCCTCGTGCTCGCCGCCGTACTGCTCGAAGTACGACCGCGCCATCAGCGCGTACGCGCCGGGGAACGTCATCCCGGCGCGGATCTCGTAGAGGTCGTCGGCGGCGATGGCCAGCGCGTCCGTCGCCGCGGCGGTGCCGATGTTGGTCATCCGCTCGGCCCCACCGACGACGGCGACGTCCTGCTCGCCGTTGCGGAGGTTCTTGACGGCCTCTCGGATGGCTGCCCCGGCGGAGGCACAGGCCGCCTCTAACCGCGTCGCCGGCACGTCCAGTCCGATCGCCTCGGCCATCAGCGGTCCCTGGTGGCCCTGGTGTTCGGCGAGTTCGCCCATGAAGTTCCCGTAGTAGAGCGCGTCGACGTCGTCCGGGTCGACGCCCGAAGCGTCCAGCGCCTCCAGTCCCGCCTCCGCGAAGAGGTCGCGGCCGGTCCGCTCGGGATGTTTCCCGAACGAGGTGACGCCGGCCCCTGCGACACGTGGGTCTGACATTACCTCACAGTCAGGTTCTGGCTACTTAAATGCCTGCCGACAGTGCGTGGTTTTGCCACGATTTTCCAGCCGTAGGACCGCAAGACGGCGGCGTGTTTATCAATATTCGGTACTTTTCCCTCGAAGGATTATTATGCCTTCGTGGGAACCAGCCGAGGGCGCGGTGGTCACTCGACGATCTCGCCGATACGCCGCGGTTCGCCGGAGAGCGACGGGTCGGGTTCGACTATCTGCAGGACTTCGTGGTCGGTCACGTCGGGATAGGACTTCTGGATGGCGTCCTCGATGAGTTCCTTCTCCAGGCGGAACTCGGTGCCGTCGTAGACCACGTCGACGCCTTGCTCGTCGAACGAGAGAACGGTCATATCAGCCGTAGGGGCGGTGAGAATAAAAGCATAGTCTCTCGGGGACGGTCCGCCCGCGTCAGACACTCGTCAGACGAGCGTCGTGCGCTGCCTCAGGGTTTAAGAGCGTCCGAATCTCTATTTGTGCTGTGCCACTCGGCTCTGACCCGCTCTCGGAACTCGCGATCCCCGACGGCACCACCGTCGAGGAACACGACCTCGTCACGGACGGCGACGTCATCATCGGCGGGCAGAGCACCATCGAGTTCGGCGTCCGCGGCCGCTCGGTCATCGCCGACGAGCGCGTGCGCTTCGGCGGCCACATCGAGGCCGAGGGCGACTGCCGCCTCGACATGTGGTGTGACGTCGAGGACAACGTCCTCGTCGGCGAGGACGCCTACATCGGCGAGCGCGTCCACATCGGCGGCGAGTTGCGCGTCGCCGGCGACCTCGACATCGGCGACGACGTCGACATCGAGAACGGCTTCGAGGCCAACGGCTGGATCGTCATCCGCAACCCGATGCCGACCATCGTCTTCCTGTTCGTCTACCTCTCGCAGCTCCTCCGCATCGGCGAGGACGACGCCGCGCAGGACCTCGTCGAGGAGATGCTCGGCGAGGACGACGACCAGAAGCCGATACTCATTCCGCGGGGAGCCAGCGTCTCCGACGACGCGTGGCGCGTCTCGACGCCGGCGACCATCGGCGACGACTGCCGCCTCCACGGCAACATCCGCGCCGAATCGCTGGAGGTCGGCCGCGACAACGTGATATTCGGCAGCCTACGCGGCCGCGAGGACGTCGTCGTCGGGAAGGGGACCGAGATCAAGGGCGACGTGACCACCCGCAACGGCGACGTGCGCGTCGGTCCCGGCGCGAAGATCTGGGGCGACATCTCCGCGTCGACGGTCGAACTCCACGAGAACGCCACGGTCGACGGGAAGATCCGCGCCCGCGACGGGATGCGGATGCACACCGACGAAGTGCTCTCCCGACCGGACGAGTCCGCCGCCGCGATGGCGGAGATGGCCGAGGAACTCGAAGCGGCCGACGACGACGGAGACGACGCCGAGACGGACGAGGAGCGCGAAACAGCGACCGACACCGACGATACGGAGGAAGTCGAAGCAGACGAAACGGAAGCGGATGAAACAGCGGCGGACGACGAAGCGGCGGAAAACACCCCAGACGATACTGAGTCGACTGAAGAGGGCGAGAACGAACCGGAAACCGACGGCGATGCCGCCGAGGCGAGCGAGTAGCGACGCTCCCGACGCGATATCTGATTGCGACGCGATTCTCGATAGCCGCCGCTCGCTCGCGAACGCCCTGACGCGAGTTCGAGCGTCGCTCTCGGTCGGGGAAACGGTTATTGTGCCACTCTCTGTCGTGGTCCTTATCAGGAGTCATAACACATGGTAGACGCTCCCTCCGACGAGTCGCCCGAGATCGACGCGATCTCGGGGCCGGACGTGGATCGAATCGAGTTCTACGGTGGGCGCTGGACGAGCGTCCTGCCCATCGCGCTGTTCGTCCTGTGGGCGATCGTCCAGAGCGGCCTGTTCAGGATCGGCGACACGACCGGGCTCGTCGCCGGTATGCTCGTCTCGCTCATCGTCGGGATGTTCTTCGTGAAGGGTGACTGGACGGACTACGCCAACACCATCTTCGACGGGATGACCAAGCGTGTCGCCGCGACGGCCGTCGTCGCCTGGCTCTGGGCGGGGATGTTCGCGAACACGCTCCAAGCGGGCGGCTTCGTCGGCGGCCTCGTCTGGGCGGCCGACGCCGCCGCGGTCGGTCCGGCGCTGTTCCCGGCGGTCACGTTCATCCTCGCCGCGCTGCTCGCGACGGGCATCGGCACGGGCTACGGGACGACAGTGGCGTTCACCGCGCTGTTCTTCCCGGCCGGCATCCTGCTCGGTGCGAACCCAGTCCTCCTGTTCGGCGCCATCCTCTCGGGGGCCGTCTTCGGCGACAACCTCGCGCCGGTGAGCGACACCACCATCGTGAGCGCGGTAACCCAGGACGCCGACATCGGCGGCGTCGTCGCCTCGCGGTTCAAGTACGCCATCGTCGCCGCCGTCTTCGCGTTCGCGGCGTACGTCGTCGCCGGCGGCGCGATGCCCGGCCTCGACATCTCCCAGCAGGCCCAGGACCTGTTCATCGAGAACAGCGAACCGGCCGGTCTGGTCCACCTCCTCTCGATGCTCGTCGTCATCGTGACGGCCGTCATGGGGCGACACATCGTCGAAGCGGTCTCCTGGGGACTGGTCGTTGCCGTCGTCTTCAACCTCGTCTTCGGCCTCGCGCCGCTGAGCGCGGTGCTCCTGTTTCGCGTCCCCGACACTTCGGTCGCGGCCGGTGCCGTCGCCGGCTTGCCGATCGTCGAGATCGTCGACCCGGGCAACGCCGGCGTGACCGGGTCGCTGTACAGCGGCGCGGCCGGGTTCTTCCCGCTCATCGTGCTCGTCCTCCTCATCATCGCCGGCTCGGAGATCATGATCCGCGGCGGGGGCTTCGCGGCCATCCAGGACTGGCTGCTCGACAACGTCGCCACGGGCGTCCGCAGCGCCGAGACGACGATGGTGGTCGGCACCGCCTTCGTCAACTCCATGATCACGATCAACACCGCCGCGGAGATCGCCATCGCGCCGTACATCGCCCGCATCGGCCAGAAGTACAACATCAACGGCTACCGGCGGGCGAACATCCTCGACGCGAACACCTCGGCGCTCGGCTACATCTTCCCGTGGGCCGGTGGCGTCCTCGTCGGCTTCGCGACGATGCAGGGCCTGCCCGACCAGTACGAGTGGTTCACCGAGGCGATGGTGGTCAATCCCATCCAGGTCTGGCCGTTCGTCTTCCACGGGTGGCTGCTGTTCTTCGTGTTCCTGCTGTCGGCACTGACCGGTTTCGGGCTGGAGTACACCACTGACCGCCGCTCCGACGAGGTGAGTCGCGTATGAGCATTCTCGACATGTTCCTCGCCGGAGCGACGTTCCGGACGACGACGCCCTCCTTCGAGGCGGGCGAGGAGATCGAGGTGTACGTCACGGACTACGACGACGCCGAGGGCGACCTGTACGCCCTGGTCGGCGAAACGCGGCTCTCGTTCGTCGACGGGTCGCGGAACCTCGTCGGTTGTCGCGTCCTCGCCCGCGTGGAGTCGTTCGACGACGACGCTCACCGTGGGACGGTCGCCCACCTCGAAACGCTGGACCGGGGCTCGTTCTGAGGTCCCGGTCGGAAGCGATTCGGCGACCCGCGAACCGAAACCCCCTTTCCGCGGTCACTGGTACGTGGTGGCATGCTCTCTATCGCACTCGCCGGCAAGCCCAACGCCGGGAAGTCTACCTTCTACAAGGCGGCGACGATGGCCGACGTGGACGTGGGCAACTACCCGTTCACGACCATCGACGCCAACCGCGGCGTCAGTCACGTCCGCACCGACTGCCCCTGCCTCGACCGCGAGGAGCGCTGCGGCGACGACGACTGTCACGACGGCAAGCGCTACGTCCCCGTCGAACTCATCGACGTGGCCGGTCTCGTCCCGGGCGCACACGAGGGCCGCGGTCTCGGGAATCAGTTCCTCGACGAACTCACCAACGCCGACGTCATCCTCAACGTCGTCGACGCCTCCGGCGGGACCGACGAGGAGGGCGAACCCGTCGAGGTCGGCGAACACGACCCGGTCGAGGACGTGGACTTCGTCGAGGAGGAGATGGACCTCTGGCTCGCGAGCATCGTCTCCCGGAACTGGGAGTCCGTCGAGCGGCAGTCCCGCTCGCCGGATTTCGATCTGGACGAGGCGCTCGTGGACATGCTGACCGGCGTCGGTGCGACGGAACTCGACGTGGCGCGGACGCTGCGTGATTTAGAGTACCCCGAGGACCCGATCGCGTGGACCGATGACCACCGCGAGGCGCTGGCCCGCGAGATCCGCCGACGGACGAAACCCATCGTCGTCGTCGCCAACAAGGCCGACATCGCGCCCGAGGGCAACGTCGAGCGGCTCCGCGATGCCGCCGAGAGAGTGGTTCCCGCCACCGCCGACGGGGAGTTGGCGCTACGCAAGGCCGCGGAGGCGGGCGTGGTCGCCTACGACCCCGGCGACCCGGGCTTCGAGATCGTCGGCGACGTGAGCGACCAGCAACGCGACGGCTTGGAGCGCATCCGCGAGGTGATGGCCGAGCACGGCGGCACCGGCGTCCAGGGAGCGATGGACACCGCCGTCTACGACCTGCTGGACCACATCACGGCGTATCCGGTCCAGAACGACGCGAAGTGGACCGACGGCCAGGGGAACGTCCTCCCCGACGCCTTCTTGCTTCCCCGCGGCTCGACGCCGAAGGACCTCGCCTACGCCGTCCACTCGGACATCGGTGACGGCTACATCCACGCCGTCGACGCCCGCGAGGGGATGCGTATCAGCGACGAGGAGGAACTCGAAGAGGGCTCGGTCATCAAGATCGTCAGCGACAACTGAGCGCCACGAGGTCGCTGTCGCTCGTCGCTCACGCCAGCGGTCGGAACCACACTGCCGCGACCAACACGGCCAAAAAGAGGTACGACCCTCGTATCAGCAGCATCGTCGCCAACTCCGACTCCGCGCGCTGAGCGACGGCGGCGACGACGCCGAAGACGAGGGCCGCGCCGGCGGCGCTCGGCGGGATGCCGGGGAGCGCGACCGCGAGGCCGACGACGCCGGCCATCGCCGCCACCAACAGAGCGAGCGCGAACCGTCTGGCCCGCGCCGGTCCCAGCACGACGGCGACGGTGCGTTTCTGAATGGAGCTGTCGTAGTCGTAGTCCTTCTCGTCGTCGATCACCTTGATGCCCGTGAGCAAGCAGAGGAAGACGGCGGCCAGCCCGAGCACGCGGGGGCTGAGCGCCGTCGCCTGCGCGTAGTAACCGCCGAGGAGCGCGAGGGCGATGCCGGCGGGGTAGCCCATCGTCGCGCCCACGGGGTTGAGGTCCAGTTGCGGGGCGTGCGCGTAGCCGATGACCCACGTCGGCAGCGTCAGCAGGGCCGCACCGGGGCCGGCGAGGAGCCATAGACCCGCCGTACAGCACGCGAACCCGATGCCGGCGGCGACGAGCGCACCCCGACAGCCGCCGACGGTCAGCGGATGGTCCTCGTCCTCGCCGCGGAGGTGGAAGTCCACGTAGCCGTCCTTGACGTGGGCGGTGTAGACGGCGAAGAACATGGCGGCGGCGTGCAGCCCCGCGACGGGGAGCGAGACGTCGCCGGCGAGCACGGCCCCGAACAGCGACGTGGCCAGCGGCGGGAGCATGAACACCGGATGGACCTGCGAAGCGAGCGCCCGCCCCGCGGCGAGCGGCCCCGCTCCACGTCGAGAAACTGCCATACGGTAGCGAGGGTCGCGCGACTGAAAAATTCTCGTACGCTACCGCCCCCTAGGAGCGAACTATCGCCAGTTGTCCCGGTCTAACACGAACTGTGAGATGTGGGACGCCAGTTCGCGTGCGGCGGCCTCCGTCGGCGCGTGGAGCTCGCCCGACACCGGGCCGGCTTCGCCGCCGACGCCCTCCGTCTCCGAGATCGGATCGGTCCCAGTCGGGTACGGCCGCCGCGACCGGACCCGGTCGCGCAACTGCTGGACGACTGACGGCGAGAGCTGTCGGTCGAGGTGTTGAAGGTCGTACTTGACGATGTGGCCGCGGGTCGCGTTCCGGACGGCGATGACCGGCTGTCCCCGTTCGGCGCATCGCTCCCAGATGGCCCGTTGCTCGTCGGTCGTCTCGTAGACCGGGACGTTCGACGGCGCGAGGTGTTTCATCGCGCGAGACTAGGACCCCGACGACTATGACGCTTCGCCGGGTTTCGGCCCGAATTAGGCTTTCACGGCGGCCGTGGCCTCGGCCATGATGTCGATGGCCTCTTTCAGTGTCTCCATGTCCGTCGCGTAGGAGATGCGGGCGTACCCGTCGCCGTGCTCGCCGAAGGCGTCGCCCGGGACGACGATGACGCCGCGGTCGATGACCTCCTCGACCCAGCCGTCCGGCACCTTCGGCATCGCGTAGAACGCGCCCTTCGGCGTCGGACACGCAAGCCCCATCTCCTCGAAGCCGGCGAGGAGGACGTCACGGCGTTCTTCGAAGGCCTCGCGCATCTCCGCGACCGGTTCCTGCGGCCCGGTGAGCGCCGCCTCCGCGGCGTACTGCGCCGGCGCTGAGGCACAGGCCTGCGCGTACTGGTGGACCCGCAACATCCGCTCGATCCGCTCGTTCGACCCGGTGACCCACCCGAGTCGCCACCCGGTCATCGAGTAGGCCTTCGAGCAGGCGTTGACGACGACGACGTTACCCGTGTCGTCGAACGCCGCCGGCGAGCGGTGTTCGCCGTCGAACACCTGCTTCTCGTACACCTCGTCCGAGACGCAGAGCACGTCGTGCTCGGCGGCGATGCGGGCGAACTCGCGCATGTCGTCGGGCGACTGCACCGCGCCGGTGGGGTTGGCCGGCGAGTTGACGACGAACGCGGCGGTGTCGTCGGTGATCGCCGCCTCGACGTCGTCGGGGTCCATCGTCAGGTCCTCGCGCAGCTCGACCGGTTTCGGCGTCCCGCCGGCGAGGTGGGTCAGCGCCTCGTAGGAGACGAAGCCGGGATCGGGGAAGAGTACCTCCTCGCCCTCGTTCACGTGGGCCTCCAGCGCGATGTGCAGCGCCTCGCTCCCGCCGGAGGTGGCGATGACGTCGTTCGGGTCGACGTCGAAGTCGTTGTCGCGGGCGTGCTTCTCGGCGATGGCCTCGCGGAGCGACTCGGTTCCCTTGTTCGACGTGTAGGCGTCGGCCTTACCGGCGCGGATGGCCTCGACGGCCGCCTCGCGGGCGTGGTCCGGCGTCGGGAAGTCCGGCTGGCCGAGGCCGAGGTTGATTGCGTCCTCGCCGGCGGCCTCGAACACCTCGCGGATGCCCGAGATCGACACCTGTTCGACGCGCTCGGAGAATCGTGTCATACTCTCTCGCGTGAGTGCCGCCCCGATAATGCTCCCGATTTCCGCGCTCGGTGAGTAGCCGCCGGGCGGGACTACCGCACCAACGACATCGCTATCGCGCCCCCGCCGCCGACGCTCATCCCCACCACGCCTCTGTCCAAATCCTCGCGCTCCATCGCGTAGACGAGCGTCGTCGCGAGGATGCCGCCGCTCGCACCGATCGGGTGGCCGAGCGCGACCGCGCCGCCCAGCGGGTTGTGTTTCTCCGGCGGGATGTCGAGCTCGTCGGCGACGTACACCATCTGCGCGGCGAAGGCCTCGTTGAGTTCGAAGTGGTCCACGTCCGCCACCGAGAGGTCGTTCTCGTCCAGTAGCTCCGAGACGGCGTCGGCGACGGCCAGCGAGAACTCCGCGGGGTCGCGGTAGGAAACGGCGTAGTCCTCGACGTGTGCCATCGGCCCCACGCCCGCGGCGTCGGCCGTCTCCGCGTCGGCGAGCAACACCGCTCCCGCGCCGTCGGCGAGTTTCGAGGCGTTGCCGGCCGTTATCGTCCCCTCCTCGCCGAACGCCGGCGGGAGCGTCGCCAACCGCTCGACGGTGGTCTCGGGGCGCGGTCCCTCGTCTTCGGTGACGAGACGGTCACCGACCTCCACGGGCGCGATCTCCCGCTCGAAGAGGCCCGCTTCGATGGCGTCGGCCGCGCGGTGGTTGCTCCGCCGGGCGTACTCGTCCTGTGCCTCCCGGGAGATGTCGAAGCGCTCGGCGATGCGGTCGGTGAGCGTCCCCATATGAGCGTCGTAGCTCTCGTCCCACAGCGAGTCGTGTATCATCGCGTCCACGAGCGTCGTGTCGCCGTGACGGCGGCCGCCGCGCAGCTCGCGGACGAGATACGGCGCGTTCGACATCGACTCCATTCCGCCGGCGAGACACGTCGACGCTCGACCCGCGTCGATGCGGTCGACGGCGGTCGCGATCGCCCGCAGGCCGGACCCCGACGCCTCGTTGGTCGTCGTCGCCGGGCAGTCGTCGGGCAGCGGGGAGTCGACGACGACCTGCCGCGCGGGCACCTGTCCGACGCCCGCCTGGACGGCGTTGCCGAGGCAGACCCAGTCGACGACGTCGGGTTCGACGCCGGTGCGATCGAGAACCCCCTCGACGGCGGCCCGTCCGAGCGCCGTCGCCGAACGCTCCGAGAGTTTCCCGAGCAGGGCTCCGTGTGCGGTGCGAGCGCCGTCTACGACGACCACGTCGGTCATGCGAGATAAATGACGCCGAGGCTACAATACTGTTGGCCCGCGGATTCGAAGTGAATCGCGACGAAAAATCGAAAGCCGCTACTTCGGCGGCCTGAGCCGGTAGTACCGGCGGTTGAGGTCGAACATGTACCCCTCGCGCATCGCCTTCAACACCGCGTAGGTGATGGTCGCACAGACGATCGGGAGGAGGAACGTCAGGTCGAATAGCAGGTGCGAGTCCATCGGAACCAGGTTCTTGATGGACAGCGCGGCGATGGTGAAGCTGAAGATGACGCCGGCCATTCCGACGGCCGCCCAGAACGGCTGTTCGACCGGACGGCGCGCGGAGCCCTTGTTGAGGAAGGGGACGATGGCGACGAAGCCGACGACGACGACGTTCGCCAGCACGCCGTAGGTCCGGTCGGCCATCAGCTTCTGTCCGCCCAAGATGCTCAGGTTCGGGTTGAGCGGCCCGAGCTTGAGGAGGCCGAACGACCAGTAGAGATACCAGTCCGGCAGGATGATAGCGGGCGTCACGCCCGAGTTCGCCGGGTTCGGCATCTCCGGCGGGAGCGCCGCCGAGACGAACAGGATCATCCCGACGAAGAAGCTCGTCAGCGCGAGGTTCCGTATCATCTCGTGGGGCCAGGCCGGGAACCCGAGCACGTCGCGCTCGACGTAGTCGGACTGCTGGCGCAGGTCCTGGTCCTCGCGTCGCGCTCGCTCGAAGTACTCGTAGGTGAGCCGCGAGAGGCCCTGTTTGCGTTGCTTGCGCTCGGACCAGGTGGGCGTCTCGTCGTCAGGTGCGACGATCCCGCCGCCGCCCGAGCCGTCTGTGCGAACGTCGTCGTCGGTGTCGTTTTCGCTCATGGTATCAGTGTGGTTCCGCGATGCCCTGCATCCAGACGATGCCGATGTGGACGGCGACGAGCGCCGTCGTGATGAACGGCAGGAAGAACACGTGCAGGATGTACATCCGCTGCAGCGTGGACTGTGAGAGGGTGAAGCCGCCGAACATCAGCTGTGCCACCCACTCTCCGATGAGCGGGATGGACAGCGACATCTCGACGCCGATCTGACCCGCCCAGTACGACAGCTGACTCCAGGGGAGCAGGTAGCCGGTGTAGCCGAACACCAGCGTCAGCGAGATGAGGACGATGCCGATGAGCCAGTTGAGCTCGCGGGGCTCCTTGTACGCGCCCGTGAAGTAGACGCGAAGCATGTGCAGGAACACCGCGGCGACCATCACCTGCGCGGCCCAGCGGTGGACCGAGCGCAGGAAGTAGCCGAGGTTGAGCTGGCCCATGATCAGCATCACCGAGTCGTACGCCACCGTCGGCGTCCCGTCGGCGGCCGCGGCGGCCGGGGCGTAGTAGAAGCCCAGCAGCGCGCCCGAGATGGCGGCGACGATGTACGCGACGGTCGAGAACGACCCGAGCGCGTACAGCGGGTACCAGTACCAGAACTTGTTGTCGAGGTTGTACTGCTCGGTGTGGCTCTTCGGCATCTGCATGTTGACCTTGTAGTAGAGGTCTTCGAGCAGTTCCAGGTAGTCGACGACCCGGAGCCGCTTGTCGAGCCAGATGAGCGTGGTCAGGTAGATGGATTCGAGCGGCGATAGCTCGCGCGATTCCATCCAGCCTTTGTGGTCGTGTTCGTCTTTGCGTTCGAGGCTCATTGTCTAATCTGTCTGCGGGGGTCGCGGGAGCGCGACGAACTGTTTCTTGACCGGGCTGAACGGGTCGTACACCGACTGGTGACACTGGCAGTAGATGAGGTTCGCGGCACCGAAGCTCGCGCTTCCGGCCTGCGTCTTGAAACCGGGGACACAGCAGAAGTGCGTACACTTGTTCAGCCACGCGATGAATCCGTTCTGGGTGGCCGCGGAGATGAAGCTCTGAATGTCGCTCGAGAGGTCGCTGTACTGGCCTTCGCCGTTGGCCATCTTCTCGACGTGGGTCGAGCGGATTATCTGAACGGGGACGCCGTCTTCTCCGGCGTCGGAACGCCACACCGCACCGGCCGGCTTTCCGACTCCCGAACTGCCGATGCCGTTACCCCACTCCTTGTAGTCGTCGAACATCTCGACGGTGAGGGGCTCTCCCTGCGGAATTTCGCTCTGCCACTCGTAGCTGCCGGGACTGCTGAGGAACGTGTTCGTCCGCTCGGCCTGCGGGTAGATGCCCGGCGAGCTCTGGACGCCGCAGTACTGGAACCAGGCGGAGGAGTAGTCGATGCCGCTTCCGCCGAAGTTCTTCGCGATGGCGACGCCCTCTTCCTCGCTGAACTCCGGCCAGACGCCGGTCAGTTCGCCGCCCTCGATGGTGAGGGGGATGATCGGCATCCCGCGGGGCGCGGGGCCGTCGACGTTCTCTACGGCGACGAAGTTCGTCGTCCCGCCACCCTCCCCGGCGGCGTCCGTGGTGGCGCTTACGGCCGCGGCACCACCGACGCCGACGCTTGAGAGCGCGGCGCTTCCGACGACGCCCTTTACGAAGCGTCTTCGGCCGGTCTCGGCTGGATACTTGTCTTCGTCTAGTGGCATTATTTCTTGTAATAGGGGTAGACCGCGCGTTTGATAGACTCAACGAGTTCGTCCCTGTCGCCGCCCACCGTGGAACCGTCGACCTGGTCCTGTCGGACGTAGAGGTCCTCCCACTTGCGACGGCGCTTCTTGACGATCATCACGTCGGGGAGGAACTCCTTGCGGTACAGGAGCATGACGAACGCCAGGTCGAGGAAGATGACGGTCAGGACGCCGCCGAGGAACATGTTGGCCTCGATGAGGCGCACCGTCAGTTTCGTCCCGATACCGGACGCCCACCCGGTGAGCATCCCGTAGGTGAACAACCCGACGAGGACGATCTGGATGAGCGTCAGGAGGACGATTCCGACCGCCGCGGCCGTGCTCTCTCGGGGGGGTTCGTAGCGGTGGATGTCACCGTACGTGGAGCCTTCCGATGCCATCAGTTGTTCCCTCCGCTCGTGTGCGGCGATTCACCGTATTTCAGCTGGAAGAACGTGAAGATGAGGGGGATGATGACCGCCAGCCCCGCGCCGAAGCCGACGTAGTGGGGCTGGATGGGCACACCGGCCTCGTGGGGGTTGACCTCCTGAACGCCGCTGTTGAGGTTCGTCGTCGGATACTCCGACCCGACGACGATGGCTCCCTTCATCCCGTTGCCCCGGTGGGGGCTGCAGAAGTACTTGTAGATGCCGTCTTCCTCGAAGGTGTACTCGTAGTGGACGCCGGCGCTGGAAACGGTACTGCCGGAGTCGAGCGGTCCCTCGCCCTCCGAGAGGACGTTGTGGCCGCCGCCGTTGCCGGTCCACTCCCACTTGACCGTCGCGCCGTTGTCGACGTGAACGGCGGGCGGGGCGAACGCGAAGGCGCCGCCGTTCCCTTGGGCACCGACCGTCACCGTCACCTCGCTGCTGCCGGTCTCGTCGACCGTACTCCCGGGGCCGGCGAAGTTACCGACGTTACTGAACCAGTTACCGTAATCCGGGGCTGTGTTGCCGCCGCCGCCACCGCCGCTCGAACCGTTGCCGCCGCCGCCCTCTTCCTGGGCAGCGGCCGTGCCGGCGGTTCCGAGGGTCGCCGCAGCGCCTGCGGCACCCCCTGCAGTCCGGACGAACTCCCGCCTGTTCATATACGTCCGAGACTCAGGACTGTGTTTGTATAAACCCACCGGATACCGCCCGCAGGCACCGTCATGCCCCGGCTTCGTCGGTCTCGTCGCGCTCCGTCCGGTCCCGTTCGTTCTGGGGTTCGAGTTCGGGGACGAAGTCGGGTCGCTCGCCGTCCGCTAAGCCGACCGCTCTGAGCCGGTCGCGGTACTCCTCGGCGCGGAACTTATCGGAGAGGCGCGCGTTGGCGACGGTGAAGAAGAGGACCAGCGCGATCCCGACGAACGCGAGGCCGGCGACGAACAGCGCGACGACGTTCGTTCCGGGCCCGCCGAGGACGCCTGCAACGGCGAGCACTCCGCCGACCAGGAGGACGACCCCGGCGAGCAACTGCGCGCCGGCGATGACCTGTAACATCAAGTTTCCGAGCTCGCCGCCGCCCTCCGCCACCGCCTCGGGGTCGGGAAGGGGGTTCTCGGACACCGTCTCGGGCACCTCGTAGGAATCCATCGACGCGAGCGCGATGGTCGGTTTCACGTCGCGCAGCACCGTCCCCTCGCCCTCGACGCTGCCGTCGGGGTAGACGACCGCGTACCCCTCGTCGGAGTACGCCAGCACGCGCGGCGGTTCGCGGTGGCGTTCGACGCGGGCGAAGACGTCCCGATTCGCCACGCGGTTGCGGAGGTCGCGCGCGACGCGATCGAGCAGTTCGTCGCCGGTGATCCACGACTCGTCGTCGAAGGCCACGTCCCACTCCTCGGCGGTCATCTCGGCCATGTCCGCTGGGCCGAAGTCGTCGAAGTCGTACTTCTCCTCGACCTGCTCTCGGAGCGCCTCGGTGTCGAGGCTCTCGCCGCGTCCGTCCTCTCTCGCTGAGGCGGCGTCCGACCCGTCGGCCGCCGCGGCCGACTCTCGACCGGGGTCCTCGTCGGCGTCCGCCGCGGATGACGTCGAGTCGGTGTCTGCCATCGTCGGCTACTTGGCTTTCCTCGGACTTACGCCTTCTGACCGACCGCATTCGGCACGTTTTAGCGCGTCGTGCCCTAACGAGCGGCTATGGTGTCGGACTGGTTGGTCGCCACGGTGGCGCTCGTGTCGGTGACGCTGAGCCTGCCTTGCTTTCTCTACGGCGCGTACTACATCATCGAGACCGAGCCGGTCACGTGGGGGGTGCTGATGCACCACCTGAAGTTCGTCGTCACGGGGCTGGTCCTGACGACGGTACCGATGCTGTTCTGGATGGCTCCCCGGCTCGTCGACCAGTTGGGCGGCCTCTCGGCGGTCCACGCCTACCTCGGTCTTCAGGCGTACGCCCTCCTCCTGTTCGGTGGGACCGGTATCGTCCGCATCTTCAGCGCCAAGCGCGAGCACGACCTCTACAACGACTACGACGAGGACCTGCTGATGGACGAGATCGGCGGCGAGCGGATGAGCCACTGGCGCTCGCGCCTGCGCATCGGCGTCTTCGGCTACGTCATCTTCTGGATACTCGCCTACCTCGTCGGCGTGGTCCGGTTCGTCCTCCGGTACGTGCTGTGACGGACACACCAAAATCTCAGGTGGGTGGGCCGCGTGCCGAGCAGATGGGAGAGAGCACGTCGACATGGTAGCGCTCGATACAGCGACGATACTGGAACTCGCCGCCGGGACGGTCGCGCTCGTGACGCTCGTGAAGGGGGCCGGCACGGCCGTCGCCCGCTCGCTCGCGCTGGCGCGGCACTTCGACGTCTCCGAGGACCTCGTCGGGATGTTCGTCCTGTCGATCGGCACGAGCCTCCCCGAGATCGGCACGCACCTCGTCGCGTCGGTCGGCATCCTCGGCGGACGCCTGGAGTACGTCGTCGCCTCGGGGACCGTCATCGGCGCGAACATGGGCGCGTCGACGGCCCAACAGCTCTTCCTGATGGGCGTGTTGTTCGTCGGCTACGGTCGATACAGGCCGACGAAATCGTTCCTGCGGTCGAGCTACCTCCCGATGCTAGGCGCGTTCGTCCTGCTTCTGGCCCTCGGAGTCGACGGCACGATCTCTCGACTCGACGGTGCTGTCCTCCTCCTCGCGTTCGCCGGCTACGCCTACCGTCGGTTCAGCGAGCCGGTGGACCGCGCCGTGCTCGCGGAGGTGCCCCAGGAGAGCACGCGAGTCGGGCGGGATGCGGCGGTCGCCGCGGGAGCGCTCTTGCTCGTCCTCGCGAGCGCGTTCGTCGTCCTCAGCGTCGTGGAAGCGACCGTCGACCGCCTCCGCCTCAGCGGGTCGATGCTCGGCGTCGTCACCGTGGGCATCGCCGCGGCGCTCCCCGAGCTCACGACGGTCATCGAATCGATCCGCCGCCGCACGCCCGCGCTGGCGCTCGGGACGCTCGTCGGCAGCAACGTCGTCAACCCGCTGATCGGTATCGGTCTCGGGGGCGTCGTCTCGACGTACGCCGTCCCGCCGTCGGTAATCCTCTGGGACCTGCCGTTCAAACTCGCCGTCGGGGCCGGGCTCTTCGCGTATCTCCGCTTCGTCGGCGACGGGTCGCTCGGCCGACGAGAGGGCGGGACCATGCTCGTCCTGTACCTCGGCTACGTCATCGGCCGGCTCGTCCTCTTCCCCGGCTAGTCACCACGGCTCGCCGCTGGCGAGGTCGACCTCGCTGTCGCCCTTCTCCGAGGGACAGATGTCGGCCAGCACGCACTCGCCGCACTCGGCCGTGCGCGCGCCGCAGACCGCGCGGCCGTGGTCGATGAGCAGATGGGTGAACTGCTGCCACTCCGTCTCGGGGACGACCTCCAAGAGGTCCTGCTCGATGGCCTCGGGGCGCTCCTCCTCGGTCAGGCCGAGGCGGCGCGAGAGGCGTTGGACGTGCGTATCGACGACGATGCCCTCGACGACGTCGTGGCCGTGCTGGAGGACGACGTTGGCCGTCTTGCGACCCACGCCCGGAAACTCGGTCAGTTCCGACATCGTATCAGGGACCTCGCCGCCGTGTTCCGCGACGATCTTCTCGCCGATCCCCTTCAGGTAGCCGCCCTTGTTGTTGTGGAAGGTGATGCCGTAGATGTCTTCGGCCAGTTGCTCCTCGCTGGCCGCGGCGTAGTCCTCGGGCGTCTCGTATTTCTCGAACAGCTCGGCGGTCACCTCGTTGACGCGCTCGTCGGTGCACTGCGCCGAGAGGACGACGGCGACCAGCAGTTCCAGCCGGTTCGAGTAGTTCAGCGAGATGGTCGAGTCGGGGTACTCCTCGTGGAGTCGGTCGACGACTTCCTCGGCCTGCGCTCCGCGGCTCTCCAACGGTGTTCCCATGCCACGACGAGGGGGTGGGACCGCCTTTGGCGTATCGCTCTCGAGGACGGGCACGAGTCGTCGTGTCACACCGTCGAAACGCTGTTGTCGGCCGCCGGCGATTGCGAGGTATGCCCGGACCCGCCTTTCTCCGCGGTGAGAAGGTGACGCTCCACGTCATCGGTGACGACGACGTGTCGTTCCTCTACGAGACCATCAACGACCCCGAGGTCCGAACCGGCCTCTCGTTCGCCCGCCCGAAGACCGAACGGGCGGAGCGCGAGTGGGTCGAGTCGGTCACCGACCCCGACGCCGACGACGTCCACTTCCTGATCTGTGACGACGGCGACCCCGTCGGTACCGTCGGCCTGCGGGACCTCGATACGCGCATCGGCAACGCCGAAATCGGCTGCTACCTCGTCCCCGACGCGTGGGGAAAGGGGTACGCTACCGACGCGGTGCGGGCGCTCCTCGGCCACGCGTTCGAGCAGCTCCGCCTCCACAGGGTCCACGCGCGGGCCGTCGCCGACAACCAGGGGTCGAAGCGAGTGCTGGAGAAAGTCGGGTTCGAACGCGAGGGCGTCATGCGCGATCACTGGTACCGCGACGGGGGCTACGAAGACGTCTACCTCTACGGACTGCTCGAACGCGAGTGGCGGGACTAGAGCGACTCGACGGCGTCCAACACCGCCGAGAGGTCCGGCGGGTCGCCGTTCGGTGCCTCGCGCTCGTCGGCCCACGCGAATCGCACGCGACACCGGCCGTCGACGAGGAACGCCGCTCGGCGCGTCGAGCCGTCGGGTCGCTGGACGCCGAACTGCGCATCGACGCCGGGGTGGTCGACCAACAGCGGGAACGGCAGTTCGAGGTCGGACGCGAAGGCTCGGTGGTCCTCCAGACTGCCGGGCGCGACGCCGAAGACGGCGATGGCGTCGGTCAGCGCCCCCCAGTCGGTGTCGCGGAGCGCTTCGAGATACGAGCGACAGGCCGGCGCGAAGTCCTCGGCGTAGAACGCGACCAGCACGGGTGCCCGGCCGGTCGCCGCGGAGAGTCGATAGGCGCCGACGCCCTCGCCTGCGGTGCCCTCTAAGTCGAAGTCCGGTGCGGGGTCGCCTGCGTCGAGCATTACCGGCGAGAAGCGCGGCGACGAGAAAAAGTGTCGGGACGAGCGCTCAGTCGGCCATCGTCTCGTGGCCCTTCGCCACGTCAGCCGCGTCGGCCGGGGTCGCGATCCGGTAGGCCGCGTACAGGCCCAGGACGACCAGCCCCGCGATGACCAGACCGGTTCGGACGGTCGGGTCGACCATCGGCGTCGCCACGATCTCGCCCGCCTCGTTCGTCACCGGGGCCGCCCCATAGGGCGCGCCGGCGAGCATCTCTACGATGCCCAGGCCCACGATGCCCAGCAGCATCAGTCCGCCGCTCAGTGCCATCGCCGCCTCGTCGATGATGTCAGTCATGCCTTGTCACCTCGTCAGCCGAGTAGGTAGCGGAGTTTGGGGTGGCGCTCCACCAACGCCAGTCTCTCGATGACCGCGTCGAGGCCGTAGTACCGGCCGGCGCCGCCGACCATCACGGTCACGAACAGGAGCAGGCCCATCAGGTCGCCGTTGACCAGGCCGTGCCCGAACCCCGCGTTGCCGACCCAGAACAGGGTCATGAAGACGGCCCCGCCGAAGGCCGCCAGCCGGGTGAGCGCGCCCGCCATGAGTGCCAGTCCGATGAGCGTCTCGAACAGGGGGACCCCCGGCGCGATGAGCCACGCGAGGTTGTTCCCCATCCAGACCGGGATGGGACCGAGCGCCGTGCCAGTCATCTGCTGCAGGTAGGCCGGCCCGTAGGTGAACGCCAGCCCGTTCTCGACGAGCTTGGTCGCGCCGGCGTGGAAGAACCACCAGCCGGTGACCACTCGCAGGAACGCCAGCCAGTACGCCGTCAGCGGCCCGTCCAGCCCGAGTTCGAACTCGTCGGCCAGGGGGTTGGTTGCTTGGTAGGACATCGTTACCTCACATGTGCAACTCCGGCCGAGACGAGTATATAAATAGGAGCGCGTTCCCGCGAACTGAAAACGGTCCTGCGTCGGGTGAGGCGACGTATTGTGGGCGATTGTTTGAATAGATTCGTTCGGACTCGAACTTATATCCGTGGGGGCGTGTGCGACGGCGCGACGCCCCACCGTGAGCTTCAAACCTCGCTCCCGAGTAGCCACGGCAGCATGGCACTGGAACTGCCCGGCGAGTACACGACGGCGCGCGTGATGGTCGAGGACGAATCGCTGGTCGAGGCGGGCTGTCTCGACCAGATACAGTCGCTCGTCGACCACCCGGCGTTCACCGAACCGGTCCGGGTGATGCCCGACACGCACTGGGGCGCGGGCGCGCCCATCGGCTTCACGATGCCGCTCGGCGACCGGATCGTTCCGAACGTCGTCGGCGTCGACGTCGGCTGCGGGATGGCGGCGACGAACCTCGGTGACTCGCTCCCGCTCGAAGACGGAGAGCGAGAGCGCCGCGTCCGCGAGGCCGTCCCGATGGGGCGGTCGGTCCACGACTACGACGACGCGCCCCACCTCGTCTCCGAGTTCCCCTTCGAGCGAGCCAACGACGTGTTCGAGGGGTTCGACGAGGCCTTCGAGGCACGCTTTGGCGAGCGCATCGACCCCGTCGAGTTCGACTTCGACGGCTACGACGGCGAGTACTTCGAGTCGCTCTGTGAGCGAGTGCTCGCCGACCAGCGACAGGGGATGGGCCACGTCATCCAGAGCGCCGGGACGCTCGGTGGCGGCAACCACTTCGTCGAGTTCGCCCGCGCCCGCGAGAGCGGCGACTACTGGCTCGTCGTCCACAGCGGCTCTCGCTATCTGGGCAAATCGGTCGCGGAGTTCTGGCAGTCGAAAGCGACCGACCGGCGGGCCATCGGCTCCATCCGCGAGGAGATCCCCGAGGAGTACGCCGACTACCTCAAGTTCGATCCCGAGACGGTCGGCGATGGCGACCTCTACGAGTGGGTCACCGGCGGCAAGGGCGAGTCGCACATCGAGAAGGACCGCCTGCGCCGGGAACTCGACGGGAAAGACATCGAGGACGCCTTCGACGCGCTCGGGTCGCTCGGTCCACACGTCGGCGACGACGGGGACCGGGACAGCGACCTCGACTGGCTGGAGGGCCGAGAGGCCCACGGCTACTACGTCGACATGCTGTTCGCCCAGCAGTACGCCCGCTGGAACCGCGAACTGATGAGCGACGCCATCTGCGAGGCGCTGGGTATCGACCCCGTCGAGCGCTTTCAGAGCATCCACAACTACATCGACTTCAGGGACATGACGATTCGCAAGGGCGCGACGCCCGCCCGCGAGGGCCAGCGGCTCGTCGTCCCGTTCAACATGGCCGAGGGGTCGGTCCTCGCCCGCGGGAAGGGCAACGACGAGTTCCAGCAGACCGCGCCCCACGGCGCGGGGCGAGTGATGAGTCGCGGGGAGGCCCACGACGTGGTCGAGATGGACGAGTTCGCCGACGCGATGGCCGGCGTCTACTCGGAATCGGTCGTCGAGAGCGTCCGCGACGAAGCGCCGATGGCGTACAAGGACGCCGAGGAGATCGTCGCGGCGCTGGAGCCGACCGCCGACGTCGTCGATTGGCTCGACGCCGTCCACAACCTGAAGGCCACATCGTGATCCCCGGAACTGACTGTCTTCGGCGGTAACCGCTATATCGGCGGCCGTCGTGGTGCCCGTATGACCATCCTCGTGGCCATCGACGACGACCACGCGTCCGGGGAGGTTCTCGAGACCGCCATCAGACTCGGTCGCGGACTGGACGAAGAGCTGTACGTCGTTCACCTGGTGAGCGACGAGTTCGCCGACGCCGAGGCGAAACAGGTGCGAGACGAGATCCGAGAGCGCCTCGTCGACGAGGCCGTCGTCGGGACGGTCTCGCTCGAACACGTCGGTCGGTCGGGACCGCGTCCGGGGACCCGCGTCGGCCACGAACTGCTCGAAGTGGCCGCCGACGTCGATATCACCCACATCGTCATGGGGCACGAATCGAAGGGGCTCGCCGGCCGGTTAGCGTCGGGCAACGCCGCCTTCGCCGTCGTGGACGCGGCGAACGTGCCGGTCACCATCGTCACGGACAACGGGGAGTGAGTTCCGCCGAGCGTGCGCTCAGAGCCCGAGTTCGCGCCCGAGGACCAGCCGCTGGATCTCGCTGGTCCCCTCGCCGATCTCCATCAGTTTCGCGTCGCGGTAGAACCGCTGGGGCGCGAAGTCGGTGGTGTAACCGTAGCCGCCGAGCACCTGCACGGCGTCTTCGGCGACCTCCCGGCAGATCTCGCTAGCGTCGAGCTTCGCCAGCGCGGCCAGGCGGGTGAGGTCGTCGGCGTCGCCCGCGTCGTAGGCCGCCGCGGCCTTGTGGGTGAGCAGTCGGGCGCGCTCTATCTTGCGGTCCATCTCGACGATCTTATCCCGCACCGCGTCGAACTTCGAGATAGGTTGGTCGAACTGCTCGCGCTCGGTGGCGTAGGATTTCGCGGCCTCGTAGGCCCCCTGCGCCAGGCCGACCGAGAGCGCGGCGATGGAGATTCGCCCGCCGTTCAGCGTCCGCTTGGTCTGGTCCCAGCCGTCGCCCTCCTCGCCGAGCAAGCGGTCTTCGGGAATCCGGCAGTCGTCGAACTGGAGTTCGCAGGTCGGCGAGGCGTTCAGTCCCATCTTCTCCCACACCGTTGTCACCTCCCAGCCGTCGTCCTCGGGCGAGACGACGAAGGTCGAAATGCCGTCGTAGCCCGCGTCCGGTTCCGTGACGGCCTTCACCAGTATCGACCCGGCGACGTTCGCGTTCGTGATGAACTGCTTCGTGCCGTTGATGACGTACTCGTCGCCGTCTCGCGCCGCGGTGGTGTCCATGTCGCTGGCGTCGCTGCCGCTGCCGGGCTCGGTCAGCGCCCACGATCCGAGGTGGTCGCCCCGCGCGAGCGGTTCGAGCCACCGCTCTTTCTGCTCGTCGGTGCCGAACGACTCGATGGGCTTCGAACCGAGCGAGACGTGTGCCGCGTAGGAGAGACCGATAGAGCCGGAGACGCGGCCCAGCTCCTCACAGACCAGCGCGTACATCAACTGGTCGCCGCCCAGCCCGCCCCACTCCTCGCCGATGGGGACGCCCATCACGTCCAGTTTCCCGAGTTCGTCGAACACCTCGGCGGGGAACCGGTGTTCGTCCTCGATGTCCTGGGCGATCGGGGCGATCTCGTTCTCGCAGAAGTCCCGCACCGAGTCGCGCATCAGCCGGTGCTCGTCCGGGAGGTCGAACTCCATAGCACCGGCTACGGTCTCTGTCATCAAATACCATGCGGAGCACAAGCGCTATCCGCCGCCCATCCCTCGTCTCACCCAATGGCGTTTCGTCGGTTTCTCCGCGGGTCGGTCCCGTGGGAGCAACTGGAAGGAGTCGCGCGCGCGGTGCTCAACCGCTACGGCGAGTCGTCCGGCCGCGTCGTCTTCCTGGAGGCGGACAACTGGCTCTCGACGCCGTTCGTCGTCGAGGACCGCTGGTTCGTGAAGCTCATCACCCAGCAGAACTCGCTGGTCCACGCGCTGTTGACGACCGGCCGCAACATCGGCGCGTTCTCCTCGGGCACCGAGGGCTTCTTCGAGCACTTCGGGACGCCCGCCCAGATGGCCCAGCACGAACTCGAAGCGACCGAGCGGATGCGGGAACTGGGCGTGAACGCGCCCGAACCCATCGAGGCGTTCGAGCACAACGGGATGGGCGTGCTCGTCTTCGAGTACCTGCGGGACTTCGCCACGCTCGACGACCTGCCACCCGAGGCCGTCGAACGCCACGCGCCGACGGTGTTCGACTACCTCCACCGAATGCACGAGGACGGCCTCGCCCACGGCGACTTCCGCTGTGAGAACGTCCTCGTCGCCGACGGCGAACTCTACTTCATCGACGCGACCAGCGTCCGCGAGGAGGCCATCGCCGACGCGCGGGCCTACGACATCGCCTGCGCGCTGGGCGCGCTGGAACCGCTCGTCGGCGCGCACGCGGCGGTCGACGCGGCGGCCCGGCACTACACGCCCGAGGAACTGCTCGACGCCGACGAGTTTCTGGACTTCGTCAACATCCGCCCGGACCACGACTTCGACGCGGGGGCCATCCGCGGCGCGATCGAGCAGTACGCTAGCTGACGCCGGTCCGGGAACGCGCGGTGACGCCGATGCCCGCGAGGACCACGACACCCCCGGCGAGCGTCCACGCGCCCGGTAGCTCCGAGAGCAGGAGAAACGCCAGCAGCGCGCTCCCGACGGGTTCGCCCAGCAGCGAGACGCTCACGAGGCTCGATTCGAGGTGGCCGAGCGCCCAGTTGAGCACCGTGTGGCCGAACACGCCCGGACCGACGGCCATCAGGAAGAAGAGAACCCACTCGCGAGCGGCGTAGTCGACGACCGGGTGGCCGCCGGCGAGGACGAACGCGAACAGGCAAACAGCCGCGACGGCGTAGACGACGGTGACGTACGGGAACAGCGGGAACCGCTGGCGGAGCGAGCGCCCGGCCAGCACGTAGGCGGCGGCCATCACCCCGCCGAGGAGCGCCAGCGCGTTGCCGTACAGCGGTCGCGGGCCGACGCCGCCGCCGAGCAGTTCGCCCAGCGACATCACGACGATGCCGCCGACGGCGAGCAGGATCCCGACCGTCGTCCCGCGGATGATCCGCTCGTCCAGCAGCGCCCACGCGCCGACGGCGACGAACAGGGGCTGTGACTGGACGAGCGTCACCGAGGCGGCGACGCTCGTCCACGCGAGGCTCTCGAACCACGCGGCGAAGTGGACCGCGAGGGCGACGCCGGTGGCCGCGGCCGCCAGCAGGTCCCGGCGGGCGAGCTTCGAGAACGCGCCCGGGTCGCGCCAGAGCGCGAGCGGAGCCACTAACAGCGTCGTCATCGCCACGCGGTAGAAGGCCGCGACGCTGGCGGGCGCGTCGCTCGCTCTGACGAGGATGGCGCTCGTACTGACCGCGAGAACCGCGACGGCGAGGCCGACCCGCGGGTCGAAGTCCGCGAAGTCGGCGTCGGTCACTACGCGTCGTCCGGCACGTCGAAGTCGTGGAAGTGCTCGCCCTCCTCCTTCGAGAGGATGTCGAGGGCGGCCGCGCCGCCGTCGCCGGCGGAGATGATCGCCTGCCACTCCTGGTCGCGGCACATCGCGCCGGTGGCGTAGGCGTCCTCGACGCTGGTCTCCATCGAGACGTTCACGTCGACCACGTCGCCGTCGAAGTCACAGCCCAGCTCTTCGGCGAGCCCGCGGTCCGCGCCGGTCGCCAGCACCAGATACGGGGCCTCGACCTCCTCTCCGTCGACGGTAGCGACGAAGCCGTCGCCGCTCTCCTCGACGCTCTCGACCTCGCTCTCGCGCAGGTCGACGCCGAACTCCTCGACCTGATCGCGGGCGTCCTCCATGAACTCCGAGCCGTCCACGGAGTCGATGCCGAGGTAGTTGAACAGGTGGGCCTTGTGCATCCACGTCTCGTCCGTGTCGTAGACGACGGTGTCCAGCCCGTTCTTCGCGGTGAACAGTGCGGCGCTCAGACCGGCGGGACCACCGCCGACGACGAGTACGTCCGTCATGGGCGCTACTGCGTCCCACTGCCGGATAAAGCCACGGCTGTGCCATCTAATCGCACGACCGATCCGGCGGTGCGAACGCCGGCCGCCGCTCAGCCTTCCAGTAGCTCCTTGGTCCGCTGGTGGCGGTACCGAAACACGGGTTCCATCCCGAGGAAACCGACCGGTCCCACCGCGCGGCCGAGGGGGCCGCCCGGCAGCTCGTACTCGACGCGGTCGTGGACGATGGTCGCGTCGTCGCCGTCGGCTCGGAAGCGGTGGGTGTGCTCCCACTTCGGGAACGGCCCGTCTCGCATCACGTCCCGGAACACGGCGGTGCCCTCGTCCTCGTCGAAGCGGCGCTCGACGATCTCCGAGACCCAGCGCTGGCGCGAGCCGACGCCGAACGGTCGGGCCGTGGAGATGACGACTGCCCCTTCGTCGAGCACCTCGGGGTTCGGGTCGCCATCGGGCCCGCGCGTCTCCTCGACGCGGAGGTGCATCCAGTCCGGAGTGAGGGCCACGAGGCCGTCGCTCGTGGAGTGAAACGCCCAGACCTCGGAGAGCGGCGCGGACACGCGGACCTCCCGTTCGAAGACGACCATATCCCCCTTTCGGGCGACGAGGGCAAAATACCGGCGGTGGCGGCGGTTCGAGACGAGGCGACGACCGCGCCCGAGCTCAGGGCCAGATGCCCGCTTCCTCGGCGGCGGTGGCGACCCGCTCGATGGCGACGACGTACATCGCGGTGCGGAAGCTCGGCGCGTCGGTGCTCTCGTAGGTCGAGACGAGCTCATCGAAGGCGTCCGTGATGATCCGTTCGAGCTCGTCGTTGACGCGCTCCTCGTCCCAGTAGAAGCGCTGGCGGTTCTGGACCCACTCGAAGTACGAGACCGTGACGCCGCCGGCGTTGGCCAGGATGTCCGGGAAGACGGCGACGTCCCGCTCGGTCATCACGTCGTCGGCCGCCGGCGTCAGCGGGCCGTTGGCCGCCTCGACGACGATGTCCGCCTGCACTTCCTCGGCGAGATCGCCGTCGATGGCGTTCTCCAGCGCCGCCGGGATCAGCAGGTCGACGTCCATCGTCAGCAGTTCCTCGTTGGAGAACTCCTCGCTCGCCCCCTCGAACTCGGCGAGCGAGCCCGTCTCGCTCTTGTGGTCTTTCGCCGCTCGCGTGTCGAGCCCGTCGGCGTCGTACACCGCGCCCGAGGAGTCGGAGACGGCGACGACGTCCGCGCCGAGGTCTTCGATGAGCCGCGCGGCGACGGACCCCGCGTTGCCGTAGCCCTGGACGGCGACGGTCGCGCCCTCGATGTCCTTCCCGAGGTAGTCGAAGGCCTCGCGGGTCGTCAGCATCACCGACCGCCCGGTGGCCTCCATCCGGCCGGCGCTCCCGCCGGAATCCTGTCCCTTCCCGGTGACGACGCCGGGTTCGGTCGTGTTCTCTAGGGTCTCGTAGGTGTCCTTGATCCAGTTCATCTCGCGCTGACCGGTGTTGACGTCCGGCGCGGGGATGTCGCGGTCCTCGCCGATGAGCGGGCGGAGCTCCTCGGCGAACGACCGGGTGATGCGCTCCATCTCGTCGGCCGAGTAGTCGTCGGGGTCGATCTTGATGCCGCCTTTCCCGCCGCCGTAGGGGATGCCGACGGCGGCACACTTGTAGACCATCCACCCGGAGAGAGCCTTCACCTCGTCGCGAGAGACGTTCGGGTGATAGCGGATGCCGCCCTTGTAGGGGCCGCGGTCGCCGTTGAACTGCGAGCGATACGCGCGGAACACCTCGATAGAGCCGTCGTCCATCTCGACCGAGAGGTTCGTCTCGAGCACGCGCTCGGGGTTTTTCAAGCGGTCGAGCACGTCCGGCGAGTACTCGAGATAACCGGCGGCGTCGTCGATCTGCTCCTGCAAGCTCTCGAAGGGATTTACCTCGTCAGACATACGCTAACAGTGGTCGACCGACAGGAAAAGGATACCGCCGTCATTGGCAGGCAGGGGCCTACCCGCCCGTGAACACTTCGTCGGCGCGGATGCGGAGGACGATCCGCTCTGTTTGGATCGGGTTCGGATACTCGTCTTCGCCCATGTACCGCTTCGCCAGTTCGTCGATGTGCTCGCGTGCGCCCTCGGTCGTCACCTTGTCGACTTCCCCCGTTATCGAGAGGAACCGATACGGGTTCTCGGGGTCGGTCATGCTCGCGGCGACCGTCGGGTCGTTCTCGACGTTCTTCGCCTTCCGTCGATGCCGTTCGGTGTTGACGAGCAGGCGGTCGCCCTCGGCGTCGTAGTCGACCCAGACGGGCGTCGAGTGGGGCCTCCCGTCGGGTAGCATAGTCACGACGTGGGCGAACGTCGGCTTCTCGAACAGGTCGTGGTACGCCTCGGGTATCGATGGCACACGACACACGTCGGCCCGCGGGGGTATAGCTCCTCGGGCGCTCACTCGCGGCCGGCGTTCGCCCGCTCTAAGACCCGTTCGGCCTGCCGGATCTGCGGCGCGTCGATCATCTCGCCGTCGACGACGAAGACGCCGCCGCCCGCCTCGTCGCGCGCCGCGAGGATGCGCTCGGCCCACTCGACCCGCGCGGGCGTCGGCGTGAACACCTCGTTGATGATGGTCGCCTGCGCCGGGTGGATGGCGAGTTTCCCGTCGTAACCCAACTGGAGCGCGCGCTTCGCCTCTCGCTGGAGCCCCTCGTCGTCGGTGTAGGAGGGGAAGTGCGTGTCGATGGGCGTCACGTCCGCGGCCCGCGCCGCGAGGACGACGTGCTGGCGCGCGTGCTCGACTTCGCTCCCGTCCTCAGTCCGGGTCGCACCGATGTCGCCGGCGAGGTCCTCGGCCCCGAATATCAGCGCTTCGACGGCCTCGGCGGCGGCGATCTCCTCGGCGTGGAGGACGCCCGCCGCGGACTCGACGAGGGCCAGTATCGGACAGTCGACGCCCGCGTCCGCCAACAGCTCCGCGAGCCGACGTGCGTCGTCGGCGTCGCTCGTCTTCGGGAGCATCACGCTGTCCGGCGTCGGGCCGTCGAGGACCACGGCGAGATCCTCGGCCGCGCCCTCGTCGACCGGGTTGACGCGAACGCAGACCTCGCAGTCGGCCGGGAACACGTCAGAGAGCGCGTCGTGGACGGTCTTCCGGGCCGCGGGTTTCCGGTCGGGAACGACGGCGTCTTCGAGGTCGAAGACTACCACGTCGGCGTTCGTCTCCGGTGCCTTCCGCAGTTTCCCGGCGTCGTCGCCGGGGGAAAAGAGGATGCTACGACGGGGCATGCCACTGCATACACTCCCCCGGTCCCTAAGTGTCGGCGCTTGCAGTTCCGCCGGCGAGTCGCGTCTCGTCCGATTCGACCCCGGCGATGGGACTACTGCTAAGGGACCGGCGTGCGTTCCCGTCGGTATGACAGGCCTCTATTACGAGGAGTTCGAGGAGGGCGAGACCATCCGTCACGGGAAACGGCGGACGATAAGCGAGAGCGACAACCAGCGCTTCTGCGACCTGACGATGAACCAGCAGCCGCTCCACTTGGACGCCGAGTTCGCCGGCGAGACGCAGTTCGGCGAGCGACTGGTCAACGGGCTCTACACGATGTCGCTGGCGGTGGGCCTGACGATCCCGGACACGACGGACGGCACCATCGTCGCCAACCTCTCCTACGACGACGTGGAGCACCCCGCGCCGGTGTTCCACGGCGATACGATCCGCGCCGAGACGACGGTGACCGGGACGCGACTCACCAGCGACGAGGAACGCGGCGTCGTCACGATGCGGGTCGACGTCTACAAGGGGGACGACACGCTCGTCTGCACGTTCGAGCGGACCGCGCTGGTCGAGCGGAAACCGGAGTGACCGTGGCGGGAGCAGAGAGATCACGGCCGAATACGAATCGCCTCGCCCGCTTCGGCGTCGCGCTCGTCGGTCTCGCGGCGCTCATCGTCGCCGTCTCGCTGGCGACCGGGATTCGCATGGTCGCGCTGGCCCCCTCTACATGTTCACGCCGATGGTCGCCGGTCTCGTCGCCGTGCTCACCAGCGATATCTCGCTGTCGACGGTCGGTCTGCGACTCGGGCGGCCGCGGTGGCTGGCCGCCGCGGCGCTGGTCGCGCTGCCGCTCGTCGGCCTGACGCTCGTCCTCTCGCTCGCGGTCCCCGGCGTGTCCTTCGACCCGGCGGCGAATCCGCTGCCGGGCGTCCCGCTCCCCGGCGGCGTGGCCGGCCTGCTCGCCGTTTTCGGGGTCGTCCTGGTCGCCGGAGTGACGATCAACGCTGTCTTCGCCTTCGGCGAGGAGTTCGGCTGGCGCGGCTACCTGCTGTGGGAACTCGCGCCGCTGGGGTTCTGGAAGGCGTCGCTCTCCATCGGCGCGCTGTGGGGTCTCTGGCACGCGCCCGTCATCCTCGACGGCTACAACTTCCCGTCGTTTCCGGTGGTCGGCGTCGGGATGATGGCGCTCGCCTGCGTCGCGTTCTCCCCGCTCTACACCTATCTCGTCGTGCGCGCCGACTCGGTCTTCGCGGCGGCGCTTCTACACGGCGTCTTCAACGGCTCCGCCGGGTTCGTGGCGGTGTACGCGCGGTCCGACAGCGAGCTAGTCGCGCAACTGGTCGCCAGTCCGGTCGGTCTCGCGGGGGCCGCCGTGTTCGGGCTCGCGGCGGCGCTGCTGGCGGTCCGCGGGACGCCGGAACTCACTCGTGAGACGCTCGGCGGGCCTGCCCCCGCTTCGACGGCCGACTGACCGCCGTTACAGGATCGCGCCGTGTTTCTTCTCGGGACGGTCCTTCTCGACGGTCTCGTACATCTCGAAGCGGGCGGCCAGCTCCGCCCGCAGGTCGCTCGGCGGGACGATCTCGTCGATGACCACCTCGCTGGCCATCCGGTGGGCGTCGATGTCGCGGCGGTACTCCTCGCGCAGTTCGGCCTCGCGCTCGGCCCGTTCCTCGGGGTCGTCGATGGCGTCGAGCTTGTTGGCGTAGACGGCGTTGATGGCCGCCTCCGGCCCCATGATGGCTATCTCGCCGCTCGGGAGCGCGAGCGTCGCCTCGGGGTCGTAGGCCGGACCGGACATGGCGTAGATGCCCGCGCCGTAGGCCTTCCGGACGACGACGCACTGCTTCGGGACGGTGGCCGAGGAGGTGGCGTAGATCATCTTCTTGCCGGCCTCCAGGATCCCCTCCTTCTCGACGCCGGACCCGGCCATGAACCCCGGCGTGTCACAGAGGTACAGCAGCGGGACGTTGAACGCGTCGCACTTCCAGACGAACTCCGCCGCTTTGCGGGCCGAGTCGGGGAAGATGGCCCCGGCGCGGTGGCCGGGTTGGTTGGCGACCACGCCGACGGTGCGGCCGTCGATGCGCGCGAACCCGGTGAGAATCTCCTTGCCGTACTCCGGCTGGAGTTCGAAGAAGGAGTCCCCGTCCACCACGCGGTCGACGACCCGGTGCATGTCGTAGCCCTTGTTCGGCTCCCGCGGGACGACGCTATCGAGGCTCTCCGGTGATTTCGACGGGGCGACGGGGTCCCGAGTGGGCGGTTTCTCCTCGCAGTTGTCGGGCAGATACGTGACGAGGTCGGCGACGAGTTCGCGGGCGTGCTCCTCGTCGTCGGCCACCAGGTCCGCGCTGCCGGAGTGACGGGCGTGTACGTCCGGGCCGCCGAGCGTCTCCAGGTCGATGTCCTCGCCGGTGACCATCTCGACCATCCGCGGCGAGGCGATGGCCAGCGCGCTCATCCCGCGGACCATGACGGTGAAATCGGAGAAGACCGGCGTGTACGCCGCACCGGCGATACAGGGACCGTAGAGGACACAGATCTGCGGGACCGCCCCCGAGAGAATCGAGTGGTTGTAGTAGAATTTCCCGATTCCCTCGCGGTTAGCGAAGAAGCCCCGCTGCTGGTCGATCCGGCCGCCCGAGGAGTCCACGAGGTACAGCGCCGGCCGGCCGGTCTTCAGCGCGCGCTGCTGGAGGCGGAGGAACTTCTCGACGCCGCGCTTGGCGACGGAGCCGGCCTTGACGGTGAAGTCGTTCGCGGCGACGTGGACCTTCCGGCCGTCGAGCGTCCCCGCGCCGGTGACGAGGCCGTCGGCCGGGAGTCGGTCGTCGTTGTCGCTCGCCTCGATGTCCGGGCTGTCCGGATGCCAGTTGTCGAAGTTGGCGAACCGGCCGTCCTCGAAGTCCAATCCGTCGTCGCCGAACCAGAGGTCGAGGCGGTCGCGGACGAAGAGCTTCCCCTGTTCGGCCAGTCGCTCGCGGTACTTCTCCGGGCCGCCGCGCTCGATGTCGGCGATCTCCTCGCGCAGTCGCTCCTCGCGGTCGGTCGGACCGAGGTCCTCGTCCGTTTCGGGAGAGCTGTCGGTTCCGTCGTCGTCCGTCTCGCTGACTTCGCGGACGAGCGTCGGTTCGTCGCTGTCGCCGACGAACACCTCGACGGTCTCGCCGACGTGTTCGGCGACGGCTGCGGCGATAGCGGACGCTTCCTCGCGGCTCGCGCCCGCCGCGATACGTACCTTCATACCACTCCACACGACCCCCGGGGTCACAGTAGTTACCCCGACGAGGAGCGCCGCTCACCGGTGGGTCGGAAGGGAACGCTCAGCGAACAGAACACGGGTCGTTGCGGCGTCTGAGGCCGTAGAATCGGTGACGCTCTACTGCGGATACTGCTCGACCGACGCTTCGAGGCGGTCGATGAGGTCAGCATTTCCGAGGTGAAGCGGCGTGCGCTCGTGGAGTTCGTCGGGGTTCCGATCGAGCAGAGAGGTAGAGCCGTCGGAGGAGCGGCCGCCGGCCGTCTCGACGATGTAGGCCATCGGCTGCCCCTCGAACTGGAGGCGGAGTTTCCCGTCGGGACTGGACTCCAGCGCGGGGTAGGCGAAGATACCGCCGTAGTTGAGTACCTGATTGATGTCGGCGATCATCGCACCGCCGTAGCGCAGTTTCAACTCCTGACGGACCTCCTCGGCGAACGAGCCGAAGTTGTCGGTCCAGGAGTCGACGCCGCCGCCGAAGCCGAACACGGTCGGGTCCTCGGGGACGGTCACGTCGTCGTCGACGAGGCGCTTCTCCTCGCTGTCGAGGATGTACTCCTTGACCGCGCCGTCGCGGGCGACGACCATCGAGGTGACGGGACCGTAGATGACGAACCCGGCCGCCAGCAGGTTCTTCCCGTGGGTGGGGGGTTGTTCGCTGTAGACGCCGAAGATGGTCCCCATCCCGCTGTTGGGCTCGAGGTTCGAGGAGCCGTCGAGCGGGTCCATCGCCATGTGAACGTGCCCGTCGGTCGTCGTCACGTCCGCTCGCTCCTCGCTGGCGTAGGAGGCCACGCCGTCGATGGCGAGCATGCGCTGTTCGAACAGTTCGTCCGCGCGAACGTCGGCGGCCAGTTGCTCGTCGCCGCTGGGGTTGACCGTCCCGCTGTGTTCGCGCTCCGTGGCGATCGCCGTGCGTACGTCCGCGGCGGTGTCCGCGATAGTGTCGATTACCTGTGCGACCGTTTGGTCGGCCTGGGCGGCCGAAGCGTCGGATGATTTACTCATTCTCGGAGATGCTGGGCGTCGGTTCCCGGACACCGCACTGGGTAGTCGATAGCTGGGTCGGCCGTCCGGGTGTGAGCGCTGTCACGTCACTTTCCTATTCCGGCGCACCCCATAAGTATCTTGTTCCTGACATTTACTACGGTTCGAGTGAATTATTGGAACGTCGCGCCGTCTGCGGGTTTTAGCGTGGTAGTAAGTCACACCTTTCGGTGATGGTAAGCAAATTTACTGTTCCACTACCGTCGGCAGACTTACACGAAGTCGGGTCGAACCTCGACCATGGAACTCGACGAGATCGACACCGTGGGCGTCGTCGGCGCGGGAACGATGGGAAACGGCATCGCGCAGGTCGCCGCGACCGCCGGCTACGACGTGGTGATGCGCGACGTCGAACAGCGCTTCGTCTCCGCGGGGTTCGAGGCCATCGACGACAGCCTCGACCGACTGGTCGCCCGCGACGAGCTCACCCGCGAAGAGGCTGACCGCGCGCGCGGCCGCATCGACGGGACCACCGACTTGGACGATCTCGCTGACTGTGACCTCGTCGTCGAGGCGGTCACCGAGGACATGGACGTCAAGCAGTCCGTCTTCTCGGATCTCGCCGAGACCTGCGACCCGGAGGCGGTTCTCGCGACGAACACCAGCACGCTCTCGATCACCACTATCGCCAGCGCCGTCGACCGTTCCGAGCGCGTGCTCGGTCTTCACTTCATGAACCCCGTGCCGGTGATGAAGGGCGTCGAAGTCGTCGTCGGCGAGAAGACGGGCGAGGAGACGCTCGCGCTCGGTCACGCCTTCGCCGAGGACCTCGAAAAGGAGACGTGGGAGGCCGACGACAAGCCCGGCTTCGTCGTCAACCGCATCCTGATGCCGTGGATCAACGAGGGGATCCGCGCCTACGACGAGGGCGTCGCCGAGGAGGCGGACATCGACCGGGGGATGACGCTCGGCACGAACGTCCCGATGGGGCCGCTGGAACTGGCCGACCACATCGGCCTCGACGTCGTACTGGACGCCTCCGAGACGCTCCACGAGGAACTGGGCGACCGCTACCAGCCGGCGTATCTCCTGAAGCGCAAGGTCGCCGCCGGCGACCTCGGGAAGAAGACCGGCGCGGGCTTCTACGAGTACGACTGACCGAGACGCGACGACGAGGGCGGATACGACCGCCGGCAACGGGTCGCCCGTTGCCGAACAGTAAAGGGGTGTGGCTCGATACCTACTCGCATGGATTTCAGTCCCTCTGCGGAGCAGCGCCAGATACGGGAGATGGTCGCGGAGTTCGTAGACGAGGAGGTCGTCCCCCGGGCGGCCGACATCGACGCGGACGACGAGTTTCCGCGCGACCTCGTCGAACAGATGGCTGAGTTGGGGCTGATGGGGATGCCGATTCCCGAGGAGTACGACGGTGCCGGTCTCGATTATCACAGCTACGCGATGGCGCTCGAAGAGATCTCGCGCGGCAGCGGCGGTCTCGGCACCATCGTCGCCGCCCACATCTCGCTCGCGTGCAACATGGTCTACGAGTTCGGCGACGAGGCCCAGAGGGAGACCTACCTCGCGCCGATGGCCGCGGGCGAGGACATCGGCGCGTTCGCCCTCTCGGAGGCCGGAGCCGGCAGCGACGTGCCGGCGATGGAGACCACGGCGGAGCGTAGCGAGGCGCAAAGCGCCTCGGAACGGAGCGGCGTAGCCGCGGAGAGAGAGGGCGACGGCTACGTCGTGAACGGCGGCAAACTCTGGATCTCGAACGGCTCGGTCGCCGACACGGTCGTCCTCTTCGCCAAGACGGACCCCGAGGCGGGCAACAAAGGAATCTCCTCCTTCGTCGTCCGCCCGGAGGAGGACGACGGGTTCGTCGTCGAGGGGACCGAACACAAACTCGGCGACAAGGGTTGTCCGACCGCCGAGTTGCGCTTCGACGACATGTATCTCCCCGAAGACCGCCGCCTCGGCGAGGAGGGCCGCGGGTTCGTCCACGCGCTGAAGACGCTCAACGGCGGGCGCATCACCATCGCCGCCCGCGGCGTCGGCATCGCACAGGCCGCCCTCGACGAGTCGCTTCGGTACGCACAGGACCGCGAGCAGTTCGACCAGCCCATCAGCGAGTTCCAGGCCATCCAGCACAAACTCGCCGACATGGACACCAAGACGGAGGCCGCCCGAATGTTGATGCACAGGGCCGCCGACCTGAAAGAGCGCGGCGAACCGTTCGTCAAGGAGGCCGCGCAGGCCAAGCTCTACGCCAGCGAAGTCTCCCGCGAGGTGGCGAACGAGGGCATCCAGATCCACGGCGGCTACGGCTACACCAAGGACTTCCCCGTCGAGCGGTTCTACCGCGACGCCAAGCTCAACGAGATCTACGAGGGGACCAGCGAAGTGCTGCGCAACACCATCGCGGACCAGTTGCTGGACTGAGCGCTGTGAAGACTGCTCGGCGAATCGGCGGTATTCCGCGGATTCCCGCCGTAAGGGCGCTATAACTACGTCACCGTCTTCGGAGGGACCCACATGGCACTCCTCGACTCCCTCGTCGTCTTCCTCGTCAGCCTGCTGGTCGGCGCGCTGGGAATCTACGTCGGTGCGCGCGTCGTCGCGGGCCACGATGATTACACCTACGCCATCGTGACGGCACTACTCGGGGCGGTCGTCTGGGGCGTCGTCGGCTTCTTCTTCGGGTGGATCCCGTTTCTCGGACCGCTGCTCGTCCTCCTCGCGTACGTGGCCGTCATCAACGCGAGGTATCCCGGCGGGTGGGGGAACGCGATCCTCATCGCCCTGATAGCGTGGGTCGCCTCGCTCGCCGTCCTCTATCTGCTGGCGCTGGTCGGCATCGCGGGCTTCGACGCCGTCGGCGTTCCGGGGGCGTGACTCGACTGTTCATCCCCTTGTGACTCCGTCGAACCCCATCTTCAAACAGATTCCATCGTGAAACGGCCGTTAAGTATGATCGCCTATTGACCGCTGGCCACCTTCTCAGAACGCAGTAGTGTTCAGGGTGCTGTGCTGAATGGACAGAGCGAGTCTTGCAATGGGAAGACCATATATACAGGCTGTACAAGAATATTCGTTCTTATCCGTGTATCCGCGCAGAACCGGTGCACAGCACCCAAGCGTATAAATACGTCTACCGGTTTCGACACGCAACCTCAGTAGGTAAGTAAGCATCACTATGGGGTGAGACTGCCTGAAGCGACAGTACCGGACAGTGTTTCTCTCACCCGGCGCCCCTTATTTGTCACCCCGTTATAAACAGTGGATAATGAGTCTAATTGAAGACATCGACGGAAAGGTCGCTCTCATCACCGGTGCATCCTCTGGTATCGGCGAGGCGACGGCAGAGTCGCTGGCAGAGGAAGGAGTCAATGTCGCGCTCGCGGCCCGTCGCGAGGACGAACTTGAACAGTTAGCCGACCGGATCAAATCATCTGGCGGCGATGCGCTCGTCGTTCCGACAGACGTCACCGACGAGGACGAGGTCAAGGAATTGGTCGACCGGACACACGACGAGTTCGGCCGCATCGACATTCTCGTCAACAATGCCGGCGTAATGCTACTTGAACAGGTCGAATCTGCGGACACGGACAACTTCCAGCAGATGGTCGACGTGAACCTCAGCGGGCTGATGGCCGTTACCCACGCGGTCCTGCCGATAATGCAGCAGCAGGGGTCCGGACACGTCGTGAACATCTCCTCTGTCGCCGGCCGGAAGTCATTCCCCGGTTCGAGCGCCTACAGCGCGACGAAATTTGGCGTCAACGGTTTCTCTCGAGGCCTTCGAAAAGAGGTTACTGGCGAGAACGATATCCGAGTGACCCGCATCGAACCAGGTTTCGTCGACACCGAACTTGCGGACCACATCCCCGAAGACGAACAGCGCGAACAGACCCAGCAGATGCTAGAGACGATGGACGCTCTCACACCCGAGGATATCGCCCGGTCTATTACCTACGCGGTCGGCCAGCCGGACCATGTCGACGTCAACGAACTGCTGATTCGACCGACTCAACAGGAGTTATAATCCGGTGATCGTGGCTCGGTACTGAATAGGAGCCGAGAGAAATAACAACCAAATCTTCGGTATAGATTCCGACGAGACACGTCTAAGGGGATTACTATGCCAAGACCACCGCCTATTCCCTGACGGGAACTGGTTTTTGAAAAAATTGAACCGTGGTACACATGCTAACTACATGCCCTGTACTGACCGCACCGAGTCAGGAGAACTCGTCTGTTGAGGGGGTCGACGAAACTACTCCCCGAGGTTCTCGGCCATCCACTCGAACTGCTCGCGCAGGCGTCGCTCGCCGCCGTCGGTCAGCGAGTACTTGTCGGCGATGCCCTCGGTGCGGTGTTCGAGGAAGCCGGCGTCCTCCATCGCCTCCAGCGCCCCGTAGAAGCTCTTGGGCTCGATCCGGGTGTCGTAGCGGCGTTCGAGGCGCGTCTTGAGTCGCTGGCCCGTCAGTTCGCCCTCGTCTGCCCCGGCGAGCAGGACGCAGATGTCGCGCCGCCGCCCGCTCTGGAACCACTTCGCCATGCCGGAGCGTACGCGCCGAGTCGCTTCGGGGTTGCGGTTCGGCGGAGCGGACCGTCAGGTTCGCATACCCGCCCTCCTTACACGCACCAATGACTGACACCGAGCGGGCGACCGAGGCGACGGCCGACGGCATCACCGCGCGCTACCGAGAGACCGAGGCGGAGCGAGTGCTCACGTTCGAGAGCGCCGGAGGGACGGCGGCCATCGCCCAGAACGTCGAGGGCTACGCGATGTTGAAGGTGCGACCGACGGCCGACGGCGACGAACTCGAACGGTACTACGGTTTCGACATGGCGCTCGACCACGCCGCCGAGTTGCTCGGGACGACGCCCGACGCGCTGCCGGTGCCCGAGGCGGCCGCGGACATGGGGATGTAGCCGGCGGTTCGCGTCGCCACAGCCGGCTCGCCGGCTTGGAAAGATATCTCAAAAACAGATAGTTCTCCGATGGCGGCGGACTCGAGACGATCTGGAAGTTGTACGAGAATCGTAGACATAGTGGTGTTTTCGGCTCCGCTACGGTCCGTAACGATACCCGCCAATAGGTATCAGAAATATGATTGTAGTGCCCTCATATAAAGCGATTTTTAGGCCATCTTCGACCCTCCACCCGCATGGTCGATTTAACTCGACGGAAACTGATCTCCAGTTCGGTCGCGGCCGCACTGGGGGCGAGCGTCGTGGGGACAGCGAGCGGCGAAGAAGTGGCGGAGTCCGATACGCCCGGCGCACCGAGCGTCAGGGGGTCGCTCAAGCGATTCTCGACGACGGCGTTCGGCGCGGAGGTCACGGGACCGTTCGTCTTCGCGGACGGGTCCCTACTCTACAGCCTCCAGCACCCCTCGGCGGAGAACGGCGACCCGTTCGACCGGGCGGCGGTCGGCTACTTCAGCGGGTTCAACTTCGAGTTCGACGGGAGCAACGACGACTTCGACGAGGTCTCGTTCCCCGAGACGCGAGCGGAACAGGGCGACGTCCGCTCGGACTCCGGGGACTACGAGATCCTCTTCTACGGTCGCGAGCCGATCGGCGACAGCTCCTCGCTGCTCGGCGTCACGCAGACGCCGGACGGACGGAACATCGTCCAGCGGGGGAGTCTCCCCGAACCCGAGCGCGAGGAGCGGCCGTACTTCGCGGGGTCGCAGTACGGTCTCTCCGGGAGCAACCCCGACTGCAACCAGTTCGTCCCGACGGACGAGGCGGGGACCGAGGGCTACCTGTTCACCAATTGGGAGAACAGTCCGGGCTGCATCTCGCGTGTCCCGCTCGGTCGGGACGACGACGGCGAATGGAGCGCCGACCTGAGCGAGGCCATGAACGTGACGAACACGGCGGCGTTCCGCGACATCGGCGGGACGCGGATCAACTGCTACGGCGACCTCAGCCCGTGGGAGACGATGATATCCGCCGAGGAGAACTACGCGCATCCCCGCGTCAATCTGACCCACACCGTCAGCGACATCGTGGCAGCGGACTCGGGAGCGGGTCTCGTCGGCGGCTGCCAGTTCTGGAACCGACCGAACCCGACCGAGATCGCGGACGCGATCGGCGCGTACGCCGAGGACGGGGCGCTCGAATCGCCGTTCAGTCCGCAGGGTTACTGGGCGCTCAGCGGCGTCGAGTTCCTCGCGTACTACCTCGGTGCGGAGCCGCGAGACCAAGCCGAGGACAGCGCCGAGAACGTCACGCAGCCGATCTGTGACACCTATCCGAACCCCTACCGGTACGGCTACTTCGTGGACGTCCGCGAGCCGGCGGCGGAGACGCCCGAACCCATCAAGTACTGGGTCATGGGCCGCGCGGCGTGGGAAGCTCCCGACATCCAGAAGGACAAGCGGACCGTCTACGGCTGTTCGGACGGCGACAGCAAGGGCATCTACAAGTTCGTCGCCGACCGGCCGATCCCGAGTTACCAAGACACCGACGACATCGCGGGCACGCTCTACGCACCGAAGATCACCAACGACGCCGCGAACGCCGAAGAGGTGGGCGAACGCAACTCCCCGGCGAACACGCCCCTCGAAGTCGAGTGGATCGAACTGGGCCACGCGACCAACGGCGAGGTCGAGTCCTGGATCGCCGAGTACGACGACGTGACTCAGACCGACTACCTCGAAGCCCACGCCGACATCGACTGGAGCGAGAATCTGGACGCCGCGGTTCGAGAGGCCGACCTCGAAATCATCGAGAACGGCAATCAGAACTACATCACCAACGAGGAAATCGTCGAGTGGGCCGAGCAGTACGAACAGAACGGCCCCGATGGCGTCGACGAGGAACTTCGGAAGGTCCCCTTCCTCGAGACTCGCGCGGCCGCCAAGGAGATCGGTGCCTCCATCGAGTTCAACAAGGCGGAGGGCGTCGACAGCGCCGACGACGCCGGCCCCGGCGACTTCGTCTACTTCGGCATCTCGGAGTTCAACGACGACCTGGCGAACGAGACCGGCGACGTCCAGATGGACCGCGTCGACGGCGGCGTCGTCTACCGCGCCGAACTCGAATCGGACTACAACGTCTCGACGCTCGAACCCGTCATCACCGGACCGGACTTCACGGATTCGCCCGAGGACGCCAACGACGCGCTCCGGAACATCGACAACGTCTACGCGATGCGCGACGGCCGCGTCCTCTGCTGTGAGGACGGCTTCGGCGGTCCCGCTCGGTCCTACCCCAACGACTGCCTCTACGTCTACGAGCCGGACTATCTCGAGGAACGTCCCGGCAGCTCGGACGAAAGTCCGAACAGTTCCGGCGAGAGTCCTAGTAACTCCGGCGAGAGCTCCGGTAACTCCGATGACAACCCCGGCCGCGGACCGCAGTGCCAGACGGAAGAGGTCGAGAGCGACGACGACAGCGACGAGTAACCCCCCTGTGTCGGTCCCCACTGACACACTGACCTATCCCCCACACGCTCTATGTCACAAACAGACCACCCGACGACGGCCGAGACGGACTCGGCGTACCGCGAGTACGTCCTCGGCGTCCGCATCCTCGAAGAGAGCGACGTCGACGGCGGCGCGCGCTATCGATTCGAGGCTCCAGACCACTGCGGTATCGCTTTCGAAGACGCCGAGGACGCGACGCTGTACGCCGACGTCTACTTCGATGTCAACGGTTTCGAGGAGGCCGGCACCGGCGAGCGCGGCGTCCCGCCGGCGATCATCCAGGCGGGCCGGGACACTCTCGTCGCGTACTTCCTCACCCAGTCCGGCATCGACGTTCACTGGGCCGCGTCGTTCTACGGCGAGAAACCCGAGAAAGTCGAACGCTACGTCTCCCGCGTGCGAAAGCGAGCGGCGAACATCCGCGACGGCGTGCGAGAGCGCGACCTCTCGTAGCGCCGGCCTGCGCTCTCTCATTTTTTGTAGCGTCGAGAATCGAGACACTGCGGAGATTCATGGCTATCCGTGGGTGGCGCTGCTGACGGCCTGTATCGTTCAATCCCGTTTTCAGACCCTCTAACGGCCACTCACCGGGGCGGCTGGTTTTCCGCGGTGCGTCAGACGCGCGTCTGACGTGAAGTTTTGAGGAGCGCGGTGCTAGACACGTCCATGACCAGTTTGACGGACGTGTACGAGGGGGAGGTCGGCCGCGTCGCGTCTCGCCGCCAGCAGGTCGTCGGGACGGCGCTGTTTCTCGTCGGCACCGCCGGACTCGTCGCCGCCATCGCCCTCGCGACGACGGACGTGGGAACGCGGGTCGGGCTGGGGGATTACGCCGCCCGGGAGGTCGGCGGCATCGTCGCCGGGGTCGGCCTGCCGACCGTCGTCCTCGGCATCTTCGCCGTGTTACCCGCCAGCGCCCGAACCCGCGCGTTCGCGGTGCTCGGGGCCGGCGTCTCGCTGCTCGGCGTCGTCGCTTTCCAGCACATCTACCCCTACAACTGGATGACGAGCGCGCCGACGCTCGCGCTGGGGACCAGCGTCGTCTACTTCGCCGGCATCCTGACGACGTTCTGGTGTCTCTTCGTCGCGCTGGCGACGTTCAAGACCCGGAAGTCACCCGGCGGCACCGCCCGGATGGAAGTCACCGAGGAGGGGACCATCAAACTCGTCGAGGAGACCCGCGCCATCCCGGGACTGGGCGGCATCGGCTTCTTCGGCGACGACCCCGACGGTAGCGTCGAGACGCAGACGAACCGACCCGACGGCGGTCAGAGCGCCGTCAGCGACGGCGGCGACACCGAGGCGTTCGGTCGGGGGCCGACGACTGGCCGTGAGCGGGCCCAGTCCGCCGACGCCTCTCGGGGAAACACGACGACCACCGACCGGTCCTCGGAGTCGACGCAGAGCGGTTCGACGGCAGACGACCGACCGACCTTCTCCGAGCGAGACCTCGATCCGTCCATCGCAAACGCCGGCCCGGAGGCTTCGCCGTCGACCGATGGCGGGACGGCTTCGTCGACCGGCCACGACCCCATCACCGAGACGGCCGTCCACCGCGGCGAACCCGACAAGTACTGCGGGAACTGCCGGCACTTCCAGTACGTGATGGACGACGGCGACGTCGAACCGTACTGCACCCACCACGGCGAGCAGTTAGACGACATGGAGGCGTGCTCGTCGTGGCTCAACAACGACTGAACCCCGACGTTTAACACGGACGGACGGCTAGTGGGGGCAACGATGCAATTTTGCGACGAATGCGGCTCGATGATGAAGACGGAAGGCGACCGCTGGGTCTGTGGGAGCTGCGGCCACGAGGAACTGCGCGACGACGAGACCGAACGGGAGATGGCCGTCACCACGCAGGGCCAAGAGGAGTCCGAGGTCGTCGACACCTCCGAGGTCGACGCCGCGGACATGGGACCGACGACCAGCGAGCGCTGCCCCGAGTGCGGGAACGACCGCGCCTTCTACGAGATGAAGCAGATCCGCGCCGCCGACGAGTCCGAGACCCGCTTCTTCACCTGTACCGAGTGCGAACACAAGTGGCGCGAGGACGACCACTGAGCCGATAGCGTGTCCGACGACGCCTCGTTTCCGGCCGTTCCGGAATCCCGACTGCGCGACGGCGGCTGGGAACTGACCGACGAGACCGTCGAGACGGTGTTCCGGCTCCCGACGGCGAAGGTCGTCGGTGCGACCCGCCTCTACGGCGACAGTCGAACCCGCGAGGCCGCCCGGGACGCGGCCGGCGTCGAGCAGCAGTGGCGCTTCTTCTTCGCCACGGCGCTGACCTTCCGACCGCCGCTGGCCCCCGGCATCGGGCCGGCGATGATACTCCCGACGGTCCGCGCCGAGGCCCAGTCCGCCTTCGCCGAGCAACTGCGCGAACGCGGGTTCGCGGACGTCGAACGCGGCCGACGAGAGCGGGTCCGAACCGACAGCGGCGACCGCGCCCGCCTGCGGACGTACACCGCGTCGCTGTCGCTCGACGAGATCGGTGCGACGCTGTCGATAACGGGCTGGGTCGGTGTCTGGCACGGCGACGGCTTCCGCATCGCCGCAGGCGCGTATCCGGACCGCCCGGTCACCGAGATTCTCGGCCTGGCGGACGCTCCGCCGGAACTCGACTGCTCACCGCAGGACTACCGGGACGAACTGCTCGACCTCATCCGCGCCGTCGAGTGACCGCGGCCAGCGGGACGCCGTCGGGAACGAGTTCGACCGATCCGAGTCCGAGCCGCCGGGCCGCGGCGCTCGGCGTGGCGTCCTCGCCGACGCGCGCCACGGGGACGCCGCGGACCTGCAACTCGGCGGTCAGGCCGACCGACGCCAGCGCCGCCCCGAGGTCCATCGAATCGACCGGCAACCCCCGCCACAGCGCGAGGGCGGCCGGGAGCGAGGGGACGTCCACCGCGACGACGTCGTCGTAACCGACGACGGTCGCGCCGTGGCCGTCGATCTCGACGCTGAGGTCCGCCTCGACGGCCAGCGACATCCGGTCTTCGAGCGCGTCCAGTAGCTCCGCGACCGTCTCTATCGGCTCTCGGCTCTCCCGTTCGATATCGGTCGTCACTCCTTCTCGCGTGTCGTGACGGTGAGCGTGCCGTCGATACGCCAGTGAGCGTAGTCGGGGTCCTCGCCCGTCTTGCTCGGCACGTCCACTTCCATGTCCTCGAAATCGTAGGTGATCTCGGCGTTGCGACCGGTCAGCCGATCGTAGAGACTGATAGCGAGTTCGGGCCAGGTCGTCGTCTCGTCGGGAGCTCCGGCTTCGCTCATACGCGTCCGGATACGTGTCATCGGACCTTGAATCCACGGCCCGGCGAGTCGTGGACGCGCCGCATTTCGGCTTGAATTGTCAGGGACGACGCGCGAACGTGAGGTAGCCGGTGTGACCGACGCCGCCCGTCGACGGCCGAGAGCCCCGGTCGTCGAAGTCCATCTCGCGCTGGATGGTGTCGAGCGTCTCGACGGCCGCCAACCCGACTTCCTCGGCCGCCGCGACGGCCTCGCGCGTGTTCTCGACGAACGGCGAGTAGACGGCCAGCGACCCGCCGCGGCGGAGCAGCGTCGGTGCCCGTTCGACGACGGTCGGCGCGTCTTCGGTGTCGAGCGTGACCACGTCGAACCCGGAGAGCGTGTCGAGGTCGTCGGTCACGTCGCCGGTCCGGACCTCGACGCGGTCCTCGACGCCGGCCAGCGCCATGTTCTCGCGGGCCACGTCGGCGAACTCCGGGTCGACCTCGTAGGTCACCACGTCGGCCCCCAATCGGCCCATATAGGCGCTGAGGATGCCGGTCCCCGTTCCGGCGTCGAGGACGCGGTCGCCCGCGGCGACGCCGGTCTTGCCGACGACCAGCCCCACGTCCCGGGGCATCATCGGCGCGCCGGTGCGTTCGAGGTGGTTGAACAGATCCGGCCCGCGGAGCCGCCGCGTCGTGAACGCCGTTCCGAGGTGCGTCTCGACGACGTCGCCCGGTTCGACGTCTTCTGGCACCTCCAGAATGCCGAGGTCGGACTCGAACCGCTCACCGGGGTCCAGCAGGTACTCGCGGTCCTCGTGGACGAAGAGATAGGACACGCTACTCGAGCTGGTCGACGGCGTCCGCGAGGTCGCCGTCGTTCTCTTCGAGCGCCTCTCGCGCCGTCTCCTCGTCGACGCCGGTCCGCATCGCGACGAGTTCGACGTCGTCCGCGTCGACGACGTTCCCGTCGTCACTATCGTCGGTCTCGCTCGCGTCGCTCCCGCTCTCACCGCTCTCGATCGCGGCGCTCTCCGCGCTCTCGCCCGAACCGAGTTCGCGCGATTCCGGGTCGCCGACGACCTGGTAGGTCTTCTGACCTTGGGCCTCCATGAGTTGGACCTCGGCGTCGCTGAAGACGAGTTCCTCGTCGGCCGTCCGGATGATTACCTCCTCGGCATCGATGTCGTCCATGTTGATGCCCATCTGTTCCATCATCTGCTGCATCTTGCGAGGGTTCATGCCCCCGCCGCCTCCGCCGAACATACCCGTGAGTCTGCGTTCCGGCCGGAAATATTTAGCGACCCACCTTTTTCTTCGTCGCCTTTCCTCGCGCGCTCGCAGAGCGCGCTGTGGGAAGGCTCCTCGAAAAACGTGGGCGAAAAAGGCCGAACTCGCGGCGTCGCCGCGAGTTCGGTACGATACGAACTACCGCACCGCAACGAACGCATCGTCACCCACGACGGCTTCCAGCAGCACAGCCAGCTCCTCGGCAAAGGCATCCCCGACCACGGCGTCGAGAAACTGATGCGCCGCGAGCAGGTGTTCGCGGACGCCTACCGGTATCACTCTTCGGCGAAGAAACGGATCTCGTCAGCCGTTATCTCGATCTCCTGATTCGACCCCATCCGGATATCGTACGTCTCGATAAGGACGTCGAACTGCCGCTCTGTCCCGTCGATACTGACGGCGAGGTCGTACTGTCCCCGCGTCTCGATACCCGTCTCGAACTCCGTCCTCGCACCCGCGTTGAGTTGGACGGATTCGTTCAGTAGGGTTGACCCGTCGCTACGAGAAAGCGTGAGCGAGACGCGTCTTGACCCGTCACTTCGGTTGCGGACGACGACCAGAATCGGGTCGTCGGGATCGGGCGTCACCGGCGGCGTCGCCGTCTCCGTGGGAGAGTCCGTAGCAGTTGGCACATTTGCGGGCGTCACGTCAGCCGGCGTCCGTTTGGGCGTGCCGAGACTGTTGCAGCCGGCGAGCGACGCGGTGGAGAGCGCGAGTGACGAGAGGACCTGTCGGCGGCGCATACCGACCGTTCAGAAGTGCGCAGTAAATGCTTTCTGTCAATTATCGGCACCGTCGCGGACCTTCACGGCCATCCCCGTCTCGAAGTCGACCATCCCCTCGCCGGGGAGCTCGGCCCGACCGACGGCGAGTAAATCGCCGTCCGCGTGGACGACGAGGGCCTCGTCGCCGGGGCGGAGGCCGGGGTCCGCTCGCTTTACGAACTTGGCGAAGGCGTTGCGGCCCTCGCGGACGAACGGTTCGCTCTCGTCGCCGACGACGACGCGGTGCCGCGGCGCGTCGAAGGACTCCTGCAGGCGTCGGCCGCCCGCGAGTCCGAGGCGGTAGCGGCCGTCGGTGCCGTAGGTGACGAGGCGGCCGTCCTCGGCGTGGGCCTGTCGGGGTCGGCCGGAGCTGGTGTGCGTTATCTCGATGCCGTCGAGGGCGGGGAAGAGTGTCGCGCCCGCGCCGTCGCCGAACTGGTAGTCGGCGGCCCGGCGGAGGTCGCGGAGATCGCTGTCGGTCATTGTCGGTATTCGCCTCTCGGTCGGCAACCCGCTTTCGGTCGCCGCTCGTTCGACGACCGTTCATTTCCCGGTTGGGCCGTATGCGTCGTGATAACTGAATTATAGATCGGTGGAGATATAGTGTTGTTTGTGACCATCTAACGTACTTCCGGCGGGCGATTTTGGGGAAATTTATACCGGATGAGCGACTACCGACAGGTACCATGGCTACAGACAAGCGAAAGATGCTGCTGGGCGGCGTCCTCCTGTTCGTCAGTACGGTGCTCATCCTCACCGCGGGACCGGTCAACCTCGGAATCCCGTCGATCGCCGGCGGTCTCGCGGCGCTCGGAATGGCCGCCGGGTCGCTACTGGTCGGCACCTCCGAAGACGGTCGCCCGGTCTGAACGTCGCTCCGTTTTCGCGGGAATCGAGCGAGTAGCGGCGGCTACAGCAGGAATCGGTCGGGGTCCGCGCTCATGTCGACGAAGCCGTCGACGGCTTCCTTCAGATCCTCGGAGGAGGACTCCTCGAAGCCCATCGCCTCGACGCGACAGCCCTCGTGGCGGAGGTAGTGACAGAGCCGAGCGAAGTCTCCGTCGCCCGTACAGAGGACGACGGCGTCGTTGTGCTTCGCCAGCGTGACGGCGTCCAGGCTCATGCCGACGTCCCAGTCGGCCTTCTTCGACCCGTCCTGGAACGTCTTGATGTCCTTGATCCGCGTCTCGAAACCGATGTCCACGAGCGCCTCGAAGAACGTCTCTTCCTCGGGCGAGTCCGCGCGGATGACGTAGGCGATGGCGCGGGAGAGTTCGCGGCCGTCGACGGCGTCTTCGAGCAGCGCGGAGTAATCGATGTTGCGCGAGTAGAGACTCCGGGCGGTGTGATAGAGGTTCTGCGCGTCGGCCAGTACGGCCACGCGCTGACCCGGATGTGAAACGGTCATACGAGGGGTTCCGGAGGCCTCCCCGATAGGCTTTCGGGGTTGGCGAGAGGCGCGCGACTGAAGGGAGCGCGGCTCTCGTCGGAACGGAGAGGGACCAAAGGTCCCTCAAGCAGTCGTGCGGCGGTGCCGCCGCACGACGACGGCGAACGGAGTGAACCGTGGAGTAGCGAGGGGCGTGCGACTGAAAGGAGCGCGGTCCTCGAAGCGACGCGGTGAGAAACGCCGAGGGAACACAACAGCTAAGTCCCTCACGGATTTTCACACGGATATGCGACGACGCCACGACCCGGCGGCCCGCCAAATGGTCAGCGGCGTCTGCGTCGTCCCGAAACGCAAACGCAAGCGGTAGCGATGGCTCGCGGCGGGCGTGGCACACCCGTCCCGGGTCGCTTTCTCTCGTATCGTCTTCAACCGCACCACCTATCCCACAGCGATACCACACACCACAGCAATGACAGCGATCGATTTCCACGGCGTCTACCCCGCGATGTGCACGCCGTTCGAGGACGACGACGAACGCAGCATCGACTTCGAAACGCTCCGACGCGACGCCCGGCGGCTGGAAGAGGCCGGCGTCGACGGCCTCGTGCCCGTCGGCTCGACCGGCGAGTCAGCGACGCTCACCCACGACGAACACGTCGAGGTCGTCGAAGCGGTTATCGACGCCGTCGACGACGTGCCAGTCGTCGCCGGTACCGGGTCGAATAACACCCGCGAGGCGCTCTCGCTCTCGCAGCGGGCCGCGGACGCCGGCGCGGACGCGCTGCTTCTCATCTCGCCGTACTACAACAAGCCCGAACAGCAGGGCCTCGTGGACCACTTCACGGCCATCGCCGACGAGGTGGACCTGCCGCAGATCGTCTACAACGTCCCCTCGCGGACCGGGCGAAACATCGAACCGGACACCGCCGTCGAACTGGCGGGACACGAGAACATCGCGGCGTACAAGGCCGCGAGCGGCGACATGGGTCAGATCTCCGAGATCATCGAGCGCACGCGCGACGAGGAGTTCGCGGTGCTCTCCGGCGACGACGGCATGACCCTGCCGATGCTCTCGGTGGGGGCGACCGGCTGTATCTCCGTGGCCGCGAACGTCGAGCCCGAGCGGACCTGCGCGATGGTCGGCGCGGCCCTCGCGGACGACTTCGAGCGCGCTCGCGCCCTGCACCACGAACTCGGGCCGCTGTTCCGCGCGCTGTTCGTCGAGACGAACCCCATCCCGGTGAAGGAGGCCATGCGCATCCGCGGCTACGGTCCCGGCTACGTCCGCTCGCCGCTGACGCGCCTCTCGGAGGAACACACCGAACACCTCCGGAACGTCCTCGACGTGCTCGAAAACGAGGACTTAGAGGACGAGTACGCGGAGATCGAGCGATGACGCGGGTCGCCCTCCTCGGGATCACCGGACGGATGGGCGAGACGGTCCTCGAAACGGCGGCCGACCGGGACCTCGAGATCGTCGTCGGCTTCGCCACGAGCGACGTGGAATCCGTCGAGGGCGTCCCGGTCGTCCATCCCGAGGACGCGGCCGAGGCGCTCGCCGAACGCGACGTCGACGTCGTCGTCGACTTCGCCGTCCCCGAGGGTGCGCTCGCCGTCGCCGAGGCCTGCGCCGAGGTCGGGGTCCCGATCGTCGTCGGCAGCACGGGCTACGACGAAGACGGGATAGCCAGGCTCGACGCCGTCAGCGAGGACGTGGCCCTGCTGAAGGCGACGAACTTCTCGCGGGGCATCCAGGTCCTCCAGCGCACGGTCCGGGAGGCCGTCCGCGCGCTCGACGACTACGACCTCGAACTGCTGGAGAGTCACCACAACGGCAAGGTCGACGCGCCGTCGGGGACCGCCAACAGCATCTTAGAGACGATTCAGGAGGAGCGCGAGGTCGAACCCATCTACGGCCGTGAGGGGCACGCGCCCCGTGGCGAGAACGAGATCGGCGTGTTCGCCCGGCGAGCGGGCGACATCCGCGGCGAGCACGAACTGATCCTCGCGGGCAACGACGAGGTGCTGTCGCTCTCTCACCGCGCGGAGGACCGCGCGGTCTTCGCCGCAGGAGCGCTCGACGCGGCGGTGTGGCTCTCGGACCGAACCCCCGGTCGCTATACGTTCGGGGAAGTTATCGACGCCTGAGCATGCTCGGACAAGACCTCGAACGGAACGTCGGGGACCTCTGGACGGCGTACGAACAGGGCGCGACAGTCGAGGACGTCGAACCGCCGCAACTGGACACGCTCGATAGCTTCCTCACGGCCCTCGAGAACGGCGAGATCCGCGCCGCCGAGAAGGTCGACGGCGAGTGGCAGGTCAACGAGTGGGTCAAGCGCGGCATCCTCCTCAATTTCGCGTTCCGGGAGACCCACAGCCGGGACTACGGAAGCGTTCCGTACCACGACGTACTGGCCCTGCGCGACACCGAAGACCTCGGCGAGCGCGGCACCCGGAACACGCCCGACGGCACGACCATCCGCCGCGGAGCGTACCTCGGGTCGGACTGCATCATGATGTCGCCCTCCTTCGTCAACATCGGGGCGCACGTCGGCGACGGGACGCTCATCGACTCCTGTGACACCGTCGGCTCCTGCGCCCAGATCGGCGAGAACGTGAAACTCGGCGCGAACACGCTCGTCGGCGGCGTCCTCGAACCGGTCGAGAGCAACCCCGTCATCGTCGAGGACGACGTGTCGCTGGGTGCCGGCTGTCGGGTCACCAGCGGATTTATCGTCGGCGAGGGCAGCGTCGTCGGCGAGAACACGCTGCTGACGCCGCGTATCCCGGTCTACGACCTCGTCGAAGAGGAAGTCCTCTACGGCGAACTCCCGCCCGAGCGCCGCGCCTTCCAGCGGTTCGTCGACTCGTCGGTCGGCGAACACGACCTCATCCCCGGGGGCGCGTACAAGCCCGCCGTCGTCGCGACGGATGTCGAGGAGGAGACGCTGGAAGCGACGGAGCGGGAAGACGCGCTGAGAGATTAGCGAAGACGCGGACAACGACGCCTTACTCCGTCCGCGGTTCGTAATCTGGACCGGCTCGCGTCTTCGTTCCGGCGTAAGCACGCGTTACGTCGAGCGCTGGCGCGAGACGATCGGTTGTATATTTGTCACCAATGCACATAGTCGAGGTATGAGCCAGCGACTCGCCACGCGACGGTTCGCGAACTCGCTCAAGTACACGTGGGGAGCGGGAGCCGCCGGCGGACTCGTCGGCGGCGTCGGGATGGGCGTCGTCTTCCACCTCGGGGCGAACCTCATGCCGTTCGTCGGGGCGCTCTACGGATGGCCGACGGTGCTCGGCGGGTGGGCGGTCCACCTGTTCAACAGCGTGCTCGCTGGGATACTGTTCACGCTCGTTCTCTCGCGGCCGATCTTCCGCCAACAGGCGACGACGGTGGCCGAGAGCGTCTCGGCGGGCGTCGTCTACGCGGCGGCCATCGGACTCGTCTCGACCGGTCTCCTCCTGCCCGTCTCGATGACCGCGCTCGGCGTCGAGTCGTTCCCGGAACCGCTGGTGCCGCTGCCGGGCTTTCTCGGCAGTTTCCTCGTGATTCTCTCGGTCGGCGTCGCCCACGTCGTCTACGGCGTCCTGCTCGGTGCGACCTACGCGGTGATACACGAGCACCCGTGGACGAGCGTCGAATCGGGAGAGACGGTATAAGCGAACGGAGAGTCACGCCGCGCGAGCGTCGCCCGAGGACTCGTCGAGCGTGGTTTGCCGGCCGCCGGCGGCCCCTTCCTCGCGACCGCGGTAGGTCTCACGCAGGGCGAGCGCGAGCGCACCGAGGCCCAGCAGGAACGCGACGAACTGGAACAGGCCGCCGAAGATCGGAATCGCGCCGAGAACGGCGAACCCGACGAGGCCGACGACGAGCGCGAGCCAACGGTTGTCCTCGCCGGCCAGCGAGAGCGCCCACGCGCCGACGGCGTACTGTCCGTAGACCAGCGCGATCCACGCCGTGACGCCGAAGACGAACGCGCCCACGAGCGAGAGCGGGATGCCGACGATAGTCACGACGAGGACGGCGAGCACCAGCGGGACGACGATCAGCGTCAGTAGGCCGATACCGCCGGATTTGACCGGACTCCCCGCGACGCGGTCGGCGACGCGGGTCGAGAACGCCGGGAACACGGCCAGCAGGACGGCGCCGAGAAGGAGGTTGACGAACAGACCGTAGAGAGCCCCGAGCCACGCGGGGACGGCAAACTCGGCGAAGTCCGGGCCGGCGTCGCTCCCGATGCCGTCGTCGCGGACGACGCCGCCGGCCACGCTGGCGGCGGGGTCCTGCCTGAACGTCTCGGCGTCGTAGCGGAACTCGCCGCCGACGACGGCGTTCGGCCCGAGGACGACGGTCTCGGCCCCGGCGGTCACGTCGCCCTCGACGGCGCCATCGACCGAGACGTAACTGGCTCCGGATTCGAGATTTCCGCCGATTCGAGCCGTCTCGCTGATCTCGACGGTGCCCGCGGCGGCGCTGACGTCGCCGCCGACGACGCCGTCGATCCGGACGGTCCCGGCGGCGGCGGAGACGTCGCCGCCGACTTCGCCGGACTCGGTGACGTGGACGCTTCCGGAGACGGTCGAGACGTCCCCGATAACGGTGCCCCGAACGATGACCGACCCAGCGAATCCCTGAATACTGTCGTACGTCTCGTCGGGGCCGACGACGACGGACCCGGCACCGCCTTCGAACGACTGCGCGGCGGCGACGCCGGTTCCGACCGACAGGAACAGCATCGCCGCGAGCCCGAGTGCGACGACTCGTCGGCCGACCGCGGATGAAACGAATGCCATAGCGGGGACTACCCTTGGAAATGCAATAAGTATAGGCTGACACGAGCCGGCACGCGGCTCGGTAAGGCGAGCGAAGTCCGGCTCGCCCGAGATCGCGGGGCCGTCGATAACATCTCGTTCGACGGTCCCGGTTCGCCGAAACGGAACCCTTGTTAGCCGCCGTCGCTCTTCTTGTGGCAATGAGCCACGATTCGCCGCCGGTCCGCCGCCTCGCGGACTGGGACCACGACCGACTCGGTCGGCTGGCGGCCGAACACGCCACGCCGCTGTACGTCGTCGACCTCGACCGCGTCGCCGCGAACTACGAGCGGTTCGCGTCGGCCTTTCCCGACGCCCACGTCATGTACGCCGCGAAGGCCCACACCGGCCGCGCGGTGCTCTCGAAGCTACTCGAAACGGGCGCGGATATCGAGTGCGCCGCGTGGGGAGAGCTCCAGCGGGCCATCGACGCGGGCGCGGACCCGGACACGCTCCAGTACACCGCCGTCAACCCGCCCGATAGGGACCTCGACTACGCCACGGACCTCGCCGAAGAGCACCCCGGCCTGACCGTCACCGGCGGGGCGCGGGACACCTTCGACCGCCTCGAAGCGCGCGGCTACGACGGCCGCGTCGCCATCCGCATCAATCCCGGTATCGGCACCGGCCACCACGAGAAGGTGGCGACGGGCAAGGACGCGAAGTTCGGCGTCCCCTACGACGAGGTCCCCGAACTCGCCGAGGAGTTGAACGAACGGTTCGACCTCGTCGGCATCCACGCCCACGCCGGCAGCGGCGTCCTCCACGACGACTTGGACGACCACTGCCGCGCTATCAGCAAGGTGGCGGACATGGGCCGCACCGTCGAGGACCGCGTCGGCGGACTGGAGTTCGTCGACTTCGGCGGCGGCTTCGGCGTCCCGTACCGCGAGGACGAGGAGCCGCTCGACATGCGGGTCGTGGGGGAGAAGGTCCGCGACGCCGTCGGGGAGCTAGAAGCGCAGATCAAGCTGGAGCCCGGCCGTTACGTCGTCGCCGACGCCGAGTTGATCCTCACCGAGGTCAACACCATAAAGGAGACGCCGGCGGCCACCGTCGTCGGCGTGGACGCCTCGCTGGCGACGCTCATCCGCCCGGCGATGTTCGACTCCTACCACCCTATCCGTAACCTCACCGCACCTGAGCGTGCGGCCGAGCCGGTCTCCGTCGGCGGTCCCTGCTGTACGAGCGCCGACGTGTTCTGTACGGACCGCCCCATCGCACGTCCGGAGCGGGAGGACCTGCTGGCCATCGGCAACGCCGGCGCGTACGGCTACGAGCTCGCCAATCAGTTCCACTCCCAGCCCCGGCCCGCCGAGGTGGCTATCGAGGGCGGCGAGACGCGCGTCGTCCGCGAGCGCGAGACGCTCGAAGACGTCACCCGCCTCGAACGATGAGCGGGTTCGACCTCGCGGCGTTCCACCGACGGGCCGTCGAAATCGACTCGACCGACTCCGTCGAGGCGATGCGCGAGTCGCTCGTCGAGACGCTCGACGCCGCCGGATGCGACCCGACGGTAGACGAGTTGGGGAACGTCCTCGCCACGGTCGGCGCGGCCGACCCGGACGCGGCGGCCGACGCGGACGCTCACCTCGTCCTCAACACCCACATCGACACCGTCCCGCCGCATCTCCCCTACGAACGCCGAGCCGATCCGCCGGGTGACGAGCGAGTCGACGGGAGCGGAGACGAGGGAGCGGGCGATATCGTCTGCGGTCGCGGTGCCTGCGATGCGAAGGGACCGCTTGCCGCGCTGCTGGACGCCTTTCTCACCGTCGAACCCGACGAGGGCGCGGTGACGCTGGCGGTCTCCGTCGACGAGGAGACGACCCAGACCGGCGGGGCGCACCTCGCGGAGACCGTCGACGCCGACGGCTACATCGTGGGGGAACCGACCGGACTGGACGTCTGTACCGCCGCGAAGGGGCAGTTCGAGGGGACGGTGACCATCCGCGGCGAGAGCGCCCACGCCGCCGACCCGGGGAGCGGCATGAACGCGATTCGGGCGGCCGCGCCCATTCTGCAAGCGATGGAGAGCTACGACCAAGAACGGGGGCCCGACGACCACGAGTCGCTCGGGCAGGCCCTGCTGACGGCGTCGATGATTTCGGGCGGCGAGGCGACCAATCAGGTCCCCGCGGAGTGCGCCATCACCTTCGACCGACGGAGCGTCCCGCCGGAGACCAGCGCGACCTTCTGTACCGAACTGGAAGCGCACCTCGCCCAGTGGCTCCCGAGCGGAATGGACCTCGACGTGGCGCTCATCCGCCCCGACACGCCGTTTCCCGAGGCGTTCGCCACCGACGCCGACGCGGAACTCGTCCGGACGCTACAGGACGCGAGCGGCGGCGCGGTCCGACCGTTCGGCGCGGCGACGGAGGCGTCGTACTTCGCCGAGCGCGGCCCGACGGTCGTGTTCGGACCGGGCGAACTGGCCGACGACGTGGGCGCGATCGCCCACTCCAAACGCGAGTACGTCCGGCTCTCGGACGTGCGGACGGCCGCGCGCGCGCTGCGCGAGACGCTCGAACGGCTCGTCTAGTCCGAGCGTCTCGGCCGGTTCGGACGGTCCCTCAGTCCAGCAGCGCCATCGCCTCGTCGTCGCTGACCTGCGAGAAGTCCCGATAGAACTGCCCGACGGCGGCGAAGTTCGGGGGCGTCTCGACGGCGACGACGCCGTCGGCGACGCGTTCGAATTCGTTCGCGGTCTCGGGCGAGGCGACGGGGACGGCGACGACGACGCTCGCCGCGCCCGCGTCTCGGACGCGCTGGACGCAGGCCCGCATCGTCGCGCCCGTCGCCAGCCCGTCGTCGACGACGAGAACGCGCTTGCCTGCGAGTTCCAGCGGCGGCCGGTCGCCGCGGTAGCGATCGAACTTCTCCTTGGCCGCCCGCTGTTCGTGTTCGGTCTCCTCGTCCATGTACTCCGGCGAGAGGTCGAACGAGCCGATGAGGGACTCGTTGCGCCACGTCGTCCCGTCGTCCGCGACGGCGGCGACGGCGAGTTCGGGGTTGCCCGGCGCGCCGACCTTCCGGGCGACGACGACGTCGAGCGGCGTGTCGAGCGCGTCCGCGACCGCTCGCCCGACCGGAAGCCCGCCCCGAGGAATCGCCAGCACGATGTCCGCGTCGACGTTCGCCCGCGCTATCGCCGCGGCGAGTCGCTCCCCGGCCTCCGTGCGGTTTGCGAACATGTAACTGACTACGAACGATGCCGTGATAACGCTCGCGGTCAGTCCTGCGGGGCGGCCGCGGTCGGGTCGTCGCCCACCGAGAGCGTCTCCTCGACCTGCCAGTACGTGAGGACGAGCGCGATCAGCGCCAGCGCCGCGCCGACGGTGAACGGCGTGCTGAACCCTCCGAGGTTGTAGAGCAGGCCCGACGCGAGCGGGCCGGCGGCGACGCCGAGGCCGAACGCCATCGTCAGCACCGACAGCGTCGTCCCGGAGCCGCGCTGTCCCGCGAGGTCGCCGGCCAGCGCCAGCGACGGCGCGAACACGAGGGCGACGGCGACGCCCTGGACGAACCGCGCGGCGAGCATCAGCCACGGGTCGGTGACGAGGCCCTGTGCGTACACCGCCGGGACGAGGACGACGAACCCGGCGACGACGAACGGCCGCCGCCCGATTCGGTCGCTCGCCCGGCCGACCGGCACCTGCAGGAGGACGTTGGCGATGACGACGGCCGCGAACTGGACGCTGAACATGAACGTCGACTCGTCTAAGCGCGCCCGGATCGGGCCTTCGAGCGTGGCGAACAGCGCGATGGTCGTCGCCATCATGAACGTCCCGACGCCGAGGACGAACACCGAGTCCAGCCCGTTCCCGTCGGGGTCGAAGACGGCGACCGAGAGGTTCTTGCTCGCGGCGTCGGCGGCGACGGGCGGGTCCTCGATGAGGACGGCGACCAGCGCGAAACTGACGAGCGCCCCGGCGACGGCGACGGCGAAGGCGGCGGTGAACCCCGAGAAGGAGAGACCGCCGAGCGCGTATGAGACGACCCCCTCGGCACCGAACCCGCCGGTGACGACGACGCCTGCGATAATGGGGCCGAACCCGAATCCGATGAGTCTGAAGGTGTTGAACACGCCGAAGTTCCCGCCCCGCTCGCTGTCGCTCTCGGCGTAGTCGTTGACCAGCGCGATGGTCGCGGGGATGGTGAACGCCGCGCCGACGCCCTGGAGCGCCCGCGCCACGAGCACCGCCCAGTACGAGGAGAGGAACGGATACGAGGCGCTCCCGACGGCGAAGATCAGGAGTCCAACGAGGACGAACGACCGACGGCGACCGGTTCGGTCGGATATCCGGCCCGTGACCGGCTGACCGAAGGAGTTGAGCAGCCCGAACAGCGAGAGGACGAGACCGATGAGCGTCTCCTCGCGGAGGACGAACCCCAGCAGTTCGGCCCCGGCGATGCCGGTGAGCGTCACCTGCCCGCTGGCGATGTACAGCGGGAGGACGATGATGAGGAAGGAGTTGCCCAGCGCGTCCGCCAACCGAGCGAACGCCAGGGTCAAGACGCGGTTGTCGGTTCCGAGGACCATCTACGGGACAGTTGGCCGCTTGCCACCTGAGAGTTCCGTTCGCGGACGGAGCCACAAGAGATTCATACCGGTAGTCGCCCCGTAGAAACGTGTCCGCACGCGAACGATTGAGCGACGCCGTCTTCGAAGCCGTCGCCGCTCGGGAGGGCGTCGACCCGACGGAGCTGCCGGAGCCGGTGTTCCCGCAGATAGACCCCGACGCCCTCGACGACCTGTTCAGAGGCGGAACAGGACGAGTCGCGTTCAGGTATCTCGACTACGAGGTGACAGTCCGTAGCAGCGGCGACGTCTCGGTCGAAACGCTCGGCGACCGCTGACGATCTAGTCGTTCTCGCCGTCGACGCTGTCGGCCAGTTCGGCGGCGATTCCCGTGTACCCCGCCGGCGTGAGCGCGTCGAGTTCGGCCCGCACGTCATCGCTCACGTCGAGGTCCGCGAACAGCTCGCGGAAGTCCTCGATGGTCACCTCGCGGCCGCGCGTGGCCTTCTTGACCTGTTCGTAAGCGTCCTCGTACCCCTCCCGGCGGAGGATGGTCTGGACCGCCTCGCCGATGATCTCGGGCGTCGAATCCAGTTCCTCCCGCATCGCCTGCTCGTTCGGGACGACCTTCGCCAGCCCGTTCTGACACTTCTCGTAGCCGATCAGACAGTGGGCGAAGGCCGCGCCGACGTTCCGCTTGACCGTCGAATCGGAGAGGTCGCGCTGGAGGCGGGAGGTGGTGACGTAGTCCCCGAGGAAGACCAGGTCCGAGTTGGCCTTCGAGAGGTTCCCCTCGCTGTTCTCGAAGTCGATCGGGTTGACCTTGTGCGGCATCGTCGAGGAGCCGGTCTCGCCCTCGACGGTCTCCTGCCCGAGGTAGCGGTCCGAGACGTACAGCCACATGTCGAGGTCCATGTCCAACAGGACGTTGTTCGCCCCGCGCAGGGCGTCGAAGAGCGCTTCGAGGTCGTCGCAGGGGTTGACCTGCGTCGTCAGCGGTTCGTGGTCGATCCCCAACTCGCCGACGAACTCGCGGGCGAAGGCGGGCCAGTCCACGTCGGGATAGGCGGCGTGGTGGGCTGCGTAGGTGCCCGAGGCCCCCGCGAGTTTCCCCGAGAGGCCCTCGGCGGCGCGTTCGATCCGTCCGATAGCTCGGCCGAGCCGGGAGGCGTAGACGGCCATCTCCTTGCCGAAGGTCGTCGGCGTCGCCGGCTGGCCGTGGGTGCGGGCCAGCATCGGCACGTCGCCGTACTCGTGGGCCATCTCGACGAGCGTGTCCCGAATATCGCGCAGTTCCGGGACGAGCACGTCCTCGGCGGCGGGTTTCACCAGCAGGCGATGGGCGAGGTTGTTCACGTCCTCGCTGGTCAGCCCGAAGTGGATCCAGTGGTCGGCGTCCAGTCCGTCGGGCATCCCCAGCCGGACGAAGTACTCGATGGCCTTCACGTCGTGGTTGGTGGCCGCGTACTCGCCGTACCCCTCCGTCTCCAGCTGCTTGACGACGCTCGCGTCCTCGTCGTCGAACTCCTCGTAGAGCGAGCGCAGCGTGGCTCGCTGGTCGCCGTCGATCGAGAGCGGCGTCGCCTCCAGGTCGGCGAGCGCGAGCAGGTACTCGACTTCGACTTCGACGCGGGCGCGCATGAGCGCCCGCTCGCTTGCGTACGGGACGAGCGGTTCGGTGTAGCGGGCGTACCGGCCGTCCAGCGGCGAGACGGCGGCGAGCGGCCCTCTTTCGGTCATGTGGGACTCTCCGCGGGAGGCCGGAAAAAGCGTGACGACTCGGCCGCCCGAGTACCGCCGCCGGGCCGAGACGGGCGATTTTCCGGCCGGTGGGTCGGCGTATAAATGCTTTTGACCCTCCCTGCCGGAACTACGTGCCAATGAGTTCCGGCCGCGTCGCATCCGAGGCCGTACTCGCCGCCTGTGATCGGCTGGGGCGCGCCCACGAGCCGGTCACGGCGACCGAGGTCGCCGACGAGCTCGGATGCGAGAGTCGAGCAGTCGCCGACAGGCTCGCCGACTTAGTCGATCAGGGGCGGATGGCGAGTAAGGTGATCGGCGAGCAGCGAGTCTGGTGGCTGCCCGGTGGGCCCGACGACGCGAGCGCCGACGACGCATCGCCGCGGAGCGCGACCGCGGACGAGCCGACGGGCCCGGAAAGCGGTGGGAGAGGACCACCGGAGGCGGGAGATATCCTCCGTCGCATCTCCGACGGGTTCTACGCGCTCGACGACGAGTGGCGGTTCACGCACGTCAACGAGCGAGCCGTCGAGCTGATCGACTATCGGGACGAGGGGTTGGTCGGCCGCGACATCTGGGAGGTCTTCGAGTGGGCGGCCGACTCGAAGCTCGGCGAGGAATACCGGGCCGCGATGGCGACACAGGAACCGACCGCCTTCGAGTTCTACTCCCCGGAGCCGCTCTCGGCGTGGTACGAGATCAACGCGTATCCGTCCGAGAGCGGCCTCTCGGTGTATTTCCGGGACGTCACCGAGCGCAAGGAGCGCCAGCGGCGACTCGAACGGAGCGAGCGCCGCTATCGGACGCTCGTCGAGCACTTCCCGAACGGCGCCGTCGCGCTCGTCGACGACTCCCTACGCTACCAGACCGTCGGCGGGAGACCGCCCGAGATCGTCGACGCGACGGCGACGGAACTGGAGAGCCGGCGCGTCAGGGACGCGCTCCCCGCGCCGCTCGCCGACGAACTCGCCCCCCGGTACGAGGCGGCGCTCGGCGGCGACGCGAGCACGTTCGAGTTCGAGTTCGACGAGAGCGTCTTCCGTATTCGGACGGTCCCGATCAGAGACGACGACGGCGACGTCTTCGCGGCGCTGGGAATGTCGCAAGACATCACCGAGCAGAAAGAGCGAGAGCGCCGCTTGCGCGACGCGAAGTCCCAGTTCGAGGCCGCGACCGCGGCGGGAGCGGTCGGAACCTGGGAGTGGGACGTCCGGGCGGACCGCGTGGTCACGGACGCCGCGTCCGCCGAGAAGTTCGGACTCGACCCGGACGCTGCCCGCGAAGGCGTGCCGCTGGGTCAGTTCGTCGACGCGATATACGAGGCCGACCGCGAACGGGTCGAGGCGGAGATCGAAGCCGCCGTCGAGTCGGGCGGCGAGTACGAGGCGGAGTACCGCGTCCGGGACGCCGACGGCGACCTCCGCTGGGTCGTGGCTCGCGGGCACGTCGAGCGCGACGCCGACGGCGACGCCGTGCGGTTCCCCGGCGCGCTCACCGACATCACCGAGCGCAAACACGCCGAACGGGAGCGGGACGAACACCGGAAGAAACTCCAGACGCTCTTCGACGTGCTCCCGGTCGGCGTCGTCGTCACCGACGGCGACGGCCGGTTCGACGAGGTCAACGACGCGGCGAAGGAACTGCTCGATATCGGCCCGCAGGACGTCGCGGCGATTTCGGATTACGGTCAGTACCGCGGCCGCTGGGCCGACACCGGCGAGCCGGTCGCGCCACAGGAGTGGGCGCTGAACCGCATCCTCCGCGGCGAGAAAGTGACTCGGCCGGACGTCTACGAGATCGAGACCGCCGACGGTGAACGGAAGATCGTGATGGTCCACGGGATGCCGATCCGCGACGCGAACGGGAACGTGACGCACGGCGTCGTCACGCTCACGGACATCACCGCGCGTCGGACCTACCAGCGCCAACTCGAGGAGAGCGAGCGCCGCTACCGCACGCTCGCCGAGCACTTCCCGAACGGCGCCGTCGGCGTCTTCGACCCCGACCTCCGGTACACGGTGGCACAGGGGAGCGAACTGGGGGAGCGACTGCCCGGTCGAGCGGAACTCGAGGGGAGACGGATGCCGGACGTCTTCCCACCGGACGTGGCCGCAAACCTCGAACCCCTGTTCGAGGCGGCCGTCGAAGACGGTGAGACCGATAGCGCCGCGACGGAGTTCGGCGGCCGGACGTGGCGCGTGTGGGCGACCCCGCTTCGCGACGCGAGCGGCGAGATCTTCGCCGGCCTGAGCTTCGCGCAGGACATCACCGAACAGGTCGAGCGCGAGTCGCGCTTAGAGGAGACCGTCGAGAAACTCGAGGCGTCCAACGAGCGCCTGGAGAGCTTCGCCAGCATGCTCGCCCACGAGATCCGCAATCCGGTCACCATCGGCCAGATATACAGCCGGCAACTCGCAGACGCCGACTCGGAAGCGGCGTCCTACGTCGCGGAGGCGTTCGACCGCATCGAGGACATGATCGACGTCATGCTCGTCCTCGCGAGGGGCAACGCCGCGGTCGGAAAGCCCACGCCGGTCGCCGTAGCCGACGCCGTCGAAGCGGCGTGGGAGCAAGTCGACGCCGCGGCCGCCGAGTTGCGGCTCTCGACGGACAGACGACTGCAGGCCGACCCCCGCTATCTCCAGCACCTGTTCCGGAACCTCTTCGAGAACGCGGTCGAACACGGCGGCGACGCCGTCGCGGTGACCGTCGGCGACCTCCCAACCGGGTTCTACGTCGAAGACGACGGCACCGGCATCCCCGCCGACGAGGTCGACAGCGTCTTCGAGCCCGGGTACACGACGGCCGCGGGACGGGGCGGTACCGGTCTCGGGCTGGCGTTCGTGCGGGAACTCGCCCGGGTGTACGGCTGGGAGTGTACGGTGACCGAGAGCGAGCGCGGCGGCGCGCGCTTCGAGTTCACCGGCGTAAACTGAGTCAGCCGCTCGTCGCCCGGTGGTAGTGCGACTGATAGCGCTTGAGCTTCCGATACAGCAGATACCCGACGACGAGGTCGAAACTGATGACGAACCCGACGAACAGCAGGAGGTTCCACCCCGGAATCAGCTGCGGCAAGTACGTCACCGACGTGTTGTAGATCGCGTGGATGACCGCCGCGATGAGGATCCCCTTCACCACGATGGGGCCGGCGTTATCGCTGTTGAACTTCGCCAGCCCGAGGTAGTAGCCCGCGAAGGAGGAGTAGAGGACGTGGCCGGGACCGACGAACGCCCGGCTCGTCGCCGTCTGTAGCGCCGCGACGATGGGCTCCCCGGCGTCTTGAGCCGACAGCGCCTGGGTGTATCCCTGTGAGATGTACAGCGCGTTCTCGATGCTGGCGAACCCGAGTCCGGCGACGGCCCCGTAGACGACGCCGTCGACGACGGCGTTGATGGAGCCGAACGCGCCGACCCGCACCGCGAGCCACTTCACCGTCTCCTCGATGGGACCGACGACGAGGAAGAAGTACAGCACCATCCCGACGACGGGGACGAACTGAAACAGCGGGTTGAGCAGCGTGTTCACGAGCGCGGCGATGCTGGCGAAGAGAATCGAGAGGACGAACGTGATGGCGAGCGGTTCGAGCGGCTCCCTGTTCGTCGGGTCGCCGTACCAGAGATAGCCGACGATGGCCAGCGCGGGCACCGCCGACAGCGCCGCCAGAACCCCCAGTTCCGGCTGGCGAATCGCCAGCAGGATCGTCGCCGCCAGTTGCGCGACGAACAGCAACAGGGCGAGCACGATGAGGAGCCACCGTCGGGAGGCGTGTAACAGCCCGTAGAGGCTGACCGATATCCCGTCGAGCGCCGACCGCGGCTCCCAGTCGGCGATGTCGTAGAGATCTGTCGAACCGGACAGTGCTGCGGCGACTGGATCGGACTCGTCGTCTGACACGCCAGAGTTATCTCACGGCAGCCACCTCATAGTTTCGCCGGAATTTCCCACTCTACGCGTCCAGTAGACACCCGAACCTCGGGTTTTCGATATGCCGCTCGCTCCGAACCACGCTGCTCACGAGTCGCTTCGCTTCTCGTTCGCGTCGTCGAGGGGCTGTCGTCGCTTCGCTCCGGCAGCCCCTCGCTACTCGGGCCCTCGCTGGACCCACCCGTAATCCTTCTCTAAGTCCCCGAATCGGCCGTCCGGCGGGTCGTAGCGATAGAGGTCCTGTCCCAGCGCGACCCACGCCAGCCCGTACGGCAGCGCGGCCCACGGCGAGAGGTCCAACCCGAGGAAGGCGACCGTTCCAGCGGCCAGAAGGACGCCGAGCCACGGCGGCTGCATGCGGGTCCGGACGAGGCCGACGCTGACGAGTATCGAGCCGCTGACCAGCGCGAGGACGCCGAGACCGACGACCCACTGCGGGTCGGCGTCGGTGAGAACCCGCAGCGACTGGCCGACGGCGAAGACGGCCCCGCCGAGGACGCCGAGCCACGCGCCGCCGGTCCCCGGCCGCTTCATCCGCTGGCCGTAGAAGCTCTCGACGGCGTAGTGGCCGGCGACGACGCCCAGCGTCGAGCAGACGACCGCGAGCAGTATCGGGTCGCTCTCGCTGCCCGTGAGTCCGAGCGCCACGGCCCAGCCGACCCAGACGGCTCCCCCGACGGCGGCGACGGCCCCGGCGCGCTGACACCGTAGCTTCGACATGGTGAGGACTGGACGGGGAGACTACAAAGGGACACCGACACGCGAACGCCCGCGACGCCCGTCGAGCGCCGCAGTCGCGTCGTTCCCGTCGGAACTCCCGGCGCTCGTTTCGCAACTACTTTGCGCGCCCCGCGCCCCCTCTCGGATATGAAACTCGCCGGCATGGCCAGTAACCGCGGCCGAAACCTGATGAACATCGCCGACCGCGCTCCGGGCGGGGCGGAGTTCGCCGTCGTGCTGACCAACGACGCCGACGCGCCCGTGCTGGAGGCGGCGGCCGAGCGCGGCATCCCGACGGAGGTCGTCGAACGCGACGAGGACGAGGCCCGGGAAGCCCACGAGGAGCGAGTGCTAGAGGCGCTCTCGGAGTACGACTTCGACCTCGTGACCCTCGATGGCTACATGCGCATCCTGAGCGAGACCTTCATCGAGAGGACGCCGACGACGCTGAACGTCCACCCGTCGCTGCTGCCGAACTTCGCCGGAATGGACGCCCACGAGCAGGTGCTCGACGCGGGCGTGAGGGTCACGGGCTGTACGGTCCACGTCGTCGACGAGACGGTCGACGGCGGCCCCATCGTTACGCAGGAACCCATCCCCGTCTTCGAGGGCGACGGCGAGGACGACCTGAAAGAGCGGGTCCTCTACGAGGGCGAGTTCACGGCGTACCCCCGCGTCGTGAAGTGGTTCGCCGAGGACCGCGTCACCGTCGCCGACGACGGGACCGTCGACATCGAGGGGGACGAAGGCGGCGACTTCCCCGCCCGACGCGTCGTCTCCGACGACCGCGCAGCCGACCTGCGCTATGGAGAGAACCCGCATCAGGACGCCGCGCTGTACGCCGATACGACGGTTTCCGAGGCCAGCGTCGTCCACGCCGACCAGCTGAACGAGGGCGCGAAGGCGCTCAGCTACAACAACTACAACGACGCCGACGGCGCGCTGAACCTCATCAAGGAGTTCGAGGAGCCCGCCGCCGCCGTCATCAAGCACACCAACCCCGCCGGCTGTGCGACCGCCGACTCGCTCGCGGACGCCTACGCCGACGCGCTCTCGACGGACCCGATGAGCGCCTTCGGCGGCATCGTCGCGCTGAACCGCGAGTGCGACGCCGCCACCGCGGAACAGATCATCGACTCGTTCAAGGAGGTCGTCGTCGCGCCGGGCTACACCGACGCCGCGCTCGACGTCCTCTTCGAGAAGGAGAACCTCCGCGTCCTCGACGTCGACGGGGACCTCGAAGTGACGGACCCGCTGACCGAGAAGCCCCTCGTCGGCGGCCGGCTCGTTCAGGAGCGAGACACGCAGCACCTCACCGCAGAGGACTTGGAGGTCGTCACGGAGCGCGAACCGACCGACGAGCAGATCGAGTCGATGCTGTTCGCGTGGCACACGCTCAAGCACGTCAAATCGAACGGCATCCTCTTCGCGAAGGGAACCGAGACGGTCGGCATCGGCATGGGGCAGGTCTCCCGCGTCGACGCCGTCCGACTCGCCGCGATGAAGTCCGAGGAGCACGCCGAGGGCAAGGACGCCGACGGCGCGGTGATGGCCTCCGACGCCTTCTTCCCGTTCCCCGACGGCATCGAACGCGCCGCCGAGGCCGGCATCGAGGCAGTCATCCAGCCCGGCGGGTCGAAGAACGACGAGAGCGTCGTCGAGGCCGCGAACGAACACGACATGGCGATGGTCATGACCGGCCAGCGGTCTTTCAGACACGACTGAGCGTCTGAAACGACACGCGCGGTATCGCTTCACGGCGTCCGGTTCCCGTCTCGAAAAACGCTTCAGACGGGCTGTCGAACCGGCGGGCATGTCTCAGGACACCGACCGAGAGCGCGCCGTCCGCGACGCGGTCGACCGCGCGCAGAGCGGGGCACCGGCGGGGGGCCGAACCATCCGCGACCGGTTCTCCGCCGACGAGATCTTCCAGCGAATCATCGTCGCCGCGGACCACGAGATAACGTCGAGCAAGCGCGAACTGCTCGCGAGCGCGCTCGCGGCCGGGTTCGCAATCACGATCACCTTCCTCGTGTACGCCTCGCTGTACGCCTCGACCGGCGGCGACCCGGTGCTGAGCGCGCTGTTGTACCCGCTGGGGTTCGTCTTCATCATCCTCGGGGACTACCAGCTCTACACCGAGAACACGCTCCCGCCCGTCGCGCTCACGCTCGAACGGATCTCCTCGCTCCCCGTGCTGTTTCGCATCTGGGGGCTCGTCCTCCTCGGGAACCTCGTCGGCGGCGCGCTCGGCGCGCTCGCGCTCGCCTCGACCGGCGTGCTCTCGCCCGACGCCGCGGCGGCGGCCGCGGGCTTCGCCGAGAAGGCCATCGAGACGCCGTGGTGGACGCTGTTCGCCAAGGCGGTGTTCGCCGGCCTCATCGTCGCCGGCGTCGTCTGGGTCGACTTCTCGCTGCGGGACAGCGTCTCCCGGCTGCTGCTGGTCTACCTCTCGTTCCTCGCCATCCCGTTCGCGAACCTCTACCACGTCGTCGTCTCGGCGACCGAGATGCTGTTTCTGGTCTACGGCGGCGAACTCAGCCTGATGGTGGGGACGACGCAGTTCGTCCTCCCGGTGCTGCTCGGGAACTCCATCGGCGGCGTCGTCCTCGTCACCGTCGTCAACTACTTCCAGACGACGGAGCGTCGGTTGGAGACGGCGCGCGAGAGCGGCAAGAAGCGACAGCTGACTATCCGAGAGTGGGTGCTCGGTCGCTTCTCCGAGTCCGGCCGCTCGTACGTCCCGGCCGACCGCGACCACTAGCGACGCCGCGCTGCCGACCGCGGCGGCGGGGCGGCCGATCGGTCCCGACGACAACGCCTTTGTCTCGCCTGCGACTAAGGGGGAGTGTGAGCTGGGTCTCCGACAACCGCCACTGGATCTTATTCGCCGGCGTCGTCCTGACGACGCTCGGAGCGGCGGGCGTCGCCGTCGTCGGGCTCGTCGCCACGGTGTCGACGCTCGTAGCCGGCGGCCCGTTGCTCGGGGTCGTGGCCGTCACCGTCCTCGGGACGCTCCTGCTGGCCGGTCTCGACGTCGTCCTCGTCGCCGCCCTCGCCTCGGAGCTGGCCAGTCGCGCCTCGTTCCCGACCAATCGGGGGGCCGCCGACGCCTTCCACCGCGCCGAGCGGTTCGTCCCACCGCTTCGCTCGCTGGGGCTGGGCGACCGGTTCGAACCGTCTCTCGACGAGCGAAAGGCCGCCCTCGACGAGCGCTACGTCGAGGGCGACCTCTCGGAGCGCGAGTACGAGGCGGAACTGCAGACGCTGCTGGCCGAACACGACGAGTCGATCCCGGACGTGAGCCGCGAAACCGCCGTCGAAGCCGCCGACGCCCACGAGACTCACGAGGTCCGGGAGACCCGCGAGGTCGAGCGGGAGACCTGACGGGCAGCGGCCACGTTTCTGCGAGCGCCGCCACACGGATTTAAACCGCTGCCGTCCGTCAGTCCAGCCATGAGCGAATACACCGTGCTTCGGATACGGGTCGGTGCCGGCGTCGCGGCGCGGGTGCTCGGTGCGATTCCGGGTATCACCGTCGTCGACGACCTCGATGCGGCTCTCGAGGACCGGGCGGACGCCGCGGACGACGCGGGGGCCGTCTCGGAGACGCCGCCGGCGTCGCGGCCGGTCGACACGACGACGCGCGAGACGTTCGCGTCGGAGGGCGCGGTCGAGCCCGCCGAGGACGACGAGGAATCCGCGTCCGCCGTGAAGAAGTGGGGACTGCTCGGCGCGGGCGTCACCTTCGTCGTGGTCGGACTGGGGACCGTCGGATTCTGGTTCCTCAAACGGCGGGGCTCCGACGACGACGGCGACGGCCCGGTCGCCGAGACGCCGCCGCCGGCGACCGACACCGGCGTCGCCTCGACCGAGCGGACCGGCGGCCGTCGCGACGCGACCACCAGAGGCAAGAGCGGCGGTGTCGACCGTGGTGGTATGGACGAGACAGACGCTGACGCGGGGACGGAGACGGACGCGGGAGCGTCCGCGTCGTCGACGGACGAGACGTCGGCATCGACCGTCCTCGGCGAGGGGGCCAGTGAGACGGACGACACCAGCGATCGGAGCCACAGTCAAAGTTACATCGGGCCGACGAAGGGCGTCGGCGAGAGCGCGGGCGAGACGGGAGCGCCGGCGAGCGAACCCGAGATATCGGCCGACGAGCAGTCTGTCCGGACGCCCGGTAGCATCAACGTCGCGCCGCTGCTCGGCGTGGCCTTCCTTGCGGTGAGCGGGGCGGTCGTGCGCTGGATGCGGAGCGGGCGCGGCGGCGAGCGGTAGGTCCGACAGGCTAAAGCGCGCGGCTCTGAATACTCGGGACATGGAGTTCCACGAGGCCGCGAACTTCCTCTTCGAGTTGCGCCGGTTCGCGTCGCGGGCCGGCACCGACGCCACGCGGGAGTTGCTCTCGACGCTCGGCGACCCGCACGAGAGCCTCCGCTGTGTCCAGATCGCCGGCTCCAACGGGAAGGGCTCGACCGCGCGGATGGTCGAGCGGAGCCTCCGAGAGGCGGGATACGACGTCGGCCTCTACACCTCGCCGCACCTGGACGACGTGCGCGAACGCGTCCGGGTCAACGGTCGCAAAGTGCCCGAGGCGGCCCTCGTCGAGTTCGTCGAGACGGTGGAACCGTCCGTCACCGAGCGGGGAGCCGAAGGCGAGTCGCCCACTTTCTTCGAGACGCTGACCGCCTTGGCGCTCTGGGAGTTCGACCGACAGGACGTGGATATCGCCGTCCTCGAAGTCGGCATCGGCGGGAAGTACGACGCCACCAGCGTCGTCGACCCGGCGGCCAGCGCCGTGACCTCCGTGACGCTCGAACACACTCACATCCTCGGCGATACGGTCGGGGAGATCGCCCGCGACAAGGCCCACGTCGCGCCCGACGGCGCGCCGCTGGTGACCGGCACGACCGGCGACGCACTCGACGCCGTTCGGGAGGTCGCCGGCGACGTGGTGACCGTCGGCGACGGAACCAGCGGAACCGACCGCGGAGCGGACGGCCCGGCGGACGTGGCCGTCACCTACGGCGGCCGCGACGGGCTGGAAGGCGCAGTTACCATCGAGGGTCCGGACTGGACCGTCGAAACCCACCTCCCGCTCCTGGGCGAGCATCAGGCGCAGAACGCCGGCATCGCGGCGGCGCTGGTCAGACAGGTCGCCGACGTGTCCCGAGAAGAACTGGAACGCGGTCTGCGGAACGCCCACTGGCCGGGCCGATTCGAAGTGATGGGCGAGGACCCGCTCGTGGTGCTCGACGGGGCGCACAACCCCGGCGGCCTCGAACGGACGACGGAGACGCTCGACTCCTTCTCCTACGACGACCTCCACCTCGTCGTCGGCGCGATGGTCGACAAGGACCACGTCGGCATGGCCGCGGCGCTCTCGGACGCCGACCACGCGATCGTCTGCCGGCCGAACGTCGACAGAGCGGAGTCGCCCGCCGTCGTCGCCGAGGCGATGCGCGAGGCGACCGACGCCGACGTGGAGACGCGCAGCGACGTGGCCGGCGCGCTGGAGATGGCTCTCGACGCCGCCGACGACGGCGACGCCGTGCTGGTCACCGGATCGCTGTACGCGGTCCGCGAGGCCCGCAACCGGTGGTCGCGCGCCATCGTCCCCAAGCGCGTCGACTCGCTCGACGAGGCCCGCGAGACCATCGACGACGCGCACGTCACCGAGGCCGGCGCGTGGCGGATGCGCGGGAAGGCCGTCCACCGCGTCCTCCGCACGCGGGTCCAGCCGCGACAGGCGCAGTATCTCAAGGAGGAACTGCTGTCGCTGGGCGGCGAGTGCGCCATCTCCGGGCTGAACGACCAGGACGAGGAGCGGCTGGACGTGGTGACGATGGCGACGATGGCCCAGTACAAGCGACTGACCGAGAAGCTCGCCGGCCAGCCCTACGGCCTCTCGCCGTTCGCCGACGAGCTCCGAGAGGCGCTCGACATCCAGCAACCCGACAGCGGCCGCGGCTACCCGTGGGAGGACGGTCCCTCGGTCATGGGCATCCTCAATATCACCCCGGACTCGTTCCACGACGGCGGCGAGTACGACGCCGTGGAGGACGCCGTCGCCCGCGCCGAGGAGATGATCGCCGACGGCGCGGACGTGATCGACATCGGCGGCGAATCCACGCGACCGGGTGCCGAGCCGGTCCCCGCCGACGAGGAGATCGCCCGAGTCGTCCCCGTCGTCGAGGAGCTGGCCGACCGGGACGTGCTCCTCTCCATCGACACGCGAAAGGCGAGCGTCGCCCGCGCCACGCTCGACGCCGGGGCGGACATTCTCAACGACGTCTCCGGCCTCGAAGACCCCGAGATGCGCCTGGTCGCCGCCGAGTACGACGTCCCGGTGGTGGTGATGCACTCCATCGAGACGCCCGTCGACCCCGACAGCGACGTCCAGTACGACGACGTGGTCACGGACTGCATCGACCAGTTGACCGAGCGCGTGCTGCTGGCGGAGAAGGCCGGGCTCGACCGCGAGCAGATCCTGGTCGACCCCGGCATCGGCTTCGGGAAGTCCCGCGTCGAGGACTTCAAACTGCTGGACCGCCTCGACGAGTTCCGGGCGCTCGGCTGTCCGATCCTGTTCGGCCACTCCCACAAGTCGCTGTTCGGCCTCGTCGGCGAAGAGCCGGGCGACTGCCTGGAGGCGACCGTCGCGGGGACGACGCTCGCGGTCGAACGCGGCGCGGATATAATCCGCGTCCACGACGTCGCCGAGAACGTCGCCGCCGTCGACGTCGCCGAGGCCGCCCGCGACCCCGAGCGGTTCGACGGCAGTTGAATCGGCGTCACGTTCTCGATCGTCGAAGCGGAGCTCAGTCCTCGGCAGCGGGCGCTTCGACGGCTTCGGCCTCCGTCTCGTTCACGCGGATGCCCTTCGAGGCGAGGTGGCGCATCTGCCGGCGGACGAAGTCCTCCTCGGTCGTGCCGCGCGTAGCGAGGATGACCATGCGCGCGTCGCCGGCGGGGCGCATCGTCCGCCCGGCGCGCTGTGCGCCCTGTCGCCGTGAACCGCCGAGTCCGGAGGCGACGACGGCGAGTTCGGCGTCGGGGAGGTCGATGCCCTCGTCGCCGACCCGGGAGACGACCAGGGTATCGCGTTCGCTCCGGCGGAACTCGTCGAACAGTTTCTCCCGGCGGGCGTGGGGCGTCTCGCCGCTGATGAACGGCGCGTCGATGGCCTCGCTGATGGCGTCGCCCTGGTCTAGGTACTCCACGAAGACGAGCGCCTTCGCCGCGGGATGTTGGGCGAGCGTGTAGCGGATCTCCTCGATCTTCCCGGTGTTGTTCGCCGCCGCCTGCCGCCGGTCGTGGCCCGACGTAGAGGCGTACTCCGTGCGCTCGTCGTCCGCGCCCCACGGCACGAGGCGGATCTCGACCTCGGGTTCGGCGACGTACCCCTCGTCGAAGAGCTTCCCCCAGTCCGTCCCGATCGGCGGGCCGACGAGCGTGAATATCTCCTCCTCGTCGTCGCTCTCGCGGGTCGGCGTCGCGGTGAGGCCGAGACGGTGTTTGGTCTGCAAATCGGCGCTCCGGCGGTGGATGGGCGACGGCACGTGGTGGACCTCGTCGTAGACGATGAGACCCCACTTGCGCTGGTCGAAGAGCTTCCGGTGGCGGTCCATCCCGGCGGTGCGGTAGGTGGCGATGGTGACCGGGCGAATCTCCTTCGCGCCGCCGTGGTACTCGCCGATGTCGTCGTCGGTCAGCGAGGTGTGCCGGACCAGTTCGTCGTGCCACTGCGTGGCGAGTTCCCGGGAGGGGACCAGGATCAGCGTCTCGCCGCCGATGGCGGCCATCGTCCCCATCGCCGCCACGGTCTTGCCCGATCCCGGCGGCCCGACGAAGACGCCCGAGCCCTGCTCGGTGAACCGCTCGACCCAGTCGGCCTGATAGTCCCGCAGGCGGAGGAGGAGGTCCATCTCCAGGGCGTCGCCCTCGTCCAGTTCACGGTCGTCCCGGACCGGATAGCCCGCCTCGTACAGCGTCCGCTTGATTTCGGCGGTGGCGTCGCGGTTGACCCACGCTTCGGAGTCGGAGATCGGGGCGCGCAGATATTCGTCGTCGAGTTTCTGCCGGGCGACGTTGCCCATCAAGTCATCGCTCTCGGCTTCTAAGACGACGTACCCCTCCTCGTGGGTATAGAGGCGGAACTTCCGGGCGCGCTCCCACTGGCTCGTCACCCACTCTTCGAGGTGGGGCGAGCGCTCGCCCAGCACGTCGCGCATCGTCGCCAGCAGGTCGTCGAGCGACTCGTGCGGGGCCGCCCAGACGTCCGCTTCGCGCAGCTCGTAGACGTAGCCGCCCGACCGGTTGGAGTCCTGCAGGCGGGCGAACTGCGAGAGCTGCGCCCGCGTGAACTGGTCGGGGTGTTCGACCACGACCTCCCGGCGGTCCGGGAAGAGGACGACGCGCTCGCGGTCGGTCACCTCGGCGACGTCCGTGGGGTACCAGACGGACTCGACCTCGCTCACGTTCTGGCGCTCTATCTCGCCCTCCTCGGAGAGCGCTTCGAGCGCCTCGCGGGCCTCGTCGGGCGTGAGGTCCGTCTTCCGAGATAGCTCGGTCGCCGTCAGGTGCGGGCGGCCGACGGCGTCGATGGCGTCGTAGACGGCGTCGAGTTCGACGGCCGGCCCGTCGCTGTCGGCGCTCTCCGGTTCCGAGTCGGCTGGCTCCTCGTCTGTCACTACCGGCCGGAGGTGACCGAGGGCAAAACGGGTTTCGTCTGGCCGGCTTGCCGTCCGCGACGGGCCGCGGTCACGGCCGCCGACTCGCGCGGGCCGAGCGGCGACGCGGGCGAATACGTACGTTAATGTGTCGCCACTCGGACGACCAGACATGGTCGAAGGAATCGTGGCCGGCCCCTGGTCGGTCGTCCCGGCGCTCGTGGCCATCGCGCTCGCCTGGTACACGCGCGACGCCCTCATCGGGCTGTTCGTCGGCATCGTCGTCACGAGCGTCCTGCTCGGGGCGCTGCACCCGCAGACCGTCGGGGTCCCGCCGGACCTGATCACCGCCGGCGGCGAGGTGGCGACGGTCCAGCCGCAGGCAGAGAACGCGAGTTCGTGGACGACCGGCGTCGGCGGCATCGGACTGGGCGCGCTGTTCGGACTGAAGCTCGTCCCGGAGATCATCGCTACAGCCCCGCTATTCGGCGAGTGGTACGTCAAGAACGTCCTCCTGGCGATCTTCGCCATCGGCGGCATGATCGGTCTGATGATCCGAGCCGGGGCCATCCAGGGCGTCCTCGAAGCGCTCGCCTCGCGCGTCGACTCGGCCGACGACGCCGAGAAGGCGGCCTTCCTGGCCGGCATCGCCGTCCACATCGACGACTACTTCAACTGTCTCGTGGTCGGCTCGATGATGCGCCCGCTGACCGACCGCTTCGACGTCTCGCGGGCGAAGCTGGCCTACTACGTCGACTCGGCGGGGTCGCCGGCGTCCCGTCTCGCCTTCTACTCGACGTGGGGGGCGGCGATGGTCGGCTTCATCGGCAGTGGCCTCGTCGAGGCACAGAAACAGGGGTCGCTCCCGTCGGGAATGTCGAACTTCGTCGACGCCGGCGGCGAGCAGGTGACGGCGGCGACGGGAGCCGTCTGGCCGCTGTTCTTCAACACGCTGTTCACGGGCTTTTACTCCTGGGCCGCGCTCGCGCTCGCGGCGCTCGTCGCGTGGCAGGTCGTCCCGAACCTCTACGAGATGGGCACCGAGGAGTCGCGGGCGCGCGAAACCGGCGAGGTCGTCGGCGAGGACGCCGACCCGATGATCTCCGAGGAGATGGACGAGTACGAGGTCTCGGAGACCGCGACGCCGGACTGGCGGAACTTCGCCTGGCCCATCCTGACGATGGTCGTCGTCGGCCTGAGCGCGATGTTCTGGCGGGCCAGTCCGGTCATTTACGTCGAGGGCAGACAGAGGATGGGAACGACGCTGGTTCAGCTGGGCGGCTGGCGGCTCGTCGCGCCACCGAGCGGCCCGTGGGCGTTCAACATCGGCGGCGTCCAGCTCGGAATCGCTTCCATCGCCGCCCTGATCGTCGCCTTCCTGCTGTACCGCTGGAAGGGCGACATCCCGTCGAACGACGACGCCACCGACGCGATGATGGTCGGTTTCAAGGGCATCTTACTGGCCGCCGTCATCCTCATGTTCGCCAGTTCCATCCAGAACGCGGTGTCGTTACTCGGCATCTCCTCGTTCGTGACGAACGTCTTCGGCGGCGTGCCCGCGTTCGTCGTCCCGGTGGGCGTCTTCCTCGTCACGTCGGCGGTCAGTTTCTCCGACGGCTCCTCGTGGTCGACCTACGGCATCATGTTCCCCATCGCCATCCCGCTGGCGTTCTCGACCGGGGCGAACCTCCCGCTCGTCCTCGGCGCGGTGTTCAGCGGCGGCATCTTCGGCGACCACACCTCGCCCATCAGCGACACGACCGTCCTGGCCTCCTCGACGAGCGGGAGCGACCACATGGTCCACGTCAGGAGTCAGGCTCCCTACGCCCTCATCGCGGCGGGGATCGCCGCCGCGCTGTTCCTCGTGCTCGGGTTCGTCGTCCCCGAGGGGTTCCGTATCATCCCCTACTGACCGGGTCTCAGAACAGCCCGCGCTCCTCGACCAATCGCTCGTAGAGGGCCTCGTACTCGCCTCGCACCGCCTCGTGGTCGAACTGCGAGAGCGATTCGTCGACGGCCCGGCGCTCCATCTCGGCCGACTCGACGATCCTGTCGGCGATCTCCTGCGGCGTGGTGACGCGGAAGGCGCGGTCGCGGTGTTCGACGAGTTCGTGACCGCTCGATTCGGCCTGATACTCGACGATGCCGATACAGCCACAGGCCAGCGCCCACAGCAGGTCCGTGGCGAAGCACTCCCGGAACGCCGTCTGGACGAAGACGTGCGCGCCCTTGTAGATGGAGACGCGTCGCTCGCGGTCGCAGGCCCCGACGAATTCCACGCGGTCGTCGATGCGGAGGTCGGCGGCCTCCCGTTCGTAGGCGTCCCGCTCGGGGCCGTCACCGATGATCGTGGCCGACCAGTCCTTCCGGCGGAGCTCGGCGAGACCGAGAAACAGTGACTCGACGTTCGCGCTCTCGTCCAACGGATGTGCGTACGCCACGTCGACCGCCTCGGCGGGGTCGGTCTCCCGGACGAGGTCCATGTCGATGCTCTCGGGGAGGACGGTCGTCTGGTCGGTCGAAGCACCGGCCTCCCAGAGGCGGGTCTGGACGAGTTCGGAGGGTGCGACGAACTGGTCGGGGACGCGAAGGGACCAGTTCGTCCGGTGAGCGTCGGGCAGGCTCTCGTCGCCGTACCACTCGACGACCAGCGGCGAGCGCGAGAGAGACGCACCGAGGTTCGCCGCGAGGACGACCGACGGGGGGGACGGAATCGCGTGAACGATATCCGGTCGGAACTTCGCCAGCAACGCGGGCAGTCTCGTACAGAACGAGGGTTCGGTCGGCGAGACGGTGACCGCCCGATACGTGACCGCGTCGGGCGTGAAGCGCTTGTCGAACCCCTCCCACCACTGCGAGCAGAACACCGACACCTCGTGGCCGGCGTCGGCGAGTTCGCGCGCGACCCGTTCGATGCGCCGTCGGCCGTCGGTGTCCCGGTAGTGGCTCGTCTCCATGGCGACGACCGCGACACGCATACCGAACCCGTCAACGGGGGTTCTCAAAAATCCACCCGTTCGCCGCAAAGGACTTTGCCCGCTCGCGCCCTCCGGACGGCCGTGTACGACTACGATCTCGAACGGTACCTGAACGTCCGGAGCGCCTACGGCGCGTCCTTCGCCCCCGACGGGACGCTCTCGTTCCTCCACGACGCGACGGGCGTCTCGCAGGTCTGGACGCTCGACGCGGCCGGCCGCTGGCCCGAACAGCGCACCTTCTACGACGAGCCGGTGAGCTTCGTCGACTACTCCCCCGAGCGCCCGGAGCTCGTCTTCGGGATGGACGAGGGCGGCAACGAGCGTGCCCAGCTGTTTCTGCTCGGCGACGACGGCCGAATCGAGAACCTCACGGGGATGCCCGACGCCAAGCACCGCTGGGGCGGGTGGCGGCCCGACGGCGGGGCCTTCGCCTTCGCGTCGAACCGCCGCGACGAGTCGGTCTTCGACGTTTACGTGCAGGGCCGCGAGGAGACGGGCGAGGACGCCGAACTGGTCTACGAGGGCGACGGCTGGTTCAGCGTCGGCGGGTGGTCGCCCGACGGCGAGCGGTTGATTCTGAGCGAGGCCCACTCCAGTTTCGACCAGGACGTCTACGTCCTGGACGTCGAGTCGGGCGACCTGACGCATCTGACACCCCACGAGGGCAGCGTCCGTTACGTCAGCGTCTCGTGGAGTCCCGACGGCGACGCGCTGTATCTGGCCACCGACGAGCGGAGCGACACGCTCTCGCTGGCCCGCCTCTCGCTGTCCGGCGACCTCGAAGTCGTCCGGGCGGACGACGACTGGAACATCGACGGCGTGGCCATCGACCAGGCGAGCGGCCGAGTGGCCTACTCGAAGAACGTCGAGGGGTACAACGAACTCACCGTCGGCGAGTTCGAGGACGCGACCACCATCGCGGAGTTCCCGACGCCGGACCTCCCCGGCGGACTCGCGGGCGGCGTGGCGTGGAGTCCCGACGCCGAGCGCTTCGCCGTCAGTGTCACGGGACGCACCGTCAACACGAACGTCTTCGTCGTCGAGACGGAGAGCGGGGGGAGCGAACGCTGGACCCACGCCTCGACGGCGGGCATCCCGCGGGAGACGTTCGTCGAACCCGACGTGATCCGCTTCGAGTCCTTCGACGGCCGCGAGATCCCCGCGCTGTTCTCCCTGCCGCCGGAGGCCGACGAGGACGGCACGACCCCGGTCATCGTGGACATCCACGGCGGTCCCGAGAGCCAGCGCCGCCCCTCCTTCGCCGGGCTCACGCAGTACTTCCTCTCGCGGGGGTACGCCGTCCTCGAACCGAACGTTCGCGGGTCGACCGGCTACGGGAAGGCGTACACCCACTTAGACGACGTGGAGAAGCGACTGGACTCCGTGAAGGACGTCCGGGCGGGCGTCGAGTGGCTCCACGACCACCCCGCTGTGGACCCCGACCGCATCGTCGCGATGGGCGGCTCCTACGGCGGGTTCATGGTGCTCTCCTCGCTCACGGAGTACCCCGACCTGTGGGCGGCGGGCGTCGACATCGTCGGCATCGCCAACTTCGTCACGTTCCTCGAGAACACGGGCGAGTGGCGGCGCGAGTTGCGCGAGGCGGAGTACGGGTCGCTCGCCGAGGACCGCGAGTTCCTCGAATCGGTCTCGCCGATCAACAACGTCTCCCGGATCAGCGCGCCGCTGTTCGTCCTCCACGGGGCGAACGACCCGCGAGTTCCCGTCGGCGAGGCCGAGCAGATCGCCGAGGAGGTCGCGGACCACGGCGTCCCCGTCGAGAAGTTGATATTCGAGGACGAGGGCCACGGCATCAGCAAGCGCGAGAACCGCATCGAGGCGTACACCCGCGTCGTCGAGTTCCTGAACGACCACGTCTGAAGTCGACCGGGCGCTTCGGGAGACGGGTCGCCGAGCCGTCTCGGTCGGCGAGAAGGGTTAGCCGGATTTATACTGTTGGCCCCGCACCCACGGGGTATGGACGTATCCGACCGCTCGCGGTCGCGGATAAAGGAGTGGTTGGAGCGCATCGAGTCCGAAGTCGGGTCGCCGACGGTCACGCAGACGACGTTCGAAGTGGCCGAAGACGGGTATCGACGTGCGCTCGACCAGGCCGAGGCGGGGAACCTCGACATTCAGGCGGTGGTGCGGGACGACGACGACGCGGTGTTGCTCAGCGAGGACGACGGCGGGTGGGGCGTCCCGCGCGGCCGACCCCGCGACGACGAGGGGCTGACCGAGGCCACGGAGCGAATCGTCCGCGACGCCACCGGCGTCGACTGCGCGGTGACGGACGCGACGAGCGCCACCATCTCGGGCATCCGCAACGCCGACGACGAGACGGCGGCGACGGTGTATCGACTCAGCGTGGTCTTCACCGCGGAACTGACCGAGGCCGAGGCGGCCACGGACGAGGCGGTGCGGTGGGACACCGACCCGGACCCGGTCGCCGAGATCGTCTAGACGACGCCGGTGACCGTCGCCGCCTCGATGGCCGCCTCCTCGCTCATCCCGTCGCCCAGCACCGTGTAGCGGTCGCGTATCTCGTGGGCCGTCGTCAGCGCCTCGACGACCGTCTCGTCGTCGATACCCAACTCGTCGGCCGTCGTCGGCGCGCCGATGGCACCCAGCGCGTCCCGAACGTCGCGCCAGCGTCCCTTCGGGCCGCTGTGGAGGTACTCGGTCATGATAGCGCCGACGCCGACCTGATGGCCGTGCAGCCCCGGGTCGGGCGCGATGCGGTCTAACTGGTGGGAAAAGAGGTGTTCCGCGCCGCTGGCCGGCCGCGAGGAGTCGGCAATGGACATCGCGACGCCGGAGGAGACCAGCGCCTTCACGACGATCCAGGAGGACTCCTCCAGCCCCTTCTTGATCGAACTCGCGCTGTCGACGAGCATCTCGGCGGTCATCTGCGAGAGCGCGCCGGCGTACTCGGAGTAGGGGACGTTCTTCAGGCGGTGGGCGAGCTCCCAGTCCCGGACCGCCGTGTAGTTCGAGATGATGTCCGCACACCCCGCCGTCGTCAGTCGCCACGGGGCCTCCGCGAGGACTTCGGTATCGGCGACGACGGCCAGCGGCGGTTCGGCGGCGACGCTGTGGCGCGTATCGCCCTCCGGGACCGAGCCGCGGCCCGAGACGATGCCGTCGTGGCTGGCCGCCGTCGGGACGGAGACGAACCCGAGTCCCAGATCGTCGGCGGCCATCTTCGTGATGTCGATGGCCTTCCCGCCGCCGACGCCGAGCATGAACCCCGCGTCCACGTCCTCGGCGTGGGCGATGACCCGCTGGACGGCGTCGAAACTGGCCTCGTCGATGACGACTTCGGCCGGGTCGTAGCCCGCGTCCTCGAACTGGTCGACGACGCGCTCGCCGGCGACGGCGTGCGGCGTCGGACTGGAGACGACCAGCGGCCGCCCCGCGAGATGGAGTTCGTCCACCGCGTCGAGCGTCTGGTCGAGTACCCCGTGACCCACCACGACGTTTCGCGGTAAGCGAATCCACGTCGATTTCTCGAACATACCCTCTGTCGTCTCTACGGCGAGAAAATTGTTTGTCCTCGACGGCCGATAGCGGTGTTTCTTTTCCGTCAGAAATTCGCGTACTGAAACGCTTTGACAGTCGTCTCACCATTGTTTACCAGAAACAATTATGTACATCATCGTTTGGGTATGGGTGCGATGGCAGACAATTCCGACACGACTGACGACGGCGTAGCCGAGACGTCCCGGCGGACGTTCATGAAAGCCACCGGCGCGGCGACGGCGACGGCGGCGGTGGGGGCCGGTACCGGCGCGGCGGCGGCACAGACCGACGAGGACATCGAGAACATCATCTCGACGCTGAGCCTCGAACAGAAGGCGGCACAGATGACCCAGGTCGCCATCAGCTCGTTCGAGCCCGACCCAGAGGGCTCGAACGTCCCCGACAACTTCGGCGTGGACACCGTCGGCGAGCTCTTCACCGAGCTCGGCGTCGGATCGGTGCTCTCGGGTGGGGCCGCACCGCCGAGCTTCGACGGCAGCGAGGTCGTCTCGGGCATCAACGACCTCCAGGAGTACAACCTGCGGAACGCCGACCACGACATCCCGTTCCTCTACGGCGTCGACGCGACCCACGGCAACGGCCTGCTGGAGGGCGCGACCGTCTTCCCGCAGCGGCTCAACATGGGGTCGACGCGGAATCCCGACCTGATCGAGAAGGCCGAGGAACACACCAGCGACTCGACGGTCTCGATGGGGGCACACTGGACGTTCGCGCCGACGACGGACCTCCAGCGCGACCCCCGCTGGGGTCGCTTCTTCGAGGGCATCAGCGAGGACCCGAAGCTCGAAGGCGACGTGTCCCGGGCGCGAGCGCGGGGACTGGAGAGCGACGACCGCCTCGCCTCGTGTGTCAAACACTTCGGCGCGTACTCCATCCCGAACAACGGCAACGACCGCGCGCCCGCCTCGACGTCGCTGCGGGACCTCCGGACGAACCTCTTCCCGCCGTACCGCGAGGCGCTGAAAGCGGAACCGGGCACCGTGATGGTCAACAGCGGCGCGGTCAACGGGGTTCCCGCCCACGCCTCCCACTGGCTCCTGACGCGGATGCTCCGGGAGAACTACGGCTTCGAGGGGATGGTCGTCTCGGACTGGGACGACCTCAACCGGATGATCACCAACCACGACTACGCGCCGGACTTCCGGACGGCGACGAAGGAGGCCATCAACGCCGGCGTCGACATGTACATGATCGGCAACGGCGGGAGCGCTCCCGGCCCGGTCCAGTTCATCGACACCGTCGTCAGTCTCGTCCGAGACGGCGAGATCCCCGCGGACCGCATCGACGAGGCGGTGCGCAACATCCTCGAACTCAAGGCCGACCTCGGCCTGTTCGAGGAGCCGACCGTCGACGAGTCCCGCATCGACGGCGTCCTCGGCGGCGCGAAGGAGACCTCCGAGCAGATGGCCAAGGAGTCGATGGTGCTGCTGAAGAACGACGAAGACACCCTCCCGCTCTCGGGCGACGAGAACGTCCTGCTGACCGGGCCGGGCGTCGACAGCGAGGGCAACAACACCCGCGCGCTGATGCAACACGGCGGCTGGACGCTCGGCTGGCAGGGGCCGAGCGGAAGTGGGCCGTTCCCGCGACAGCGCCTGCTGGTGGACGAACTCGAAGACTGCGTCGGGAACCTGACTCACGTCCCCACGTCCTACAACAACACGACGTGGTGGGCCGGACAGGGCGACGCGCCGAACCAGCAGAGCGACGAGAACGGGGAGTTCGACTTCACCGACGCGCAGGAAGAGCAGGTCCGGTCCGCCGCACCGAACGCCGACGCCGTCGTCGTCGTCGTCGGCGAGGGCTGTCACAACGAGGGCTTCGGCGACCGCGACGAACTCGTCCTGGACGAAGCTCAGCAGCGCCTCATCGACGTGGTGAACGAGGAGACGAGCGACTCGACGCCCGTCGTCGGCGTCATGCTCGCGGGCAGTCCGCGCGGGTCCCCCGAGACGTTCGAGAAACTCGACGCCCTGCTGTTCGCCGGCGAACCCGGAAGCGACGGTGGCGCTGCTATCACCGATACGCTCGTAGGCAACTACAACCCGTCGGGTAAACTCGCCTTCAGTTGGCCGACCAACGAGGGCACGCCCGTCGGGACGGTCCCGGTCCCGTACAACCGCTACCCGCCGACGTCGACCGGCGCGACGGACAACACCCCGTTGTACGAGTTCGGTCACGGTCTGAGCTACACCTCCTTCGAGTACGGCGACGTCTCGCTGTCCCAGAAGACCGTCGGCAACCCGGCCAACCAGTCCGAAGTGACCGTCAGCGTCGAGGTGACGAACACCGGCGGAACGGCCGGCGACCACGTCGTCGAAGTGTTCAACACCCAGTCCTACGGCTCGGTCCTCCAGCCGCTCCGCCGGCTGCTCGGCTACGAGCGCGTCTCGCTCGCGGCCGGCGAGACGAAGACGGTCGAGGTGACCGCGGACCTCACCGCGCTGGAGGTCGTCCCCGGCGACATGCTCGGCGTCCAGCCGAAGGTCGTCGAGGCGGGTGACTACGAACTCACCGTCGGCCAGGACGGCCCGACGGCGACGCTCACGGTCAAGAACACTCGAAGCATCACCGACGACGATCCGGTCCCCGGCCGCTACGACATCAACAACGACGGCGAGCGGGGGATGGACGACGTGAAAGCGCTGATGCAGGGCATCCGCGGCTACGACGACTGAGCGCGGCTCGCGTCGAGGGCGCTCTACACGGGTCCTCGCGGTAGTCCGTAGCAACACCCCACTCCGCTTCTGACGAAGGACTATACCGCCGTGGCGAGTACGTGCCAGCGACCGGACCCGCCCGCCGCGGCGCGCGGCGACCATCTCAACCCATGTCGGACCAACCTCCAGCAGAGACGGAAACGATACGCGCGAAACTCCAGCAGTACGGCTTCTCCGAGACCGCGGCCGAGACGTACCTCGCGGTCGTCGAGCGCGGCTCGGCGACGGCGAGCACCGTCGCGGAGGCCGCCGGCGTCTCGACCAGTTACGTCTACGACGTCTGCGACGACCTCGCGGCCGACGGTTTCGTCGCCGTCGACGACCACCGGACGCCCACGGAGATCCGAGCGGTGCCGCCCGCCGAGGCGTTCGGAGCGCTCCGGACCGACCTCGACGCCCTCGAATCGGCCGTCACCGCCCGATACGAGCGCCCGGCCGACGACGAGGAGACGTTCGAAGTCGTCAAATCGCGGGCGACCATCGGGAAGCGACTGGTGGATCACATCGACGCCGCCGAGTCCGAGGTGATCCTCCAGTTGCCCGCCCGCCGGTTACCCGTCGTCGCCGACGCGCTCAGGCGGGCCCGCGAGCGCGGCGTCCTGGTGTTGCTGACGCTCGGGGCCGACGAGGGCGACGGGTCGAAGTCGGACCCCGAGGTCGTCTCGGAGACGGGCGGTCGCCTCGACGGGCTCGCGAACGTCGTCAGGTCCGGGCTGGCCGGCGCGCCGTCGCTGTTGGCGACCGACCAGGAGCGGGGGTTCGTCTCGCCGGCGACCATGCTGAGCTGGGACCACGACCAGACCCGCGCCATCACGTTCAGACAGGACGCCGTCGCCTCAGTACTGGTCGGGTCGTATCTGGGAAACTACTGGCCGATGGGCGAGGAACTGCTCGTTACCCGCCCGCCTTCGTTGCCAGCGACCTACGAGATGTTCCGTCACACCGTCTTCGCGGCGGAACTCCGGATGCGAACTGGGACCGACGTCAGCGTCGACCTCTACGCCCGGCGGGTCGGGACCGACGACCCCTTCGAAACCGTCACCGGGACCGTCGTCGACGCCCGACAGAACCTCGTCGAACCCGGGAACAGCGACTTCGGCTTCGAGAACTCGCTGATAGTCGACACCGGGACCGAACGCATCAGCGTCGGCGGCTACGGCGCGTTCCTCGAGGACTACGAGTGCAAACGGGCGACCCTCCGTTCGGCGTAACCACCGATTACCCGGCTACCTCGGGTCTGCCGCCGTGGAGTCAGTCGTGTGAACGCCGCCCGCGTCCGGCCGGTAATGGGGTCGAAACTATATGTCAAATAGAGTTATCTTTCTGTCGAGGCGGGAACTATAGTAACCCTCGAAACGAGTCACAGACGGGGCGCGGCTATAGTGCGCTCGTGTGTATCGGCTTCCGAGGGTCGCTGTAGATAGCCAGCACCGCCGACACGGAGGACACACAATGGATGTGACACACGTCGAACCGAGCGGTCAGGGACGGAAACGGAAGTCAGGAGACGCTGTCGTCGGTGCGAGGACGCGGCCGGCCCGAGTCGAACAGGGAGGAAATCACGGATGGTAATCACGGCGTTACAGCTACCGGTCATCGGTCTGGAACTGTCGGCGTTCGTCGTCCTCGTCATCGCCGCCTTCGCCGGGGGCGCGTTCGGGGCCGCGCTCGGCGCGCTCCCGGCGTTCTGTTTCACGGGATTCCTCGTCGTCGTCGGCGAGGGCGCGGCCTACGCCGGTGCCGAGTTAGCGGGTAGCATCACCGGCGCGGTCGCCTTCGGCCCGGTGTTCGGCCCGCACGTCTCCTTCGCCGGGGGCGCGGCGGCCGCCGCCTACGCCGCCAAACACGACGAGATGGGAGCCGCCTTCGACTTCCACAACGCGAAGGCGATCACGTTCGCTCTCGGCACGAAACCGAGCCACCTCGCCGTCGGCGGCGCGTTCGGCATCGTCGGAATGTTGATCAGGCAGATATCCGGCGGCCTGTTGCTCCCCTGGGACCCGATCGCGATGGGCGTCACGCTCAGCGCGTTGCTCCACCGGCTCGTCTTCGGGTACTCCATCATCGGCGTCGTCGCCGGCGACGGCATCTTCGACATGACGCCGTTCGAACGCGGCGAGACACGGTCCGAAGGCGAGGTGTCGGGCGACGCCGACAAACCCGGCGAGGAGCGCTTAGCCGTCGAGCCGTGGCTCCCCCACCAGTACAAGTGGCCGGGCGTCGCGCTCATCGGCTTCGTCACCGGCGTCCTCGGCGGGTACATCTGGCTCGAAACGGGGAGTTACTTCCTCGGCTTCGGCATCTCGGCGGCGTCGCTCACCTTCCTCAACCTCGGCGTGGAGAAGATCCCGGTGACACACCACATGACCCTGCCCGCCTCGACGGCGGGGGCGGCCGTCGTCGCCAGCGACCCCGGCGGAAGCGCTTTGCTGGTCGTCATCGTCGCGGCGATCTTCGGCGTCTACGGCGCGTTACTCGGCGAGACGTGGCAGCGGATCTTCTACGCCCACGCCGACACGCACTGGGACCCGCCGGCGGCGGCCATCACGCTGGCGACGTTCACCATCGCGATTCTCTACATCCTCGGCGTCTTCCCCGGGTCGGCGTGGGTGCCGGCGCTCGGTCTCTAACTCCCGCACCTCTCCGCTCACTCCGTCAGGTCGTCGAGCAGTTCCTCCTCCACGTCGCGGTCCGGCCCGAACTGCCGTCCGGTCCGGTCGTTCTCCCGGTGTTCCTCGACCGTCCGCTGGAGCGCGACCCGGTGCGGCGTCGAGGACCAGCCGAGCGCTCGGAGCTTCGCCGTCTCCAACAGATGGGGCGACGCCCGATGAATCGGAAAGTCCTGCGGCGTCAGACCGTGCCGCGCGAGGTCGCGTTCGGTCGCGCCGACCGTCTCGACGCCCGTCTGCAGCGTCTCGGCCAGTAACTCCACCCACTGACCGAGCATCGGCGCGTGTTCGTCGCCGACGTTGTACGCCTCGCCGGCCTCCCCCTCCTCGGCGACGATTCGGAGCGCGCTCGCCACGTCCTCGACGTAAGCCATCTGCCAGAGGCTCATCCCGTCGCTCGGCACGGCGATGCGGTCCTGGACGGCCACCCGATCGACCCAGTAGGCGAACCGCTCGGTGTAGTCGTGGGGGCCGTAGACGACGGTCGGCCGGACGCTCATCGCTCGCACGCCGTCCTCCGCGGCGGCGAACACCTCGCGGTCGCCCTCGGCCTTGCGGGGGCCGTACGTCGCGCCGCTGTCGGTCGTCGCCTCCTCCTCGCTACACGGTTCGAGCGCCGTGTCGTCCTCGCGTTTCGGCACCCGCTCCTCACCGTAGGCCGCGCCGCTGGAGACGTAGACGTACGCGTCGACGTCGGCGAAGACGTCGGTAGCGACCCGGACGTCCTCGGGGAAGTACGCCACGCAGTCGACGACCGCGTCGGGGTCGACCTCGTCGCGGGCGGCCGCGAGGTCCTCGCGGTCGCGGCGGTTCCCCTGGACGTGGGTCACGCCCTCGTCGTCCGCGAAGGGGTTGTCGTGATTCCCCCGGTTGAAAATCGCCACGTCGTAGCCTGCGTCACGGAACTCGGAGACGGTGTAGCGGCCGATGAACCGCGTACCGCCGACGATGAGAACCTGGTCCATACCCGCCCAACGGAGGGCGGCGTCAAAACGAGTGGGGTGGCGGGCAGGCGGGTGTGGTCACGCCGGTCGTCGCGCGGTATGTTCGGAAGGCGAAACGCGTCCGAGGGAGCGGAACGCGCCCAGCATCGCGGCCGCCGTCAGTCGTCGGAGGAGGCCGCGAAGTCCACCTCGTCGCCGGCGTCGGCCGGGGCCGACGCGGCGGCGGGCGGTTCGTTGCGCACGTCGTCGCGCTCCCGGTCGCTGATGACCTCGGCGTAGGCGTCGGGCATCACCTTCGTGAAGTTCTCGACTTCGGCGTCCCACTCGTCTAACAGCGCCGCCGCCTTCTCGGAGCCCGTGTAGGCCGCGTGGTTCTCGACGAGGCGGGAGATCATCCCCCGGTCCTTGCCCTCTAGGCCCTCCTCGATGGAGACCATGCCGGTGTTGGCCTGGTCGGCGAGGTTACCCTCGGGGTCGTAGACGTAGGCGACGCCGCCGGACATCCCGGCCGCGAAGTTCTTGCCGGTGTCGCCGAGGACGACGATGGCACCGCCAGTCATGTACTCACAGCCGTGGTCGCCGACGCCCTCGACGACGCCCTTGACGCCTGAGTTTCGCACGGCGAAGCGCTCGCCGGCCTGCCCGTTGATGTAGGCCTCGCCCTGGGTCGCGCCGTACAGCGCGACGTTGCCGACGACGATGTTCTCGCTGGCCTCGTAGGACGCCTCCGCGGGCGTGTTGACGACGAGTTTGCCGCCGGAGAGCCCCTTGCCGACGTAGTCGTTGGCCGTCCCGGTGAGGTCCATCGTCACGCCCTGCGCGAGGAACGCGCCGAAGGACTGGCCCGCCGTCCCGTTCAAGTCGACCCGGACGGTGTCGTCCGGCAGGCCGTCGCCGCCGTACTCCCGGCAGATGCGGTTCGACAGCGTCGCGCCGACGGCCCGGTCGACGTTGTCCACCTCGGTGTCGACGGCGACCGGTTCGCCGCTCTCGAAGGCGGACTCGGCCGCGTCGATAAGGTCCCAGTCGAGCTGTTCGTCGACCTCGTGGTCCTGTTCGCGCTGTTTGTAGCGGCCGTCGTTGTCGACCGGCTCGGCGATGACCGACGAGAGGTCGATCTTCTCGGCCTTCGGCTGGCTCACGTCGTCTCGCTGTTCGAGGACGCCGACCCGCCCGATCATCTCCTCGATAGTCTCGAAGCCGAGTTCGGCCATTATCTCGCGGAGCTCCTGTGCGACGAACGTCATGTAGTTGATGACGTGCTGTGGCTCGCCGGGGAACCGGCTCCGCAGATTCTCGTTCTGCGTGGCGATGCCGACCGGGCAGGTGTTCTCGTGGCACTGTCGGGCCATCACGCAACCGGACGTGACCAGCGAGGCGGTCCCGAACGTGTACCCCTCGGCACCGAGCAACGCGGCGACGGCCACGTCGCGGCCGGTCTTCATCCCGCCGTCGGCGGTGACTTTGATGCGCGAGCGCAGCCCCGTCGCGCGGAGCATCTGGTTGGCCTCGGCGACGCCCAGTTCCCACGGCAGGCCGGCGTTCTTGATGGAGGTCTTCGGCGACGCGCCGGTCCCGCCGTCGTGGCCCGAGATGTGGACCACGTCGGCGTTGGCCTTGGCGACGCCGGCCGCGATGGTGCCGATGCCGTCCTCGGCGACCAACTTGACGTTGATGTCGGCCTCCGGATTGCTGGCCTTCAGGTCGTGGATGAGCTGTTTGAGGTCCTCGATGGAGTAGATGTCGTGCAGCGGCGGCGGCGAGATGAGGCCGACGCCCGGCGTCGCGTAGCGGACGTGGGCGATCATCTCGTTGACCTTCTTCCCGGGCAGGTGACCGCCCTCGCCGGGTTTGGACCCCTGTGCCATCTTGATCTGGAGCTCGTCGGCCGATTCGAGGTAGTGGGCGGTGACGCCGAAGCGACCCGAGGCGACCTGCTTGGTCGTGCACTCCTTCTCGGTGTCGAACCGCTCGGGCGGTTCGCCGCCCTCGCCGGTGTTGGCGTTGGCCCCCATCCGGTTCATGGCGATGGCGTTGTTCTCGTGCATCTCCGGGGAGAGCGACCCGAGCGACATCGCCGCCGTCTCGAAGCGCTTCACGATGTCGTCGACGGGTTCGACGTCCTCGATGGGGACGGAGTCGCGGTCCGAGTCCAGTTCGAGCAGGCCCCGGAGCGTCTGGAGCTGCTCGTTCTGGTCGTTGATGAGTTCGGCGAACTCCTGGTAGGTCCCGTAGTCGCCCATCCGGACGGCCTGTTGGATCTTACCGACCGTCTCGGGGTTCCACTGGTGGTGGATGCCGTTCGAGCGGAACTCGTACTCGCCCTGTCGGGGCATGTCGGGCTCCTCCTCGCTCCAGGCGACGTCGTGTCGCTGGAGGAGGTCCTCCTCGATGTCGTCGATGTCGATCCCCTCGGTCCGGCAGGTCGTCCCCTCGAAGTACTCGGCGATGAAGTCCGAGGAGAGGCCGACGGCCTCGAAGATCTGGGCGCCCTGATAGCTCTCGACGGTGGAGATGCCCATCTTCGCCATCGTCTTCAGCAGGCCGTCCTCGACGGCGGTGATGTAGGCGTCGATGGCCTCCGAGAGGTCCGCGCCGTCCGGCCCGGCGACGAGGTCGTCGATGGTCTGATAGGAGAGGTAGGGGTTGACCGCGCCCGCGCCGTAGCCGATGAGCGTCGCGAAGTGATGGACCGCACGCGGGTCGCCGGACTCGAGGACGAGCCCGACGTGGTTGCGCAGGCCGTTGCGGACGAGGTGGTGGTGGACGCCGCCGACCGCCAGCAGCGACGGAATGGGAACGCGGTCCGGGCCGGCGTCTCGGTCCGAGAGGACGACGACGTCGTGGTCCTCCGCGGCGGCGTCGGCCTCGGCGCGCACGTCCTCGACGGCCTCGCGGAGGTCGGTGCCGCGCTCGTAGGTGATGTCGACGACCGCCGTCGACATGCCGTTCTCGTCCAAGTCCTTGATGGCCGCCGTCTCCTCGTCGGTGAGGATGGGCGAGTCGAGGACGAGTTGCCGGGCGTGGTCCTGCGACTCGTCCAGTAGGTTGCGCTGGTAGCCGAGTCGGGACTCCAGCGAGGTGACCAGTTCCTCGCGGATGTAGTCCAGCGGCGGGTTGGTGACCTGCGCGAACAGCTGCTTGAAGTAGGTGAACAGCGGGCGATTGAACTGCGAGAGCACCGACAGCGGCGTGTCGTCGCCCATCGACCCGACCGGGTCCTTCCCCTTCTCGGCCATCGGTTCGATGAGGTGGTCCACCTCGTCGTAGGTGTAGCCGTACATGGCCTGCTGGCTCCGCAGGCCGGCGGCCTCGGTCTGGGGCGTGTTGTCCTCGCGGGCGGCGATGTCGTCGATGTCGACCTGCTCCTCGGCGACCCACTCGCCGTACTTCTCGTCGCCGATGTCGTCGAACACTTCGGCGTCGGGGATGACCCGTCCTTCCTCGGGGTCGGCGAGGAAACACTGCCCCGGCTGGAGTCGGCCGCGTTCGGCGATCTCACCGGCGTCGTGGTCGAGCGCGCCGGCCTCCGAGGACATCACGAGCGTGTCGTCCTCCAAGACGTCGTAGCGACAGGGGCGCAGGCCGTTCCGGTCGAGGACGGCACCGATGCGCTCGCCGTCGGTCGCCGCGACCAGCGCGGGGCCGTCCCACGGTTCGACCAGCGAGGCGTGGTAGTCGTAGAAGTCGCGCCGGTCGCCGGTCACGTCGTTCATCTCGCCGCGCCACGCCTCGGGGATGAGCATCCGGAGCGCGTGCGGAAGGTCGCGGCCGCCCTGTAAGAGGAGTTCGAGCGCGTTGTCGACGCTCGCGGTGTCGGACTGGTCGGGGTCGTCGATGATGGGCTTGATCTTTCCTATCTCATCACCGAAGCGCTCGCTCTGGATGTCCGTCTCGCGGGCCCGCATCCAGTTGATGTTGCCCTGGATGGTGTTGAACTCGCCGTTGTGGATGATGCGGCGGTAGGGGTGTGCGAGGTGCCACGCGCCGAGCGTGTTCGTCGAGAAGCGGGCGTGGACCATCGCGAAGGTAGATGTCAGGCGCTCGTCGGCGAGGTCCGGGTAGTACTCGGGGAGCTGTTCGGCCTTCAGCAGCCCCTTGTAGACGACGACGTCTGTCGCCAGCGAGACGACGTAGAAGCGCTCGTGTCCGGCCGGTCGCTCCTCGCCGACGGTGTTCTCGAGGACGCGGCGGCCGACGTAGAGCTGGTTGTCGAGTTCCTGGTCCGTCTTGCCGTCCTCGGACGTGACCGCGAACTGGGCGACGGCGGGCTCGGCGTCGAGTGCGGTCTGTCCGATGTCCGCGTTGTCCGTCGGGACGTCGCGCCAGTCCAGGACGTCGAGTCCCTCGTCGGCGAGTTCCGTCTCGACTAAGTCCTTCAGCTCGGCGGCGTCGTCCTCGTCTCGCGGCAGAAAGAGCGTCCCGACGGCGTACTCGCCGGGGTCGGGGAGATCGGCGTCCAGCTCGTCGGCGAAGAAGTCGTGGGGCAACTGGAGCATGATGCCCGCGCCGTCACCGGTGTTCTGTTCGGCCCCCGTCGTCCCTCGGTGTTCGAGGTTCTCGAGGAGTTGCAGGCCGTCCTGTACCGTCTCGTGGTCGCTGCCGCCGTCGAGGTCCATCACGACCCCGACGCCGCAGTTCGACCGGGAATCCGTGGGGTCTACGAGCCCGGCCTCGCTCGCAGCCTCGTCGCTGTCGTGTCGCTCAACCATGTGTGCGCGCTACTAGTGGAACACCTCATAAAAGGATGGTCCTGAAGGTATTAGCGTTGTTAGACCACATATTAGGGCATATATATTTATAACGATAGATTGCAGTCTATTCAGTTCGACATGACGGCGAGAGCGGACGACGGCGACGCCGCTCGGATGGGGGTGCGGAAAACGAGACCGAACGCGCGTCTGTGCTAGTTCTGGGCGCGTGCCGGCGACGGCTCTTCGATACCGGAGACGTAAGCGGTGAGGTCCGTGGTCGTCAGCATCCCGACGACGCCCTCCGTCTCGTCGGTGACCGGGACGTGGTGGATCCCGTTCGCTATCAGGGTGTCAGCGACGGATTCGACGGACTCGTTGGCCGTCGTCGTCACGACGTCGGTGCTCATGTACTCGGAGACGGGTATCGAGTCCGTCTCCCCGCCCTGTGCGGCGATGCGAACGAAGTCAGTCGACGTGACGATCCCCTCCAGTTGGCCCGCGTCGTCGACGACCACGACGGAACTGATGTTCTCCGCGATCATCTTCTCGGCGACAGACGCCGCCGACGCGTCCGCCGATACCGTCTGTACGGGCGAGGACATCAGGCGACCGACAAAAATGTCATCCATGGGTATCGGTATCATCTCTCCTTGGATAAGTTTGTCGTCTCCAGCGATTCGCGACGAGAACCGTCCGGCGTACAGTCGCCGGGCGAGAGGTCGGAAACGAATCGAGAGGCCGTCGTCTTCGGCCGTTCGAACGGACTACGGCCAGACGTCGGCCTGTTCGGCCGCCTCGACGACGCGGTCGATCGCGACGACGTAGGCGGCGACGCGCATGCTCGGGAGGTCGTGTTCCTCGTAGGCGTCGACGAGCGTGTCGAACTGGTCGACCATGATCTCTTCGAGTTCGTCGTTGACGCGCCCCTCGTCCCAGTAGAAGCGCTGGCGGTTCTGGACCCACTCGAAGTACGAGACCGTGACGCCGCCGGCGTTGGCCAGGATGTCGGGGACGACGAGCACGTCCTCGTCTTCGAGCACGTCGTCACCGGCCGGCGTGATGGGGCCGTTGGCCGCCTCGGAGATGACGTCGGCCTGAACTCCCCGTGCGATCTCCTCGTCGATGGCGTTCTCCAGCGCCGCCGGGATCAGCAGGTCGACGTCCAGCTGGAGCAGTTCGTCGTTGGTGATCTCCTCGTCCGCGTCGGGGTACTCCACGACGCTCCCGGTCTCTCGCTTGTGTCGCTTGGCGTCGACGGCGTCGATGCCGTCCTCGCTGTAGATACCGCCGCTGGAATCGGAGACGGCGACGACGTCCGCGCCGAGCTCCTCGGCGAGCTTCGCCGAGATCCAGCCGGCGTTCCCGTAGCCCTGGACGGCGACGGTCGCGTCCGAGATGTCGCGGCCGAGGTAATCGAAGGCCTCGCGGGCGGCGATGACCGTCGAGCGCCCGGTCGCCTCGACGCGGCCCTCGCTCCCCCCGCTCGAGATGTCCTTCCCCGTGATGACGCCGGGTTCGGTCGTGTTCTCTAGGGTCTCGTAGGTGTCCTTGATCCAGTTCATCTCGCGCTGGCCCGTGTTGACGTCCGGCGCGGGGATGTCCCGGTCCTCACCGATGAGCGGCGTCAGTTCCTCCGCGAAGGCGCGAGTGATGCGCTCCAGCTCGGATTCGGAGTACTCAGCGGGGTCGATGACGATGCCGCCCTTGCCGCCGCCGAGGGGGATGCCGGCCGTCGCGGTCTTGTACGCCATCCACCCCGAGAGGGCCTTGACCTCGTCGCGGGAGACGTTCGGGTGATAGCGGATGCCGCCCTTGTAGGGGCCGCGGTCGCCGTTGAACTGCGAGCGATACGCGCGGAACACCTCGATAGAGCCGTCGTCCATCTCGACCGAGAGGTTCGTTTCGAGGATCCGCTCCGGGTTCTTGAGCCTCTCGAGCATTCCCTCGTCGACCTCGATGTGCTCGGCGGCCTCGTCTACCTGTTCCTGAAAGCTCTCGAACGGGTTGACCGAATCTCCCATATATGAACGAACGCGCAGGGGTATTTAAAAAGAATTCGAAGTATTACCACCTCTCGCAGTTAACGGGCAAGAAATGACATAGTACAGGTATAGTGAGGTAATACAATATAATGCCGACCCAACTCATAATATCTCCGATAGGGTTCGCATATCTAACAGCATCTCGCCTCGAACATCATCGCCGTCTGTCGTTTGTCTGCCCCGAGTCTGACGGTGATTTATATACGACCGCGTGTCACTCGACACTGGGGGCGCGGAGAAAGTCACACGCTCCCTCAGCCCCACCTTTCGCGACGTCGAAGCTACGATTCTGCGAGGACTGCCGCCGCGTCGTCGCGCGGCTGGTAATCGAGCGCTACGACCGTCTCAGCCAGCGTCAGATACCGGTCCTCGTTCCGCGAGATGGCGTTGGCGACGAGCGGCGAGGTCGGGAGCGCGTGGCGAACGGCGGCGGAGACGAGGGACCGGCAGTCGCGCGGACTCAACCACATCGCTCGAGCGAACCGATGGCGAGCGGCCGGACCGGCCCGTGTGGCGCGGAGCTCCGCCTCCGTCATGAGCCACCCGAGCCGGAGCGAGACGACGTCGACGCCGTACCGGTCGGCGTAGAGGGACCCTATCGCCTCGCAGGCCGCCTTTGCGACGCCGTAGTACGAGTCGGGTCGGAGCGGATCCTCGGGGCCGACCACCGTGGACAGCTCCTCCGTCAGCGACTCCATCTCACCGGGGTCCTCGCGGTTGTACATCCCGACGACGTGACTCGTGCTGGCGACGACGATCCTATCGAGGTCGTTTCGGCGGGCGGCCTCGAAGGCGTTGTACGTTCCCCGGACGTTCTCGCCGTGCGCGGACGTCCACCCTCCCTCGCTCGCGGACTCCCACGCCAGATGAAGGAGCGTGTCGGTTCCGTCGAGCGCTTCGACGAACGCCGATTCGTCGGTCACGTCGAGAGCGGCCCCGTCGACGTGCGGCGCTTCCCGCTGCGTGTATAGCTCTCGCTCCTCCTCGTCGAATACGTCTCTGACTACGTCACCGACCGCGCTGGCAGCCCCAGTGACTGCGATTGTCATTACCAACCACGACAGCCACGGGAAAGTTTGTTACCCGAACGATATTCGGCGATAAGCGCGCCGTACAGGCCGATAGCGGCAGTCTACTCGTCTGCTGATCTGAGCCGTTTCGGCGTGTCGTGTCGGGGTGACGACGGCCACCGACCGCCGCGATGACGCCCCTACTCAGTAGCTCTTGGCGAAGTACGCCGTCTCTTCGGCGTCTTCACCGCAGATCGCGCACTCGTCGTGGATCGGCTCCTCGTCGCGGTCGAGGGGGACCATCACGATCTCGGCGGCGATGGCGTCTTTGATTGGGTCCTCGCAGTCCTCGTCGCCGCACCAGCCGCATTTGACGTAGCCGCCGTGCTGGCCGATGGTGCCGAGGATCTCCTCTCGGGAGTCAGCCTCCCGAATCTCGCCCTCTAAGGTCTCCTCCGCGCTGGCGTACAGTTTCCCGTGGACGGTGTCGAGGTGCTCTCGAACGGTTTCGGCGATGCCCTCGCGGCCGACGGTCTCCTGTTCGCCGTCGGGGCGGTGAGCGAGCGTCGCCTCCCCGTCGTCGACCTCGTGGGGGCCGATCTCGACCCGGAGCGGGACGCCGTTGAGCTCGTGTTCGTTGAACTTGAAACCGGGATTGCGGTGCTCGCGGTCGTCGAGTTCGACGCGGACGCCCGCCTCTTCGAGTTCCGCGGCGAGGTCGGCGGCGTATTCGATCACCTCGTCTTTGTTCTCCTCCTGCCAGATGGGGACGACGACGACCTGGTCGGGGGCCAGCGCGGGCGGCAGGACGAGTCCCTGGTCGTCGGAGTGAGTCATGATGAGCGCGCCCATCGCACGCCACGAGATGCCCCATGACGTGGTGTGAGCCGTGTTCTCGTCCTCGTCGGCGTCGGCGTAGGTGATGTCGAACGCCTCCGCGAAGGAGGTCCCAAGATAGTGCGAGGTCGCGGCCTGCACCGACTTCCCGTCGGGCATCAGCGCCTCGATGGAGGTGGTCGTGTGCGCGCCGGGGAACTTGTCGTGTTCGGGCTTGCGGCCCTTCAGCGGCGGCAGCGCCATCACGTCCTCGTAGAGGCGGGCGTACTGCTCCAGCCGGGTCATCGTCTCGTCCCACGCGCCCTCCTCGTCGGTGTGGGCGGTGTGGCCCTCCTGCCAGAGGAACTCCTTGGTGCGGAAGAACGGCTTGGTCTCGGTGGCCTCCCACCGGACGACCGAACACCACTGGTTGAGCCGCATCGGGAGGTCCCGGTGCGAGCGGGTCCAGTCGGCCATGAACGGCGCGATGATGGACTCGCTGGTGGGCCGCACGGCCAGTCGCTCTTCGAGTTCCTCGTTGCCGCCGTGGGTCACCCACGCCACCTCGGGGTCGAACCCCTCGACGACGTCCTTCTCCCGTTCGAGGTACGACTCGGGGATGAACATCGGGAAGTAGGCGTTCTCGACGCCGGTGTCCTTGAACCAGCCGTCGAGGTTGTCCTGAATGCGCTCCCAGATAGCGTAGCCGCGCGGTCGCGTGACGATGAACCCGCCCATGGGGGCGTAGTCCGCGAGGCCGGCCTTCTGGACGACCTCGGCGTACCACTCGCCGGGTGAATGCTCCTTGCTCTCCGTGATGCCGAGTTCCTGCTCGCCGCTCATTACCGGAATCGTGGCCGACGCGGCTAATAAACTCCCCGAAGGGTCGGGACGGCGTGTCACTACGCACCGAGCGTCGTCAGCGACGCCACGGAGTCGGCGATTCGCCGCTCCATCTCCGCGCCGGCGAAGCTCGGGACCGGCGTCGCCCCGAGCGCGTAGAACTCGCCGTCTTCGCCCCGCGTGAAATCGACCGCGACGGCGCGCGCGCCGAAGCGGTCCTGTAGCTCCCGGACCCGCGCGGCCAGCATGATGTCGACCTCCGTCGACTCGACCAGCGAGTCCGTCCCCGAGATCGACGTCCGAATCTTCAGCGCTCGCATGTGCGTCTCGCGGCCGTCGTCGACGGCGTAGTAGCGGTGGTCGACCGGGCCGTCCCTGACGTCTTCGACGTGGAAGTCGGCCTCGCCGAGCGAGGCCCCTCCGGTCCACGCGTACCGGCGGCCGGCGACGTACCCCTCGCTCGGCCCGTCGAAACGCACCTCGGGGACGCGACAGCCGACCGCCGACAGCGCGTCGAGCGAGACGAGGCGAGCGGACAGCGCCGTCGTCGCCGCGAAGCCGTTCCACGTCGGGACGCCCACCCGATCGGCGAACCGGAGCGCCGCGAACGCCTCGGGGTGGAGCACGCCGTTGACGAGCGCCGAGAGACCTGCTACCTCCCCGGGCGAGATCGGGTCGGCCGGCCGGCGGAACTCGACGTCGAACCCCCGCGCCGCCAGGCGTTCCGCGACCGGACCGAAGGCCGCGTGGTCCGGCTCGCAGACGAACCCGATTGTGTCCATGGCGGCGGGTCGAACGGCGGGCGTAAAAAACTCCGGCAGAACCGAGCGACTCAGGTGGCTCCGTCCCCAAACCCGACCATGATTCGGCCGGGTCACGTCGGCGTCCACTGGGGCGACTTCCACGCCGACTTCGCCGTCGTGCTCGCGGTGTCGGCCGTCGCGACGGCGGCGCTCTGTGCCCTCGGCCTCGCGGTGTACCGGCGGCGCGGATCGCGGGCCTATCTGTTGCTCGCGCTGGCGCTCGTCGCGCTGGTCGCCCGCCCGCTGGTGGCCGGGCTGGCGATGCTGGGGACCGTCAGTCCCGCGACCCACCACACGCTGGAACACGGGGCCGACGCCGTCGTCGTCGCGCTGGTGTTCGGGGCGGTCTACTACGCCCGCAGCGTCGAGAAGCGACTAGACAACGAGGAGGACACGTGACTGGAACAACAGCGGTACGGACCGAGGCGGAGGGACGATGAACGAGACGCGGCGGCGCATCCGCGACCACATCGAGCGGGACCCCGGCGTCCACTTCCGGGAGCTGACCCGGGCGCTGGATCTCGGGACCGGACAAGTGCAGTACCACCTCCGGAAACTCGACGACGTCGTCGGTGAATCGGTCAGCGGTCGGAAGCACTACTACCCGCCGGGCTACGACCCGTGGGAGCGGCGCGCGCTGGCGCTCCTCCGGCGCGAGACGGCCCGCGACGTGGTCGTGACGCTGCTGGAGCGAGAGACCGCTCGACCCGCGGCCGTCGCCGACCACCTCGGGATCGCCCGGAGTACGCTCGAACACCACCTCGACGGGCTCGCGGAGTGCGGCGTGGTCGAGAAGCGCCGGGACGCCGGCCGCGTGACCCTCGCGCTCTGTCGGCCCGAGGAGACCGCTCGCCTCCTCCGTTCCGCCGAACCGACCCTCCCCGAACGGCTGACCGACCGGTTCGAGCGGCTGGTGGACGGGCTGCTGGAAGACCCGTAGGACGGTACGAATCCGTCCCGTCCCCTCGTTCGACGCCCGTACCAGAACCCAATAAGGGGTGCAGTCCCTAGCGGGCGTCGATGACCGACCGCGGCATCTCCCGACGCGAGTTCGCCAAGAGCGCCGTCGCCATCGGCGGGACGGCCGCGCTCGCCGCCTGCCTCGACCGCGGCGCGCCCGACGTGCCCGAGGGGACGGACGACCCCGGCGGCTTGCCGGCCCGCCAGCACGCGTGGAACGCCTCCCTGGCGACCGACGACGCCGGCAACCCGCGCATGCCCCACCACCACGTCCTCCTGTTGCTCGACTACGAGGGCGACGGCGCGCCGACCGACGGCGACCGGAGACAGGTGGAGGAGGCACTGACCGGGCTCGAACGCGCCTACGAGTGGAGCAACGAGGGGCTGCTGTTCACGCTCGGGTACACGCCATCGTACTTCGAGCGCTTCGAGTCGGGGCCAACGGGCGTGGAGTTGCCGGCCCCGAAGGCCCTCGCCCCCTTCGAGGACCCCGCGTTCGACACGCCCGACGCGCTGTTGCACCTCGCCAGCGATCACGAGAGCGTCGTGCTGGCCGCCGAGGAGGCGCTGAAGGGCAACCGCGAGACGGTCAACGACCGCGAGGTGTCGGCGACGTTCTCGGGCGTCTTCACCGAGTCCGACCGTCGAACCGGCTTCGTCGGTCCCGGCCTGCCGGCGGACAATCAGGACGTCGAGGGGATTCCGGACTCCGACCCGGTCCCCGAGGAGTCGCCGCTGTTCATGGGCTTCAAATCCGGCTTCAAGGGAAATCAGGCCAGCGAGGACCGCGTGAGCGTCGACTCCGGCCCGTTCGCCAACGGCGCGACGGAGCACCTCTCGTTCATCCGCCTGCACCTCCAGCAGTGGTACGAACAGGACTCCCGAGAGCAGCGTGTCTCGAAGATGTTCTGCCCGGCCCACGCGGACGAGGACCGCGTCGAGGGCGTCGGCGAGAACCTCGGGACCGACAGCGGCATGGACGAGTGCCCGGAAGACGTCGTCGAGAGCAGCCGACGCGAGGGTGTCGCGGGCCACTCCCAGAAGATGACCCGGGTGCGCGAGGACGACAGTCCCCTGATACTCCGCCGGGACTTCGACTCGACGGACGGCGGCGAGGCGGGGCTTCACTTCCTCTCGCTCCAGCGGTCCATCGCCGACTTCGTGAACACGCGGGAGTCGATGAACGGCACCGACGTCGCCGAGAACTCGGCGGTCGGCCAGCGGGTCAACAACGGCATCCTGCAGTACATGACCGTCGAGCGCCGCGGGAACTACCTCCTGCCGCCGCGGGACCTGCGCGCGCTGCCGAGCGCCGACCCGAGCGCCTGATTTCGCCGCCCGTACCAGAACCGTCTTTGGGGGAAAGCCGATAGTCAGCGGCATGAACCGCCGTCGTTTTCTCGCCGGAACCGGCCTCGCCGGAGCCTCGCTGCTCTCGGGGTGCGGGTCGCTGCAGAGCCAGTCGACGCGTGCGCCGCCGCTGGTCGAGGACCGCCCCGACGCGACCTACTGGCCAACTCACGCCGAGGGGATGGGGATGGCCGGAATGGCGCAGGCGGGCGACTACATGGTCGGCCTGACCTACTCGTTCCCACACCGGTTCTGGACCGTGACCGGGACCGACGCGGAGAAGGTCGAGATCCAAAGCGACGACAGCCTCCACCTGATGGCGACGGTCTGGGACCCGAAGACCGAGATGGTCCTGCCGGTGAAAGCCGGAGTCTCCATCACGATTAAGCAGGACGGCGAGACGGTCGCCGACAAGTCGCCGTGGCCGATGATCTCACAGAACATGGGATTTCACTACGGCGACAACTACGCCCTCTCCGGCGACGGCCTCTACACGATCAGCGTCCGCGTCAACGGCATGTCCGAGCGCCGCCTCGGCGCGTTCTCCGGCCGATTCGGCGAAGCCGGCGAGGCCAGCGTCGAGTTCGACTTCTCGCAGTCGGCCCTGCGGGACCTCTCCTTCGAGGAGTTCCCCGACCAGCAGGGCGAGCGCAACGCGGTCGAGCTGATGGAGATGGAGATGATACCGACCTCGCAGACGCCCCCCGCCGGGCAGCTGCCCGGGTCGGTGCTGGGAACGAAGAAGGGGAACGACGGGGTGTACGCCGCGACGTGGCTGACCGAGGCCGACTTCCTCGGCGACGGCGAGTCGTATCTGGCCGTCTCGCCCCGCACGCCGTACAACCGCATTCCGTTGCCGATGATGTCGCTCGACGCGAGCGTCGAAGCGAGCGGTGAGACGGCCTTCGACGACGCCCTGAGCGCGGCGATCCACCCCGACCTCGGGTATCACTACGGCGCGGTCGTCCCCGCGACCGGTAGCGACCCCTCGGTCACCGTCGAGGTCATCGCGCCGCCGCAAGTGTCGCGCCACGAGGGCTTCGAGACGGCATTCCTGTCGACGCCGTCACTCTCGTTTTAGGTCGAGGGTGAATCGGCTCTCCCCTTCCTGCCACGACCACCCAGGAAGTCGGGTCTGGACGCCCGCCGCGAGCGCCGCGTCGAGGTCGTCGGCTCCCGCCGCGTCGCCCTCGTCGCCGTGGGTCCGCATATCGGCGACGTGGAAGGTCGCCTCCGCGAGCAGTCGAAGGGGCTGGTTCCCGGCCACCATCCCGGCGAGTTCGCGGCCGAGCAGTTCGTCGACGACGAATCCGGGGTAGTCCCCCTCGACGTCGAGCGTCCGGAGCAGGCGGACCAGCGCCGCGACGTTGACGGCCACGTCGCCGTCGGCGAACACCGCGTCGACGGCGTCGAGGTACGCCTCCTCGTCGATGGTCGCGACGTCCGTATCGAACAGCTCCCCCAGATGGTCGCGGGTCTCGTTGACCAGCGGGACCACTGCGCCGCGCCGCTCGCGGACCCACTCGTACTCCTCGGCGACGACCGCAGGCGTGACGTGCATGGGTCATCCTCGCGCGCCGCCGCCTTCGGTGTGGCGGCGGTTCCGCGCGCTCCGATCGGGCGTTCGATAGGTCAATCGAGATCGTAGCGAACAGGAGACTTATTCCGGTGGGCGAGCGACGCTGAGACGATGGTCCCTCCGACACGCCGACGCGTCCTCCACGGAGCCGCGGGCATCGCGGCCGCCTTATCGGGATGCGGCGAACTTCTCAGCGGGAGCGATAGCTCGACGCGGTCACAGCCGACCCCGACCGCCGGCGAGAGCGGCGAATCGAGCCGCGGAGACTTCGCCGGCAGCGAATCGGACCCCGCTTCCCTCGCGCTGCGGGTCGATACCGACCGCCCGCCGGTCTGGTTCGACGACCCCGACCGCGAGGACGGCGGGCGACCGACCCCCGCGGAGCACGGTGGGTACGGGTACTTCCGAACGCACGGGCTGGTCGACTCCGCCGACCGCGCCGGGCGCGTCTCGGTCGCCGACGTACCGGACCCGGACCGGATCCCGGCGTTCTTCGAGGCGACGGATTTCGACAGCGAGACGGTCTACGTCGAGAGCCAGCTGGTCGAGGAGTGCTTCCGCCTCGAACTCTGTAGCGTCTCGTGGAGCCCCGACGAGGTCCGGACCGACTACGGGCGGGTCGTCCGCCCCTACGACGACCGCTGTGAGGACGGCGAGAAAGTCTTCGCGGTGCGTTTCATCAGGATTCCGGCCGCCCTCGACGCCGAGGAAGTGAGCGGCTACGGCTCCTCTGTCGGAGCCGGGAGCTGTGGGAACCGACGGGCGCGGGCCGAGTTCGGCTCGTCCGAGGACGACGGCGACAGCGAGACGGCGACGGCAGACGGCAGCGAGACGCCGATCGAGCCGCCCGCGACGCCGACGGGAGGCGAGCAGTGATGCCCGCCGGAGACCGCCTGAGCCGACGCGGGATGCTCGCCGGGATCGGTGCAGTCAGCGCGGGCGCGCTCGCCGGCTGTGGCGGTATCGGCGACCTCACCGGGTCCGAGGGGACGGAGATACGGAGCCACGAGCTGCCGGCGGTCGACCCGGACGAGGACGGCCGACTGGTCGCGTCTGCCGTGCCCGTCGCCATCGACAGCGATCACCTCGCGGCCGCCCGCGACCGCGCCACCTCGCTGCTGGCCGAGTTGCCGACGCCGCTCGGCCCGGACGAGATCCCGAACGGGCACGTCCGGGGGCGGTTGCTCGGCGCGGCCGACGACGCGACCGACTCGCTCGACGAGGCGCGGCGCGCGCAGACCGACCTCGCAGCGATGACAGAACTCCGGCGGAGCCGCGAACGCGCCCGCTACGCCGCCGGCGGCTGGCGGTTCGCCGCCGGGACGCAGTCGCTCGACGGCCTTCGGACGGCCCGGCAAAACGCCGTCGGCGAGGCGCGGACGTTCGAGTCGTCCCGAGAGTACCGGGGGAGCGACCCCGTCAGGGCGGCGCTGGTCCACGCCCGCATCGAGGAGTTGCTGCGCCGTGCGACCGACGACGAACCCCCGCATACGGAAGCCGACGGCGGCGGGCTCCTGACCGTCGCCGAGTGGGCCGAGGAGGTCGAGACGGCGCGGGCGCTGCTCGCCGACGCTCGCCACCTCGATTCGCAGTTCGCGGCCTCGCTCTCCGCGGACGCCGGGACCGTCGAGGGACAACTGCGCCGCGCGGCGGAGGCGCTGCTCGCCGACGTTCGCTCGCGCCGAGAGGGCCTCCCACCGGAACCGACCGCCGACGACTGGGGCGTCCGAGAGCGAGCCGTTCACGAACTCCGGAGCGACGCCGACTACGGAGCGAAGCGCGTCGCCGACGCCGCCGGACCGGCCGACGCCGTTCTCGACGCCACGGGACGACTCGCCGCGTTCGCCGCGCTGGACAGCGTACTGGAGCGCGTCGAGTCGGGCGAACGGTTCGCCGTCGAGAGCGCCGCCGACGTCCGCCGGTACCGACAGACCGCCGTGGACGCAATCACCTCGACGCTGGCCGACAGCGCCGAACCGGGGTTGACTCGAACCGTCCTCACCGACGCCGCCGGCCGCGTCTGGAGCGCGGACTGGGAGAGCAGCCGTCTCAGCGGCGAGGTCAGCCCCGCGCGGCTGACCGACCCGGTCTCGTCCTATGTCGTCGCCGCGGCGCTGGCGCGGGCCGCGCCGAAAGCCAGCGAGCGGGCGGCCGAGGCGCTACGGACGGCCTGAGCGAGCCGGCAGCGGCGTCGCCCGCTCGGGTTCAGTGCGAAGTCTTTAATATTTCGAGCGGGCTACAGTCGGGTACACTCGGTTTTCCGGGCAGTTTCGCCTGGAGTTCACTCGCCGAATCAGGGATAACTGTATGACCGTATCACACGCTCGGTCCGGATCTGCCGACGGTGTCGACACCGCCAGCAGGCCGCCCACTCGTTCTACACTATGAGCACGGTAGACAAGCAACTCGAAGACGTACGAGCAACGATCGACGAAGAGGTCCCGAACTACATCTCCATCTCCGAGGTCACCTACGAGGGACCGGAACTGGTAATCTACACGCGCGACCCGAAGGAGTTCGCCTCGGACGGCGACCTCGTCCGGCGACTGGCGTCGAAGCTCCGGAAGCGCATCACCGTCCGGCCCGACCCGGACGTTCTCACGACGCCCGACACGGCCGAGGAGCAGATCCGGGACATCGTCCCCGACGAGGCCGGCGTCACCGACATCCAGTTCCTGGCCGACACCGGCGAAGTCGTCATCAAGGCCGAGAAGCCCGGCCGCGTCATCGGTCGCGGCGGCGAGACGCTCCGGGAGATCACCAAGGCCGTTGGCTGGACGCCCGACGTGGTCCGCACGCCGCCCATCGAGTCGCCCACCGTAGCCAACGTCCGCAGTTTCCTCACGCAGGAACGCGACGACCGGCGGGACATCTTGGAGCGGGTCGGCCGGCAGATTCACCGCGAGCCGATGTCCAGCGACGAGTGGGTCCGCATCACCACGCTCGGCGGCTGCCGCGAGGTGGGCCGCGCCGCCTACATCATCTCGACGGCCGACACGCGCATCCTCGTCGACTGCGGCGACAAGCCCGGCGAGCGGACGGAGAAGCCGTATCTGGACGTGCCCGAGGCCATCGGTTCCGGGGCGTCCTCGCTCGACGCCGTCGTCCTCACGCACGCCCACCCCGAACACGCGGCGCTGGTCCCGCTACTGTTCGACCACGGCTACGACGGGCCGGTGTACTGCACCGAACCGACGCGGGACTTACTCGGCCTGCTGACGCTGGATTACATCGGCCGGACCGACGAGAACGGCGGCAAGCGACCGTACGGCACCGACATGGTCCGCGAAGCGGTCAAGCACTGCATCACGCTGGAGTACGGCGACGTGACCGACATCGCGCCGGACGTGAAGCTCACGCTCCACAGCGCCGGCCACGTGCTCGGCTCCTCGGTGGTCCACTTCCACATCGGCGACGGCCTCTACAACGTCGCCTTCTCCGGGGACATCCACTACGACAGCACCCGCCTGTTCGACGGCGCGGTCAACGAGTTCCCCCGCGTCGAGACGCTCGTCCTCGAATCGACCTACGGCGGTCGCAACGACTACCAGACCGACCAGGACGACTCCGAGAGAAAGCTCAAGCAGGTCGTTCAGAACGCCGCCGACCGGGAGGGGACCGTCCTCGTCCCGACTCACGCCGTCGGCCGCGCACAGGAGCTCATGGTCGTCCTCGAAGAGGCGATGCGCCGCGACGAGGTCCCCGAGATGCCGGTGTATCTCGACGGCATGATCTGGGAGTCCACGGCGGTCCACACCACCTACCCCGAGTACCTCCGCGACGAGGTGCAGGAGCGCATCCACGACGCCGACCGGAACCCGTTCCTCGCCGACCAGTTCACCCCCATCGACGGCGAGGACCGCGAGGAGATCGCCGACCGCGACGAGGCCAGCGTCGTCCTCGCCGCGCCGGGGATGCTCACCCCCGGCCCGAGCCGGTCCTGGCTCGAACACCTCGCCGGCGACGCCGACTCGACGCTCACGCTCGTCGACTATCAGGCGAAGAACACGCTCGGCAGGCGCATCCAAAACGGCCAGCGCAAGGTCCCCGTCGGCGGCGGCGACAGCGTCCCGCTGGAGATGAACGTCGAGACCATCGACGGCTTCTCCGGCCACGCCGACCGGCAGGGGCTTGAGAACTTCGTGAAGACGATGCACCCCCGTCCCGAGAAGGTCCTCTGTGTCCACGGCGACGAGTCCGCCACGCAGGACCTCTCCTCGTCGCTGTACCACGACTACAACCTGCGGACGTTCGCGCCGGAGAACTTAGAGACGTTCCGGTTCAAATAGTACCTTTTTGCTTCGGGGGGTGTCCTCGGCCGCTTTGCGGCCTGTGGGCACCCCCCACTCGCAAAAATCTACGCTAAAAAGGCCGGAAGACGCGCCGAAGGCGCGTTTCCGGGGTCTGCCGGAGCGTAGCGACGGCAGGCTCGTCAGCGCTCTGCTCTGACGGCGAACCGGCGGCTTCGCCGCCGGATGCTCTTCCGTCTCCGCCTGCCCTTCCCCGTCTTCGTGAGCGGAGCGAACGAAGGCTCGTCAGAACGAAGTTCTGACGGCGTTCGCCAGCAATTAAACCACTGGCGAGGCCGACAGCAGCGCTCCGTGCGGTGTGGGAACGCACGCCGCACGGAACGCTTTTTCCGGAGCGGTGCGGTAGAGAGGCTGTGAGTCAGCCCTCCAGAACGGTCCCGCTCGGCACGCGACAGTTGCTCGGCTTCGCGACGCTCGTCGCCGCCGTCGCGACCGCGGGGAGCCTCTACTTCTCGCTGGGCGTCGGCCTGACGCCGTGTCGGCTCTGCTGGTATCAGCGAATCTTGATGTACCCGCTCGTGGTGGTGCTCGGCGTCGCCGCGTTCGAGCGCCGGGCCGAGGTCGCGCGGACGGTCCTCCCGCTCGCCGTCCTCGGCGGGAGCATCTCCGCCTATCACTCCTGGCTCCAGGTGAGCCAGTCCTCCTGCGGACTGGGCGCGGTGAGTTGCTCGGCGGTGGTGTACCGCGTCGTCGGCTTCTCCATCCCGAACCTCGCGCTGATGGCCTTCTCGCTCGTCGTCGCGTCCGTCGGCCTCGCGTGGTGGCAGCGGGGATGAATCTCGCGGCTTGCCGGGCGCATCAGCGTTTTAGCCGTCCGCTACATTGGCCCGTGCATGGAGTACACACGACTCGGGTCGACCGGGACGAAGGTCTCTGAGCTCTGCTTCGGAACGTGGCGCTTCGGTCGGGAGACCGGCGGCGTCGTCGAGACGGAGCGAGAGGAGGCCCACGAGCTGCTCGACGCGGCGTGGGAGCGCGGCGTCAACTTCATCGACACCGCGAACGTCTACGGCTCGCCCCACGGGACGAGCGAGGAGTTCATCGGCGAGTGGCTGGAGGACCACGACCGCTCGGACTTCGTCCTCGCGTCGAAGGTCTACTTCCCCTTCGACGGCTGGGGCGAACCCGGTCCGAACGACTCGGGACTGGGCCGCAAGCACATCCGAAATCAGATCGAGGGGACGCTGGACCGCCTCGGCACGGACTATCTCGACCTCTACTACATCCACCGCTGGGACGAGGAAGCGGACGTCGAGGAGACGCTCTCGACGCTCGATACCCTCGTCAGGAAGGGGAAGGTCAACCACCTCGGCGCGTCGACGATGGCCGCCTGGCAGCTGACGAAGGCGCTCTGGAAGTCCGACGTCGAGGACTTCGAGCGCTTCGAGGTCACGCAACCGCTGTTCCACGCGGGCTACCGCGACGACGTGAAGGACTACCTCGACGTCTGTGCCGACCAGGAGATGGCCGTCTGTCCCTACTCGCCGCTCGCCGGCGGCTTCCTCACTGGGAAGTACGAGCGCACGGACGACGACGACCCGACGGCCTTCGAGGGGCCGGAGGGCTCGCGCGGCTCGCTCGACGATCGCTTCGACGAGTACTACCTCTCCGAGCGCGGCTGGCACGTCTTAGACGAGGTCCGCGCCGTCGCCGACGAGCTGGACGCGACGCCCGCGCAGGTCGCGCTCCGCTGGCTCATCGAGCAGCCCGACTTCACCTGCGTCCCCATCGTCGGCGCGCGCACCGTCGATCAACTGGAGGAGAACGTCGGCGCGACGGACGTCTCGCTCTCCGACGACCAGTTCAACCGCATCGTCTCGGCCCGCTACGCCGAGGACGGCGAGCGCTGGGGCCACCGCCGCTGAGTTCGGGTTCCCGTCCGCTCCCCCTCGCGGACTCAGTCCATCGCTTCGGCCGGGTCGACGACCTCGCCGCTCTCGGGGTAAACGCCGACCTGATCGCAGACGTCCGCCAGCGGGCAGGCGTCGGGGTCGTCTAAGCACGCCGGCTTGCGCGCCGTGCAGTACTCCCGACCGAACTGGATCATCGCCGTGTGGCCGAAGCCGCACTTCTCGGCCGGCACCGCCTCCTCGAGCGCTGCGCGGACATCCTCGTGGTCCGCGTCGGCGGGCGCGAGGCCCATCCGCCGGGCGATGCGGTGGACGTGCGTATCGACGGGAAAGACGCCGCCGCGCCCGCCGGCGAAGAGGAGGACGCAGTCGGCGGTCTTCGGCCCGACGCCGTTCATCTCCAGCAGCCGGTCCCGGACCTCGCTCGGGTCGCCCCCTCTGACGAACTCGTCGAAGCCGGCCGCGCCGCCGAACTCGTCTCGGATCTCGTCGGCCAGCGCGATCATGCGCTCGGACTTCTGGTTGTAGAGCCCGGCCGAGGAGATGGTCTCGGCGAGTTCCCGCTGATCCGCTTCGGCGAGTGCGTCCGCTAAGTCGCCCGTGTTCGCCGGTCCGTCGCCACCGTACCGCTCCATCAGCGCGTCGTGAGCGGGTTGGCTCGCCACGTCGGAGGTGTTCTGGCTGAGGATCGTGCGGACCAGACACTCGAAGGCGTCGCGGCCGCCGTAGGTCTTTGTCCAATACAGTTCGCCGAGGCGGTCGACGACGGCTTCGGCCCGTGTGCCGGCCGTCTCCGGGTCGAAGGTCGCCTCCCGGCCGCCGCCCGCCGCGCCCCCGCTGATATTCTGTTCGGGTTCCCGATCGGCCATACTCGGACGACGGGCGCAAGCGGCAAAACCCCTTCACCCGGGGCGCGTAACGAGGGCGTATGACGCGAACGATTCTCGTGACCGGCGCGACCGGTACCGTCGGGTCGGCGCTCCGCGACGAACTGGCCGAGCGAGACGCCGTCGTCCGCGCGGCGACGAGGAGTCCACCGGGCGACGGTTCCGCAGACGAGTGGGTCGCCTTCGACTTCGGGAAACCCGAGACGTGGGGGGCCGCGCTGGAGGGGGTTGACGCCGTCTTCCTGCTTCGGCCGCCGGAGATGTCACAGGTCGGGCGGGCCCGGGAGTTCGTCGACGCGGCGGCTCGCGTCGACGCCGAACACTGCGTCGTCCTCTCGGTGCTCGGAGCTGACCGGAACCCGCTGTTGCCACACCGCCGGATCGAACGGCACGTCGAGTCGTCGGGGCTGTCCTACACGCATCTCCGACCCTCGTTCTTCACGCAGAACCTCCTCGAGGTCCACGGCGACGCGTTCGCGCGCGGCGAGATCCCGGTGCCGGCCGGCGACGGCGAGACGAGTTTCGTCGACGCCCGCGACGTGGGAGCCGTCGCCGCCGTCGCTCTCACCGAGTCGGGTCACGAGAACGCGGCGTACGATCTAACTGGGCCGGACGCGCTCACGTACGACGAGGTCGCCGCTATCGCCGAAGACGTGCTGGGTCACCCGGTCGAATACACTGACCCATCGCTCCCGTCGTTCGTCCTCCGAGAGGTGCGACGCGGCCGACCGCTCGCGTTCGCGCTCGTCATGTCGGGGATCTACACCACGGCGCGCCTCGGCCTCGCCGGTCGAGTGACGGACGACGTCTACCGAGTCCTCGGCCAAGAACCGCGGAGCGTCCGGGCGTTCTTCGAGGACTACGCGGCGGCGTTTCGCGAGAAGACGCGGTAAAGCAGAAACAGTTCAGGCGGGATCGACAGACAGAGTCAGCGTCAGGTCCGCGCCGTCGGCCAGCGCGGCAATGAGGTCGCGGTCCACGTCGCCCGCCGCCGCGTCCGCGTGGACCATCACCGTCCGGTCGTCGACGTAGTCGCTCGTCCGCAGGACGTGGCTCCGCTCGTCCTCGAAGGTCAGCTCGGGGTGGCCCGACCCCGTGACAGTGACGCTGTGGCCGTCGGCTTCCAGGGTGGCCGTGATCGCCGCGTCTCCGTCCTGGCACGCCGAGACGAACGCCTCGTCGAAGTCGGCGGGGACGGTGTCGGCCTCGATACCGAGGATGCAATCGCCAGCGGGCGTGAGGAAGTCGTCGCTGGTCACTTCGAGCGTGCTCGCGTGCTCGGCGGAGACGTGTTCGTGGCCCTGCGCGCGGACGACGACTTCGTGGGGCATGCGCCTCGGTAGCCCGCCGCCGCACTTCAGTGAGACGAATCCGGGCGGACGACGGTGACCGTCACCGCACCGCACGCGCATTCGTGGGCCTCGCGGCGGCCCGCTGGCGTCTCGAAGACGAGCGCGGGGTCGCCGAGCGGCCAGTCGCAGTCCGTGGCGTCACAGGTCGGCGTGGTCGCCTCGTCCAGTTCGCTGAACATGATAGATAAGAGGAACCGAAGCCACCTTAACCTGAGCCGTCCCCGGAGTGAAAGTGAAAGTAACGGACGGCAGCGTGGTATACGAGCGGAACCGCCGATTTCGCCGCGGCGGCCGCGAACGCTGTCGTTTTACCGTCAGGAACGGCGAGCGGAGAAAAGGATATCCCTCCGGGGGACGGGCGATTCGGTATGTCGCTGGAGTGGCGCGGCGCGGCGGTAGCGCCGACCGACGGGATGCCGGAACCGGACGAGTGGGACGCAGTGACGGTGCCGGGCCGACCGTCACGGTTCGCCGGGGCCGACGCCGTGGCCTACGAGACTTCCTTCTCGGACCCGCGCGAGGGCGACGACGTCCACGCGGTCTTGGAGCTGCGCGGGACGTACGCTCACACGCGCGTCTGGTGTAACGGCGAGCGATTGGCCGAGCACGACGCCTACCTCGCGCCGCTTCGCGTCCAGTTACCGGAGGCCGACGAGTACCGGATCGTCGTCGAGTGCCGCGCCCCCGAAGACCACTTCGGCGGCCTCCACGGGACCGCGATACTCCCCGAAGAGCGGTGCGTCCCGGGCGTCTGGTGGGCGGCCGACCTGCAGACCCATCCCGACCCGTACGTGAGCGCGGTGCGGGCGCGGCCGCGAGTCGCGGTCGCGGACGGGAGCGTCGACAGCGCCGCCGTCGACGTCACCGCGGACGTCGTCACGAACGAGGCGATCGACGACCGGCTCACGCTCTCGTTTCGCCCCGAGGGGAACGCTCGCGGCGGCGGTGCGATGGACCGGACGCGCGTCGCCGCCGAGCCGGGAGCGACGACGGTCCAGTACACCGTCGACGTGCGCGACCCGGCGCTGTGGTGGCCCCACGACCGGGGCGCACAGCCGCGGTACACCGTTCGGACGAAACTCGACGGCGCGACCGCGAGCGTGACGACTGGCCTCCGTTCGGTCTCCTACGGCGACGAACTCCGCGTCAACGGCGAACGCCTGCCGGCCAGAGGCGTCGCGCTGCTCGACCCGACGCCCGAGGACGTCAGACGGGCGGCCGCGGCCAACGCGAACCTCGTCCGCGTTCGCGCGCAGGGCGTGCCCCCGGCGGTCGCCGACGCGTGCGACGAACACGGCGTCCTCCTCTGGGCCGACCTGCCGCTCTCCGGTCCCGGCGAGTTCGACGCCGACCGCGGGCGAGCGCTGGCGGACCACCTCGTTCGGAGCAACGGCCATCACCCGAGTCTCGCCGCCGTCGGCGTCCACGACGAACCGGTCGAGCCGTACGCCGACGGCCTCGGCTCCGGGTTGCTGGACCGCCTGCGCTTTCGCTTCCGCGCGTGGCGGGCGAGCTACGACGACGCGGCCGCCCGGACCGTCGCCGACGCCGTCGACGGCGTGCCGACCTTCCCCGTGATGGGGCCGCCCGGCATCGACCCGGACGCGGTCACGCTGTACCCCGGCTGGCAGTACGGCGCAGCGGCCGACTGCGCGTGGCTCTGTGACCACTACGGCGTCGGGAGCGTCGTCGCCGGGTTCGGGGCGGGCTCGCTGGGGACCGACGGAAGCGCCGAGGACAGAGACGCCGTCCCCGCGGCGTTCGACCACACCGTCCACGACGACGCCCACCTCGGCGGGGACGCGGCGACTTCGCAGGCCACGCAGGCGCGCGTCGTGCAAGCGGTGGCCGAACAGCTCCGCCGGCGCGGGAGCGACGTGACGATTCTGGATAGCCTCAGAGACGCCGCCGACGCCGGCATGGGCGTGCTTCGGTCGAACGGGAGCGAGAAGCCCGCCTACGGGACGCTGACCGACAGCTACCAGCCGACGCAGGCCGTCCTGACCGATCCGACGCCGGGCGAGAGCGACGTCTGCGTGGTCCACGACCGGCCGACGGAGACGGCGATCACCGTCGAGTGGGACCACAACGGCGAGCGGACACAGGAGGAACAGACCATCGAAGCGTTCGGCCGCGTCACCGTCGGGTCGGTGACGCTCGCCGAGGGCGACGAACTCACGCTGGCCGTCGCCGTCGGCGAGAACGTGGTGAAAAACGAGTACGCCATCGGCCACAATATTTAAGCTATCTCAGAAGCGTGTTAATCCTTCACTCGCCCGTAGACGGGTGTGTGAGGGGTCGCCACGGTATTCGGTGCACCGGAATATTTAAACAATATCCCCCGGTACTAGCGGGTACCAGAACGCTCACGCGTTCAGGCAGTATCGCGTCGTGCCCAACATGAGAGGGAACCCTTGTTATTGGTGCCAGCCCCTCAACAGCGACGGGCCTGTCTGTGCGAGAGCGGTGATGGCATAGAGGTTTCAACAATGGTAGACTCGATAGACGAATCAAAGAACGTCACAGTAACCGAAGAGGATCTCGAAAACAAATCCAAAGGCGAGCTCATCAAACTCGCCGGCCAGCTCCGCGACCGGCGCAACGAGCTGAACCAGATGGCCTCCGAGCGGGCCTCCAGCCGCGACGACCTGAACGCGAAGACCCGCGAGAAGGTCGACGAGGCCCAGGAACACCGCGAGAAGCGCGACGAGCTCAACGAGCAGGTCCAGGAGCACAAGGACAAGCGCAACGAGCTCAACGCCGAGGCCAACGAGCTGTTCGACAAGGTCGACAACGTCAAGAACGACCTCGAACTCGACGAGGGCAAGTCCGTCGACGAGCTCAAGGACGAGATCGAAGACTTAGAGTTCAAGCAGCAGACGGAAGTCCTCTCCTCGGAGGACGAGAAGGAGCTCATCGAGAAGATCGAGACCAAGCGCGAGAAGCTCCAGACCAAGCAGGAGAAACTCGACGAGAGCGGTGACCTCGAAGGGCTCAAGGAGGAGGCCGAGGAGGTCCGCTCGGAGGCTTCGAAGCACCACCAGAAGGTCACGGAACTCGCGGACGAGGCCCAGAAACACCACAACAAGATGATCGAGGCCTACCGCGAGGCCGACGAGATCCGCGACGAGGCCGACGAGAAGCACGAGGAGTTCGTCGAGGCCCAGGAAGCGGCCGACCAGCACCACGAGGACTTCGTCCGCGTCCAGAAGCGCCTGCGCGAACTCGACAAGAAGGAAGAGCAGGAAGAGCGGTCCCAGCGCGAGGAGAAGCAGGAAGCCGCGCGCGAGGAAGCCGAGGAGATCTACCAGAAGTTCAAGGAAGGCGAGACGCTCGACACCGAGGACCTGATGAAGCTGCAGAAGGCTGGCAAGCTGTAAGCGCTCCGCGATTCTCTCTCCGTTTTCACGCCCTATAGATGCATCACTGGCTCCTCTCGACACAGCCGGCCGCGCTCTCGATCGGAACGCTGCTCTCGACGGCGATCGGCGGCGTCGTCTTCGGCCTCGCGCTGGCGGCCCCGCCCGGCCCGATGAACGCCGTCATCGCGGAGGAGAGCGCCCTCCGAGGCTGGCGCGCCGGGCTGTTCGCCGGGCTCGGAGCGATGACCGCCGACGCGTGCTTCTTCGTCCTCTCGCTTGCTGGCGTCGCCACCGTCGTCACGGAACTACCCGGACTGCGGCAAGCCATGGTCGCCGCGGGCGGACTCCTGATGCTGTGGTTCGCCTACGGCGCGATACAGGACGCGAACGCCCTCTCGTCAGTCGACGCGGAGAGCGACGGCGACGCGAGCCGCGGGTTCCGAAAGGCGCTGGTGCTGGCGCTCACGAACCCGTATCAGGTGGTGTTCTGGCTCACCGTCGGCGTCGGGCTCTTGCGCCCCGGGACGCTCGACGTGCTGTCGTCGCTCCCGCTGGTCGGTCGCGAGGCCGCCGGGCTGTTCGTCGTCCGAACCGGCCACCCCGTGTTGCTGGCGGGGCTGTTCGGGGGAATCGTCTGCTGGATCACCGGGTTTCCGGCGGCGATCGTCGCCGCGCGCGAGCGCGTCGAACGGCTCGCGCCGGCGATCGCGTGGGCGAGTGCGGCGGTGCTCGCCGTCTCGGGCGCGGTCTTTCTCGCACAGGCGCTCGGGCCGGCCCTCGCGTGGGCCGGCTCGGCGCTGTTACCCTGACGAGACCGCTCGTCCTGCTTCAGGAGTCGCCCATCCCGGTCGCGACGTCGTCTAGACTCTCCTCCGTGTTCATCTCGGTGACTTCGGCTTCGAGCCACTCTTGGAACCAGCGCGCGCGCTTGAGCCGCTGGTGGACGATAGACTCGGCCGTGTCGCTCCGAACGCGGTCCTCGGCGTCCTCGCCGCGCTCGATGACGCGGTCGACCATCTCGGCGGCGTCCATGTGCGTTCTCGACTCGTACCCCATCCGGAGGAGCATAAGCGCAGCGCCGTTGGCACCGACCTTATCGAGGATGTCCGCCTCGATGAGACACTGCGTCTCCAGGGGGAGGTTCGAGAGGTCCCCCTGATAGGAGTGGTCCTCGATGGCGCGACACACCTGCTCGACGAACGACTCGGGGTAGTCACCGTGTGCGGAGAGGTACTCGCGTGCGATGCGAGCGCCGGCCTCGGCGTGGACGTCCTGTTCGACCTCTAGCTTCGCGATGTCGTGAAAGAGTGCCGCGACGCGCGTCACGTCCACGTTCGCTCCTTCCTTCCGGGCGATCTCGGTCGCGATGTCGACCACGTTGAGGATGTGGTTGAACCGGTACTCCGCGGAGTGCCACGGGTACCAGCGCATCCGGCCGCCCTCCTCCTCGTTCTCGACACTGGCAGCGAGGTAGTCGTGAACGAACGTTCGCATCGCGTCGAATTCCGCGTCTGAGACGGGTGACTCCTTAATCTCGACGCCCACACCACCACCTCCGGCGATAGGTTCCGATATTCATCTTACGGATAAGAAGGTGCGTTCGACTCTTTAGCGTTACGACAAGACGCATCCCGGCGTTCACGGGACTGACAGGCGTGAAATCACGCAGAACGGGCCGAAAATTGCCGAAACAGAGCCCGGCGGTCGAGCGAGCGAACGGTGAGACGTGAGCCAACCGGGGCAATCCACCGGTCCGCGGGTACGCTTACGGGCAGTCTCGGCAAGTGACCGGGCGAACGCTTCCGGCCGGCAACAGCAATTACGCTCGAGCAGTGCATATCTAAACCGCCTATACGAGTACTTGCGCGCCCGATATTTGTTCGTTCGTCCATATGCCTGCGCTTCTCGTGAGGATGAACAGTTACATTTTTCAGGGAGATACGTCCGTCGACGTGGAGATACTCGGCAACGGTATGTACGTTTATACCGGTTCCCTACGATTAACCGTGCATGAACGTTCGACCGGCTTCGCCAGCCGATGGACCGGCAATCAGAGACGTCGCGCGACGGTCGCTGCAAGCGTCGTACTCGCTGGGACCGCAGGCGATCACCAGCGCCATCGAGGAGTGGTACGACGAGGAGCAGCTCGAGGCGACGCTGGCTGACGGGGACCGGCTCCTCCTGGTCGCCGACGACGACGGGCAGATCGTGGGTTTCTCCGAGAGCGTCCTCGCGGCCGACAACACCGGGACGCTCCTGTGGTTGCACGTCGACCCGGCCCATCGCGGCGTCGGGAACGCCGCGTCGCTGTTCGAGCGGACCCGCGAGCAACTCCGCGAGCTCGGCGCGACGCACCTCCAGGGACGCGTCCTAGACGACAACGTCGACGGCAACACGTTCTACGAGGAGCAGGGCTTCGAACGCGCCGGCTCGGAGGAGATCGACATCGCCGGCCAAACCTACGTCGAGAACCTCTACACGGAGAGCGAGCGGTGGGGCCGCGAGCCCATGGAGACGGACGAAGGTCGAACCGTCTACGTCGACCACGACAACCACGAGCGGGGCTCGATCGCGCCGTTCCACGTCGTCTACGGCGGCGAGGACGCCGAGGACCGATACGGCTACTTCTGTAGCAACTGCAACACCCTCGCCAACGCGATGGACTCGATGGGCCGCATCGAGTGCGACGGCTGCGGGAACGTCCGAAAACCGCTGCGCTGGGACGCCGCGTACCTCTGAGCGGGCGACGACGGCGGATCGGGGTAGGTCCCGAGCGACTTCCGCGTCGGATCCCGCTCGCTCGCCATACATTTTTTATGGGACTGCTGATTAGCGTAGTCATGGTCCGGGTCCGTCACGTGCTGGTCCCCATGGGAAACACCGAGCGCTCGGAACGAGCGCTGGTGTTCGCCCTGGAGGAGTACCCCGAGGCGAGAATATCAGTCATCCACGTGACCGAGTCGAGTGACCCGTTGGGACTGTTCGGACGGCGCGAAGTCGAAGATTACCTGATCCCCGACCGCGATGGTGGGTTGGAAGATGAACTGGTTCCCGACGGGAGCTCGTTCAACCGAGCGCAACGAAAACGGGCGGAGCAGGTGTTCACTCGCGCCTGCCAAATCGCAGACGGGTACGGGACAGATATCGAACTCATCGTCAGATCGGGCGACGTCGTCGAGGAGATTCGCTCGTATACCGATGCCGAAGCGGTCGATCGTATCGTCATCGCGGACCACCAACCGACGGGTGTCCGCCCGCGAATTCGCGGCGTCTCGGCGTCGATCGCGAGACACGCAGCGCCGCCCGTTACGATGATCGGATAACACACTCGAAGCCTGCAACGAGATCTGCCGCCGTCATAGACCCCATACGACCCTCAGGTGACGGGATTTCTGACAGCGGGATGGCGGAAGAACGCGATGAGTCCCCACATCCCCGCCGCGACGAGCATTCCCATCGCGGAGAGCAGCATATCCATCGACAGGAACGTGACGCCGAAGACCACCTTCAGAGCGGCGGCGGGGATGCTCGTCGCCCACGGGACGCTGGCCGACTTGTTGCTGAGCGTCGGGTAGAGCACGCCGACCGTGATGGCGGCACCAGTCAAGAATATGATATCTTGCCACGCCATCAGTATCCTCCTATCGGTCGGCAAATCACTGAGACACTCATATTTGAACGACGTTTCTGACGGCGATATAAACCTTCTCAAACTGCACCGATCGTCGTGGGGAGTACGTACGCAGCCCGGAACTCCGGCTAGTACCACACTCTACTACGGTAAACGCAGGGGGAAGCCGGTGTGCCGAACGATTCCAGCCGATCGCCTGATCTTCATAGGATGCCGTCAGTGGCATACCACTTCTTCGCACGATCGCTCGTCGGTCGGGATTACCGCCAGTATACTCTTCGGAAGAGCGATTTGTGCCGTTTTGAGTGGCGCTCCGGGCGGATTCGAGTCGCGGCCGTCTCGCCGACGCTTCACTCCCTGGGTTACGACTCCGATAGACTATCCGCTCCTCGCGTTCGATCGTCGCAGGATAGTCCCGGGCGGATTCGAACCGCCGTCAAGGGCTCCAAAGGCCCTTATGATTGGCCGCTACACCACGGGACTTCACTACTCGTCCGTGAGATTCGCAATCTCTGCGAGATCGCTGACCACCACGGGACTTCAGATAGACCAACCGACGGAGGACACTTGAACGCTTCGAGACTCAGTCGCTGACGGCTTCGGCCTCGGTTTCGAGCAGTTCGCAGACGTCGTCGTCGGCGTTGAAGCAGTCGGGACACTGCGGTTCGCGGTCGATGATGGTGTCGAGGCGTTCGGCCACCGTCTCGTCGATGACGCCCTCTAACTGCTTGGCCTCGGTGCGGAACTCCTCGACTTCCAGCACCTCGACGAGGAACCGCTCGATGATGCAGTAGTTCTGGAGGGCGTCGCGGGCCTGCTGGATCCCCTCGTCGGTCAGGTCGACCCCCTTGTACTTCTCGTGCTCTAAGAGACCGCGCTCTTCGAGCTTGCCGATCATCTCGTTGGCGCTCGCCGGGCTCACGTCCAGCAGATCCGCGATCGCGCCTGTGGAGGCGGGACCGTCCTCTTGCTGTTGGGTGAGGTAGATGGCTTTCAGATACTGCGCCTGGGTGTTCATCGTCGTTCCTCCATGAGTGTGGTCACTTCCTCGGCCCCCTCGGCCTCCTCCTCGCGGATGGTTCGCAGGACGTCCAGCAGTCGGTCGCGGTCGACGTTGAACGATACCTCAGAGGCCTCGATCGCCTCGATGAGGTCGTCGTAGAACTTGTAGGCGGTCTCCTCGTTGCAGAGCTGGTCGTAGAGAATGCCGTCGAAGTCCTCGTCGCTCTCGTACTGGGCCTCGACGAGCGTCTGTATCTCCTCGAAGGCGACCGTCTCGGCTTCGAGGTCGTCGACGAGCGCTTCGAGGCGGCGGCGGTGGTCGGCGGACTCCGCGGCGGCGTGGTCGAGCAGCTCGCCGATCGCCGGGTCGAGCGTCTCGCCGGACTCCTCGGCGTGTTTCGAGGCGCGGGCCTCGACGACCTCCTCGAGGACGATGCCGATCTGGAGCAGCCGCGCGAGCTGGTGGTCCGATGCGACCGGCTGGGTCAGACTCACGGCGTCACCCCCGGACGTGGCGATGCAGTCATGTGGAAACGTCGGAGAGGGTGAAACTTAAGCCGTTCCCTGTCGGGTTCGGCGCGCCGGTACTTTTAGCCGCGCGGGAGAACACGTGGGAAGTGACCAGCAATGACTGACCACCCCCAGTGGTACCGCGACGCGGTCATCTACTCGCTCGACGTGAAGACGTTCGCCGACGGGAACGGGGACGGCATCGGCGACTTCGTCGGTCTGCGCGACAGACTCGACTACCTCGACGACCTCGGAGTGACCTGTCTCTGGCTGTTGCCCTTCTATCCCAGCCCGTGGCGGGACAACGGCTACGACGTCGCCGACTACTACGGCATCGACGAGCGCCTCGGGACGATGGGAGACTTCCGACGGTTCCTCGACGAGGCCCACGACCGCGGGATGCGCGTGCTCGCCGACATGGTGTTCAACCACACCTCGACGGATCACCCGTGGTTCCAGCGCGCCCGCGACGGCGACGAGGAGTATCGGGACTACTACCTCTGGACTGACGACCCCGAGAGCGCACCCGACGTGCAGAACATCTTCCCTGGCGAGGAAGACGGCGTCTGGACCTACGACGAGGCCGCCGACGCGCACTACTACCACCAGTTCTACCACTTCCAGCCCGACCTGAACGTCTCGAACCCCGCGGTGCAAGACGAGATAGAGCGCGTCCTCCGGTTCTGGACCGAACAGGGCCTCGACGGGTTCCGCGTGGACGCCGCGACCCCGATGATCGGGCCGAAGGGGGCCGAACCGGTCAGCATCGACGACCCGCACTCGCTGTTCAGACGGATGAAGAGCACCGTCGGCGACGTCGACGAGGAGACGGTCCTGCTGGCCGAGGCCGACGACGAACCCGCCGAACTGAAGCGCTACTTCGGAACCGGCGACGAGTTCGACCTGCTCTTGAGCTTCGTCTCGAACGCCCACCTCGTCTGGGCGCTCGTCGACGAGAACGCCGATCACCTCGGCGAGGCCTTCGACCGGCTACCCGACTACGACGAGGTCGCGGAGCACGGCCAGTGGGCGAACTTCCTGCGGAACTTCGACGAGTTGAACCTCGGGCCGCTCCCTCGGCAGGAGTTCGACCGCGCGTTCGAGCGCATCGGTGCCGACCCCGACACCCGGCTCTACGGTCGCGGCGTCCGCCGCCGGCTGGCCCCGCTCTTGGACGGCGACCCCGACCGAATCGCCTGTGCGACCAGCCTCTGTTTCGCGCTCCCGGGGACGCCGATCATCGTCGCCGGCGACGAGATCGGGATGGGCGACGAGCTGTCGCTGCCGGGCCGTGACGCCGTCCGGACGCCCATCCAGTGGACCGACGACCCCACTGGCGGGTTCTCGACCGGCGACGCGGAGACGCTTTTCAGGCCGGTCGTCGAGGGAGAGTACGGTCCCGAATCGGTCAACGTCGCCGCTCAGAGCGGCGAGCCCGATTCGCTGCTGGCCCACGTCCGCGAGATCATCGCCACTCGGAAGGCCTGCCCGGAGCTCTCCCGCGGCGAGCAGTCCGTCGTCGAGACCGAGGACCCCGCCGTCTTCCTCCACCGGAGCGACTGGGGCGAGACGACGCTGCTGACGGCCCACAACGTCGGCAGCGAGCCGACGACGGTCAACTTGGACGCTCCAGACGACGTCGTCACGCACCTGCTCGGCCCCGGCGAGTACTCGCTAGACAGCGACACGGTGAGCATCGAGCTCGGCGGCTACGAATACTGCTGGCTACGTCTCGGCCGCCCGCGGACGCGGTCGGCGTAGCCGCGGCTGACGGTGGCAGGAGACGAGAAGCGTAGAATTCCGCGGCTTCGGAAGGAGTAGGTCGCCGTTTACTCTCGTAGGCTCATCAGAGCTCGCTCTGATGGCGTCTTCGAGAGTAATCCGGTGATTACTCGCGGGTCACTGTGTTCCCCGCTCGTGAAACCGAGGTCGCTGCGCGACCTCGCTACTCCCGAAGACGCTCGTAGATGAGCTGATCCAGGTCGTCGCGGAGCTCGTCGACCTCGACCTCGTCGAGGACGGGGACGAAGAAGCCCTCGACGAGCATGTTCTTCGCCGCCTCGGGGTGGACACCGCGGGAGGTCATGTAGAACATGTCCTCTTCGTCGACCTGGCCCACCGTCGCGGAGTGGGAGGCCTCGGTGTCGTGGTTGTTGATGATGAGCTTCGGCGAGGCGTCGGCCTCGGACTCGTCGGAGAGCATCAGCGTGTTCTCGCGCTGGTACGAGGAGGTGTCCCACGCCTCTTTGCCGACGTCTTGGACGCCCTCGTAGACCGAGCGCGCCTCGTCGTCTAAGACGCCGCGCGTGACGAGGTCGGCGACCGTGTGCTCGGCCTCGTGCCAGACGCGGCTGGCGATGTCGAAGTGCTGGTCGTCGTGGCCGAAGAACGCGCCGACGATCTGGGACTCCGAGGAGTCGCCGAGCAGGCGCGTCTCGACGTTACTCTTCGTCAGTCGGGAGCCGATGTTGCCGTCGATCCAGTCGAGCGTGCCGTAGGTGTCGGCGTGGCCGCGCTTGACCTGATAGTTGTAGGTCCCCTGAGAGAGGTTCTGGAGCGTGCCGTACTGGACGTAGGCGTTCTCGCCGACGGACGCCTCGACGACGCCGGAGTAGTACTGGTTACCCTCGACGGTATCGCCGTTCTCCTGGCGTTCGAGGATCGTGACCGAGGCGGACTCCTCGGCGACGACGAGCGTGTAGTTGAACAGCGACTGGCTGTTCATCGTCGTCCGGATCTTCACGTCCTCGGCGTCGACGCCCTCGGGGACGTAGACGACGGTCCCGGCCGAGAACAGCGCCGTCGACAGCGCCGTGAGGTAGTCTCGCTGGGGGTCGACGACCGAGCCGAAGTGGTCCTCGATCAGGTCGCCGTGCTCGGAGAGCGCCTCGGACCACGAGAGGACGTCGACGCCCTCGGCGTCGATACGGTCCTTGTCCTGTGCGTAGTCCAACGGGTCGACGAGCGACTCGTAGTCGAGCGCGTCGAGGTTCGTCCACTTGCGGCCGGGCGTCTGGATGACGTCGGGCATCTCGAGGTCGTCGAGCGCCGACAGCGCCTCTTTGCGCGTCTCCAGGAGCCACTCCGGCTCGTCTAAGTCCGACGATATCTGTTCGACTTGGCTCTCTGTGAGATCCGCGTGTACCTGCGTGCTCATGGTTATCCGAGCGAGCCCTCCATCTCCAGTTCGATGAGGCGGTTGAGTTCGACCGCGTACTCGATGGGCAGTTCCTCCGTGATGGGTTCGATGAACCCGGCGACGATCATCTGCTTGGCGTCGTCGTCGTCCAGTCCGCGCGACTGGAGGTAGAAGACGTCCTCGTCGCCGATCTTGCCGACGGTCGCCTCGTGGGCGACGTCGACTTTCGACTCCTGGATCTCCATGTACGGCATCGTGTCGGAGGTGGAGTCGTTGTCGAACATCAGCGCGTCACACTCGACGGACGTGGAGGAGTCCTCCGCGCCGTCGGCGATGTGGACGAGCCCGCGGTAGTTCGTGCGGCCGCCGTCCTTCGCGATGGACTTGGACTCGATGGTGGACTTCGTCTCGGGCGCGTTGTGGTAGACCTTCGCGCCGGTGTCGATGTCCTGTCCCTCGCCGGCCATGGCGATGGTGATGTGGTTGTCCGTCGCGCCGGGGCCCTTGAGGACGGTGGAGGGGTACAGCATCGTGGCCTTCGATCCCATGCTGCCGGAGACCCACTCCATCGTGCCGTCGGCCTCGCAGATGGCGCGCTTGGTGTTGAGGTTGTAGGTGTTCTTCGACCAGTTCTGCACGGTCGAGTACTGGACGTGAGCGTTCTCGCCGACGAACACTTCGACGCCGCCGGAGTGGAGGTTGAACGCGGAGTACTTCGGGGCGGAACAGCCCTCGATGTAGTGGACCTCGGAGTTCTCCTCGGCGATGATGAGCGTGTGCTCGAACTGGCCCATCCCCTCGGAGTTCATCCGGAAGTACGCCTGCACGGGCATCTCGACGGTCGTGTCCTCGGGGATGTAGACGAACGACCCGCCGGACCAGACGGCGCCGTGGAGCGCCGCGAACTTGTTGTCGCTCGGGGGGACGCACTTCGTCATGAAGTGGTCCTTGACGAGGTCTTCGTGCTCCTGGACCGCCTTGTCCATGTCACAGAAGATGACGCCCTTCTCCTCCCAGCGCTCCTGCATGTTCTGGTAGACGATCTCGGACTCGTACTGCGCGCCGACGCCCGAGAGGGCGTTCTTCTCGGCCTCCGGGATGCCCAGTTTGTCGAAGGTGTCCTGGATCTCCTCGGGGAGGTCCTCCCAGGACTCGGCCCCGCCGCGCGTCTCGATGTCGGGGCGGATGTACGGGACGATGTCCTCGATGTCTACCTCCGAGAGGTCGGGCGCGCCCGGCCAGCCTTCCGGCATGGGCATCTGCTGGAACTGCTCCAGCGCGCGCAGGCGGCGCTCGAGCATCCACTCGGGCTCGTCTTTGTCTTCCGAGATGACCCGGACGGTCTCCTCGGTGAGGCCCTTCTCGGTCTCGAAGGCGGCGTTCTCCTCCTTCTTGAACTCGAAGCGAGCCTCGGTGTCGGTCTCTTTGAGATGGTCTTGATCTGAACTCATTGTTGTGTTTCGGTGTTGGTGTCGTGGACGGAAGGGTGTTACGCGGCCTCGTAAACTTCCTCGCGAACCCAGTCGTATCCCTCGTCTTCGAGCTGCTCGGCCAGTTCGGGACCGCCGGACTTGGCGATCTCGCCGTCGATCATGACGTGAACGTGGTCGGGCTCGACGTAGTCGAGGATACGTTGGTAGTGGGTGATCTGGAGGATCCCGGTGCCCTGCTCGTCGCGCAGCGCGTTGATGCCGTTCGAGACGTCCTGCAGGCGGTCGATGTCCAGGCCGGAGTCGATCTCGTCGAGCACGGCGATCGAGGGTTCGAGGATGGCGGCCTGCAGCACTTCGTTCTGCTTCTTCTCCCCGCCGGAGAAGCCGGCGTTCAGATAGCGGGAGGCGAACTTCTCGTCCATGTCGAGTTGCTCCATCTTCTCCTGGAGGATCTCCTGGAACTCGGCGACGCCGACCTCGCCCTCTTCGACGTCTCCCTCCATCGGGGAGGTGTCGTAGCCGGCCTCCTCCTCTTCGTCCTCGTCGGCCTCGTCGTCGTCCTCGAAGAGCTCCTCGCGCTCTTCGAGCTTGGCGTTGAGCGCCGTGCGGAGGAAGTTCACCATCGTGACGCCCTCGATCTCGGCGGGGTACTGGAAGCCGAGGAAGATGCCGAGCGCCGCGCGCTCGTTCGGTTCGAGGTCCAGCAGGTCCCACGTCCGCAGGTCCTCAGGGATCTCGAAGTCCTCGCCGAACTCGTCGTCCTCGAGGTGGATGAGGACCTCGCCGTCCGTGACCTCGTAGGCCGGGTGGCCGGCGATGATCTTCGCCGTCGTCGACTTCCCGGAGCCGTTCGGTCCCATCAGCGCGTGGATCTCGCCGGACTCGACTTCGAGGTTCACACCGCGAAGGATGGTCTCACCGCCCTCTTCTGCGACTTCCGCGTGGAGATTGTTGATTTCGAGTTCTGCCATAGTGTCTGTTAGGTCAACCGAAAGAAGGTCTGTTTCACCCATCAAGCTTTCGCATTGCCGCGAAATCGAGTTCGGTATATAGAAACAATATTTCTCCGCCGAGAAAATCGGTGGCTGCGAGGCTACATGTACTGGCCGAGGCCGGTCTGTTCCTGTCCGGACTTGACCTCGTCCCACGAGACGTCGAGCGCCTCCAGAATCCGGGCGATCGGTCCCTTCAACGTCTTATCGAGCATCTTGTCCCAGTCCACCTCGAACTCCTCGGGAATCTGGTCCGCGTACTCGAAGCAGATGACGTCCGGGTTCCGGCGGAACTCGCCGTACAGCGGGTCCTGTGCCGGGTCGAGACCCAGTTCGTCCTCGACGCGCGTGAAGAAGTCGGCGTGGACCCTGTCGAGATAGAGTCGCTTCGGCTTCGACCCGCTCTGGAAGTTCGTCCCCAACAGGAGGTTGGCGTACTTCGCCCCCCGAACCTGTGCGGTGTCGGTGTCGTAGTTGTCCAGTTTCTTTCCGATGCCGCCCGGGATGCCCACGTCGTCTAAGTCGACGTTGCCGTCCTGGTAGTCCTCGATGACGTCGGCGACGTAGGTCTTGAGGCTCTCCGCGTCCTCCCCGTGGACGATGCGGTCGATGACGTCCTTCTGGACGCGCTTGGTGATGGGCGCGATGTCCGAGCGCTGGTACTCGAAGCCCGTGATGTCGATGTCGTCGACGTGTTTGCCCTCCTTCCAGACGATGTGACCGGCGTAGCGCTTCTTCTTGCCCGCCTGGAAGAAGCGCCGGTACAGTTTCTCGAACTCGATCTCGAACCGGTGGAACTGCGCATTGAGTCGTTCGAGCGCGAAGTCGTCGTAGGAGGCGTTTATCGTCTCCTCGACCTCGAACCCCTTCTGGATGGTCGCCGCGATGATCTCCAGTTCGTCGTCGCTCATCTCGGGATGCTTCTCGCGCATCTCGTCGGTGACCGTCACGTCCCCCTCGACGTCCTCGGGACCGAGGTCGCCGAGTTGGAGCATGACCGAGTCGGTGTCGCCGTAGGCGACCTCGTACCCCTCGTTCTCGACCACTTCGTCGGTGTAGTCGATGACTTCCCGACCGGTGGCCGTGACCGCCGCGCCCATCTCCTTGTCGTAGAGGCGGAAGCGGTCCCAACCGAGAACGCCGTACAGCGACTGCCCGACGAACTGGAACTTCCCGTTGCGACCGGCCATGAGCGTGTGGTTGTCCTCGACGGTGACGCAGTAGACGCCGTCGTCGGCCGTGCTTCGGTCGCTGCTCCGATGCATCCGGAGCGTGTTCTTGCTCTCTTCGGCGCAGTAGACGCGCCACGACCCGCTGTCGTGGTCGTAGCTGGCGGTCAGCCCGAGATGCGCACAGAGTCGCAGTACGTCGTCGCGTAGCCGCTCGCTGGACGTAGTGTACCGCCACGAGTTCGGCTGCCAGTCGCCGTCACCGTCTATGAGCGTGTCGAGGAACCGTCGTTTCTGCCGTCGGCTCGCCTTGAAGACGAAGTCCGGAATCCGCTTGCTGAAACTGTCGGCTCCTGCGAGGTCTTCGAGCAGGTTCCCGAGCAGTTTCGAGGTGAACTGGTAGGCCCGGTCGTCGACGTAGTAATCGAAGCCCATCCGGTCGAGCAGGGACCCGATGGAAGCGTGGTGACCCTCGCCGCCGTCGGCGACGGCGTCCTGAGCGATTTTGACCGTGGTCCCGGACCCGCGCGTGTTCTCGCCAAACTGCTTCGTCTCGGAGGTGTAGACGTTCCCCTCGGTGACGTACCACGCGAGCAACTCCAGAAAGTCGTCGCCGTCGAACGTCCGCGGAATCCACTTGCGACCCGCCGCCGCGTGGACGAAGGTCGTTTCCGCGACCGACTCGATGTACTCGCGGTGGCGCTCGAACTCCTCGGGATCGAAGACATACCCCTCTCGTCCGACGTCGTCTTTCAGTACTTTGTCGGGATAGTAGCCGAGTTCGGCCGCGAACGTGTGTCCGTGGACCGATGGTCGGACCCACACCTCGTAGTCGTCTACGAGCTCGGTCAGGTCGACGGCCTCCAGCGGGTCACCGTCCGGACCCTCCCAGTCGTGCGGGAGCTCGTAGTTCGTCGCGTCGTCTAGTTCGCCCGCCTCCACGAACCGATACTTGTCCTCGGTGATCCCGTTCGTCTCGTTCTTTCGGACGAGCATTCGGTGGTTCGGCGTGACGCGGAAGTCCGTCTTACTCGTCTCGATGTCGACGAGTTCGCCGCGATAGTCCGGGTACGCCTGGGTTTCGACGACTGGCTTGACCTCCATCTCCATCGTCTCGGGGTCCAGCGAGTACACCTCGTCGCCGACCTCGAGCTCGCGGATGTTCTGGACGCCCGCGGGCGTCAGCACGTCGGTGTCCGGCGTGAAGCAGTTCATGATCACCTTCACGGCCGCCTGCTGGCGGTCGTAGCGCTCGTACTCCGGGTCGGCCGGGCTGTGGCTGTTCCGTCGCTCCTTCTTCTCCTCGCGCTCGGTCAGGAGCTCGTCGACCATCTCCCGGATGACGCCGTCCGGCTCCTTTCGGAAGTGGGTGCCGTTTGGCGCGCGGTAGGTGTCGCCGTCGTAGGCGTCGGGGTCGACTTTCGTCTCCGGGCTCGCGTTCGTCGTCACCATGCACATCGGATAGAGCGACTTCAGGTCCAGCACGGTGACGTTCTCGCGGACGCCCGTGATCGGGTCGAAGACGGCTCCGCCCTCGTAGTCCTCGCTCTCCTGTTGGCCCTTCGAGGGTAGCGCGTACTCGCCGTAGAGCTTGTGGAGGACGTACATGTCGACGGCGTCGCCGGGCGTCGTCGCGTCTTCGAGCTTACAGCCGACGAACGTGCGGACCTCGTCCCAGAAGTCGATGATGTCCTGCTCCCGGTCGAGTTCCACGCAGAGTTCCACGTCCCGGAGGTTGTATTCGAGGAGTCGCTCGGGGTCGTCCTCCCAGAGGTCGCCGATGTCGCCGGTGTAGCGTTCCTTGCCGACGCCGAGCTCCTGTTCGCCGACGGCGTCCAGCCGGTAGGACTCGAGTTCGGTGAACTGCGTGCGCTTGTAGGCGTACAGCAGGTCGAAGACGACCCGACCCTTGATGTCCGGGCCGTTCCAGTCGCTGCGCCAGACCTCGTCCACGCGCGAGAGGCGGTCGATATCGAGGTCGTAGTCGTGGTCGTAGCTCTGGAGCTCCTCGATGCGGTCCAAGAGGTACGGCGCGTCGAAGTCGTCGAAGTTCCACCCGGTCAGCACGTCCGGGTCCGTCGTCTCGACGTACTCGATGAACGCGTCGAGCATCGCTTCCTCCTCCTCGAAGACGCGCACGTCGGCCTCGAACTCGGCGTCCTCGCGGATGGGATCGTACTCGGCGAGCGCCTCGGGCCCCTCGATGCCGTCCGGTGACTCGTAGAGCCAGACGACGTACTGGTCGTCGTAGGAGTCGTGAGAGGTGAGACAGACGATGGTCTCCTCGCCGTCCTCGGGGAACCCGTGGCGGTCGTCGACCTCGATGTCGAAGGTGTTCACCCGCGGTTCGGCGCTGGCGTCGACCGGCGTCACCTCCTCGTGGTGGACCTGATAGCTCCCGTCGTCGAGTTCGCGGGCCGGGACCCGAACGCCGCTCGTGATGTCCTTGTCGATGAGCAGGCGGTTCGGGAAGAGGATGTCAGCCTCGTAGTGGTCGAAGTCGTCCCGCATCTGGCCCACGTCGCGGGGGGTCTGTCCGAAGATCTTGCGGAGCCGCTCGCCGCGGATCGACTCGTAGGGGTCGCCGTCCCCGTCGGCGTCCTCCCACCCGGTGATGCTGTCGTACTGCCGAAGTCGGTCTTCGGTCGCGCTCGCCACCGGCGCGTAGAAGTACGGCTTGAATTCGTAGACGCGCGCGTGGACCGCCTCGTTCTCGGCGGTACGACCGAAGACGTGGACGACGGGGAACTCGTCGTCCCCGCTGCTCTCGACCGTGTAATCGACCTGCGTCACCACGAACTCCACCGTCTCCTCGACCGGCGGGAACTGCTGTTCGTCCACGTCGACGACGCTCGCCCCGGATCCCCCGTCGCCGGCGACGGCCGCCGCCTCGTCGGCGACCGGCCGGTTCCCGTCGCCGTCGCCATCGCTCGGCGCGAAGTCCCCGAGCGCTCGCTGGCCCTCGTCACTCATGCTTGCCCACCCTTCGAGACGCCCCATAAAAACGTCGGCGGTCGGCCGTGTTTGACGCAGGCAGAAAGTATATGCCACACAATGACATACGACCTGCTGACGCCCCTATGTCGCACCACGCATCTCCCGACGGCCAGTCGGATCGGGCGGACGACCTTCGGTCGGAGCCTGCGCTCCCTGACGCAGTCCAGACCACCGAGACGTACGAGACCGAAGAGGGGACAGTGTTCTACGACGCGCAGAACCCGCTCGCGTGGGTCCAGACGGACACCGCCGTGTCGCTGAGCGAGGTCGCCTAGAAGTCCTTTTATCGGTCGCGGTCCGACTCGATACCGTGCTGGACGGTTCCGACGAGGACGACCCGGACGCCACGGAGAGCGTCTTCTCCGAGAAGAGCCCCCACGAGCCCGACGAGTTCGATCCGGACAGCCTCGGACCGGACGTCCCGGAAGCGCCCAGCGCCCCGGACGGCAGCGCCGCCAGCGACACGGCCGCGCTGTTCTGGAAGCTCGTCATCGTGTTCAACGTCGCGCTGCTCGCCCTCTCGGTGGGGCCGATGTTCATCTACTTCGAGGGCCGAGTCGACCTCGGCCTCCGGATCTTCCTCGTCGGCGTCGTCGCCTTCGGCTACGGGACCTTCCGCTACGTCAGGTTCCAGCACGAGCGCAAGCGAGACCGAGAGGACGGCGGAGAGGATAGCAGCGACGACGCCGAGGACACGTCCACCGACCGCAACGGCTAACCGCGCGAGTCGGTTACCGCCGGTATGCGCACCGTTCGCGACGGGTCCGGCGCCCGCTACCTGCTGCTGAAGGAGTCCAGCGACGCGAGCCTCGTCCGCGACCCCGAGACCGGCTCGGAGCGCCACGTCTCTAATGACGACCTGGAACCCGTCGAGGGGGAGTCGCCGCTCGCGACGGCCGCGAGCGCGGTCCCCGACGCCGTCCGCGTCGTCGTCACGGCCGCCCACGACGACCGAGCGCTCGGCCTCCTCGTCGAGGTGGACGCGCGCGGCCCGCTCTCGGTCCAGCAACTGCTCGATAGCTACGACCTCTGTGAGAGCGATCTCCACGGACTGCTCGGCGAGTTCCGCGCGGCCGGACTGCTGGAAGAGGCGACCGTCGCCGGCCAGCGGGGCTACGACGCGACGGAGACGGCGAGCGAAGCCGTCGCGTTCCTCACCGCGACCGAGTGAACCGAACCGAGTCGACCCGTCTCAAGCCAGTTCCGCGACTTTCTCCTCGATTCGCTCGACGCGGTCGACCCGCGAGCGGTTCGAGGTGACGTTCTTCTCGACGCGCACGAGGTCGTCGGCCGCGCCGACGAGTTCCTCGTCGTGGCTGACGACCAGAATCTGCTCGACGCCGACGTCGTCGCGCATGTACTCGACCAGATCGAGCAGTTGCGTGACGTGGCCGGAGTCGAGGAAGACGGTGGGTTCGTCGAGGATGAGCGGCGGCATCGGCGCGGACCCCTCGATGCCCTCCGCGAGCAGCCGGTAGATGGCACAGCGCAGGCTGAGGTTGAACAGCGCGCGCTCGCCGCCGGAGAGCTGCTCGGGCTCCAGCGGCTCGCCGTCCTTCTGGAACACGGTCAGCTGGTACTCCCCGTCGAGTTCGATTCGGGCGTAGGAGTCGTTCTGATAGACCAGCGAGAACGTCTCGTTCAACATCCGTTCGAGCGTCTCGACGTTGCGCTGGCGCAGCTCCGCCCGGAGCGTCCCGTACATCTCCTGTAGCTGTTCGGCCTCGTCGTACAGCGATTCGAGCTTCTCGACCTCCCCGGCCAGCTCCTCGCGGCGCTCCCTGAGCGATTCCAGTTCGTCGAGTTCGTTCTCGACGGCACCGACGGCGCTCTGGAGGTCGTCGCGCTCCTCGCGCAGCTCCTCTAACTTCGCGTCGGCCTTCTCGACGTAGTTCTCGGCGCGCTGTCGCTCCGAGCGCGCCTCCTCGATGCGGGACTCGTCTACCTGCTCGGTCAGCTCCCGCTTTCGCTCGCGCTTCTCCGTGAGGCGTTCCCGGCGCTGGTCGTTCGTCTCGGCCAGTCGCGTGCGCGTCTCGCGGCGCTGTTCGATCTCGCGCTCGCACTCCTCTACGTCGGAAAGCAGTGTCTCGATCCGTTCCAGCCGCTCGATAGCGGTCTTGACCCGCTGGCGCTCCTGGTTACACTCGGCGATGACCGACCGGCAGTCGTCGGCCGCCTCGCGCTGCTCGGTGGCATCTTCGCGCTTTTCCTCGGCCCGTGAGTCGAGGTCCGCGGCGTCCTCGCGCAGTTGCTCGGCCCGCTCTTCGTCGGCTTCCAGTCCCGACTCCTTCTCCTCGACCAGTTGGACGACGTTCGAGCGGTTGTCTTCGAGCGTCGCCAGTCGGTCGGCGGCGTCGGCGAGCGACTCCGCGCGTTCGAGCTTCGATTCGAGCGTCTCGACCGTCTCGCGGGCGGATTCGAGGTCACCCTCCAGTTCGGCGACGCGCTCCCGGTCGTCCTCGATGGACTCGACGTGGGGCGACTCCTCGACGCTCTGCCCGCACTCGGGGCACTTGCCCGCTTCGAGGAGAGTCTCGGCCTCGCGGAGCGACTCGCGCTCGCTCCGCAGTTTCGTCTCCAGTTGGGTCACTCGCTGTCGGGACTCGTCGAGTTCGGCGGCCACCTCCTCGCGGTGGGCCTCGGCGGACTCGCGGTCCACCGCTGCGTCGGCGAACCGGGCTTCGAGCGTCTCGATTTTCCCGTCGATCTCGTCGAGTCGGTCCCGGCGGTCAGCGATGGTCTCGCGGGCGTCTTCGAGGGCCGATTCGACCTCGTCGGCCTCCCCTCGCTTCGCCTCGGCGCGCGATTCGAGGTCCTCGGCCTGCTCCTCCAACGAGTCGGCGGTGCTGTTGTGCTCTTTCGCCTCGACGCTCTGTTCGGTGATGCGCTCCTGAATCTCCTCGTCGCGGTCCTGTAAGTCGTCGAGACGGGCATCGACCGCCTCCGAGTCGGCCTCGTCCAGTTCGCTCTCCGCGACCGCCTCGTCCAGCTCCTCCGAGAGCGAGTCGCGCCGCTCTCTCAGCTCCGAGATGCGCGTCTCGAGGTCGTTCCGTTCGCTCTCCGCCTCGGTGATCTCGGTCTCCAGTTCCGATATCTCCTCGCTCAGCCCGTCCAGCTCGGTCCGGCGCTCCTCGTACTCCTCCAGGACTGCGCTGGCTTGCTCCAGCGTGTCCGTCGCCGTCTCCCGTTGCTCCTCGATGCGCTCGATTTCGCTCTGCGTGTCGTTCAGTTCGCTCTCCAGTCCGTTCAGACGCTCGTGGAGGTCGCGGTCCTCCTTCGCCTCGATCTGCTCGTCCAGTTGCGAGAGGCGGCTCTGCTTGTCCTCTCGGACGCGCTTGACTCCGACGCGGGCGTCGCTCGCTCGCTCTCGATAGGTCTCCAGTTTCCCGAGCTGCAACAGGTCGTCGAGCATATCCTGTCGCTCGCCCGGCGAGGCGTTGATGAGCTTGTTGACCTCGCCCTGCCGGACGTACGCGCAGTTGACGAACGCCTCGCTGTCCATCCGCAGGAGCTCGGTGACTCGTCGGCGGACGGCGCGAGCGCCCTCGTACGTCTCCTCGGGCGTTTCGAGGACGCACTTGGCGGTCGTCGCTCGCTCGCCGGTGTTACGCACGCGGCGCGTGAGGTGGTAGTCGCCGCCGGCGTGAGAGAACCACAGGTCGACGGTGCAGTCGTCCGCGCCGATGGTGACCACCTCGTCTAAGTTCTCGTCGATGGCCTTCGACCCGTAGAGGGCGAAGAAGCACGCTTCGAGCAGCGAGGACTTCCCGCTGCCGTTCAGCCCGTGGATGACCGTGACGCCGGGCGAGAGCGCGAGATCGGCGTCGTCGTAACACTTGAAGTTCTCCAGTGCGACGCGCTGGAATCGCATCAGTCGTCACCACCGAGGAACTGGTCCATGCTCGATTGGTCCTCGCCCTCGTCGGCGCTCTGCTCGGGCCGCTCGTCGCTCCCGGTCGTTCCCGTCGGCTGTCCGCCGTCGGCTTCCGCCGCCGTCGGGCCGCCACCGGACGGGTCGGAATCGGACGCCTCGTCGTCTCTCAGTCCCCCGTCTACCGATTCGTCGCCGGCTGAATCAGCGGCGGTCAGCGAGTCGGGGTCCTCCTCGACGAGTTCCTGCACGCGCTGCTCGACCGTGTCCGCGACGTTGGCGTCCGCGACTTTCGAGGCGCGAACGGTCTCGTCGATATCCTGTGCGGCTCCGCTGAGACCGAGTTCGCGGACGCGCTCGGCGACGGCGTCGTCGGGGTCGGCGAAACTGACGCTCGTCTCTCGCTCGTCGGCGGCGAGTTCGCGGTGATCGGTGACGCGGGCGACGAGCGCGCCGGCGTCCAAGGCGTACTCCTCGACGCTCGCGGGAGCGATCGGATCGCCGTCGCCGTCGATGCCGACGATGACGACGGCGTCTTCCACGTCGTGTTCGCCGACGCGGCTCCGGACCCGTTCGACGCCCTCCTCGGGGCCGAGTTCCACGTCGACGAAGACGAACTCGCGGGTGTCGACGCCGCGGCGGGTGATGCGCGTCTCGCCGTCGAACGCGACGATGTTGTAGCCGCGGTCCTCGCGCTCGCTGGCGCTCGCCCGCTCGGTCGACCCGCAGTAGGTGACCCACGTCTCGTCGATCCGTTGCTTGCCGGGGTCGTGATTGTCGCCCAGCAGCAGAGCGTCAAAGGCCACGGACGACTGATCGAGTATCTCGCCGGCGTCCCAGTCGCCGTAGTCGAACGGTTGGAAGAGGCCGTGCGTGACCAGCGCGGCGTGGTCGACGTCGTGAGCGGCGAAGTCGTATTCCAAGTCCTCGCGCTGGGAGCGAGGGACGAAGTCGAGTCCGTAGAATGCGGTATTGCCCACGACGGTCGGTTCCGCGTCGAGGCGCGTCGCCAGTCCCAGCGACTCGTAGAGGTCGAGCCACTGGGCGTCGCGCTTCGCCTCGTGGTTGCCCACGACGGCTAGAAATGGAATGTCGGCCTCTGCGAGCTCTTCCAAGACGGAGAGCGTCCCCATGATATCCGAGAGCGTCGGCCGTCGGTCGTGAAAGAGGTCCCCCGCGTGGACGACGGCGGCGACGTCGCCCTCGATCGCGTCACGGACGACCCGACGGAAGGCGTCGAGGAAGTCCTGCCGGCGTTCGGGTACGTGGTACTGCTGGTACCCGACGTGCGTGTCGCCGGTGTGTATCACCCGTGTCATCTGTCAGGTCGTATGCCAGCGGTTCCTAAAGAGGTGTCGTGACCGCGGTGAAAGTAGTTCGGCGACCGCGCGGCTGCGGGACCGCCGCCGCGCCTATAACGCCCTCCGTCGAAGGCGAGGACATGGCGACACAGCTCCCGGCGTCGGAGTACCGCGGCCGAATCGAGATCTGCCGGCAGTACCTGGCCGAGACGGCCGCCGACGCCGCCGTCTGGTTCGACGCGACGGCCATCGAGTACGTCACGGGGTTCGCACACATCCAGACCGAACGGCCCGTCGCGCTCGCGCTCACGCAGGACCGCATCGAGATCACGGTGCCGCGACTGGAGGTCGAACGCGTCGAGCCCAACGAGCGCATCGACGCCGTCCACCACTACTTCGACTATCCGGGGGGACGACCCGTCGAGACGGCCGCCGAGATGCTCGATACCCTCGGCGTCGAAGGCGTCGTCGCCGATTCGGACGGCGCGCCGGGCGTGATGGGCTACGACGGGCCCGCCCTCTCAGAGTTTGTCGACGTGGAGACCCAGTCGTGGGTCGACCGGATGCGCTGGGAGAAGACCGACGCCGAGATCGACTGCATCCGCGAGTCCGCGCGCTGGGCCAACCTCGGCCACCGCTACCTCGCTGACTACACCGAGGTCGGCGCGCATCCGGCGACGGTCTCTCAGCGGGCCTCCACGGACGCATCTCGGGCGATGCTGGACACGCTCGGCGACAACTACGTCGAGCGAGTCCGTGGGAGCGGCCCGGTCCACGCCGGCTACATCTCCGGCGAGGAGACGGCGCTCCCGCACGGCCACACGCCCAACGAACGGCTCTCGGCGGGCGACGTGCTCGTCACCGGCGCGTCGGCCAACGTCGACGGCTACCATTCGGAACTGGAACGGACGATGTTCGTCGGCGAACCCGACGACGAACAGGTCCACTACTTCGAGTTGATGAAGGAGGCACAGGATGTCGCTATCGACGCACTCGGCCCTGGCGTCGAGATCGCGTACGTGGACGAGCAGGTGCAAGATTTCTTCCGCGAGCAGGGCATCGCTGACCTCGCGCGGCATCACGTCGGACACAACATCGGACTGGACGGACACGAACCGCCGTACATCGACCGCGGCTGGACCGACGCCGACCGCGTCACCGACGAGGACGCGGAGATGCAACCGGGGCAGGTCTACACCATCGAACCGGGCGTCTACACGGAGGACGCCGGCTACCGCCACTCGGACACGATCGCCATCACCGAGGACGGCGTCGAGTGGCTGACGTTCTTCCCCCGCGACATCGAGGGCAACACTATCCGAGCGTAGGCCGAGTCATCGGCCTCCGGCGGTTCCGCTCAACGTTCCTCGGGCCGGTCGTCGGCGACCGACCGAAACCGCTCGAACGCCGTCAGCGCCGCTCGGCCCTCGGTCGCCAGTCCGCTCACCTCGCGTTCGGCCTGTTCGACGGCCGATTCGAGCGCGTCGAGGCCACCGTTCTCCACGAACCGTGCGGCTGCCTCGACATCTTTCGTCGCCGTCACTGCCCGCTCGATGACCGTGCGATAGTCTCGAAACCCCTCCCCACCGTTCGCTCCCACCTCTCGCTCGGAAGTCGCCCGGGCGAGCGAGCGTCGGTCTCCCGCGTCCGACTCGGCCGCCGTCTCACCCTCGCCGTCGGCGAGCGCAGCGAGCGCCGCTTTCACCTGTTCGTCGTCGGTCACGGGCCGTCTGGGTCCGTCATCAGGTAAGAAGGCTCGCACCGCGGCCCGAGGCGAGAGTTCAAATACCAGCGCCGGACCACGCACGGCTATGACCGACGCAGAGACCCTCGAAGAGCGCGTTCGGACCGTCGAGCGCGCCGTCACCGACGGCGACCACGAATTCCCCGAAGCGACCGAGCTCGCCGACCTGCGAGCGCGGGTCGAAGCCCTCGAACAGCGATTCGCGGAACTGGACGACCGAACGAGCGAGCTCGAAGCGGCGACGCAGGCTCTCCGCGGATACGTGGGAAACGTCCGCTCGGTCAACCAGGACGTCGAACGGCGCGCCGACGCCGCGCTCGCTGCCGTCGAAGAGATGGAGCGGCGACTCGATGACCGACAGCCGTCCGCCACCGACAGCGACACCGGGACGGCCGAACAGGGTTCGGTCGCAACCGCGGTTGAGAAGTCAGCCCGAGCCGAGACAGTCGCACCGGCCGACGCGACGCCGCCGACGGAGACTCCAAGGGCAGCCTACAGCGCGGATGGCGCTTCATCAGTTGAGGCCGACGCGCAACGGCGGCGCTCGTCCGGCACCGACGCGGCCGACCTCGCCGCCTCGACCTGCACCGACGATCACGCCGACTCCGAGCGGGACCCCGGCGTCGTCGAACGGATTCGGTCGGTACTGTGATACTCCGGTTCGCTCTCGGCGTCGCGCTCACCGCGGCGCTGCTGACGGTCAGCGCCCCGGCCGTCTCGACGGCGCGGGCCGACGCGGCCGACGCCGCCGTCGAGCGGCAACTGTCGACCCTCGCGGAACGCCTCCGGACGATGGTCGCGACCGACTCCGCGACGCGTGGCCCCGGCGCGCGCCGGGTCGTGACCGTGAACCTTCCCGAGGAGAATCCGACGAGCGCCGCCGTCGCCGGACTCCGCTTTCACACTCGCCGGGGTATCGGCTTCGCCAGTTGGCGAGTCCACGATGCGATGCACACGCGACGCCTCGTCGACGTTCCGATTCGATCCGCCGGCGGACCGCTCTGGCTCGGTGACCCGGGAGACCACCGCCTCGTGTTCGCGCTGGAACTGCGGGACGGACGGCGCGTCGTGACGGTCCGCCGACTGAGCGCCTCGGAAGGCGCAGGCGGTACGGAGAGAAGTGCGGGAGGGCCCGTCGATGCGTAGCTGGTTCACGGCCGATAGTGGCGGCGAAGGTCGCGACTGTCGCTGCTCGGCCGCGTTCGAGGGGGACCGGCTCGCCGTCGCTGCCGACGACTGTTCGGGGAGCGGGCGTCTCGGCGAATCACCTGACTGTCGAGCGACGGTGATAGCGGCGCTCCGCGACGCCGACGTGGACGCCGTCGTCACGACCAGCGACGGCGTGGCACGCGCGTATCTCGACGACTCGGCCGCGCTCCTCGTCGCCGCCGGTCGGTTCGCGGCCCGCGTCGAGCCGATCGACGGCCGGCTGGCGGCGCGGACTCGCCGCGAACCGCTGGCCGCCGCGACGGAAGCGGTCGGTCGCGCCGGCCCGGTCGCGGACCTCGCGGCGGAGACCGGCCTCGCGCTACTCGCCGAGCGAGCGGCGACCGAGAGCGGGCTCGACCCGTACGTCGGACCGACGGTGAGCGACGCCCGCGTCGCCACCGCGCCGCCGGCGAACGCCTCCCTCCGCGACCGGAGAACGGTCGAGACGGGCGCGGTCGTCCGTCGATACGCGTCCCAGAGCGCACTCGACACCTATCACGTCCGACCGCGGGAGCACGAGTTCGACCCCGAAACGACGCGACTGCTCGCCGCCGCCACGGATCGGCTCGCGGCCGCTGCCGGCGAGCGCGTGACGGCGCAGGAAGCGGCCGAGACCGTCGCCGACAGCGGGGCGACGACAGCGGCGGTCGCGGCGGTCCTCCGAAAGCACACTCGGGGACTCGGTATCCTCGAAGACCTGTTCGCCGATCCCCGCGTCTCGGACGTGTTCGTCACCGCGCCCGTCGCCGACACGCGACTGCGCGTCGAAGTCGAGGGCGAGACGATGCGGACGAACGTGCGGCTGACGAACGAAGGGGCGCGGGCGCTCGCGTCGACTTTCCGGCGGACGAGCGGCCGGGCGTTCTCGCGGGCGAGTCCGACGCTGGACGCGACCGCCACCGTCGCCGGGCGACAGGTCCGCGTCGCGGGCGTCGGCGAACCGGTCAGCGACGGGCTGGCGTTCGCCTTCCGCGCACACGACGGGGCTCGCTGGCGGCTGTCGGAGTTCGTCGAGAACGGCACCCTTTCGCCGGGGGTCGCCGGGTTGCTCTCAGTGGCCGTCGAGCGCGGTGCCGCCTGCTTGGTCGCCGGGCCGCGCGGGGCGGGGAAGACGACGACGCTCGGCGCGCTCCTCTGGGAGCTCCCGTCGGCTGTCAGGAGCGTCGTCATCGAGGACACGCCGGAACTCCCGGTCGCCGACTTGCAGAGCGAGGGCCGGGACGTCCAGCCGCTGCGAACCGCGAGCGGCGACGGGCCGTCTATCGACGCCGCCGAGGCGCTTCGGACCGCGCTCCGATTGGGCGACGGCGCGCTCGTCGTCGGCGAAGTGCGCGGCGAGGAAGCGAGCGTCCTCTACGAGGCGATGCGTGTTGGTAGCGGGGACAGCGCGGTGTTGGGAACGATTCACGGTTCCGGGGGTTCGGCCGTCCGCGAGCGCCTCGTCGCGGACCTCGGCGTCCCCGAGAGCGCGTTCGCCGCGACCGACCTCGTCGTGACGCTCGCGCCGCCGACGGCCGAGGCCGGGCGCGGCGTCGCGGCCGTCGAAGAAGTAATCGACCGCGGCGACGGCGTCGGCTTCGAGTCGCTGTTCGAACGCGACGGCGCGGCGGCGACGGCGACCGGCCGACTCGACCGGGGGACGAGCCGTCTCGTCGAATCGCTCTCCCACGCCGGCGAGTCCTACGAGTGCGTACTGGAGACGATTCGGGCGCGAACAGCCCGGTTCGCCGACGGCGTGCCGACACAGACCGACCAGTCGGCAGCGACAGTCGACGCAATCGACACGACCGAGGCTGGACGATGACGGTGCGAGCCACGTTCGAGCGACTGCGACCAGCGTGGGACGACTTTCTCACCGTTCCGACGGAGTACGAGCAAGCGTGCCGATTCCTCGGCGTCGACCGCGACCCGGCACGGCTCCTCGGCGCGAGCTACGCGCTCGCGGGCGGGTTCTGGCTGACTGGACTCGTCGCCCTGTCGGTCGGGACCGGCGGTTTCGCGGTGCTGGGGGGCGGCATGTCCCTCCTCGCGGCGGTCGGCGTCGCGCTCGCGGGGCGCTACGGGGTTCCGCTGGCCGCACGGGCGCGACGCGTCCGAGCGCTCGGGACCGCCCCCTCGCTGGTCGTCACGCTCGTCCTCGGCGTGACGCTGTGGCCCAGCGCGGAGCGGGCGACGGCCTTCGCCACGGCAGCGAGCGACGGATTGCTGGCCGAGCGGCTACAGCGACAGCGGCTTCGGGCGCGCGGGACGCCACGGAGCGGCCTTCGGGCCTTCGCCGAAGCGTGGAGCGACCAGTTTTCGGCGCTCGGGCGAGCGGTGGAGTGCGTCGAACGGGCGGCCGTCGTCCCCGCGGCCGAGCGCGCCGCGGTGCGTTCGACGGCTCGGCGGCACGTCCTCGACGGGACACGCGAGGAGATGGCACGTTTCGCCGCCGACCTCCGCGCGCCGGCGACCGGGCTGTACGCCTTCGGCGTCCTCCTCCCGCTGGCGTTCGTCTCGCTCCTCCCGGCGGCCGCCGCGGCGGGCGTCGCCGTCACGCCGTCGCTGCTCGCCCTGACGTACGGCGTCGGGCTCCCGGGGGGACTGGTCGTCGCCAGCGCGTGGCTACTGGCCCGGCGTCCGGTCGCCTTTCCACCGGCGACCGTGCCCCGGACTCACCCGGACGTCCCGTCGACGCCGACGCCGGCGCTCATCGGCGGCGGCCTCGCGGCCGTCTTCAGCTGGCTGGTCGGGAGTAGCGTCGTTCCGGGATGGGGGCCGCCGATCGCCGCGCTCGGCGCGGGTGCGGGAACGGCGCTCGTCGTCCATTACCGTCCGGTGAGCGCGGTTCGCGAGCGCGTGACGGCCGTCGAGGGGGCCCTGCCGGACGCGCTGTCAGCCATCGGTCGGCGCGTCGACCGCGGGCTGTCCGTGGAGGCGGCGATCGCCGAGACGGCCGACGTGACGGCCGATCCGCTGTCGTCCCTGCTCGATGCGACGCTCGCCCGCCAGCAGCGACTCGGCTGTAGCATCGAGTCGGCGTTCGCCGGGGAGCACGGCACCCTTGACGAGTTGCCGAGTCCGCGACTCCGACAGGCGGCGACGCTGCTGGACGCGGCGGCGGCCGTCGGACCACCGGCGGGCGACAGCATCGCCACGATGGGCGACCACCTCGACGAACTCGCGGCGGTCGAACGGGAGACGCGCCGGGACCTCGCGCAGATCACCGGGACGCTCTCGAACACCGGCGCGCTGTTCGGGCCGCTGATCGGCGGCGCGACGGTGGCGTTGGCGGAGTCGATGCGGAGCGGCGGTCCGATCGAAGCCGTCTCGACCGGGCTGCTCGGCCCGGTCGTCGGCTGGTACTGCCTCGTTCTCGCGGCCGTCCTGACCGCGCTCTCGACGGGACTCCACCGGGGACTGGACCGCGCGCTCGTCGGCTACCGCGTCGGACTGGCGCTCTGTTCGGCGACAGCGGTGTACCTCGTCGCCGTCGTCGCTACCCGCCTACTCGTCTGACCTCGACTTTAAATCGGAGAACGGGACCACCCGGTCACATGTTCGAGACACACGCGGAGACGCTGTTCGTCTGGGTGGCGCTGGCCGCGGTCAGCGTCGCCGTCCTCGGCGTCGTCGTCGGCTTGCCTTCGACGGCACCACCGGACGCCGCCGCGATCGCGGCGACGGTCGACGAGGTCGCGACCAGTCCACCGGGCTCTGTCGCCACTCGGGGCCTGACTGCTACCGAATGGAGGCTGACGAGGCGACAGGTCGGCCTCCGAACGGACGGCGGTACCGCTCACGCGACGTTTCTCAGGCACGCGGTGCCGGCCACCGAAGGGCGGCTCGCGGCCGCGCTCGACGGTCATCGTCCGTCACGGCTGTTCGGGTCACCAGCGAGTTTCCAGCGAGCGATTGAGCGTGCCGAAACCGGGACGGCCGCCGGGGAGTGGCGACCGGCACCCGAGCGAGTGACTGTCAGGCGAGTCGCCTGGGGAGGCGTCGATGTCACGCTCGTCGGCTAGGGGCGCGACCGAACCGCTCGCGGCGCTGATGGCGGTCTTCGCCGTCTCGGCGGGACTGGCGCTGTACGCGGGCGTCCTCGACGACGCGCTGGCGACGACGGGCGGCGAGCGGGACGTCGCGGCCCCGACCGCCGACGCCGTCGAGCGTCGGCTGACGACCGCCGGCGTCGTGGACCCGGCGCGGATCGACGGGGCGCTCGCAGCGGTTCCGACCGGTTACGAGGCAAACGTCACGCTGCGGGCCGAGCGTCGCTGGAGCGTCGGTCCCGCGCCGCCGGCCGACGCCGCCAGCGACTACCGGACGGTGAGCGTCGCTCTCGGCCCGGCGACCGTCCGCCGCGGCACGCTCAGGGTGCGTGTCTGGCGATGAGTCGCGCGACCAGCACCGTCCTCGACGTGACGCTGTTCCTGCTGTTGCTCGGTGCTGCCGCGGCGGCCGTGCTCGGCGGAGCCGCGGACGCCCCGGCGTCGGGGGGCAATCCGGCCGCCGAACAGATCGAGCTGCTCGGCACCAGCACCGCTCACGTCAGCTACGCGTTGGAGCCGCCCGGGTCGCCGCCGGACTGGACGGCGAACGCGACGGCGCGCCACCGGCGAACCGCTCACGGCACCGTCGCACAGCTGCTCGCCGACGCTGCGATGAGCGGCGTCACGGTCGAGGGGAGACGGCTATCGACGGCCGGAACCGACTTCGAGCGGGCGGTCGCCGAGACGACGCGGTCACGCCTCAGCGAACGACGCGAGCCGGGCCGAATCAGCGCGGTCCGCGTCCGCTGGGAACCGTACCGCGGCGCGCCAGTTTCCGCGGCGACGCGGATCGGCGAGCGGCCGCCCCCTGCAGCCGACGTGCGAGCCGCGACGCTGACAGTATCGAGTCCGATGCCCGATGTGCGCGAGCGTGCGACCCGCGCCGCCCGGACGCGAGGGTTTCGCGGGACCGCCGCCGTCGTCGCCCGCGCCGTCGTCGACGGCCTGTTTCCGCCATCGCAGGCCCAACTGGCGCTGCGCGGCGACTATCCCGCCGATACGCTGATGGCGACTCGATATCGACGGACGGCCGCGCTCGCTGACGGCGGACGGCTGCCCGTGCGGACGGAGAACACGACGCGACTCAACGACCGGCTGACGGTGTCGCTCACCGATACGTTCGAACGGGACATGCGCGCCCGGTTCGATTCACCGCGGACCGCGGCCGGGACCGTCGAGACCGGCACCGTCCGAATCACGGTCAGGACGTGGTCGCCGTGAGAGACGACACGCGAGGCCGCGTTCCCTTCGCGCTCCTGGGCGTCCTCCTGCTCGTGAGCAGCCTCACGCTCGCGCCGACGCTCACCCCCGACCCGGTGCCGAGCGACACCGCCGTCGAGCGCACGCTCGACCGGGCGTCCGCGGGGACGCAGACGGCGATGCGGGACGGCGTGGCGACCGCCGGTCGCCGAGCGGCCGCGAGTCCGGTACTCGAACCGGCCGACACGCCCGCCGGCCGAGCGCTGAACGACAGTCAGCCGTTCCGTGACGCGTTGCGGCTGAGAGTGTATCTGCGGGTCCGCGACCACCTCCGGCGCGTCGAGGCGAGGAGCGAGGGCGTCGAAGCCACGGCGAGCCTCCCGGCCATCGAGACGACCGAGGGCTATCGAAACGCTATCGACCGGGTCACCGTCGAGCGCGCGGGGGAGAACGGGACGGCGCTGCGAGCGACCGTCGAGAACGTCACGCTGACCGCCCGGCGCGGCGACCGAGTCCTGACGCGTCGGGACATCTCTCCGACGGTGACGGTCGCGACGCCGGTGTTGCTGCTCCACGACCAAATGGCGACCTACGAGACGCGACTGCACGCGCCGATAGAGCAGCCGGGGCTGAGTCAGCGTCTGACCGCGCGGCTGTACCCGATGGTGTGGGCGCGCGGCTACGCCCAGTTCGGCGGCGTGCCGATCGAGAACGTCCTCGCCAACCGGCACGTCAGCCTCGCGGCCAACGGCGCGCTGCTGGGCGTCCAGCGGTCGACGTTCGGCCGGAGCGACCCGAACGGCCGCCAGGCGCTCACCGAGGCGACGGCGATGACCGGCGTCGAGGATCTGGTCACGGGGAGCAACGACACCGCCTTCGCGAGCGAACTGCTCGGGCGGGCGTCCTATCGGCCAGTCGGCGAGGATATCAGCACCGGTGGGGTCGCCGACGAGTATCCGCGAGCCAACGAGACGATGCGAGTCGGTGTCAACGAAACCGCCGACGCCGCCTTCCGAACGGTCGCCGCACCGAACGCGCTCGACGAGACGACGGCCGACGCCTACACCGTCGAGGTCCGACTGGTCGCCGACAGTCGCCACGTCAGCGGCGGCCGACCCGACCGACCCGACCCGCCGGGGGAGAACTGGACGCTCGTCGCCGAGGAGACGAGCGAGACGACCCGGGCGATTGACGAGGCAGAAGCGACTCCCGGTGTGCCCGACGGCTGGCACGAACTGCGTAGTTTCGGCCGCATCGTCGCCGTCGAGTACACCCGCGTCGCGGTCTGGGAGTCCGTGGACGGGAACGAGAGCCGCCGAAGGCAGACGATAGCGAGCCGAACGGAGCGACGACGCGTGAGCGTCACCATCGTCGGCCGTCACGAGGGCGAGTCGGCCGCGCCGGACCGCCCGATCACGACGGCCCACGATTCCGACGGAAGCCCGGTCGACGGTCCGAATCTGGCCGACGTCGCGGGACGAGCGGAGCGGGGACTCGTCGACCGGGCCGGCGGTCGCGACGCCGTCACCGAGCGCGCCGCGGACGGTCGCCTCCGGACGCGAGTCGTCCCCGTGACGGCCGAACGACCCGCCGAACTGCGAGCGTGGGTGTACCGCGACCTGCGGCGACTCCGCGAGCGAGTTCGGGCGATAAACGCGAGCGTCGAGCGCGGGGCCGTCGGCACCTTCGAGACGAACCCGGCGCGCCGCCTACAACGGCGTCTCGCCGAGCGACGCGCGGCCCTGGTGGACGCCCCGGCCACCTACGACAGCGCCGCCCAGAAGGCCCGCGTCGCGGCCCGCATCGCGTATCTCGACGCCGTCGAGGAGCGGCTCGCGGCCCGAGCGAACGGGCGAGCGACGGCCGGGTCGAGGGTCGAGTCCCAGTTGCAGGAACGCACCGGCGGCTCGCTGCGCGATCTCCGTCGGAGCCTGACCGCCCGCGAGACGCAGGTGCCGCGGGCGCGGCCCGTCCCCACAGGTCCCGCCGGCCCGGTTCGGACGCGGGTCGACGCGCGCCCGCAGTATCTCACGCTGGCGTCGCTCGACGAGTCGCGACACCCGGCGGTAGACGGGAGCGAACACCCCCTCGTGGCCCGCAACGTCAACGTCTTCACCGTGCCCTACGGCGACGCCGCCGACGCCGTGACGACGGGCGCGACGGCGTCCGCGGACCGGACGCGGCTCTCGACGGCGGCGACGGCGCTGGCGGCGGCGAACGCGACGGCCGCGAACGTGACCACGGAGGCCGCCGAAAACGAGAGCCTAAACGAGCACCGAGCGTCCCTGAACGACCGCGTTCGGGACGCGAACGACGGCGTGGCCGCCGAGCTCCGGGCGACGGTGCGCGAGGAGACGGGCGCAGACGCCCGGACGAGTCGGCGGATCGTGACGGCGGGACTGCACCGCTGGAACTCCGCCCACGCGCGCGGGCTGGCGCTGGCGGACGGTCGGGCGGCGAAGCGCGTCGCCGCGGTCGCCGCCGAGCGGCGGGACCTCTCGGCGGTCGAGCGCGACTGGCTCCGGGTTCGGTTGTCGGGGACGGTGAACGACGCGCTGAAACGGCCCATCGCGCGACCCCGAGAGCCGGTGGTGAACCGGACCGCCGCAGCCACGAGAACGGTGGCGCGCGAAGCGCTTCACGCCGCCGTCGCCAACGCGACTGAACACCGGGCGAAGCAACTGGCGAAGAAACGGTTCGGCAGGCGGGTCCTGCCCGCGGGACTACCGATCGCACCGTGGCTCGGTCCCGTCTCGTGGTACGCGACGACGAACCTCTGGTGGGTCACCGTCGAGGGCGAGTACGCCCGCTTCGCGGTCACCGCGAACCACGGGACACCGACGACGCCGGGCGCGACCACGACCTACGTCCGCGACGACGCGACCGCCCGGCTCGACGTGGACGACGACGGCGAGGACGAGGTGCTCGGACACAACGAGCGGCTCCGGTTCCGCGTGGAGACGGGCGTCGTAGTCGTCGTCGGCCCGAAACCGCGCGGCGTCGGCGACAGGGACGGGCAGACCGTCGAGACGTCGGCCGGGTGGCCGAACGCCGGAAAGTGAAGCGACCGGTGGTATTCGGAGAGTGACACCGACAAGTACCCCCCGGCCGTACCGACGCCCATGCTCAGAGCGGAGTTCCCCGATGCCGGCGAGCGGTCGCCCGAGGAATTACTCGCGGCCTACGAGTCGATGCTCGCGGCCACGGTCGAATCGGTCGGCGTCGAGAGAGTCGCCGAAGAGACTGACCTGGACGAGACGACGGTGCAACGCGTCGCGGACGGCGACGCCGCCGACCTCCCCCTAGAGGAGGCCGCCGCGATCCTCGGGACCGACCCCGAGTATCCCGACGCCGACGCCGTGCAGGCGGAGGCACAGGACATCCTCCTCATGGGGATGACGACGGCCGTGATGGACGTCGAATCGCTGGCCTCGGGCATCGACGACGAGATGGAACCCAAGGAGATCCAACAGAAGATAGAGGGTCGGTACCCGATGACGCTCGCCGAGTACGCCGTGCTTCACAGCTACATCGAGGGCGAACAGCGGTAACCATGCGGGTCGCCATCCTCGGCTGTGGCTACGTCGGGCTGGAACTGGGCAGACAGCTGCGGGCCGACCACGACGTCGTCGGCGTCCGGCGCTCGGAGGACGGCGTCGCGGCGATCGAGGACGCCGGCTTCGACGCGGTGCAGGCCGACGTGACCGACGCCGACGCGCTGTCGGCCGTCCCGGACGCCGACTGGGTGGTCTTCGCGGCCAGTTCCGGCGGCCGTGGTGCCGAGGCCGCCCGCGAGGTGTACGTCGAGGGCCTGCGGACGGCCGTCGACCACTTCTGGTCGCGCGACGACCCACCTGAGCGGCTCGTCTACACCTCCAGTACGGGCGTCTACGGCGACCACGGCGGCGACTGGGTGGACGAGGAGACGCCGCTTGCCCCGCAGACCGAGAAGACCGAGGTGCTGGCCGAGGCCGAGCGAATCGCCCGCGAACGCCTCGTCGAACGTGGCGGCCACGGCACCGTTGCCCGTTTCGCGGGGCTGTACGGCCCCGACCGGTACCGACTGGACCGATATCTGGAGGGACCGGTCACCGCGGGCTATCTCAATATGGTTCACCGGGACGACGCCGCCGGCGCGGTGCGGTTCCTGCTGGAAGGGGACCACCGAGAGGAAGTCGTGCTGGTCGTGGACGACGAACCGGTCGAGAAGTGGGCCTTCGCCGACTGGCTCGCGGAGCAGTGTGACGTGGCGTTCCCGGAGAAACGGACCAAAGACGAGCGGCTGGCCGAGGGCGACCTCTCGGAGACGGCGAGTCGGCGCGTCCGGACGAGCAAGCGCTGTTCGAACGAACTCCTCCGCTCGCTCGGCTACGACTTCCGCTATCCGACGTTTCGAGAGGGTTACTGGCCCGCGATCGAGGCGTATCTGGCAGCCTAAAGCCGGGGGAACCTTCTTATCGCATCCGGAACCATCTACCTACATGTTACTGGTGGCCGCCGGAGACCTGGCCGCGCTGGCGGAGGGGGCAGCCGCGTACGCCAGCGACAATCCGTTACAGGTCGCCGGGATCGTCGTCGCGCTCCTCGTCGTCGTCGGCGCGGTGGCGTTCGGGTACCGGTATCTCACGCGGACACCGGCCGAGCGACTCCAGTCGGTCCTGTCGGGATACGAGGAGATCGCGGTTCTGATGCATCCGAATCCCGACCCGGACGCGATGTCGTCGGCGCTGGCGGTCCGACAGCTCGCGTCGGCGGTGGACACGAACGCGGCGCTCTACTACCCCGGCGAGATCCGGCGACCGGAGAACCGCGCGTTCGAGACGGTACTCGACCTCGATTTCGACCGGGTCGAGACGGTCGAAGACATCGACCAACACGACGTCGTGCTGGTCGATCACAACGAACCGCGGGGGTTCCCGGGGGCCGGCGACGTCGATCCGGTCGCCGTCGTCGATCACCATCCCGGCGGCGGGACAGGCGAGCGGTTCACCGACGTTCGAACCGACGCCGGGGCCTGTGCGACTATTTTCGCGGACTACTTCGAATCGCTGAGCTGGACCTTCTACGACGTCGACACGGCGCTCACCGACGGCGGCGTCGACACGGCCGGCGTGCCGGACCACGCCGTCCCGAGCCACGTCGCGACCGGGATGGTGTACGGCATCCAGTCGGACACCCGGTCGCTGACGAACGGCTGTTCCGCCTCGGATTTCGCCGCCGCGGCGTACCTCTACGAGGGGATGGACGGCGACCTGCTGAACCGCATCGCCAACCCGCAGATAGACGCCGAAGTGTTGGACGTGAAGGCCCGAGCGATCACCTCCCGCGTGGTCCGAGCGCCGTTCGCGTACAGCGACGTCGGCGAGGTGTCGAACACCGACGCCATTCCGCAGGCCGCCGACGAACTGGAGCGGTTAGAGGGCGTCTCGGCCGTCGTGGTCGTCGGCGAGAGCAAGGGAACGCTCCGCATCGCCGGCCGCTCGCGCGACGACCGGGTCCACATCGGGCGGGCCATCGAGGCCGCCGTCGAGAACATCCCGATGGCCGAGGGCGGCGGCCACGCGCGGATGGGCGGCGGACAGATCCCAGTCGAGTATCTGGAGGGACTCGGCCCGAGCGACGGCGTCTCTCGGAGCGAGCTACAGAAGCGCGTCTTCGACTCGATGTCCGGCGAGCGCTGAGCGCGGTGAGCTAAGTCCGGCGGTCGGTCGTCCCGTCTGAATCTCGCTCCTTTTGTCTCGTCGTCTCGAAACGGTGGTATGGCAACACGCGAGGGGACCTGGGCGTACCGGGACGACCACGACGAGTTCGCCCGCACCTTCTATCGGCGCTTCGGGGACGGAGTCGTCTCCAGCATCGGCGTCGGCACGTATCTGGGCGACCCGACCGACGAGCGAGACGACGCCTATCACGACGCCATCGTGACCGCGCTGGAGTCAGGGGTCAACGTCGTCGACACCGCGATCAACTACCGCCACCAGCGCTCCGAACGCGTCGTCGGTCGAGCGCTCTCCGACGCCGACGTGGACCGGGAGAGCGTCGTCGTCGCCACCAAGGGCGGGTTCGTCCCGTTCGACGGCGAGCGGCCCGACGACCCCGGCGCGTTCGTCGGGTCGGAGTATCTCGACACTGGAATCGTCGAGCGCGAGGACCTCGTCAGCGGACAGCACTGCATCGCGCCGGACTTCATCGACGACCAACTGGACCGCTCGCTGGACAACCTCGGCGTGGATACCGTCGACCTCTACTACGTCCACAACCCCGAGACGCAACTGGCCGAGAACAGCCGCGAGGACGTGTACGATCAGTTAGAAGCGGCGTTCGAACGGCTGGAGGAGCGGGCGGCCGAGGGCGACTTGAACCACTACGGCGTGGCGACGTGGGAGGCCTTCCGCGTCCCGCAGTCCCACGACAGCTACCTCTCGCTGCCCGAAATCGCCGAGCGCGCCAGAGCGGCGGCGAAGACGGTCGGCAACACGGCGACGCACTTCCGGGCGATCCAGTGCCCGTTCAACGTGTTCATGGCCGACGCCTTCAGCGTCGAGGCACACGAGGGGGCCGACGGTGCCCAATCGGCGCTGTGGTTCGCACAGGACGCCGGCCTGAACGTGTTCACGAGCGCCTCGATCATGCAGGGCCGACTCGCGAAGGAGATGCCGGAGAACGTCGAGGCGAGACTCGACGGCGAGTCCCGCGCCCAGCGTGCACTCAACTTCGCGCGGAGCGCCCCCGGCGTGACCTGCTCGCTGGTCGGGACGAGCAGCGTCGAACACGCGAGAGAGAACGTCGACGCCGGCCGGTACGAACCGCTCGGCGCGGACGCCTTCGACGCCGTCTTCGAGTGAAGATCGCCGCTCGTAGAGCCAACTCTTAGCCCAGCTCCTTCCACTCGGAACCGCAGTCGGGACAGACGCGCACCTTGCCAACCTCCGCGGGGTCGTTGTCCGTCGCCAGCGACTCCTCGCAGGTGGTACAGGAGAGTCGCCCGTAGCTGTCTTTCTCGATGTCGCCGGCCCGCAGTCCCTTCCTGACCGAGTCCATGTCCCCCTCTGTGACACCCGCGGGTAAAAAGACCGCGACGTTTCGGAACCTTGTTCGGGGCTTAGCGACGAACCGCGTACGTGTCTCGGCGAACAGTGTTCGGCTCGCTGCTCGGGTTCGTCTTCCTCATGAACCTCTCCCGGGTGGTGTTCGCGCCGCTCATCGAGCCCATCCGAGCGGCGACCGGTGCCAGCGACGCCACGCTGGGGCTGCTGGCGACGCTCGTCTGGGCCGGCAGCGCGGTCCCGCGGCTCCCGACGGGGTACCTGCTGACGCGGCTGACGCGAGCGCAGGTCATCTTCGGGTCCGGCGTCCTGCTGACCGGGGGGACGGCGTTCGTCGCGCTGAACACCGACCCGACGCTGCTGCTCGTCGGCGGGTTCGTGATGGGGGCCGCCAGCGGCGTCTACCTCATCGCGGCCAACACGCTCGTCAGCGAACTCTTCCCCGCCGCGCCGGGGCGGGCGCTCGGCGGCCACGGCGTCGCCAGCCAGATCGCCGCCGTTGCCGCCCCCACGCTGGTCTCGGCTGCGCTCGTCGTCGGCGACTGGCAGACCACCTTGCGGGCGATCGCCGTCGCCGCCGCGGTGACGACCGTCGTCTTCACGCTCGTGGCCCGACGGACCGACTTCCCCGAGGCCGGAACCGCCGACCGCGACCTCCTCGCGGCGGTGCGCTCGCAGTGGCGCATCGTCCTCACCGCCGTCGTCACCGTCGGCCTGACCTCGATGGTGTGGAACGGCCTGTTCAACTTCTACGTCACATACCTCACGACCGTCGGTTTCACCGAGGCGACGGGCCGGACGCTGTTGCAGGTCACCTTCGGCGCGGGCGTCCCGGCCTTCTACGTCAGCGGCCGCCTCTCGGACCGCCTGCCCGCGGTCCCGTACATGCTCGTCATCCTCGGGATCTTCGCCGGCTGCGTCCTCCTCCTGCCGACGCTCGGCGGCTTCTGGCCGCTCGCGGCGCTCGGCGCGGTCATGGGGTACACCATCCACAGCATCTTCCCCGCGGTCGACACCTACCTGCTCGGGTCCCTCCCCGACCGTCACCGAGCCAGCGCCTACGCCGCCTACGGGGCCGGGATGATGCTGCTACAGGCCCCCGGGAGCGTCGTCGTCGGCGGTCTGCGCGGCATGCAGGTCCCCTTCCCGGCTATCTTCGAGGGGCTCGGTGCCGGGCTGGTCGCGCTCCTGTTCGTCTTGCTGATGCTCCACCTCGACGGCCGACTGCCCGAGACCGCCGAAGCGTGACTAGAGACCGGTGAAAAGGGGCTGAGTACGACGATAACGGCCGGAACGCCCCGCTAAGATCAGTCGATCGTGTGTTATTGCAGGAAGAACGTGGATTCAGAACAGCCAGAAAGCCCCCGGCCCCTTTCTGGCTCTTCAGAGATCAACCTGCTACTCCGGCGACCAGTCCTAGTCCGGAAACGCTGAAGCACCTCCGGACCGCCCGTCCGATATGGACCTGACAGGAGACGACTTCGCCGGCGTCGTCGACGTCTTCGGCGCGCTCACCCGAGCGGAACTCGGGGAGGCCTGCGTCGAACTCGCGTTCAAGCGCGGCGAGGACGCCGAGGCGGCGGCGTTCGACGACGGCATCGACGACGCGCTGGCGGGCTACCACCTCGTTCGCGTCGCCGACCACGGCGCGGACGCCGACGACCCGCTCTTGGTCGTCGGACCGGCGGCGTTCCCGCGGCTACCCGAGGGCGCGGAGGACCTCCCGCACATCATGGACGTGCCCGACCGGATCATCTCGGACGAGGCGGTCGCGAGGGCCGCCGAGGAGCGCTTCCGCGAGGACGCGGTCGTCGCGGTCGAAGCCGGCGACGACGACCGCATCGCCGACCTGCTGGACGTGAGCTACGACCTCGAAGCGTGGGGGCCGGTCGAGCTGGGCGAGGCCCGCACCCGTCTCGACGACGCCGGATAGGTGACAGACGGCACCGCGAGGGCCGTTCGGCCAGCCGGCTGACCGCCGGAGGGCGGCGAACCCACCCGAGTTAAGGACGTCGGTCCCGTGGCTCCCGTATGGACTTCGACCGGCTGGCCGCCCACGACCCCGTCGAGGTTACCGACGAGCAGCGCGAGGCGGCCGTCGTCGTCCCGGTCGTCAGCCGGTCGGACGGCGAGGGGATCCTCTTCACCAAGCGCGCCGATCACCTGCAGGACCATCCCGGTCAGATGTCGTTTCCCGGCGGCGGATGGGAACCCGAAGACGACGACCTGCTGGACACCGCGCTGCGGGAGGCCAACGAGGAGATCGGCTTAGACCCGCAGGCGGCCCACGTCGTCGGCCGCTTGGACGACATCCGGACGATAACGCACTACTCCGTCCGGCCGTTCGTCGCGCGCATCCCCGACCGGGAGTACCTCCCCGGCGACGGGGAAGTCGCGGAGATCGTCGTGCTCCCGCTCTCGGAACTGACGGACCTGGACAACTACGAGTCCGAACACCGCGACCACCCCCACTACGGCGAGATCCGGCTCCACTTCTTCTACGTGAACGGCTACACGGTCTGGGGAGCGACGGCGCGGATGTTCGTCCAGTTGCTCGAACTGGCGACCGACTGGGAGATGCCGCCGGAGCCCGACCGCTACGCCGGTCCCGACGACGACCTCCCGGAGAGCGTCCGCGACGAAGTGAGCTGAGCGCGGGCCGAGAACGAGACGGGAGCGAACCGAGAACGACAGGGCTTTGCGCTCCGAGACGAAGGCACACAACCGATGACAGCGCTCTCGACCGTGACGCTCGCCGACGCGGGGATCGACGCAGTCGCGCTCAAGCCCGCCGAGGTCGACCCGCGAGCGGCCGCCGACCTCGCCGTCGAGACGCTGGCCGTGGACTACGAGGGTCGGGCGCACGTCCCCGACCGAGAGACCCTCTCGGCGCTCGCCGAGGACGCGACGGTTCGCGTGACGACGCCGGTCCGGGCCGACGGCTACGACCCGCTGGGCGACGACAGCGCGCTCGCCGCGCTGCCGGACGCCGTCGAGCGAATTCTGGTGGCCGGCCACAGCGCCTATCTCACCGACGCGGAGGCCGAGCGAGCGGTCGCGCCGCGACTCCGGGCGGCCGCGGCCGACGCCGCCGATCCGTGGGTCGGCACCGAGGGCGTCGAGCGCCTCGCGCTGGCCGTCGGCGGCACGCAGTACGAACTGCTCTCGCGCTCGACCGAACGCGACGTTCGGGCGCTCCGGGCGGCCGGGTTCGACGGCGGCGTCGCGGTGTACGCGCCGTTCGTCCTCGCCGGCGACCCCGACGTCGTCCTCGACGCCGCGGGAGCCTACGCCGCCCGCCGCCGTCCCGTCCGTCGGGCGCTGCCGGACGGCGCGCCGACCGACAGCGCCGCGACCGGCCGAGCGCGCGAGGTGCTCGAAGCGGGGGTCCGGGACTACGCGCTGGTCGGCGCGCCCGAGGCCGTCGCCGACCGGACCGACCGACTCCGCGAGGCCGGAGTCGACACCGTCGTCGGCTACCCGGCCCGCGGGCTGGGGCCGCTGCTCGGGTAGATGCGCGTCGCCGTCGCCGGGGGAGGCGCGGTCGGACTCGTCGCCGCCGGCGACCTCGCGGACCGAGGCGTCGATGTGACGCTCTACGAACGCGACGAACTGGGCAGCGGCGCGACCGGTCGAGCCGCGGGCATCTGCTACGACGCCTTCGCCGGGAAACTGGACGCCGCAGTCGCCGACCGCGCGCTCGCCCGGTATCGCGAGTGGGGACTGCTGGAGCCGTGTCCATACGTCTGGGCGGCCCGCGAGCGCGGCGACGAGACGGCCATCCGGGGGCAGGTCGAAGAGATGCGGGCGCACGGCAGAGCGGTCGAGCGAATTTCCCCGGCGGAACTCGGCGATCGGTATCCGACGTTGCGAACCGAGGGCATCGAGGCGGCCGGCATCGCCACCGCCGCCGGAGTGCTCGACCCCGACGCCGTCGTTACCCGACTGGTCGAGCGCGCGAGAGCGCGCGGCGTCACGGTCGAGATGACCGCGCCCGTCTCGTTAGCCGAACCCACCACCGTCGAGACATCGTCCGGTAAGCGGGACTTCGACGCCGTCGTCGCGGCCGCCGGGCCGGCGACGAAACCGCTGGTCGCCGACGCGGGCGTCTCGCTCGCGCTGAAAGCCTACCGGACGCAGGCGCTCGTCACCGACCCCTTCGAGGGGGCGCTGCCCTCGTTCTACGACGCGACCGCGGAGTTCTACTGGCGGCCGCACGGTGACGCCCTGCTCGTCGGCGGCGGGGCGCACGCGGCCGACCCGGCCGACTGGGATGCCGAGGCTGACCCGGCGTTCGTCGAATCCATCCTCGAAGACGTGCGAGCGGCGACGACGCTCGATCCGACTGCCGACCGGGCGTGGGCGGGCCTGTGTACGGCGACGCCGGACCGCGACCCGCTGGTCGGCCGCGTCGCCGACGGCCTCTGGGTGGCGACCGGCTGGCAGGGCCACGGGCTGATGCGGGCACCGGCGATGGGGGAGTTCGTCGCCGAGCGAGTCTGCGGAACGTCACCCCGGATAGACGCGGCGCTCTCCGACCGCTTCGATCCGACGCGCTTCGACGGCGACGAGCAGTTCGACCCGCTCGGCGACCCGACCGCCGACTGGTGACGTGTGCGTCGTAAAACAGCGTAGACACAACGGGAACCCGGCTACCGTTCGGTGTCGTCGGCGTCGGGGTCGCGTTCCTCGAAGTCGTCGGTCTCCGCATCGTAGTCGGAGACGTCGTACTCCTCGGTCTCCGCGTCCGGTTCGTCCGCGTCGGCGGCGTCGCCGACGGTCGATTCCACGTCGATCTCCTCGCCCGCATCGGTCCCCGCGACCTTGGGGATGCGGACCTGTAGCGTGCCGTTGTCCTTGAGCGTCGCCGACGCTTCGGCGGCGTCGACCGCGGCGTCCGCCGGCAGCGTCACGGAGCCGTCGAGCGCCAGGCCGCGGCCGGGATAGCGCATCTCGAAGCCCTCGTGGAAGTCCCGGAAGCGGTCCACGCGGACCTCGACGCGGTCCTCGACGTAGCGGACCTGCAGGTCGCTGGCGGTCGCCCCGGGCGCGTCGAAGACGACGAGGTAGGCGTCGTCGGACTCCAAGAGGTCCGCCGGCAGCGGTTTCTTCTCCTGGACGCGACCCGCCGCCCGACCGAGGTTCTCGAAGATCTTGTTGCTGACCGACTCGCCGACGTCCCGGATCATAGCTCGACGGCCTCCAGACAGTCGGTGCCGCCGCAGTACGGACAGGAGAAGTCGGCGACGCCGACGTCCTCGGGCATGTCGTACGTGTAGTGTAGCTCGAACATATCGAGCGTACAGTCGTCGTCGGTGCAGACGACCTCCAGGGTGGCTGGCATACCCTCTCGTTGGCCCGTGAGAGACAAACCGCTTTCGGAGACGGTACTGCTCCGAGGCGGGTCGCGGCCGCGCGTAGTTCGAGCCCGGCATATTTCAGTACAGAGCCGATAGACGGTCCATGACCGACGAGCACGGCGGGTTCGAGGGGGTACGTGAGAACGTCGACGGCCACCCGATGGTGAACCTCGTCTCCTATGCGACGCCGTACTGGGTCCGTCTCCTCGTCGGGATCCTCGCGGCCTTCCTGACACGCTTCGCGCGACTCGTCCCGCCCATCGTCGTCGCCGCCGCCATCGACCGTGTCGTCCTCAACAGCGGCGAGCCGGGGCTGCTCTCGGCCGCGGGACTGCTCCCGACGACCGCCATCGCCGGCGAGGCGGCGAAACTCGCCTTCCTCCGCCGACTGGTCGTCATCGCCGCTCTCGCGTACCTGCTCCGCTCGGTGACCCGGTTCGTCTCGCGCTACCTGCTCCAGTCGAGCGCGCAGAAGATACAGCGCGACCTCCGGAACGACACCTACGACCACCTCCAGCACCTCTCGATGGACTTCTTCACGAACCACCAGACCGGCGGGATGATGTCCATCCTCAACAGCGACATCAACCGGCTGGAGTCGTTTCTCAACACCGAGTTCCGCCAGTTGATCCGCGTGGTCGCCACCGTCGGCGGCATCGCCGCCGTCCTGTACTGGCACTCGCCGACGCTGGCGCTCATCGCGCTCGCACCGGTCCCGATAATCGGGATCGCCAGCGGCTACTTCCTCTCGTGGATAGAGCCCCGTTACCGCTCGATCCGACGAACCGTCTCGCGGCTCAACACCCGGCTGGAGAACAACCTGAGCGGCGCACCGGTCATCAAGGCCTTCGACCGCTACGAGTTCGAGAACGAGCGCGTGACGGCCCAGAGCCAGACCTACCACGACGAGAAGGTGGCGGCGCTCCGCATCCGTCGGGCCTTCTTCGCCGGGTTGCGGCTCCTGACCGGGGTCGTCTTCGTCGCGATCCTCTACGTCGCCGGGCGGGACTTCGTCACCAGCCCCGACGGCGCGGCGGCGCTGCAGACGGGGACGTTCGCGCTCTTCTTCCTCTACCTGCGCCGCCTCTACTCGCCGATGCGCCGGGTCGGGAAGTCCGCGAACAAGTACCAGCTCGCCAAGTCCAGCGCCGAGCGCGTCTTCGGCCTGCTGGGACGGGAGCCGACGATCACCGATTCGGCGGACCCGTACGCGCCCGACGACGTGGACGGGTCGGTCTCCTTCGAGGACGTGACCTTCGGATACGAGGCGGACCGCCCGGTCCTGCGGGACGTCTCGCTGGACGTGCCCGCCGGGGCCACGGTGGGACTCGCCGGACCGACCGGCGCGGGGAAGTCCACGCTGCTGAAACTCGTCCCAAGATTCCACGACGTCGACTCGGGCGCGGTTCGCGTGGACGGCGTCGACGTCCGCGAGTACGGATTACAGGCGCTCCGAGAGGAGGTCGCCGTCGTCGAGCAACAGCCCTACCTCTTCTCGGGGACCGTCGCCGAGAACGTGGCCTACGGCGACCGGGATGTGCTCGACGGGGAACGCGAGGGGAGCGAGGCGGCCCGCGAACGGGTCCTCGAGGCCGCCCGCGCCGCACAGGCCGACGAGTTCATCGCGGCGCTGCCCGAGGGCTACGACACGCAGATCGGCGAACGCGGCGTCAAGCTCTCGGGCGGGCAGCGCCAGCGCGTCGCCATCGCCCGAGCGTTGCTGAACGACCCCGAGGTGATCATCTTCGACGAGGCGACCAGCGACGTGGACACGGAGACCGAAGAGCGCATCCAGGCGAGCATCGAGCGCCTGGTCGAGGACCGAACGGCCTTCGTCATCGCCCATCGCCTGTCGACGATCCAAGACGCCGACCGCATCGTCGTCATGGACGACGGCGAGGTCGTCGAGCGCGGGAGCCACGACGACCTGCTCGCATCGGAGGGCGACTACGCCGACCTCTGGCGGGCCCAGGCCGACGAGGGGCCGCTCGAAGCGGACGACTAGGGAGTGCTGTTCCCTGCCGGCCCGCGAACTGGCTCGCTCACTCGGCCAGCGCACTGGTGGCGCTGTCCAGAAGCACCCGGTCCCTGTCGCCGTTGAAGTCCCACATAGTCATTCCGCCGAACCCCTCGTCGGCCACGTAGCGGGCCTTCTCGGCGACGGAGCGCTCGTCGTCGTAGGTGAGGAACACGCCGTCGACCGCCGAGTAGCGGAACGGCGCGGCCGCGTCGCCGTGCCAGTGGGACTCGTAGCCCTCTTCGGGGGTGAAGTTCGCTTCGATGTCCCAGTAGTCGTAGGCCCCCTCACCTTCCCCGGGATAGGTTCCCGGCGGCGTCCCCTCGAACGGCTGGTCGAACCCCTGGTTTTGGGCACTGACGCCGCTGAACGCGCGACCGTAGGCGGCGAATCCGAGGCTCAGCTTGCTCGAGTCGATGGGCTGTCGCTTCCAGGTAGTCATGGCGTTGGCGACGTAGAACGGATTGTCCGGCACTGAGTCCGGAAACGGGTTGTAGAGCGGCGCGGTGAACCCGGTCAGTTCGTCCCACGGGCCGGCGTAGTCGTAGGCCATCACGTTGACCCGGTCGACGAGGTCCGCGAACTCGCCGACGTCCAAGTTCTCGGTGAACTGGGGGTTGATAGACGCCGAGATGCTGAGCTCGTACTCCTTGTCGTCCTCGCCGCCGGCGGCGTCGAGCTGCCGGCGCACCTCCGACAGGAGGAGCGTAAAGCGGCTCACATCGCCCTCTCGGGTGAAGGCGTTCGGGTTCCCGCCGCTCGGGTACTGCCAGTCGAGGTCCAGCCCGTCGAAGTCGTACTCCCGGAGGAATGCGACGGCGGTGCGGGCGAAGCGGGCGCGTCGCGTCCCGTCGAGCGCCGCGTTCGAGTAGTACTCCGAAGCGAAGAACCCGCCGACAGAGAGGAGCATCTTCGTGTCGGGATGGGCCCGCTTTCGCTCTCGAAACGCCGTCAGGTTCCGCGTGTCGCCGTAGCGGTCGGCGTAGTCGACGCTTCCGTCTTCGGTGATCGTCAGGTAGGCGTACTGCAGGTGGGTGATCCGGTCGAGCGGGACGTCGCCCGGTAGATATCCGCGCTCGTAGCGGGACCACGACGGGTAGATACCGACCATCGTCTTGGGTTCGGGCGACGCGTTCGCGCCGTCGGACGGCCCGCGGAGCCACCCGGTCGCCCAACCGAGCGCCCCCGCCGCAGTCGTCACCCCGAGCAACCCCAAGAAGCCCCTTCGAGAGAGTGTCTTATTCATAAGATACATAATATGTACGCAAATCTAGGACATATCTGTTTTGTCTGGTGTGGTAACCGTACGCAACTTCGGCGGGAGTCCGCCCGACCGACCAGACACCGTTTTACGCCTCGGCCGACAACTCGCGGCCATGACCGCAGACCCCGAGACGCTCGACGTGACCATCGTGGACGGCTACGTCGACGAACCGGCGCACTTCGGGGTTCCGCCGTACATCTCGACGTACCCGCGCTACGCCGCCGGCGCGATGGTCGAGGCGGGCGTGCCCCGAGAGCGAATCACCTACCACACGATCGACGAACTCCGCGAGGAGCGCCGCCTGTGGCGCGACGTGGAGGAGGCCGACCTGCTGCTGTACGTCGGCGGGATGACCGTCCCCGGGAAATACGTCGGCGGGACGCCGGCCGAACCCGACGAGGTGCGCGAACTGGCCTGGACCGCCGACGGCACCTCGGTGATGGGCGGTCCCGTCCGCTTCGGCGTCGGCGAGGCGAACGAGGGAGCGAGCGAGACGGCCCGTGACGACCTCGACTTCGACTTCCTGGCGATGGCCGACGTGGAGGCGGCCGTCCACGACCTCGTCGAGTCCGGCCTCGAAGGGTTCGAGGACCGCTATCGCTCGGTCGAGGAGGAGACCCGCTGGGCGCGAGCGGGCGCGTTCGTCGTCGAGCAGCACCCCAACCACCCGGAGTACCTCATCTGCGAGATGGAGACCTCCCGCGGCTGTCCGTACCGCTGTTCGTTCTGCACGGAGCCGATGTACGGCGACCCGGACTTCCGGCCGCCCGAGAGCGTCGTAGACGAAGTCGACGCCCTCTCGGACCGCGGCGTCGCCCACTTCCGCCTGGGCCGCCAGGCCGACATCCTCGCCTACGGCGGCGACGGCGAGGCCCCGAACCCGGACGCCCTCCGCCGCCTCTACGGCGGTATCCGCGAGGTGGCTCCCGACTTAGAGACGCTCCACCTCGACAACATGAACCCCATCACCGTCGTCGAGTGGCCCGAGAAGGCCCGGGAGGGGATCCGCGTCATCGCCGAGCACAACACGCCCGGCGACACCGCCGCGTTCGGTCTGGAGTCCGCCGACCCGCTCGTGCAGGAGGAGAACGACCTCAACGTCACCGCCGAGGAGTGTTTCGAGGCCGTGAAGATCGTGAACGAGGAAGCGGGATGGCGTCCCGGCGGCGACAGGGAGAGCGCGCCCAACTTCGGCGAGGGCGCGCCGCGCCGCCTCCCGAAGCTCCTGCCCGGAATCAACCTCCTGCACGGCTTGAAAGGCGAGCGCCGCGAGACGTTCGACCACAACAAGGAGTTCCTCCAGCGCGTCTACGACGAGGGGTACATGCTCCGCCGGGTGAACATCCGGCAGGTGATGGCCTTCGAGGGGACCGACATGGCCGACACCGGCGCGCAGATCGCCAAGGACCACAAGCAACTGTTCAAGCGGTACAAGCAGGAGGTCCGCGAGGAGATCGACAACCCGATGCTCAAGCGGGTCGCCCCGCCCGGCACGGTGCTTCCCGACGTGCATCTGGAGTACCACCAGGACGGCAAGACCTTCGGCCGACAGCTCGGCACGTATCCGCTGCTAGTCGGGCTCCCGGGCGAACGCGAACTCGGGCGGACCCTCGACGTGGCAGTCACCGGCCACGGCTACCGCTCGGTGACGGGCGTGCCCCACCCGCTGGACGTCAACAGCGCTTCGATGGACGAACTGACGACGATCCCCGGCATCGGCAAGAGCCGCGCCGGCGACATCGTCGTCGGGCGGCCCTACGAGTCGGCCGCCGAGGTCGGCGAGGACCTGACGGAGTTCGTCACCGTACGCTCACCCGAGCGGGCGGACTGACGGGGCGCTAGGAATGGGCCAGAAGGTACTTCCGATTCGGTACCCCACTCGGAACCAATGACTGCTGTAGAGGTGAGCGTCGTCCTTCCGGCGTACAACGAGGAGGACACCATCGAGGAGACCGTCTCGGTGACGCTGGAGACGCTCGCCTCCTTCCTACCGGGAGATTCGTTCGAAGTCATCGTCGCCGAAGACGGCTGCGCCGACCGGACGCCGGAGATAGCCACCCGCCTCGCGAACGAGGACGACCGCGTGCGTCACATCCACTCGGAGACGCGCCTCGGCCGCGGCGGCGCACTGGAGTACGCCTTCGAGCGGGCCGAGGGCGAGACGCTGGTGTATTTCGACACCGACCTCGCCACGGACATGCGCCACCTGGAGGAACTCGTCGAGAGCGTCCGATCGGACGAGTACGACGTGGCGACGGGCTCGCGCTGGATGGCCGAGAACCGCGCCGACCGCCCGGCCAAGCGGGGCATCCCGAGTTTCGGCTACAACACGCTGGTCCGGGGCGTCCTGCGCTCCGACCTCAAGGACCACCAGTGCGGCTTCAAGGCGTTCGACCGGCGGGCCTTCGAGGCGCTCGCGCCGACCGTCCAGGACGAACACTGGTTCTGGGACACGGAGATGCTCGTCAAGGCCCAGCGACGCGGCTTCCGCGTCAAGGAGTTCCCCGTCGACTGGACGCCGAAGGGCGACTCGAAGGTCGATATCGTCCGGGACGTCTTCGGCATGGGGAGTCAGATCCTCCGGACCGGCTGGGAGCTATCTGTCAGCCCCCGCATCACGCCCCGCGTCTCGCTGGGCGCGGGGACGATGCTCGTCGTCGTCGCGCTCCTGCTGATGACGCAGTACCTGAACCCGGCGCGGGTCCTGGACGTGATGGCCGGCGCAGACCCGGCGCTGATCGCCGTCAGCGCCGCCATCTACGCCGCCTCGTGGCCGCTTCGGGGCGCTCGCTATCGCGATATCCTCGATACGATGGGGTATCACGAGCGCTGGGACTTCCTCACCGGCGCGGTGTTCATCAGCCAGACCGGCAACCTCGTGTTCCCGGCCCGGCTCGGCGACGGCGTGCGCGCCTACGTCGTGAAGGCGCGCCGCGCCATCCCGTATCCCACCGGGTTCGCGTCGCTGGCCGTCGAGCGCGTCTTCGACCTGCTCACGATCACGGTGCTGGCCGGCACCGTCATGCTGGGGCTGGCCGCCACCGGATCGGCCGGCGAACTACTGGCCGCCCTGACCGGCGGAGCCAGCGGCGATACCGCACGGAGCGGCCAGACCGCCGTCGTCGTCGCCGCCGCCGTGGGCGTCGCGGCCATCGGGGCCGTCGGCGTCATCGTCGCCAGCGCCCGCACCGACCGCAACTTCGTCCGGTCGGCAGTCGGCCGGCTGAGCGACGACTCCTACGCCGACTACGTCGCCGGCGTCGTCGAGACGTTCGTCGCCGACATCCAGACGGTGACCGCCGACGGCTCGGCCTTCGCTCGCGTGGGCCTCAGCAGCCTCCTCATCTGGACGCTGGACGTGGTGACCGCGCTGGTCGTCTTCGCGGCCTTCGGCTATCCGCTCGACCCCTCGCTCGTCGCCGTCGGCTTCTTCGCGGTCAGCGTCGGGAACCTCGCGAAGGTGCTCCCGCTGACTCCCGGCGGCGTGGGGCTGTACGAGGGAGCGTTCACGATCATCGTCGCGCCGCTGACCCCCGCCGCCATCGGCGTGACGGTCGCTCTCAGCGTCGCGATCGTCGACCACGCGGTGAAAAACGCCGTCACCATCCTCGGGGGCGTCAGCTCGATGGCGTGGCTCAACGTCTCGCTGACGACCGCCGTCGAGGAGTCCCGGAGCGCGGGCGACATCGAACCCGAGACGACGGACTGAGCGTCGCCGACCCGAACCCGTTTTCCGATTTACTCGCCGATCAGACCGCCGTTTGCGGACGAAATACACCGATACTTTATGTTGATTGTCAACGTATCACAATGTGGTGTCTCGACAATGTACCGAAACGTCGGCGGCTACGACCGCATCGGCCGGGCCGTCTTCGGGCCGCTCCTCCTCGTCGTCGGCGCGGCGATACTGCTGGGGAGTGTGAGCCTCGATCCGGGACCGCCCGGCACCGCAGTCGGCGTCCTCGCGCTCGCTGTCGGCGTCGCGTTCCTGCTGACCGCGGCGGCGCGGTGGTGCCCGCTCAACGCGCTCACCGACATCGACACGACTGAGGGCAAGCGGACGATCGGCCGTCCGGGAGACGAGGTCGAACCCGGAAGCCGAACGGAATAACGCGCGACGCACCGAGGCCGTCAGCCTCGAACGCGGTCAGTCGCTCGCCGCGTCCGGGACGACGCGCTCGGCGGGGCGGCCTTTACCGGGTTCCGGCCCCGGTGACGCACGCCGTGGCTCGAACTCCCGGATGAATCATTACGGATGTTATTTGAATGGTTGTGCGTTGCTCATACAGACGCGCGTCTCGTGGCGTGAGCCGTCCATCCGCGGATCGATACCACAAACACTAAATGACTTTCGAACGGATTCGTTCTTACCGATTGCCGCCGGGTTCTACGGTTGGCCCCATCGCCCGGTGAGCCCCGCCTTCGCAACCAATGAGCGAACACACACGAACGCGACGACGAACCGACGAAGAGGAACAGACCGAGGAATCGACGGCGACCGCCTGCCCGGAGTGCTCCGGATCGCTCGTCATGGACGACGAACACGGCGAGACGGTCTGTGAGGACTGCGGCCTGGTCGTCGAGTCCGACGAGATCGACCGCGGCCCGGAGTGGCGGGCGTTCGACTCCAGCGAGAAGGACGAGAAGTCCCGCGTGGGCGCGCCGACGACGAACATGATGCACGACAAGGGCCTCTCGACCAACATCGACTGGCGCGATAAGGACGCCTACGGCAACTCGCTGTCGGGCAAGCAGCGCCAGAAGATGCAGCGCCTGCGCAAGTGGAACGAGCGCTTCCGCACCCGCGACTCCAAGGAGCGCAACCTCAAGCAGGCGCTGGGCGAGATCGACCGCATGGCGAGCGCGCTCGGCCTCCCCGAGAACGTCCGCGAGACCGCCTCGGTCATCTACCGCCGAGCGCTGGACGAGAACCTGCTCCCCGGCCGCTCCATCGAGGGCGTCTCGACGGCGTCGGTGTACGCCGCCGCCCGGCAGGCAGGTGTCCCCCGCTCTCTCGACGAGATCACCGAGGTCTCCCGCGTCGAGAAGAGCGAGATAGCCCGGACCTACCGCTACGTCGTGCGCGAACTCGGGCTGGAAGTCAAGCCCGCGGACCCCGAGAGCTACGTCCCCCGGTTCGCCTCCTCGCTCGAACTCTCCGACGAGGCCGAACACCGGGCCCGCCAACTCCTCCAGAACGCCAAGGAGCAGGGCGTCCACTCCGGGAAGTCGCCGGTCGGCCTCGCCGCCGCCGCGGTGTACGCCGCCGCGCTCCTGACCAACGAGAAGACGACGCAGGCGGCCGTCAGCGAAGTCGCCGACATCTCCGAGGTCACCATCCGCAACCGATACCACGAACTGCTCGAAGCCGAGCAGGGACTGACCGTCGCGTAGCCGCTCTCAGTCCTCGAACTGCGGGAGGCCGCCGTCGGTCAGCGTATCGTTTTTACACACCCCGACGGCCGTCGAAGAATCACGCCTGATAACCGCGGAGGTACGCTTAATCCGCTGGGCTGTCGGATTGCGTACATGGCTTCAGAAATCGGTCAGACCGACCAACGCCCGGTCGGTTCGGGCGGGACGGCGGACGAACTCGGCAGCGCCATCGACGAGCTGCTCCGCGCGTCCGAGAACGTCTCCGGGAGTTCCCAGGAGATCAGCGACCTCGCGAACGAGCAGTCCGACAACATGCGGGAGGTCGCCGGCGAGGTGTCGAACCTCTCCGCGACCGTCGAGGAGGTGGCCTCCAGCGCCAGCCAGGTGCGACAGGTGAGCGAACGCGCTCGCAGCCTCGCCGACGAGGGCCGGGACGTGGCCGACGACGCCATCGACGCGATGGAGTCCGTCGACGAGGCCAACGAGAACGTCTCCGAGGACGTCGAGCAGCTGCGCGACCGCATCGACGAGATCGACGCCATCGTCGACGTCATCAACGACATCGCCGACCAGACGAACATGCTGGCGCTGAACGCCTCCATCGAGGCCGCCCGCGCCGGGGAAGCCGGCGAGGGCTTCGCCGTCGTCGCCGACGAGGTGAAGTCCCTGGCCGAGGAGTCCCAGCAGAACGCGACCGAGATCGAGCAGCTCGTCTCGAACATCAAGGCCGACACCGAGGACACCGTCGGCAGCATCGACGACGCCAACGAACAGGTCGAGGAGGGCATCGAGCAGGTGAGCCGGACCGTCGAGATCCTCCGCGACATCGACGAGGCCGTCGAGGAGGCCGCCCGCGGTGCCGAAGAGGTCGCCTCGGCGACCGACGAACAGGCCGCCTCGACCGAGGAGGTCGCCAGCATGGTCGACATGACCGCCGAGAACGCCGAGGAGGTCGCGACCGAGATCGAGCAGATAGCCGCCGCCAACGAACAGCAGACCGCGAAGATAAACGAGATTCAGAGCCTCGTCGAGCGGAACTGAGGACCGCTCTCGCTCGCGGGCGCCGAGTATCGTTTCGGTCGGCGGCGCGACGGAACCAAAACACACCTAACCGGGTCGCTTCTACCGCCGGCACATGGAGACGAGACACCGGGTCGTCACCGGGGACGTCCGCGAGTTGCCCCTCGAAGCCGACAGCGTCGAACTCGTCGTCACCTCGCCGCCGTACCCGATGATCGAGATGTGGGACGGCATCTTCGCGTCGCTCGACCCCGCCATCGGCGAGGCGCTGGACGACGGCGACGGCGACGAGGCCTTCCGGCTGATGCACGACGTGCTCGATACGGTCTGGGCCGAACTCGAACGCGTCCTCGTCCCGGGCGGCATCGCCTGCATCAACGTCGGCGACGCCACCCGATCGCTGGCCGACGGCTTTCGCTCGTACCCGAACCACGCCGAGATAACCGACCGGCTGACCGACCGCGGCCTGAGAGCGCTTCCGGACATCCTCTGGCGGAAGCCGACCAACAGCGGCGCGAAGTTCATGGGGTCGGGGATGGTCCCGCCCAACGCCTACCCGACGCTCGAACACGAGCACATCCTCGTCTTCCGCAACGGCGAGCGCCGACGGCTCGAACCCGGCGCGGACCGCCGCTATCGGAGCGCGTACTTCTGGGAGGAGCGAAACGAGTGGTTCTCGGACCTCTGGGAGCTCCCCGGCGAGAGCCAGGCGCTCGACGACGGCCTGCGAAACCGCTCGGGCGCGTTCCCGCTGACCGTCCCGCACCGGCTTATCTCGATGTTCTCGGTGTACGGCGACACCGTCCTCGACCCCTTCCTCGGCACCGGAACGACGACGCTCGCCGCGATGGTCGACGCCCGCAACTCCGTCGGCGTCGAGCGCGACCCGGAGCTCGTAGCGGCGCTCGACGACCGCGTGGCGAGTGTAACGGGACACTCAGAGCGGATAGCCCGCGATCGACTCGCCGCCCACCGCGAGTGGGCCGCCGAGAACGACCCGAGCTACGACGCCGAGCACTACGACTTCGCGGTCAACACCAAACAGGAGCGCCGCGTCCGCCTCTACGCCGTCGACTCGGTCGAGCGGACCGACGACGGCTACCGCGTCTCGCACGTGCCGGTCGAGTGAGACGGAGACGTTTTTGTGCGGTTCAGCCGAAGCGCCGCCATGGACTTCAGTTCGTTCACGCTGCTCGCGGCCGGGTCGGACCTCGGGATCGAACCGGCGGCCCGGGGGGACGCCGACGGCGTCGAACTGCGGATGGACCTCGCCGACGCGCCGCTCTCACAGCTCGATGCCTACGACGGCGACCTCCCGGTACTCGTGACCAACCGCGCCGAGTGGGAGGGCGGCGAGGCCGCCGACACCGCCGAGCGACTCGACGCGCTGGAACGGGCCGTCGAGCACGACGCCGTGACCGCCGTCGACCTCGAACTCGCCGCGCTCTCCGGGGCGGGCGACCACGACGCCGGTCGAGTCGCCGACCGCGCCCGAGACAACGGCGCATCGGTCGTCGTCTCGACGCACGACTTCGAGGCGACGCCCGACCGGGACGCCATCGCCGACCGACTGGAAGACGCGTGTGCCTACGGCGACGTGGGCAAGATGGCCTCCACCGCCCGCTCGCCCGATGACGTGCTGGCGATGCTCGGCGCGACCCGCGAGCTATCGGCCGCCGGCGAGCGGGTGGCGACGATGTGCATGGGCGAGGCCGGGCGGCACTCCCGGGCCGTCGCACCGCTGTACGGCTCCCGAATCGGCTACGCGCCGGTCGACCCCGCCGAGGCGACCGCGCCGGGTCAGTACGACCTCGCGACGCTCCGGTCGCTGGTCGAGCGGTTGTCGAGCGAATCTTGATTCGGTCTACTGCGCCAGATTTCGGAGTTCCTCGCCCGACTCCAGTCGCTCGACGTTCTCGGCGATGATGTCGGCCATCCGATCCCAGTACTCCGGCGTGTGGCCGGCGTTGTGCGGCGTGACCAGACAGTTGTCGAGGTTCCACAGCGGGTGGCCGTCCGGCAGCGGTTCGGGGTCGGTGACGTCAAGCGCCGCCCCGCGGAGCTCGTTGGTCTTCAGCGCCGAGACCAGCGCGTCCGTCTCCACGACCTCGCCGCGGGCGATGTTGACGAGGACGCTGCTCGGGTCCAGTAAGTCGAACGCCGACTCGTCGACGAGCCCCTCTGTCTTCTCCGTGAGCGGACAGGCCAACGCGAGGTAGTCCGTCTCCGGCAGTCGCTCCTCGAACTCGTCGAAGCCGATGATCTCGTCCGCGGGGCCGCCCTTCGAGGGGGTGTTTCGAACGCCGATAGTGTCGACGCCGAAGGGGGCCAGCCGATCGAGGATGGCACCGCCGATGGCACCGGTCCCGACGACGGTGACCGTCGAGCCCTGCAGTTCGTCGGCGCGGTAGTGACTCCACGTCCCGTCGCGGCTCCGGTCCCAGCCCGTATCGAGGTGGCGCGCGAAGGAGAGGACGTACGCCATCACCTGCTCGGCGGCGGGCGGACCGTGGACGCCCGAGGCGTTGGTGACGCGGACGTCGTTGGCCTGGAAGGCGTCGGTCGGGAGGTGGTCCGTCCCGGCGAAGGTGCAGGCGAACAGTTCGAGATCGTCGGCCGACTCGACGGCGTCCGCGCCGATCTCGAACCCCGTGACGATGCGCGACTGAGCCACGAGCTCGTCGTATTCGCTGGGTTTCGAGGCGAGTTCGACCCGTCGCTCGGGGAGCCGATCCGCGAGAATCGAGCGGTACTCCCGGGGCGACATCCCGTGGATCGGTTGGTTCAACACGAGAACGTCTATCTCTGACATTAGGCTGAACTCATCCAGACGGGACAAAAAGGTAGCGTCCGCCCTATCGACCGTAGGTCAGCCGCGTCGCCGCGTCGTCGAGGCGGTCCTTGAGGCCCGCGAGCCACGCGGCGGGCGAGACAGTCCGCGCCTCCTCGTCGTCCACCTCGATACGCGCGGTCCCGAACGGGTCCGACTCGTCCCCGTCCGCCGTGTCTACGACGGTGCTCATGCCACACCGACCGCAGGACTCGGTCTCTTTGCTCATGCTCTACCGCGACGGTTCGGTCTCTCGCCGAATAAAAGTTCCCTCGGCGAGTCACGACCGGTAATGTGAGCGGTCGCGGCCGAGACCGACCGTTACGCGACCGGGTAGCGAAGGAGGGCGCCGACGCCCTCGAACCCTTCGTCGAAGCGTTCGCCGCGGTCGTAACCGGTCGGGACGGTGATGGTGTCGGCACCCGTCTCCGAGGCCCGCTTCGAGAGCTCCTGTGCCTCGGCCGGGTCGAGGGAGTCGGAGACCAGCAGCGTCTCGACGGCCCCCTCTTCGAGCGCTTCCTCGGTATCGTTCGGCCCGTAGACGGCCTCGTCGCCGTCGTCCAGTTCGCCGAAGAACCGGTCCATCGTATCCCGGGCGTCGGTCACGTCGAGCGCCTCCGCGTTCTCCGCGGCGTCGACGAGCTCTCGGAGGCCCTGTTCGGAGGCGTAGGACACCTCGAACGGGCCGACGACGCGCTCTTCGAGCCGCTCGTGGAGGTGGTCGCCGTCGTGGAACTGCTCGGCCATGACCTCGCTCCCGCCGACGACGAGCCGGTCGATGTCGGGGTCGGGCGTCTCGCCGGCGACGTCGGCCTCGGGCAGGAACACCCGCTGGGCGGCGTCGCCGACGGCGTCGAAGAACTCGCCGGCGCGCTCCTCGCTGCGGTCCTGGAAGCTCTCCTCCGACCGGCCGGTGGCGGACTGCTTGCTCGGGACGTCGCTCTCGATCTCGTCGACGAGTTCGACCGACTCGGCGTCGTACCGGCCGAAGACGGCCGACTCCCGCGCGACGACGAGGAGGCCGTGCGTGCCGGCGTCGGCGGCCTCGGCGACCGTCGCGTCGAGCGGCGACGCGTCGAACTCGTTCGAGCGCTCGTACACCGACTCGGTCACCGACTCCGGCGGGTCGTCGAAGACGTACGTCCGTAGGTCGCCGTCGACGACGCCGGCGTAGACGACGAGGCCGTTCGCCGGCGTCTCGTCGTAGTCGTTGAGGAGCCGCTTGACCTCGTCTAAGGCCTCGCGGACGTGCGTCTGCGTCGTCTCGTCGGTGTCGAGATACGACGCCTCCGCGTGGTCTTCCTCGATCGCTTCCAGGGTCTCGCCGATCGGCTCCGTCGCGGGAACGGCGACCGACAGGAGCCGGTCCGTATCCGCCGACGCTGTCTCGACTGCTTCGATTCGGTTCCGCAGGTCGTCTGCATGGGTGCTCTCAGTCATCGAATGCGATATGAATTCACGGTCAGTTCAGTGGCCCTGTACGCCGCGGTAACGCGGTGGGCTGTCGCGGTCGTACTCGATACGTAGCCGTCGCTCTCCGGTAAAATCGGTGCTTGCAAACGCAACCCCCGCCCGCGATTCGGGCCGAAGTTTTAGATGGGCGACCGCCAGTGTACTGGTATGGGATATCACCACATCTCGATCGCCGACGTCTCGCCGACGCCCGACCGGCCGAGCACGCAGCGGTCCATCGACGCCGCCGCCTCGCTCGAACAGTTGGGAGCGAACGTCTACGAGGCCGACCCCGGCGAGCCGCTCCCGCTGGCCTATCACGTCCACGACGAACAAGAGGAGGTGTTCTACGTGCTCTCGGGGACGCTCCACGTCGAGACGCCCGAACGGACCTACGAGGTCGAGGCCGACGAGGTGTTCGTCGTCGAACCGGGCAGTCCACAGCGGGCCTACAACCCCGAATCGGCGACGGAGCCCGTCCGCGTCTTCGCCGTCGGCGCGCCCGCCGGTGACGACGTCCACGCCTACGACCCGGACGCATGAGCGAGCGAGAGGACACCGAACGCGCGGTCGAGTCGGCCGAGCCGCCCGAACAGGACCTGCCCACGTGGGACGATGACTACCTCCAGCGGGTCGCTGACCGCCTCCAGTACAACTACGACCTCGAACGGGACTACGCCGCCGACGGCGAGCGCTTCGACCTGTACGGCCGCCTGTTCGTCGAGAGCCAGAAGCAGTTCCTCCATCGCTCGATCAACTGGGCGAACTACGAGACGAGCGAACACCTCTTCGCCCGACGCGCCGACGGCGTCTCCACCGCCGACCTCGACGCGCTGGTGGCGCTCGGCCACGACCTCGCCGACGAGTGGATAGACGCGAGCGAGGAACACCACGGGACGGAGTTCACGTTCGTCCTCGTCGTCCCCGACGTCCCCGAGGACGTGCGCTCGCACGTCTCGGGGTTCCGCGACCGGACGCTGCTGAAGTACGGCTACTACGGGAGCTACGAGGTGAACCTCGCCGTCGTCGCCCCCGAGCGGGAGGACGCCGTCGCCAGCAGCGAGGCGGACGTGGCGGCCGCGTTCGAACTGTGGCGGGACTTAGACGCCGAACCGTCGGGACTGCTGGGACGGCTGCGAGCGTTGCTCGGATGAGCGCCTTCGGCGTCGCCACCGCGGGGACGCTCGAACGCGGAAAACGCAGAAAAGTAGGGAGGGCTCGTCGCGTCGCCGTTCAGTCGTCGGCCGGGGCCGCGCCGGGCCGTTCGCGCACCGACCGAATGTTCTTGTAGCCGATCCAGACCAGCGAGATTGCCAGTCCCACGAGCACCAGCGCGAGGATTATCTGCGCGGCGACGGAGATGCGAGCGACGATGCCCGCCTCCGGCGCGAAGCCGCCCAGAACGAACTGCTGGTAGAAGTTCTGATAGAGCGCGAGGTACAGCAGCGCGATGACCGTGATGAGCGTCATCAGCGCCATCGGCACGCCGGTACTGATGAGCTGCTTGTCGTCGTCCCAGTTCGCCAGCCACACCGTCGCGGTCAGCAGCGCGAGCGCGGCCAGCAGCTGGTTCGCGCCGCCGAACAGCGGCCAGAGGCTCGCCCACGACCCGCTGGCGACCAGCGCATACGCGATGAGACACTGGATGGCGGCGTTCGAGTAGCGGTTGGTCCCGGTCTCCTGTATCTGTCGCATGTAGACGGTGTCGGCGTCGGGCGTGCCGACGATCTCCTCGGCCATGTAGCGACCGAGGCGGACCGCCGTGTCGGTCGAGGTCAACAGGAAGCTCACGAGCACGAGCGCCATGAACACCGCGCCGACCTCCAGCGGGATGCCGAAGCTCGACAGCATGACGGACCCGCCGCTGGCGAAGTTCGGCAGGGCGCGGCCGATGCCGCCGCCGGCCGTGACGCCCGCGATGGCGACCGTCCCGAGCGCGACCGTCGCCAGTAGACCCTCACCGAGCATCCCGCCGTAGCCGATGGGGCGGGCGTCGGACTCCTTGTTGAGTTGCTTCGCGGTCGTCCCCGAGGAGACCAGCGAGTGGAAGCCGCTGATGGTTCCGCAGGCGATGGTCACGAACAGCAGCGGGAACAGCGGCAGCCCCGCGGTCCCCATGAAGCCGTAGTACGGTTCGAGTTCGATCACCAGCGGCTGCGAGGACGTTCCGAGCAGGGTGCCGACGACGACCGCCAGCAGCGCCCCGCCGACGCCCGCGTAGAGCAGGAACGACGAGAGGAAGTCCCGCGGCTGGAGCAGCATCCACACCGGGAGCACCGACGCGATGGCGGCGTACAGCAGGATGACCGGTATCCAGCCGGCGGTGTTCGCGCCGAGCGTGCCCGCCGCGGGCACCAGCGAGGCCAGTCCGGAGCCGAACAGGACGATGGTCTCGGGCGCGTAGGGCGACCCCTCGGGGGCCGGGAACAGCGCGATAGGGAAGTTGAGGCCGACCCAGACGCCGCCGAACACCGCGGCGACGAAGACGGCCGTCCCGGGGATGAACGGGAGGTCCAACTGATAGAGGTACACGCCGAATATCAGCGCCAGCGCGATGTAGACGAAACTCGCCGTCGCCGCCTGCGGGTAGGCGTTGAACACGATGGCGACGACGAGCGCGAACACCGCCACGACGAGGATGATCGTCAGGAACGCGAACCACAGCAGCATCTTCTTCCCCCGTTCGCCGACGTACTCGCCGATGATGTAGCCAATGGACTTCCCCTCGTGTCGCAGGCTGCCCGACAGCGAGACGAAGTCGTGGACGCTCCCCATCAGCGGGTTCCCGATGGCGATCCACAGCAGGGCCGGCACCCACCCCCAGACCACGCCGGCGGTGATGGGCCCGACGATGGGCGCGCCCCCGGCGATGCTAGAGTAGTGATGCCCCAGCAACACCGGTTTCTTCGAGGGGACGTACTCCTGTCCGTCCTCGTACTTGTGCGCCGGTGTCTCGTTCGAATCGTCCAGTTCCACGAACTGCGCGAGATACCTCGAATAGCCGAGGTACCCGATGCTGAACGTGAGCAGCGTGGCGACGACGAGCCAGATAACTTGTACCATGATGACTAACCCTCATCCATATCTGTGCCCAAAAAGTATTTAATAATTGTGGAGATATCGGACAGCTCAGTCACATTTCGAGCCCAGCAGCGGCTACGCCGCCTGCCGATTTCCGCCCCCGCGGCCGCTGTTTAGGGCCCCGCCGGGGACGCCTCGACGTCGATGTCGAGTTCGGCCGTGACCTCGTCCAAGAGGCTCCCCTTTATCTCCGAGACGCGCTGTTCGACGACCGCGAGGACCGGCTGGTCGAACTCCTCGCGGATGCGGTCGAGTCGCGCCCGCTCGGTGCGGTGGCGCTCCCGCAGGTACGTCGCTCCCTTCCCCGTCTCGTCGTCGTCCGGGGCCGGCGCGACCTTGTTGACGACCAGTCCGCCGATGGTCAGGCCCGCGTCGGTCAGGTCGGTGACGGCGCGGTGGGACTCCTCGATGGAGAGTTCGTCGGGGTTGAGAACGAGATAGAAGACGGCGTCCTCGCGGAGCGTCCGCCCGGCGAACTCGAAGTTCTCCTTGCGTTCCGTGAGCCGGCGGATGATCGGGTCGTCCCGCAGACGCTCCCGAGCCTCCTCGTCGCCGATGGCCGCCTTCTCGAAGAGGTCCACGCTCTCCTTTCGCTTGGCCGTGAGCCGCTCGATCCACGATTCGAGGAACTCCGGGAGCGCGAGCAGGCGCAGCGTGCCGCCGGTGGGCGACGTGTCGAAGACGACGCGGTCGTAGTCGTCGCTCTCGCGCATCACGTCGATGAACCGGTCGAACAGCGCCGCCTCGTAGGCTCCCGGCGTCCGGTGGGCGAGCTCTATCTGCCGGTCGATCTCGTTGACGATGGCCGGACTCACCTGGTCGGTCATCGAGCCCTTGATCTCCCGCATGTGCCGTTCGACCTCCTCCTCCGGGTCCAGTTCCATCGCCCAGAGGTTCTCGTGGCCCTCGACGGCCGTCGGGTCGTCGTCGAACTGCTGGTCGAACACGTCCGAGGTGCTGTGTGCCGGGTCCGTCGAGACGAGCAGCGTCCGCAGGCCGTCGCGGGCGCACTTCAGTCCGTAGGCGCTCGATACCGTGGTCTTGCCGACCCCGCCCTTCCCCCCGAAGAAGACGAACTTGTTCATCTCAGAAGTGATACTGTTGGCCCTTGCGCTCGATGAGCGACTCTCGGTCCCACATCCGGCGCTCCCACTGGACGAACTCCTCGGAGAGGTACGGGAGCAGTTCCGCCGTGTAGTACGAGATGGGGCTCGGGATGCCGAAGGCGTCGGCGAAACAGGCGAACATGAACACGTCCGCGGTGTCCTCCGCCTCCTTCTCTATCTTCTCGAAGGACGGGTGTTCGATCATCCCGTGGTAGAGACCGTGCAACCACTCTTCGAGCGTGTCGAGGTACGCGTCGATTCGGTCGGCCGCTGTCATGTGTGTCGATAACAGGTCTCGGAGATATACGTGTTCTGGCGAGTCAGCACGCACAGCCGGTGGCGGCGGCCGAGCGTTCGAACCGCATCTCTTCGCCGCAGTCCGGGCAGTTCGGCGGCTCTGTGCCGGTCGCGTCGACGTCTCGGATTCGTTCGGCGCAGTCGTCACACCAGTACGCCCCCGCCGACGTCTCCCCGGCGCTGTCGCCCCGGTTCGCCGACTGCGTCGAGGCCCGCAGTATCTCGCCGACCGCGCTCAAAATACCCATATGTCACCGTTCCGTCCAAAACGGCATAAACGTTCGTGAGACTCTGCGCGGCCCGCACACATCCGGCGGAGTGACCGGACGGCGTCGATGCAGAACGACAGCGCGCTATCGGTGTTCGTCGGTCAGTCCGTCGAGCAGTCGGTCGAGTTCGCCGCCTCGCTTCCACGCGGCGATGCGGTCGGTCAACGACGAGAGCGGGAGGCCGAGACTGACCACCGAGTGCGCCGTCACCTCGCTCCCGTGGTCGCTCGACCGGTAGGTGAGCGTCGTCTCCATCGACTCGAAGGGGCCCTGCTCGCCGACCTGCCGATAGGAGAGTCCGTTCTCGCGTTCCTGAAAGGAAAAGACGGCCTCGACGCCGCCGCCGCGGGCCGTGACTCGCTGACCGGCGTCGGTCTCTTCGTTCGTCACGACGCTGAACGTCCCCTCGTGTTCGATGACGGCGACCGGCGACAGCGAGCGAGCGAGTTCGGCGGGCGTCGCCGCCACGAACCGCGTGCGTTCCACCTCGCGCATGAACCCGCAGTCGCGCTCCTCGGCCATAGTTCCACAGGCTTGCGACGTCAGAGAGCGACATCCGGCGACAGAGTGCGGAATTCGAGGGAGGTCACAGGCCGCCGGCGACGAGCGGGAGCGCGAGCGCGACGACGACGAAGAAACCGACGACCATGCCGTACAGCAGCCGTCCGAGTCGAACGTCGGCCGGCACCTCGCCGCGCAGTTCGGGCCGTGCCATCCAGACGTAGCGGTGGTAGGCCGCGGCTGCCGTCCCCAGCGCGACGAGCCCGGCGACCGACAGCGAGAACGGCAGCGACGCGCCGAACTCCATGACGTAGATGGGGCCGAAGGAGAAGCTTACCGCGACGCCCAACCCGCTGACGACCAGAAAGGGGACGGGGTCGACGGGCGTCCCGTTACGGTTCTCTATCATCGTCTGTCAATCCATCTGAACGATAATCAGCGCTCTCATTCGGGTAGATATCGCGTGACCTCCCCGTACGTATATGGAGGTGGACGCGACAGTAGCGCCATGGCCGCAGACGGCGACGGGGACATCCGGGTCCTGCTGGTGCTCGACCTCCTGCTATCGCTCGCGTTCAGTACCGTCCTCGTCTGGGGGCTGAGCTTCTTCGAGTTGGCCGCGTTCACGCCGCGAACCGTCCTCCTCACGGCGGTGTTTCTCGCGGTCCTGACCTATCTCCTCGTGTTGCGGTGACGGGGTCGGTCGGCTGCGCCGCTACTCCAGCCAGTCGGGATTCGGCCGCGGCGGGCTGAACACGTCGATCGCCAGCAGCACCTCGTCGCCGCGGTTCTCGGCGGCGTGGACTTCGTGACTCTTCAAGTGGTAGGACTCGCCGGGTCCGACGGTCACCGCCTCGCCGCCCTCGAGGACGAAGGTCTGTTCGCCCTGATAGACGAATCCCACCTGCTCGTGGTGGTGGCTGTGTTCGGGCACGCGCCCGCCCGGTTCGATGCGGAGATGCTGGATGCTCATCTCCGCGCCCGCGGCCAGCTGCGTGAGGAAGACGCCCGGTTCGACTTCGACGGCGTTCGAGCTGTCGTCTGCTACGACGTCCATGGGCGGAACTGATGGCGAGCGGTAAAAACGATACCCGCCGTCGAAGGCAGTTGGGACGGGGTGAATCCCGCGGTTCGGAAGATATAGGAGCGTGGGCCCCTGAATCGGGGAGTATGGCTGAGACCGGGCGAAAGCGGCCGTGGCTCGCCGCCGTACTCGCCTTTCTCTACCCCGGGCTGGGGCACGTCTACCTCCGGGAGTGGTTACGCGCGGTGCTCTGGTTCGGCCTCGTCTACAGCACGACGGCGCTGCTCATCGACGGGAACGCGATGGCACCGCTACAGAACGGCTTTACGCTCGACAACCTGCTGGCCGCCGCACAGAACGTCCCCCTCGAAGCCTCGGTCGCCGTGCTGGCGATCACCGCTCTGAACATGGTCGACGCCTACTGGATGGCGACCCGCGGGAACGTGACCACCGAGGTCCTCGAAGGGACGAAGTGTCCCAACTGCGGGAAGGAACTCGACGACGACATCGAGTTCTGTCACTGGTGTACGACCGAGCTCGACCAGTACCGGACCGAGGCGGACGCCGAAGCCGAACAGTAGGAAAAGAGCCCCGCTGCGTGCCGTCTACTTCTCGATGATGCTCTCTTCGATCTTCTCGCCGAAGTGCGTCGCCGTGTCCTCGTGGTAGACGAGGATCTCGTCGCCCGGTTCGAGGTCGGTGACCGCGATGCGACCGTCGCGCGCGTGTACCTTGATGGTCTCCGCGTTCTGGAGCAGCGTCTCGATGCGGTCGCCCTCCTCGGTCTCTGCCTGCACGCGGAACATCGGCCGCTTCTCGATCTTCGCGCGGCCGACGATGGCCTCGCGGGTGCGACCGTTCGAATCGACGATCTGGACCTCGTCGCCCGACTGGAGCTCCGAGAGGTACTTCGTCCCGCCGTCGGGCGTGCGGACGTAGGCGTGGACCGCGCCGGCGTTGACCCGGAACGGCCGCGAGGCGACGTACGGCGACTCGGCGGTCTCCGCGTGGACGAAGAAGAGGCCGCGGGCCATCGACCCGACGAGCATCCCCTCGTCGTGGTCCATCAGGTTGCCCGTGTCGATGCAGACCCGGTCGGCCGACCCCGTCTGCTCGACGGCGGTCACTTCGGCGTACTCCAGGTCGAGTTGCTCGCGGCCCATCTCGTCGCGCACGTCGACGGTCTTTCTGATCTCGTCGATGTCGTCCGTGTCGAGTAAGACGCCGTCGACGCCGTGCTCCAGCGTCTCGTAGGCCGTGCGGGCGTCCTCGGCGGAGGTGACGCCGGTGATGAGGTCCGTCTCGTCGCCGACGCGAGCGATGAGATTTTCGAGGGGGATGATCTGCCAGTCCTCGCCGATGACGATCGTGAAGTCGGCTTCGGTCGCCACCTCCTCGGCGAAGGCCTCGTAGTCCTCGTCGAAGATGCGGACGTAGCCGCCCTCGGGGGCCGCGCCGTTCTGCCGGAGCGAGGAGAGGTCCGCAGAGCCGGAGAAATCGGAGGGCAGATCGACGGTGCCGTCGCCCTCGCCGTCCTTGCCGACGACGGTCGCGTCGGCGTCGGAGTCGTCGGCCTCGGCCTCCATGACGTGGACGTCGCCGTTCGTGAACGCGGCGACGTTGACCGAGCCGAGGTCGCGGACGCGCTCTACGTCCGCTTCGTCGACCAGCACCCAGTCTACGCCCGCTTCGAGTCCGGCGGTGATGCGACGCTTTCGCGCCTCCCAGTCGCCGACCTCGTCGTCGGCTTTGAGCCACACGCTTCGTGTCATAGAGCCACGTCCGCGACGGCGGGGCTTGAACGTGGCGGACTCAGCGCCGTGACTCCCCGTCGGTTTTCAACGCTGAGAACGTGAGCGATAGTGTTATCAGTTTCTCTGATAGATTGAGATTGTAACAGGATTCGGGCGAGAGTCAGGTAGTTGTTACGCATGGTCACGAATCACGTCTACACGGTCGCTGGTGCAAAGGGCGGCGTCGGGAAGACGACGACGAGTATCAACCTCGGGGCGTCGCTGGCGGCGGCCGGCCGTTCGACGGTCGCAGTGGAACTGGACCTGGCGATGGCGAACCTCGTCGACTTTCTTGAACTGGACATCGACGTTCGGACGGCGACGACGCTCCACGACGTGCTCGCCGGCGAAGCCGAAGTGAAGTCCGCTATCTACGAGACCGAGGCGGGACTCGCCGTCGTCCCGAGCGGGACGGACCTCGACGGGTACGCGGAGACGGACTTGGACCGACTGTCCGAAGTGGTCGAGACGCTCCGCTGGCACTACGACGCGGTGATACTCGATACGCCCGCCGGCCTGAGCGAGGAGACCGTTCGGCCGATGCAGTTGGCCGACGAGACGCTGCTCGTCTCGACGCCCCGAGTCGCCTCGATCCGGAACGCCCGGAACACGAAGGAACTGGCGGAGCGCGTCGACACCGACGTCCGCGGCCTCGTCCTGACGAAGTCCGGGACCGGTGCCTCGCCCGGCGCGGATCGGATCTCGGAGTTCCTCGACGTCGAGTTGCTCGGCCACGTCCCCGAGGACGACGCCGTTCCCCACTCCCAGGACGCGGGCCGACCCGTCGCGGTGAACGCGCCCCAGAGCGGTGCCGCCATCGCCTACCGCAGGATAGCCCGACAACTTGTCGAGGGATCGACAGCAATCGGTTCGGAGACGACGGCCGATTCGGAGGCGACGGCCGCGACGGTGAGCCCCGAGACCGGCTCCGAGGAACGATCTGCCACCCCCATGACCGACGTACCGGCCGCAGACGGACAGTGCGACGGGGAATCGAGGCCCCCCGAGGAGTACGGGCGAGCGATGGCCGTCGAACCCGCCACGAGGGACGGCGACGACGGAGCGGCCGGCGACGATACAGGGGCGGTGTCGGAATCGGACTCCGCCGACGCCGTCTCCGACGTCGACTTACTCGGCGACGAGTCGGCGACTCACTCGTCGGCGGTCGAGGGCCCACGCGCCGAGGCGGACTCCGAAGCGAACGGCGAGGAACCGGACGACGAGGCCACTCCGGGAGAGGACCCCTCGAAAACGGCAGAGAGCGACACCGCGTCGCTCGGGTCGCAGATACGGTCGCTGTTCGGGTTCTAGGCTTCGACGGCCAACCCGGCGTCCCGGAGCGCGTCGGCGGCCTCGCTGTCGTCGTGGACGACGTTCGCGACGGCTCGGGTTATCTTCTCGGGGTCCTCGTGCTGGAAGATCGAGCGCCCCATCGAGACGCCGGCGGCACCGGCGTCCATCGCGCCGCGGACCATCTGCAGAGTCTCCTGGTCCGTGCCGCGCGACCCGCCGGCGATGACCACCGGCAGCGACGTGGACTCGACGACGTGCTGGAAGGTCTCCGCGTCGCCGGTGTAGGCGGTCTTGACGACGTCCGCGCCGAGTTCCTCGCCGAGACGGACGGCGTGGCCGACCGCCTGGTTGAACTCCGCCGCCTCGGGATCGATCTCCGGTCCGCGGGCGTAGGTCATCGCCAGCACCGGCAGCCCGTAGCGCTCGGCTTCGCCGGTCAGTTCGGCGAGTCCGGCGATCTGTTCGCGCTCGTACTCGCTGCCGACGTTGATGTGGAAGGAGACGGCGTCGGCCCCCGCGCGGATGGCGTCCTCGACGGTGCCGGTCCGGCGCTTGTCGTCCTCGTCGGGGCCGATGGAGGTCGAGCCGTTGAGGTGGGCGATATACCCCGCGTCGTTCTTGTTCGGATGGACGCGGCCGGCGATGCCCCGCTGGGTGAGGACGGCGTCGGCTCCGCCGCGCGTGACCGCGTCGATCGTCGATTCGATGTCTTTGAGTCCCGTTACGGCACCCATCGTGATACCGTGGTCCATCGGGACGACGACGTAGCGGCCGTCTGTCCCGATGCGGTCGAGTCGTGTTCGTTTCCCTGCGTTCATGTTATGCGAGACTGTGGCAAGAGCGATTATGTGCGTTCCGGTTGCGGCCGTTCCTGTGCTCCTCGGAGGGCCCCCTGTTTGAGTTCCCGGGCGAGCGATTCGAGGTCGTCGGCGACCGCCTCGGTCGGCCTGCCGTTCTCGTGGCCCTCGGCGACGATGTCGACGAGCGCGGACCCGACGATGACGCCGTCTGCCCCCGCGGCGACGATCTCCTCGGCGTGGTCGCCGGTCTTGATGCCGAACCCGACGGCCTTGGGGACGTCCCAGTCCGAGAGGCGGGCGAGCGACGCGCCCGTCGCATCGTCCACGTCGTCGCGCGCGCCGGTGACGCCCATCCGGGCCTGCACGTAGACGTACCCCGAGACCTGCTCGCGCATCCGGTCGAGTCGGTCGCCCTCGGTCGTCGGCGCGACGATGAATATCAGGTCGAGGCCGAACTCGTCACAGGCGTCTCGGAGCGGCCTCGCTTCCTCAGCCGGGAGGTCGGGGACGACGAACCCCTCGATGCCCACGTCGGCGGCCTTCTCGACGAAGGGGCGCGGGCCTTCTTGGCTCGCGGTTTCACCGCTCGCGTTCTCCGAGGCGCGCTTCGCCTCGCTGTTCCCGTACTGGTAGATGAGGTTGTAGTACGTCATACAGACCAGCGGCACGTCCACGTCGAGGTCGGCGACGAACTCGAAGAACCGCCCGGGGGTCATCCCGGCGTCGAGCGAGCGAACGATGGCGTTCTGGATGGTCTTGCCCTCCGCGATGGGCTCCGAGAACGGCAGGCCGAGTTCGATGACGTCCGCGCCGCCCTCGGCGAGCGCTTCGACGTAGGCGAGCGACTCCTCGTAGCTCGGGTCGCCCGCGGCGAGGTAGGGGACGAACGCGGGTTCGTCCGCGAAGGCGCGTTCGAGACCCATCAGAGGCCACCTCCGCCCACGCGGTTGAGAACGGACATATCGGGCGCGACGTCGAGGTCGCGCTTGCTCGTCTCCTCGACGACCGTCTCCAGGTCCTTGTCCCCGCGACCGGAGACGTTGACGACGACGGTGTCGCCCAGTTCGTCGTGGTGCTCCTCCAGATAGCCGAAGGCGTGGGCGGTCTCCAGCGCCGGGATGACGCCCTCGTCCTGCGACAGTCGATGGAACGCCTCCAGCGCGGCGTCGTCGTCGACGTTGGCCGGAATCACGCGCCCCTCGTCGACGAGGTGGGCGAGCTCCGGGCCGACGCCGGCGTAGTCTAGCCCGGCCGAGACGGAGTGTGACTCCATGATCTGCCCGTCCGAGTCCTGAAGCAGTTTCGTCCGCGCGCCGTGGAGGACGCCCTCGCCGCCCGTCGAGAGCGTCGCGGAGTTGGGCGCGACGCCCTCCTCCTCGTCGACTTCCAGCGAGGAGCCGCCGGCCTCGACGGCGTGGAGTTCGACCCCCGTGTCGTCGACGAACTCCGCGAACGCGCCCATCGTGTTCGACCCGCCGCCGGCGCAGGCGACGACCGAATCCGGCAGACCGCCGGTCTTCTCGATGGCCTGCTCGCGGGCCTCCTCGGAGATGACCGACTGAAAGTCCCGGACCATCTTCGGGAACGGGTGCGGGCCGACGACGCTTCCGATGACGTAGTGGGTCTCCTCGACGGTGGTCGCCCAGTCCCGCATCGTCTCCGAGATTGCCTCCTTCAGCGTGCCCCGGCCCACCGTGACCGGGTTGACCTCCGCGCCGTTGATGCGCATGCGGAAGACGTTGGGCCGCTGGCGGGCGATGTCCGTCTCGCCCATGTAGATCTCACACGGCATGTCGAGGTGCGCGGCGGCCATCGCCGTTGCGGTGCCGTGCTGGCCCGCGCCCGTCTCGGCGATGATGCGCTCCTTGCCCATGTACTTCGCCAGCAGGACCTGTCCGAGCGCGTTGTTGAGCTTGTGCGCGCCGCCGTGGACGAGGTCCTCGCGCTTGAGGTACACCTCGGTGTCGTAGCGGGCCGAGAGCTGCTCGGCGCGCTGCAGCGGCGTCGGCCGACCGCCGAAGTCCGCCAGTCGCCGCCGGAACTCGTCCATGAAGCCGTCCTCGTTCTCCAGCACGTACCGCTCGTAGGCGTCGGCCAACTCCTCGATGGCCGGCATCAGCGCCTCGGGCACGTACTGTCCGCCGTACTCGCCGAACTTGGGGTCGTGTGCGTCGTCCGTACTCATGTGTCAGTCTCCGCCTGTGTCAGTCGCCGCGTGTTCGCCGCCACGTCGGAGTCCCCGCCGTGGTCCATGATGGCCGAGCCGACGAGCAACGCGTCGGCTCCGGCCTCGCGCATCCGCGCGACGTCGTCCGGTGTCCCTATGCCGCTTTCCGCAATGAGCGTGACGTTCTCGGGGGCCGCGTCCGCCGCCGCCGGGAACGTCCCAAGGTCGACCTCCAGTTTCGCCAGGTCGCGGTTGTTCACGCCGATGATATCCGCGCCCGCCGCGACGGCCCGTTCGACCTCCGCTGCGGTGTGGGCCTCGACGAGCACCTGGAAGCCGCGGTCGCGGGCCGCCGCGAGCAGGTCCTCTAAATCGTCGGTGCCGTCCTCGTCCAGAAACCGGACGATGAGGAGCACTACGTCGGCCGCGACGACGTCCAGTTGCGCCTCGTGGAGGACGAAGTCCTTCCGGAGGACGGGCACGTCCACCGCCTCGCGAACTCGCTCCAGCGTCTCGGCGGAGCCGCCGAAGTGCTCGGGTTCGGTCAGCACCGACAGCGCCGCCGCGCCGCCCTCGACCATCCGTTCGGCGAGTTCGATCGGGTCGTCCGTTCGCTCGCCGTCTGCGGTCGGGCTGGTCGGCTTGACTTCCGCGATTATCGGGACGCGTTCGTCATCCTCGGCCGCCTCGAACGCGTCGGTGAGCGACCGGGCGTCGACAGCCACTCGCTCGCCCCCGCCGCCCCGGTCGCGCGCCGCCGCGAGTATCGACTCGACTTCCGGTGCCAATCCCGCATCGGATTCCATTACTGGACACTAACGTACAGAAGTGTACATAAACGTTGTTGTCTGCCGCGTGGGAATCTTGAAGGCCCGACCGGCCCTGCCTCTACGGTATGGACGCACCCACGACGGACGCAGGCATCTACGCCCGCGAGTCGGCGTATCTCGACTGCTTCGTCCAGTTCGGCGAGGCCGGCGACCGGGTCATCTCGCTGTCGTTTCCGGACCAACCGGACGAGGACAGCGCCGAGGACCACCCGCTGTTGGACCGCATCGAGGACTACCTCAACGGGACCGAGGACGACTTCGCGGACGTGACCGTCGGCCTGACGGTCCCGACGGCTCAGCGAAAGGTTCTGGAGGCCGTTCGCGAGATCCCCTACGGCGAGGACGCCACCGTCGAGCAGGTCGCCCGGATGACGCCCGACCTGAGCGCCGGCGAGCAGGAGGACCTGACGCAGGTCCGGGAGGCGCTGGCGGCGAACCCCGTTCCGCTACTGATCCCGGACCACCGCGTGCGCGACGGTCCCAGCGCCGCGCCACCGCCGGTCGAACAGAAGTTGCGGGCCGTCGAGGGACTGTAGTTCTGCGGTTCAGGCGAGCGAGTCGAGCCGGTCGACGCCCAGCCCCTCGTGGACGGTGAGTTCCAGCGCGTTCACGAGGTAGTGGGCGACGACGACGGCGAGCAGGCTGTTCGTGAGCACGAACAGCACTGCGAGCCCCGCGCCGAGGACGCCGGTGACGACTATCCCGATCCGGCCCTGCGCGCCGTGACCCAGCGCGAACGCCGCCGAGGAGACGACGACCATGAGCGCCGGCGGCGCGCCGAGCCCCGCGACCGTGACGCCGATGGCCGCCGCCCGAAAGAGCAGTTCCTCGACGAACGCGATCGTGGGCAGGACGCCGCCGAGCAGGACCGCCCACCCGGCCCGCGAGTCCGGCGCGAGCAACTCACGGAGCGACTCATCGAAGGCGACGCCGAACCCGTCGGCGAGCGCGGCCGCGAGTTCGTTGCCGACCCAGAAGCCGACGCCGGCCGCGACGCCCAGCGCGAGCGCCGGGAGGCCCGTCGAGAGCGGGTCGCCGGTGACGCCGAACGCCGACAGCGGGATCTGGAAGTAAAAGCCTCCGGCGACCGCCAGAACGCCGAACAGCCCCTGCGTGAGCGCGACGTTGACGAGCAGCGCGCCCGTCGAGAGCTCGTCGTATTCGAGGGTTCGTTCGAGACGCCGGCGCTGGCGGGCGGCCTCGGCGGTCTCGAAACGCGGGAAGGTCGGGTCGGAGGCGTCGAGCGCCCCCATCTGCCGCCCACCTGACCCGGCCGGAGCACCGCTCCCGTCGGTCGAGAGCGCGTCCTGTGAGAGCCGTGCGAGCGCGAGTAGCGCGAATAGAAGAAGTGCCGTCAGGCCGACGAAACCGGCCCACTCGGGCATCTACTGCGGACTGGGACTGCTGCTTCCCTGTCGGCCGACCTCGTGGTCGAGCGCCTTGCCCGTGATGGACTTCAGGCGGTCGACCAGCGAGTCCTTCTCGGGCTCGCCCGACAGCGCGACTTCCAGCACTTCGGAGATGTGCGAGACGGGGACGATCTCGATCATGTCCTCGTACTCCTCCTCGATCATCACGTCCTGCGTGTTGGCTTCCGGGATGATGACCGTGTCGAGACCGGACTTCGCGGCGGCCTCGATCTTGTGGGTGACGCCGCCGACCGGGAGCACGTCTCCGCGCACGGAGAGCGAGCCGGTCATGGCGATGTTCTGCTCGACGGGGACGTTCTCCAGCGCCGAGATGACGGCGGTCGCGACGGTGATCGAGGCGGAGTCGCCGTCGACGCCGCCCTCGCCGGCCTGGACGAACTGGATGTGGACGTCCTTCTCGGAGATGTCCTCGTCGCTGAACTTCTTGATGATGGCCGAGACGTTCTGGACCGCCTCTTCGGCCATCTCCTGGAGCTGCCCGGTGGCGATGACCTGTCCGGGCCCCTGCGAGGGCGCGACTTCCGCCATCACCGGGAGGACGATCCCGCTGTCCTCGCCCATGACCGCCAGGCCGTTGACGCGGCCGATCACGTCGCCGGCGTTGACGGTGAGCTCGTAGTCCTTGCGCCGTTCGATGTAGTTGTCCGCGAGCTGTTGCTCGATGGAGCGCGAGCGCCGCTTTGCCTGCAACACGTCGGCGCGTTCGGTGAACTCGCTGTCCTCGGCGCGGGCGATGTCCCCCGCGACGCGAACGAGCCCGCCGAGGTCACGGAGCTTCAGGGTGAGGTGGCCCTTCCGGCCCGCGCGGCGGCGGGCTTCGAGGATGATCTCCTCGATGGCCCCCTCGGTGAAGTGGGGCAGTCGGCCGTCGTTCTCGACCTCCTGTGCGATGAACCGGGTGTACTTCCGGCGCATCTCGGGGTCGTCCTCGATGGTGTCGTCCATGTACACCTCGTAGCCGTACCCCTTGATACGGGAGCGCAGCGCGGGGTGCATGTTCTCCATCGCGTCTAAGTTCCCCGCCGCGATCATGATGAAGTCCGTCGGGACGGGCTCGGTCTGGACCATCGCGCCCGAGGAGCGCTCGGACTGGCCCGTGATGGAGAACTCGCCCTCCTGGATGGCCGTCATCAGCTTCTGCTGGCTGCGGATGTCGAGCGTGTTGATCTCGTCGACGAACAGCACGCCCTTGTTGGCCTTGTGGATCGCGCCGGGTTCGACGCGGTCGTGGCTGGGCGTCTCCATGCCGCCGGACTGGAACGGGTCGTGGCGGACGTCGCCCAGCAGCGCACCGGCGTGGGCACCGGTCGCGTCCTCGAACGGCGCGGTCTTCTGGCTGGCGTTGTTGACCAGCAGGTTCGGGATCATCGCGTCGCTGCCGCGAGAGCCGTAGCGGAAGGCGAGATAGATGACACCGGCCGCGAGGATACCGAGCAGGACCGATCCCTGGATGATCAGCGCGTAGCCGATGACGATGGCGATGATGATCCACATCAGGAAGGTCCGCATCTGGTTTCGCTTCCGGGCCTCCTCCTTGTGGGCCTCGACGATCTGTTCGCCCTTCCCGCCGGGAACGGTGCGAACCTTCGGTTCGTTACCGTCGTCGGGGTTGTGATAGACGAGGACGTCCTGCAGTTCCTCGCGCGGGAGCAGCTGACTCATCGCTTTCGCCAGCATCGACTTCCCCGTCCCGGGGGAACCGATCATCATCACGTGGCGGCGCTGTTTGGCCGCCTTCTTGATGACGTCGCGGGCGTGGTCCTGCCCGATGACCTGATCGACGAGGCGTTCGGGCACCTCTATCTCCGCGGTCGAATCGATGTCGAGACCGCCGAGGAGGGTCTCCTCCTCCTCCTCGACGAACTCGCCCTCGACTTCGACGTCGCTGCCGAGTGTCGTATCCGACGAAGCTTCGTCACCGGCCGCCGGCGCGTCGCCGTTCGTTGGCTCGTCGACCGTCGGGTCCGATGCCTGTTCCTGCTCGTCGGCGTCGGCACCCCCGCGGTCGGGGTCTGAAGCCGCGTCTGTGTCGGTGTTGTCGCTCATACAAACGTTGCTAACACTCGTTTGGAAGGACTCTCGACTGATATACTTTCTCCCCGCGTCCGCCCTTGCCACACCGGTAAAACCGCAGTACGGCGGCAGGATGATTGACGCCGAACTCGCGGCGACATCGCCGCCGTCGGGTTTATGAAAGCACCCGACGCACACTCGGGCATGCGCGGGTTCTACATCGGCCGGTTCCAGCCCTATCACGAGGGACACCACGCGATGGTCGAACGCATCGCCGAGGAAGTCGACGAGCTGGTGCTCGGGATCGGCAGCGCCGACGACTCACACACGACTCACGACCCCTTCACCGCGGGCGAACGCATCATGATGTTGACCAAGGCCGTCGACGAGTTCGATCTGCGGACCTACGTCGTTCCGCTGGAAGACATCAACCGCAACGCCGTCTGGGTGAGCCACGTCGAGAGCATGTGCCCGGATTTCGGCGTGGCGTACTCGAACAATCCGCTCGTCGTTCGCCTCTTCGAGGAGAGCGGCATCGAAGTCCGGCAGTCGCCGATGTTCGAACGGGACCGACTGGAGGGCAGCGAGATACGCGAGCGGATGATACGCGACGAGTCCTGGCGCGACCGCGTCCCCGACCCCGTCGTGGAGACGATCGAGGAGATAAACGGCGTCAAGCGATTGCAACACGTCTCCGACTCGGACTCGCTGGAACGGTACACGGCCGAAGACGAGTCGGTGGACGACCCCTCCATCGGCGACGAGAGATGATAACGCTCAGCTCCGACTTCGGGTCGCCCTACCCCGCGGCGATGAAGGGGGTCATCTGCCGGGAGAGCGACGCGCGAATCGAGGACGTCGCCCACGACTTCCCGCGACAGGACGTCCGCGCGGCGGCGTTCTGGCTGACCCAGACGCTTCCGCACTTTCCCCCGGCGGTCCACTGCGTGGTCGTGGACCCCGGCGTCGGCACCGACCGCGCCGCGCTGGTCGTCCGGGCGGGCGACCACGCGCTCGTCGGCCCGGACAACGGCGTTCTCGCGCCGGTCGCCCGCCAACTGGCCGACGGCGACGGCTTCGAGGCGTTCGAGTGGATCTACGACGACCCGGCGAGTACGACGTTTCACGGCCGTGACGTGTTCGCGCCCGCCGCTGCGACCGTCCACGATGCCGGCGTCGATTCGGTCGAGGGGCTCTCTCAGACTGTCCCTGCCGACGAGTGGGTGGACCTCCGATTCCCGGACCCGACGCTCCGAGCGGACGGCGCGACGGGCGAAGTGCTCGTCGTCGACGGTTTCGGGAACGTCATCACGAACGTTCCGGGCGAGACGCTCGACGGGGCGTTCGGAGAGACGGTCGCCGTCGGCGGCGAGCGGGTCCCGGTTCGGCGGGCCTACGCCGCCGTGGACCCGGGCGACCGACTCGTCACCGTCGGCAGTCACGGCAACGTCGAACTCGCGGTGAATCAGGGCCGGGGTGACGAGGCGTTCGGCCTCGAAACGGGCGCGACGGTCGAGCTGACGCGATAAGCGCGTCCGCTCGCCGACCGATATTTAGGCCGGCCGAAACCGATACGCTTTTGTGTTTTAGGCCCACCTAAACAATCGTATGCCGGAACGACAGGTGCCGTGGCCGAACCGTGGCCGCCGACGCGACGAGACGGGTCTCAGCAGGCCTGCCGTCCGGACCACCGCCGACCGACGGGTCACCGGAGGTGAGCGCAGGTAACGTCGGACACCTCGATCCTCGACCATGCGCGGCGACGACTACCGTGGGCACGGTCGTCGGGCGAAGGCCCGACGCTGTCGCCGCACCACGAGTCCCAGCTCGTGTCTGTCCCATTTTCCGTCGACAGCCGTTCCAGGTTCGGCTGTCACCGGTTTTCGCGTTTTCGACCGTCCCGCTTCTCCAGCGACGGCAACGGACCGGCCGCGACGGCCGCCGTTGCGCTCGGCTTTCGGCGACCGCGCGGGTCACCGGTTCGCGCTCCGCTCTATCTGCTCGATTTCGCGTTCCAGATACCCCCGCTCGAAGTAGAGCAGTTCGACGGCGACGACCGCGGCGGCGACGACCAGCACCGTGTAGAACGTGTTCGGCTCCCGCTCGTAGAGGTTGAACAGCATCAGCGGGAAGAACAGCGCCGAGCCCGCGGCGCCGACCGCCGGCGGGAGCGGGGACACCTCGCCCGCGTCCCGCTGACGGAAGGCGAGATAGCTCATCGCGCCGAAGACGACGATGAACGAGAGCGAGGCGAAAGACGTGATCGCGCCGAGGCTGCCCACGGCCGAGAAGGCCGCGGTGACGACGCCGAGGAGGAGGACGGTCCGCCCCGGCGCGCCGTCGGCGTCGGCGTCGCCGATGTCGTCGGGAAGCAGATCGTCGGTGAGCATCCCCTTGGCGAAGTGGGCCGCGGAGAACAGCGTCGCGTTGATGGCGCTCCCCGTGGAGAACAGCGCCGACACCGAGAGCGCGACCGCGCCCGCCGACGCCAGTCCGTACGGCGACATCATCGTCGAGGCGGCGTCTTTCAGCGCGACGTGCGGGTGGCTCTCGAGCGCCTCCGGCGCGAGGTTGACCGTGACGACGCCGACGAGGACGTAGACGAGTACGGCCACCGGGATGGAGATGTACACCGCCGTCCGGATGGTCTCGACCGGGTCCTCGATGCTCGCCTGGTCGTAGAACAGCAGCTGCCAGCCCTGGAACGCGACGAAGGAGACGGCCGCCGCGACGATCGGGCCGACCGTCGCGAGCCGTCCGACCCCGAACTCCAGCGGCGCGCCGCCGTACTCGAGGGCGTACACCAGCCCGAGGACGCCGAACGCGAGGAGAATGGCGAGTTTCAGGCCGACGAGGACGTTCTCGGCGACACCGGTCGTCCGCGCCCCGAGCAGGTTCAGCGCGACGAACGCGGCGACGGCGAGGACGGAGACCGCCGGCCGCGTCGGGAGTCCGGCGACCGACCCCGGCAGCCCGAGCGCGACGGAGAACTCGGCGAACGCGAAGGCGTACATCGCCATCGACCCGACGTAGCCGAAGAGCAGCGTCCACCCGACCATCCCCGCCAGCGTCGAGTTGCCGACGTAACACTGGACGAACGTCACCGATCCCCCGCGCTGGTCGCTCAGCGCGTTGAGGGCGTTGTACGAGTAGCCGGCGCAGACGGCGACGACGCCGGCCAACAGGAACGCGGCCCACGTCGCCGCCATCGTGATGCCGGCGACGACGCCAAGCACCGCGTAGATACCGCCGCCGATCATCCCGCCGAGCGCTATCGCGACCGACGCTGAGAGACCCAGATCGCCGTCGCTCATGCTATCGTGTCCTTCTCGAAGCGACGATTTCAAACTGCCGCTGCGTTGCCGGAGCGTGCGGTTCGAAAAAATGCAGTTCGGCTGAAGTGGTCCGCGCGACGCCGCCGCGTTCCGAAGCGGCGAGCGACCTCGCTTACGACGAGGAGATGACGTCGTCGATGCGGACGATCATCGTCGCCGCCTCCGTCGCCGAGTCGATGGCCTCGCGCTTGACCGCCTTGGGGTCGAGGATGCCGTACTCGACGGGGTCGCCGACGACGCCCGTCTGGCCCTCGCTGATGACGCCGGCGATGCCCTCGCTCTCGTGTTCGGCTCGCAGGTCGACCAGCGCGTCGATGGCGTCCAGTCCCGTGTTCTCCGCGAGCGTGCGAGGCAGGACGTCGACGGCGTCGGCGAACGCCTCGACGGCGAGCTGCTTGCGGCCCTCGATGGACGCCGCCTGCGAGCGGATGTGGTCCGCGATGGCGATCTCGGTCGCGCCGGCACCGGGGACGACGCCGCCCGCGTCGAGCGCGGCGACGACGACGTCGAGCGCGTCGTTGAGCGCGCGCTCGATCTCGTCGACGACGTGGTCGGTCGAGCCGCGGGCGAAGACGGTGACGGCCTCGGCGGCCTCGCCGCCCTGGATGAAGGTGACCTCGTCGTCGCCGTGCTTCTCGACGCCGATGCTGTCGGCGTGTCCGAGTGCGTCCTCCGAGAGGGCCTCGACGGAGCCGAGGCGCTTCGCGCCGGTCGTCTCGACGATGTCCTTCGCGGTCGAGGAGCTGACGCTCTCGACGGCGAGGACGCCCGCCTTGGCGAGCTGGGAGGCGACGCGGTCCGCGATGTCTTCGGTCACGAACACCACGTCGGCTCCGGAGTCGACGACCGCCTGTGCGTAGCCCTGAAGCTCCTCCTCCTCGGCGTCGAGCGCGGCGTTGAGCTGGTCGACGTTGGTGACGTTGTACTCGGCGTCGACGTTGCTCTCGCGGACGTCGAGCTCGGCGTCGAGGACGGCGATGGACGCGTCCTCGACCGATCGGGCCATGTTGTCGTGAACGGGCGTGTCGTCGATGATGACGCCCTCGACAAGTTCCGTCGCGGAGGTCGCCGCGCCGGTCTGGGTGTGGACCTCGATGTTGTCCCGGATCACGCCGTCGTCGGTCCGGGCGTGGCGGACCGCCTCGACGACGACCTCGGCGAGTCGCTCGGCGTCCACGTCGCCGGTTCCCTTCCCGGTCATCGCGGACTCGGCGACCTCGACGAGCGTGTCGTCGGAGAGGTCTACGTCCAGACCGGAGTCCTCGATGGACTCCTGGGCGAGCTGGGAGGCCGTGTGGTACCCCTCGACGATGGTCGTCGGGTGGACGTCGTCATCGAGGAGGTCCTCGGCCTTCGCGAGCAGTTCGCCGGCCAGGACGGACGCGGTCGTGGTCCCGTCGCCGACCTCGTCCTCCTGCGTCTGCGCGACTTCGACGATCATCTGCGCCGCCGGGTGCTCGATGTCCATCTCCGAGAGGATGGTCGCGCCGTCGTTCGTGATGACGACGTCGCCGTCGTCGGAGACGAGCATCTTGTCCATGCCGCGCGGACCGAGCGTGGTGCGTACGGACTCGCTGACGGCCTTCCCGGCGGAGATGTTCGACGACTGTGCGTCCTTCCCTTGTGTGCGCTGGGCGTCCTCGTCGAGAATGAAGAGGGGCTGGCCGCCCATGCGTCGCTGGCCAGATGACATAGTTCTGTAACCTCACCTTATCCATCGTAAGCGGTTCTATATAAACCTTGCTAACGGAACGGCCGTTTGAGACCCGGTCGATCGACGGACGCGACTCCGATGGTGGCCGTGGCTCCCGCATCGGCGCGCTCGGGACGGCCCGGTAATTTAATATCGGATTCCGCTCACTGTGGCGTAGATGCTGGAGTTGGAACACGGGTTCCGGATCGTCGACGTGCACACCCGGATCGAACCGGACGAACAGCGCCGGGCCCGCCCGGGACTCGGCGATCCGGAGCAGCTCGAACGGGAGATGCATCAGGCCGGAGTCGTCCGCGCCGTCGCGTATCCCGGTTCGCGCGAGGGGTCGTATCTGAAGGCCAACAACGCCGTGGCCCGGATGTCCGTCGGTCGACCGCTGGTCGCCTTCGCCCGGATCAACGGCGCGCGCGACGCCGGGAGCGGGGCGGGGTCGAAGCTCCGAAACCTCCGGAGCCAGCGCGGTGACGACCACGCCTCGCCCGACGACGTCGAGCAGTACGCCTACGACGACCGCTTCTTCGGCTTCAAGCTCCACCCGCCGAAAGACGGTCTCCCCGACGAGGAGGTGCTCTCTCGGCTGGCCGACGTCGGCTTGCCGGTCCTCGTCCACGGCGGCGAGTCGTTCGCGCCCGAGGCCGTCGCGAGGGAGCTGCTCGGCTACGAGTTCCCCGTCGTTCTCGCTCACTTCGGCGCACACCCCCTCCGCGCGGACCTGATGAACGAGGCGATCGACCTCCTCGGGAGCCACGACGGCCTCTATCTGGACACGAGCGTCGTCCGCTACCGCGAACCGCTCGAACGGGCAATCATGGAACACCCCGACCGCGTCCTCTTCGGCAGCGGCGCACCGCACGCCCACCCGAACGTCGCGGTGATGGAGATTCTCACCCTCGACGTCCCCGAGGACGCGATGAAGAAAGTGTTCTCGAACAACCCCGTCCGCGTCGTCGAGGGGCTCGCACCCTGACCCGCCGAATCGGGGTCAGCGCCGGTCGTAGACCGTCACCGCGCGGTCCGCCCGCATCGACCGACCGTTGGGGTTGCGCCGCTCGCTCCGGTCGCGATAGCGAGCGAGCAGTCCGTCTTTAGTCCCGAGACTCAGCCCGCCGAGAACGTCCCGGCCCGTCCCGAGCCACTGCGAGGGGGCCGTCTCGCCGCGGACGACGTCTTTCAGCGCGTCGACGGAGTCCCGGCTCGCGTGACTGGAGAGGCGGCGCAGGACGGTCGGTCGCGCGCCGTAGTTCTTCACCAGTCGGTAGGAGAGCGAGCGGTACTTCCACGACCAGTCGGTCTCGCGGATACCGCCGTCGGCCTCGAACTTCCGGCTGACGCACATCCCCGTGTTCCAGTCGACGGCGAAGTCCTGCGCCGCGAGGCGGTGCGCAACGTCGCGGGAGCCGCCGATGTCCAGGTACTCGTCGAAGCCGTCCAGCGCGTCGAGCACGGACTTCCGGAAGGCGACGTTGCCGGGGTTGAAGTACGTCACGTCGCGCCCGGCGATGGTCCTCGACTCCTCGGGTTCGGTCGTCATCCCGGCGGTCAACTGCTCGTGAGTCGGTCCGGAGACGACGTCGCCGGCCGCCAGTCCCTCTCGGACCGCCGCCGCCCAGCCCGATTCGACCGAGAGCCCCTGGCTCACCAGCGCTACCAGTTCGCCGGTCGCCCGGTCCAGCCCCGCGTTGCGGGCGACGTTGACCGAGCGGTCGGCGATCTCGACCAGGACGTCGACGTCTTCTCGGTCCCGGACCATCCCGGTCGTCCCGTCGGCCGACGGGCCGTTGACCACGATGGTCTCCGCGTCGGGCACCTCCTCGGCGAGTGCGTCCAGACAGGCCGATAGCTCCTCGCGGCCGTTCAGCGTCGGGACCACCACCGATAGCTCCATACCTCTCGGTTCCTCTCCGGAACCGCTTAAAAGTCGCGGGCCGAGCGTTCCGAGAGTGGGAACGTCTCGCAGGAGCCGGGACGGCGACGAGGGAGGCCGGCCGCCGTGAAACCGCTCAAACGTGCGTGTTCCAGTAGGAGACGGAGGCCAGTTTGTCGCCGAGCGGCGTCCCGCCGATGGCCGTGTCGATCGAGCGGATGGAAGCGGCCAGTTCGTTGGGCATCTTCCGGTAGAAGCCGTAGGGGAGTACCCAGTCGTGGTCCTCCTCGGCGAGTTCGAGCCCTGCGCCGTCCAGCAGCCGGTCGATCTCCCACCGGGAGTAGAGCCGAGAGCCCATCGGGAGCGCCCAGTTGTACAGCGAGCGCGTCGAGAACCGGTTGAACGTATCGAAGAAGACCTGCTCCTTGGCGACCCGGCGCATCTCCGCTAAGAAGGCGGCGGGCGTGTCGGCGAGGTGGAAGAACCGCATCGCCAACACGGTATCGAAGTGATTGTCGGGGAACGGGAGTCGCGCGGCGTCGCCGCGCATGAACTCGACGTGGTCGTCGACGTCGGCGGCCCGGGCCTTCTCGCGGCCCTGCTGGAGCATCGGCCCGGAGATGTCCAGCCCGGTGATGTCGGCCCCGCGCTCGGCGAGCATCACGGTGAACCGGCCGGTCCCGCAGGCGACTTCGAGGACCTTCTTCTCGTCGACCGGTCCGATGGCATCGAGCACCGCCTGCTTCTCCCGGCGGTCGATGAGCCGCCCGCCGCGGGAGAAGCGCTTGGACTCGTACTCTTCGGCCACCGTGTCGGCCTGGTACCACTCCTGCCCTTTCACGCTACAATCGTCGCCACCCAGGGGATAAAACGATACTGGAATCCAGGTTCCGAGCCCCCGGCCAGACGGTGCCTCGGTGGCCGGGTCCCAAGTTTATTTCAACGAGGAACGCGCGCTTTCGGACGCGATGACAGTCCTCTCCACGACTGACGAAGGAAAGTACCTCATGGACGTCGAGGGCGAACAGATCGGCATCGTCACCGAAGTCGACGCCGACGCGCAGGTCGCGTTCGTCGAACCCGAACCCGGTCTCGCCGAGGCGTGGGTCCAGAGTTTCGGCTACGGTGACGCCGACGAGGACGACATCAAGGTCCCCGCGGACGCCGTCGAGACGGTGACGGACTCGGAGCTTCGCGTCGCGAAGGACCTCTGACGGATCGACTCGTCCCCTCGTTTCGACTGCCGACGAGCCGGCAAAAACCGCGGCGACGAGGTGTGGTCGAACGAATATAAGGTGTGTTTATACACACTAGAGTATCGATGTTGTATGGTCACACATATAGCCAAGTTTTACCAAGAGGGTTGGACCATCGTCCAGTATGAGCACGACGACGACCGAAGATGTGACCCTGACGCCCTTCTCGGAGAACGAAGAGTTCCGCGAGCGCCTCCGCGAGCTCCCGCCGAGCGCGAAGCTCGTGGCGAAGGTACTGGAGGACGACGCGCCCCTCTCGCAGGGCCAGCTCGCGGAGTCCTCGCTCCTGCCCGACCGCACGGTGCGCTACGCGCTGAACAGGCTAGAGGAGTCGGAGCTCGTCGAGTCCCGGTACAGTTTCACCGACGCGCGAAAGCAGGTCTACTTCCTCAGCGCGTAAACGCGCCGCCCGCTCGCCGGAGTTTTGACCGTCCGATTCGACGTGTCCGACGATGCCGTTGACACGGGTAGACCTCGAAGTGGCGACGCGCGCCCCGACCGGCCGGACGGCCGCGTATCTGAGCGACGGGCCGGAGGCGCTGCTGATAGACCCCGCGGCCCGAACCGACGCGTTGGACGCCGCCGTCGCCGACGCCCCGGTCGGCCACGTCGCCGTGACGCACCATCACCCCGATCACGTCGGAGCGGTGGCTCACTACGCCCGCGAGACGGGCGCGACGGTCTGGGCGCGGCGCGGCCGTGCGGCCGACTTCGAGGACGCCGCCGGCGTCGCGCCCGACCGGACCTTCGCCGAGGGAACGACGATTCCGGCGGGCGACGGCGTCACCGTCCTCGACCTGCCCGGCCACGCGCCCGAACACGTCGGCTTCGAGACGGCCGCGGGCGTCGTCAGCGGTGACACGGCCGTCGCCGAGGGGAGCGTCGTCGTCGGCGCGCCGGAAGGCGATATGCGGGCGTACGTGACCTCGCTCCGTCGCCTCCACGCTCGGGACCCGCCCCGGCTCTACCCCGGCCACGGACCGACCATCACTGACCCGCGTGCGACGTGTGCGCGACTCCTCACCCACCGCCTCGACCGCGAGCGACGGGTCCGCGCGGCCGTCGCCGGCGGGGCGTCGACGCTCGACGACGTGCTCGACGCCGCCTACGAGAAGGACCTGACCGGCGTCCGCGACCTCGCGCGGGCGACGGTCGCGGCGCATTTAGAGAAGTTGGCCGTCGAGGGCGCGCTCCGCTGGGACGGCGAGCGAGCAACGCCGACGAGCGGCGACTGACGGCTTTTTCAGCGTCGACGCCGAGGGGTCGATATGGACTCGCTCGAATCCGAACTCGAACGCGCCCGCGACCTCGATACGTCGGCGCTGGCCGACGCCATCGAGACGATCGGGTTCGAGTGCACCCGCTGTGGAGCCTGCTGTAAGGCCGGGGAGACGGCCTGCGGCGAAGAGGACGAGGAGGCCGACGACGCTGCCCGCGAATCCGACGCCGCCGACCCCGAGCCCCACACCGCGACGGTGTTCCCCGACGAGATACGCCGACTGCAGGACGCGGGCGACTACGACTTCCGCGACGTGGCCCGGCCGATGCCTTACGGCATCGAGGAGACGCCGGACGGTCCGCGGGGCGAGACCTTCGAGTGGGCGCTCCAGACCGACGGTTGCGGCGACTGCACGTTCTACGCCGAGGACGACGGCGTCGGCGCGTGTACGGTTCACGAGGACCGCCCGCTCATCTGTCGGACCTACCCATTCAGCGTCGGATTGGGCGGGACCAGCCAGCCGATGGGCGAGGCGGTGGACGAGGAGGGGATGGTCCGCGCCCACGAGTGCGAGGGTCTCGGACGAGATATCTCGCGGGCGGACGCCGAGGAACTCGCCGCGGCGCTCAAAGAGCGGGCGGTTCGCGAGCTCGAAGAGGCCATCGGCGTCCGCGAGAACTACCGACCGACGGAGCGCGACGGCGTCGTCGTCCACGACTCGGAGGGGCAGAAACGCCCCGACGGGACGCCGATAGACCGAGAGTGACTCAGACCTCTTCGTCGATGATCTCGCCGACGGCGAAGTTCGACTTGACCTCCGTGACCTCTATCTTGACGCGTTCGCCGATGTCCGCGCCCGGGACGATGATGACGTAGCCCCGCTCGACGCGGGCGATGCCGTCCCCTTGCTTGCCGATGTCCTCGATCTCGACGTAGCGCGTCTCGCCCGGCTCGACCGGCGGCTGCGGCTGGTCCGGCGGCGTCTCCGCCTCGCCCCGCCCCGATTCGCCTTCGGTCTCGCCCTCGGCGTCCGCAGAGATGAGTGCGACCCGATACGTCCCCCCGGCCTCGATGGCCCCGGTGTCGACTTCGCGGCGCGGTATTTCGACGGTGTATCGCTCCCCGTCGTCGCTCACGGTAGCACTGAACAGACACAGCAGTTCGTCCGAGATTTCCAATGTGGTAGACCTCCGTTCGCGGTAATGTCCGCCAGCTACTAAAGGACTGCTGGAGGGTGAGATAGCCCTCGTAGCGACCGCGTGTCCGTGTTTCCTTCCCGTACCAATCGGCGTCACAGACGGCCGGTAGCCGCCGTGGAAATCGGGTAAGACGAGTGAAACCGCACGACGGCGAGCCGTTAACCGACTGTACCAAACCCCATAAGGGAATCTCTGCACAAGAGAGTAATAGAGCAATGAGCGCGACAGCACAGGCGACCGACAGCCCGCTCTCGGAGAAACAGCGCCGCATCCTGGACTACCTCGAAGCCAACGCCGGAGAGCAGACGTACTTCAAGTCGCGGCTCATCGGCGAGGAGCTCGGCCTCTCCGCGAAAGAAGTGGGAACGAACATGACCGCGATCGCCAACGGCGACCACGCCCTCGACGTCGAGAAGTGGGGCTACTCCTCCTCGACGACGTGGATGGTCGAAGCCTGAGTCGGCGGTTACACCGCGGCTGCCGGCGTTTCACTCACCGCGTCCCTCTCGCCCTTCTTTCAGTCCGACGCCGAGCGGCGGCTACGGGTCGTAGCGGAACAGCGAGTCCGCCTCGCTGGCCAGCGCGGCGGCGTCGTCGCCGAAGGAGTCGGCGTAGCGCACGACGAGCGTCAGAATCGTCTCCGGCTCCGTGACCGCGTAGCTCCCCTCTCTCGTGAGCAGTCCCGCCGATTCGAGGTCGGCGGCGTAGTTGCTGATGGTCGGCCGCGAGACGTCGAGCGCGCTCGCCAGTTCCGCGGCGGTGATCGAGGGGTCGCGCAGCAGCGCGACGAGCATCCCGCGGGCCGTCGCCCGGCGGAGGTATCCCAGCGTCACCTGTTCGAACTCGGAGAACTGTCCGGCCGGGAAGTACCGGCGGTAGTCGCCGTCCTTGCGCGAGTCGACGACGCCCTCTTTCTCCAGTCGGTGGAGGTGGTGCTGGGCCTCGCCGGTGCCCAGTTGCAGGTCGTCGCGGAGCTTCGAGAAGTGCGCGCCCGGGTGGGCGGAGACGTAGCCCGCGATGGCGTCGGGAGCGTCGCTGTCGCTCCCGTCGTCGGTGAAGCGGGCGAGGGGACTGGCAGCGCCGAGGGCGGCGAAGCGACGCAGCGTCGCGCGCTTGTCCTCGTCGACGCCGCCGTCCCGTGTCATGCCTCAGTTGAAGTGATAATGCTACAAAACGTCTTCGGCTACGCTTGCTGGTCCGTGTCGTCGAGGCCGTCGGTGTCGTCCGGGCCGCCGGCGACGTCGGTCTTCGTCATGTCTCCTTCGAGGTCGGCGTCCATCTGTTCGATGACCTCGTCGGCGTCGTCGACGCCCGAGTCGTCGCCGCGCTTTATCTTCTGGGCCTCCTCCTCCATCGCCTCGACGTCGACCTCGGCCTCCTCGTCGATCTGGCCGAGGATCTCCTCGATGTCGTCGAGGCCGAGCATCTCGCGGGTCTCGGCGTCGAAGTCCAGGGCGTCGAGGACGTGGCCGTTCTCCTTGACGTCCGAACCGGAGAGGTGCTTGCCGTAGCGGCCCACGAGCGACGTGAGTTCCTGCGGGAGGACGAACGTCGTCGATTCGGATTTGCCCATCTCGCCCAGAGTTTCCATCCCCTTGTCGATGACGGCGCGCTCGCCCATCGACTCGGCGGATTTCGCCCGCAGGACCGTCGAGATGGCGTCACCCTGCGCTTCGAGGATCTGGCTCTGCTTCTCACCCTGTGCGCGGATGATGTTGGACTGCTTGTCACCTTCGGCCGTCTCGATGGCGGAGCGCCGTTCACCCTGCGCCTCCAGGATCATGGCGCGGCGTTTGCGCTCCGCGGAGGTCTGTTGCTCCATCGCCTGCTGGACGTCCTTCGAGGGGTTGACCTCGCGGACCTCCACCGACTCGACCCGGACGCCCCACTCGTCGGTGGGTTCGTCCAGTTCCTTCCGGATGCGGGCGTTGATCTCCTGTCGCTTGTTCAGCGTGTCGTCGAGTTCCATGTCGCCCAGGACGGCTCGGAGGGTGGTCTGGGCGAGGTTGGAGACGGCGCGCTCGTAGTTGTCGACTTCGAGGAAGGCCTTCTTCGGGTCCATCACCTTGATGTAGACGACGGCGTCGGCGGTGACCGGCGAGTTGTCGCGGGTGATGGCCTCCTGTCGCGGCACGTCGAGCGTCTGCGTCCGCATGTCGAAGCGGGTCACGTCCGAGACGAAGGGGTAGATGAAGTGGATCCCCTGGTCGAGGATACCCCGGTACGTCCCGAGGACGGTGTACGCGCCCTTCTGGTACGGGCGGATGATCACGACGCTGGAGTACACCAGCGCGATGGCTAACAGGAGGAAGATCACCGTGACGAAGCCGATGATCCCTCCGATCTGCAGCGGTACTAGCGCGGGGAACATAACGATCGGAACTCGGGAGCGGCGAAAGAAAAGCCTTTGGCGTGTCTGTCACAAACTGACGTATCGCACGCCGCCCGTTCAGGCGCGCTCGGACTCGGTGTCAGGTTCGCGCGCGTCGGATTCGCGCTCGTCGGTCGTCGCCCGGTCGCGTGCGAGCGCCCGGTCGATGTCGTCGCCCGCGCTCCCGACCGGTTCGACTTTCAGAACGTTGCCGCCGCCGGGGTCGACCACCAGCACTTCGGTCCCCTCCTCGATGTCGCCGTCGATGGCGCGGGCCTGATAGTAGGGGTTGAAGCCGCCGTCCTCCAGTTTCACTTCGCCGGAGCTACGGGTGACTCGCTCGGTGACGGTGCCGAACTGGCCCTGCAGCGAACTCGAACTCAGCGTTTGGCCGCGGCTGCCGCCGGCGAAGTCGAGCTGACGGTACCCCCACAGCGTCGCCGCCGTCGTCAGCAGGACGACCACCGTGAGGATGACCGGCGCGAGAAGCCCCAGGCTCGCCGGGATGAACAGACCGACGAGCCCCGCCGTCAACAGGGCGACGCCGAGGACGAAGAAGTGTGTCCCCGGTGCGAACGCCTCGGCGGCGACGAGTCCGGCACCGGCCAGAAACAACAGCAGGGAGAGGGACATACTGAACAGTGGGTCGACCTGTGCGGGCGCGAGAGCGAGGGCGACCGGGGGGAACGCCATGCCTCGGTGTAGGGGGGCCGCGGGATTAAGTGTCGGGGTCCGTCCGGGTGAAGAGACCGTAACAGAGCGCCGTTCCGACGGCGACCGTCGCCGTGATCGCGGCGAGAGTCGTCGGCGCGTAGACGGCGCTCCCGGCGAACATCTGTCCCAGGACGAGGGTCGCGATGTACACCCCCAGCGCGACGAAAACCGTGTTCTCCGCGCTCGGCGTCCCCGGTTCCACGTCGCCCGCCGGAGAGAAGGAACCGGCGACTGCGCCCTCTTCTTCCGCTTCCTCGGGGCCGTCCTCCTCGACCTGGATGACGTCGGCTTCCGTGGCGTACTCGTACGTCTCGACGAAGTCGTCGCTCTCCTCGGCGGCCGAATCGTCGTCTCGCCCGTCGGCTGGCATATCTCCCGCTACGCGGGCGGGCTACAAAAGTGACCGGCGACGTACTTGCGGTTCGTTGACAAGCCACTCGATCGCCCGACTGCGACCCCCTTGGCCCCTCGTTTGGTCTAGAAAGGACGAAAGACCAACATAAGAGGGATAATCTTGGTGTGAGATGAGTGAATCGATGGCCCTCTCCGACGTGTTTCTCACCCCCCTCGGTCTCGCCGCCCTCCTCGCGGCGGTCCCCATCATCGTCCTGTATCTCATCCGCCCCGACCCGGAACGGCTGGAGTTGCCGACCTTTCGGTTCCTGGCGAGCGAACAGCGCCAGCAGGCCACGAGTCCGCTGCTGGAGCGGCTCTCGCGGAGCGTCCTCCTCCTCGTGCAACTGGTCGTCGTCCTCCTGCTCGCGGTCGGCCTGGCGTCGCCGTACGTCCCCGTCTCCGAGCGTGCGACCGTCGAGGAGACGGTGCTGGTCGTGGACACGAGCGCCAGCATGACGACGGCCGACGGGTCGGGAACCCGATTCGACCGGGCGATTTCGGCCGCACGCGAGGAGGTGACCGGCACGACGTCCGTCGTCACGACGACCGGCGGCGGGCAGGTCGTCCTCCAGCGCAGCCCGCCCAGCGAGGTCGAGTCGACGCTGGACGGACTGACGGCGACGGACAGCCCCGGCGACCTCCGATCGGCCGTCTCACAGGCGACCGCGCTCGCCGGCGAGAACGCCCGCATCGTCGTGTTGAGCGACTTCGCGGGCGACGCGTGGACCGACACCGTCACGACCGCCCGCGGACGCGGTCTCAGCGTCGACCTCCGGCAGTTCGACGGCGGCGGAAGCGCGAACGTCGGCATCGTCGAACGCCGGTTCTCCGGGTCGGAGGTGACCGTCTCGGTGAAGAACTACGGCGACGAACCCGTGACGCGAACGGTCACACTCGGCGAGGGGAGCGCGCAGGTCGACCTCGGGGCGGGCGACGTCGCGACCGTCACGCTGCCGGTCCCCGCCGGCCGGAGTCGGGTCCGTCTCTCGCCCGGCGATGACTTCCCCGTCGACGACAGCGTCGCCGTCGCCGCCCCCGAGGACCCGACCGTGGACGTGCTGGTGTTGACCAACGACCGCAACCGCTACCTGACGACGGCGCTCTCGGTGGTCGACCAGGTCGACCTCACCGTCGACAGTCCGCCGACGACGGTCGACGACGGCTACGACGTCATCATCTACAGCAACGTCGACCCCGGCTCGCTACTGGCGGGGAACGTCGAGGCGGGCCGCGACGTCGTCGCCGACGGCGGCGGCGTCGCCATCCAGGCACAGCCCGAGATGCCCCAGAAGTACGGCGACCTGCTGTTGCTCGCCCCGGAGGGCGTTCGGGCCGGGTCGACGATCGGGCAGACGAGACAGACGACGCTCACGCGCGGTATCGACTTCCAACCGCCCGACGAATACGTCGGCGGCTCGCTCAAGGACGGCCAGGCGCTGGTCGAACTCGCCGACGGGACGCCGCTCATCGCGACCGCCGACCGAAACGGCGGCCGACTCATGTACTACGGCTACATCGAAGACCGATCGAGTTTCAAGTACAACTACCAGTACCCCGTGTTCTGGAAACGCACCGTCTTCTCGCTGGCCGACCGAGCGCCGCTCTCGGCGCTGAACTACGGGACCGGCGAGCGAGCGCAGTTCGACGCCGACAGCGTCGACGGCCCCGACGGGACCGTCGCCGGGCCGACCGTGACCCTCCAGCGGGCCGGCTTCTACGCGAGCGGCGAGCGCACGGTGAGCGCCGCGCTGCTCGACGAACGAGAGTCCGACGTCGCCGTCGAGGCGCTCGATACCCGCGAGGGCGTCGCCGGAAATCTGACGCGAGAGGAGCGACGGACCGTGCCGAAGCCGCTCACCGAGTACGCCGCGGTCGGCGCGCTGGCGGTGGCGCTCGCCGAGATCGGCTACCTCGGCCGACGGGGTGACCTCTGATGGTGTCGTACACCCTCGCCGACGGCCTGCGGGTCGGCGTCGAGCACCTCTGGCCGCTCGCGGTGCTCCCCGTCGCCGTCGCCCTGCTGACGTATATCGTCGTCTGGGGCGACTACGGCCCGCGGTCGGCCTCGGCGCGGAGCCGCCGGCTCCTGTTCGGGAGCCGCGTGCTCGTGGTGGTCCTCCTCATCGTCGCCGCGATGGGGCCCTACACCGTCCAGACCCGGGAGACGGCGGGCGAGCCGAGCGTGACGCTGCTTGCCGACGAGTCGGCGAGCATGGCGGTCTACCCCAACACGACCGACTCGCTCGTCGGCGATATCGAGGACGAGGGCGTTCCCGTGACGAAGGCGACCGTCGGCAGCGGCAACGACTCCCGCCTCGGCGACGGCATCGCCGCGAACCTCCGGGAGAACGGCACCGTGGTCGTGCTCTCGGACGGGCAGGTGACCGACGGCCGGTCGCTCTCGGCGGCCGCCGACGAGGCCAACGCGCTGAACGCGACGGTCAGCAGCGTGGGTATCTCGCCGACGGAGACGGAACGGGCCGTCAGCATCGCCGGCCCGCAGACGGTCAGCGCCGGTCTCCCGACCGAGTTCACCGTCTCGCTCGGGGCGGTCGAACAGTCCGGGTCCGCGACGGTGACGGTCAGCGTCGACGGCGAGACGGTGACGACCGAGTCGGTCGCGGCCGGCGAGTCCTTCGCCGTCAGCCAGTCCTTCAACGATACCGGCACGCACCGGATGACCGCCCGCGTCGAGGGCGAGGACGTCTACGACGTCAACGACGTCTACTATCGGAGCGTCCGCGTCGTGGAGAAACCCGATTTACTGTACGTTTCGGGCGGTAACTACCCGCTCGGCGACTACCTCGGGGACCTCTACGACGTGACCGAGGCCGAGACGGTCCCCGGCGACCTCGACAACTACTCGGCGGTCGTCGTGCAGGACCGCCCGGCGAACCGCCTCGGCAACGTCAGCGCGCTGCAGGAACACGTCATCGACGGCGGCGGCCTGGTGATGGTCGGCGGCGACAACGCCTACGACAACGGCGGCTACGAGGAGTCGCCCGTCGCCTCCATGCTGCCGGTCAGAGTGGGTAACGCCACCGGCGGGACGGCGAACATCGTCCTCGCCATCGACGTCTCCGGCAGTTCGAAGGAGGGTCTGGGGGTTCAGAAGGCCGTCGCGCTGGACGTCTTAGATCAGTTGGGCGACGAGAACAAGGTCGGCGTCGTCGCGTTCAACTACCGCGCGTTCCGCGTCGCGGAGCTCCAGCAGCTCGGCGGCAACCGCGAGGCCATCGCCGACCGGATCCGCCGACTGCAGAGCGGCGGCGCGACGGACATCGCCGTCGGCCTGCAGGGGGCCGACGAGCTCATGGGCGACGAGGAGGGGACGATCATCCTCCTGAGCGACGGGAACGACTACCTCGGACCGCCCTCGGCCGTCGCCAACCAGCTCGGCCGCGAGGGAACCCGCATCATCGGCGTCGGGGCCGCGAAGCGGGTCAATGAGCCGAAGATGAAGCGGATCGCCAGCGAGTCCGGCGGGTCGTACTTCTCGGCGAGCGAGACCGACCGCCTTCGACTGCTGTTCGGCGGGGGTTCCCGCCAGTACGAGGGGCAGAACCTCACGATCGTCACGCCGGACACGTTCATCACCTCCGGCGTCACGCTGACCGCCAACCCGGGGCAGGCCAACCGCGTGGCGGTCAAGTCCGGCGCGGACTTCCAGGTCGCCACCGCCGACGGCGAACCGGCCATCGCCTCGTGGCGCTTCGGCCTCGGTCGCGTGGTCTCCATCACTGCCTACGACGACGACGGGACGCTCGGCGGGCTCCTCCGAAAGCCCGACTCGCTGGTCGTGACGAAGTCGGTCAACTACGCCGTCGGCGATCCCGCTCGGACGTCCACAGGCGTGACGGCCGTCAGCGACGCCCGCGTCGGCCGCGAGGCGACGCTCACCTACCGCGGCGAGAACCGGCCATCGGCCGAAGACGTCAGTATTCGACAGGTGGGCGAGAGCGTCTACGAGGGGACGTTCACGCCTCGGGAGGTCGGTTACCACGACGTCCTCGGCACCGAGTACGCCGCGAACTACCCCGCCGAGTACGGCGCGTTCGGCCGCTCACAGCAACTCGAGTCGGTCGTCGAGGCGACCGGCGGGCAGACGTTCGCCCCCGACGACGGGGCGGCCATCGCCCGCCTCGCGCGCCAGCAGTCGACGCGGGTCCGAACCGTCCGCGACTCGTGGGGGTGGCTCGCGCTGCTCGCCGCGTTGCTCGTCTTCCTCGCGGAGGTCGTCGGCCGGCGCGTCCAGGTGTATCGCGGCCGCACCACGCTGGAGAGTGGTCTGCCATGAGCGCCATCGGCCGGCGGCTGAACCTGGGACTGCTAGCGCTCATCGTCCTCTCCGTCGCCGGGACGGCCGGCGCGACGGTGTTCTATCAGGACGCCACCAGTGACCTGCAGACACAGAACGACCGACTGCAGGAGAAAAACAGCGAACTCCAGTCCGAACTGGAGACGGCGCGGACCAACTTACAGGAAAATCGGACGCAGCTCCAGGAACTGCGCAACACGCTCAACACGCGGACGCAGGACGTCGATCAGGTGGCGAAAGAGCTCGACCGGACGAGCAAACAGTTGAACGCGACCGAGAACCAGCTCGCCGAGACGCGCGCCGAACTGCGCGAGCGGGAGGACCAAGTGGACGAACTCCAGTCGACGAACCGCGAACTCGACGAGGAGATCAGCAGTCTCCGAGAGGAACGAGACCGGCTCGAATCGGAGGTCGCCGACCTCGAAAGTGACGTCGAGACGCTCCGTAGCGAGCGGGACCAGTTACAGGAGGACGTCGAGGACCTCGAAGCCGAGATCGAGACGCTCGAAGACGACGTCGCCGAACTCGAACAGCGGGTCGAGGACTTAGAATCGGAGAATTCCGAGATGGAGAGCGACCTCGAAACGCTCTGTAGCCAGGAAGAGAACGCCGAGAAACCGTCCTGTGAGGGGTACTGACCGTGGCTGAGAACACTGGTTCCGAGACGCAGTCCGAAACCGGCGCGTCGCGCGATCGGATGAAGCGCGCGCTGCGCGAGGTCCGCCGAGAGGGGTGGAAGGCCGCGATCGTCTACGCCGTCGTCGACGCGACGCTGCTGTTCCTCGTCGTCAATCTGGCGCTCTCGGTGCTCTCCCCGCCGAGCGTTCCGAGTCAGGTCGCGGTTCCGTCGGCGGTCCTCGACCCCGTCGGCGACGCGCTGGGGCGGTCGCTGACCGGCGCGGCGCTGCCGGTCGCGGCGCTGGTCGGCATCGTCGTCGGCGCGGTCGCGTTCGTCGCCGAGGTGTGGCTCCGCGTCCGCCGGCCGCTGATCGAGCGCTTCGAGGCGGCCAATCCACCAGTCGCCGAGGCGCTGCGGACCGCCCGCGACGCCGTCGCGGCCGATGCCGACTCGCGGATGGCCGCCCGGCTCTACGAGGACGTTCTCGACCGGCTCCGAGAGAGCTCCGGGGTCGCGCTGGTGGACCTCCGCCGGGTGGCCGGCACCCTCGTTGTCGTCGTGCTGTTGAGCGTGGCGACGCTGCAGGTGGCGGCCGTCGACCTGGCGCTGCTTGGCGGCGGCCCCGCGGACCCGGCGGCGGGCGGCCCCGCGAACCAGTCGCGGAACTACACCGGGCTGGAGGACGCCGACGCCGTCCTCGGCGAGCGCGAGAACGTCTCGGCCGGCGACGACAACCTGACGGCGCAGGTCGAATCGACGGGCGGCGACCAACCAGTGGAACAGAGCGAGCAGTTCCCGTCGTCGGGGCCGAGCGGCGGCGGCGACGGCAGCGGTATCGACAGTCAACAGGCCGGCTTCGCCGGCTCAGAGGAGATCGAGGACGCGGCGCTCATCCGCGAGTACAACCTCCGCATCCGCGAGGAAGAGGAGGACGACCAATGACAGCATACGACATCGACGACCTTCAGGAGAAGCTCAGCATCGCCCGCGACCAGATAGGAAAACGCATCGTCGGCCAGTCCGACGTGCTCGAACAGCTGCTCGTCTGCATCCTCGCGGACGGCAACGCCCTGCTCGAATCGAACCCCGGTCTCGGCAAGACCACGATGGTCCGCACCGTCGCCGAGGTGACGGACCTCCAGTTCTCGCGCATCCAGAACACGCCCGACCTGATGCCCTCGGACATCACGGGCACGGAGATCATCCGCGAGAGCGAGACCGGCCGGGACTTCGTCTTCGAGAAGGGGCCGGTGTTCGCCAACGTCGTGCTGGCCGACGAGATAAACCGGGCGACACCGAAGACGCAGGCGGCGCTGCTCGAAGCGATGCAGGAGAAACAGGTGACCGCCGCCGGCGAGACCTATCAGTTGCCCAGTCCCTTCTTCATCCTCGCCACGCAGAACCCCATCGACCAGTCGGGGACCTACACGCTGCCGGAGGCCCAGACCGACCGCTTCATGATGAAACTGCTCGTCGAGTACCCCGACTTCGAGGAGGAGAGCCGCATCGTCGACATGTTCACCACCGGCGCGAAGCAGGTCCCCGTCGAGAAAGTTCTCTCGCGCGAAGAGATCCGCGCGGCACAGGAGTTCGTCCGCGACGTGCCCATCGCCGACGACATCCGCGACCGCGTCGTCCGGCTGGTCCAGCGAACCCGCGACGCCGACGAGATCGACTACGGCGCGAGCCCGCGGGCGAGCATGGCGCTCGTCCTCGCCTCGAAGGCCCGGGCCTTCCTGCGGGGGCGCTCGCACGTCGCGAGCGAGGATATCGAGGCGCTGGCCGCGCCCGTCCTCCGCCATCGCATCGTGCTCGACTTCCGGGCCGAACGGGAGGGCCGCACCACGGACGACGCTGTCGCGGACCTCCTCGCGGAATGACCATCGAGCCGGACTTCCTCGACGAGCTCGCGCGCTTCGACGCGGCGCTGAACCGCGAGTCGACCGCGCTCCGACAGGGCGACCAGCGCTCGCCCCGCATCGGCGAGGGGCTGACCTTCAGCGACTACCGCCGGTACTCGCCGGGCGACGATACGCGGCTCATCGACTGGAAGCTCTTCGCCCGCACGGAGGAGTACTTCATCAAGCAGTACGAGGCCGAGCGGAGCCTCACCGTTCACGTCCTCGTCGACGCCAGCGCGTCGATGGACTTCGGCGACGGCGACGCCCACAAGTTCGAGGCCGCCGCCCGGCTCGGGCTGGGCGTGGCCTACCTCACCGCCGAGGAGAACAACCAGTTCCAGTTCGGGACGTTCCGCGAGCGAGCGGACCGGCTGGACGCCGCCCGGTCGAACCGCGGCGAGCTGTTCGCGCTCATCGACCAGCTCAACGAGCTGTCGCCCGACGGCGAGGCCGACTTCGAGCGCGCGCTGGCCGACTACGCCGGACGGATCGGCTCGCGGTCGCTGGTGGTGCTGTTGAGCGACTGCCTGACCGACCCCGAGGAGATCGCCACCGGCGTCGCCGCCCTCGCTCGCAAGGACGTCGACGTGTTGCTGGTGCAGGTGGTCGCGCCCGACGAGCGCGACCCGCCGGCGGTCGGGGACGCCCTCTTCGCCGACCCCGAGTCCGAGGAGACCCGACGATCGTACTTCAGCGGATCGCTCGCCGAGCGCTATCGGGAGCGCCTCGACGCCCACGTCGACACCGTCTCGAACCGCGTGACGGAGTTGGGCGCGGACCACGTCGTCGTCGATACCGGGACGGAGTTCTTCGACGCCTTCGCCAGCGTCTGGTTGCAGTGAGGTGGTCGCGGAGACCGGCCCCTCGGCGAGACGCCGCCGTAAATACCCCCGTCTATCGCTGTCATCGAACTTATCCGCCGCCGTCGTCCAGACGACGTATGAGCGTCGTTGGCGAGTTCACCATCCCCGCCGCCGCCTTCGCGCTGGAAGACGCGCTGGCAGCGGTCCCGGAGATGACGATCGAGTCCGACCGGTTGGCATCGCACAGTCCGCGCGAGGTCTTCCCGTTCCTCTGGGCGAGGGGCGGGAGTTTCGACCGGTTCTCGCGAGCACTCGAAGGCGATCCGACCGTCACGTCGGTCGACCTCGTAGACGAGGCGGACGACGTGGCGTTGTATCGTCTGGTGTGGAACGAGGACTTCAAAGAGCTCGTTCACGAGATGATAGACCACCACGCGGCGATCACGGAAGCGACGGCGCGCGACGGCCGGTGGCATCTCCGATTGCGGTTCGCCGACGAGGGCATGGTCTCGTCGTTCCAGCGTCACTTCCGGGACACTGGCCACGAGTTCGAGGTGAGGCACCTCACCTCGCCGTCCGAACCGCGCCACCGCAAGTTCGGGCTGACGCCGGAACAGTACGAGGCGCTCGTGACGGCGGCCCGGGAGGGGTATTTCACGATCCCGCGCACGACGTCCGTGGCGGAGGTCGGTGAGGCGTTGGGTATCTCGGCCAACGCGGCCTCACAGCGGATCCGACGCGGGTGTGAGACGATGATTCAGTCCGGATTGATCGTCCCCGACACCGAGACCGAATGACGCTTCCCCGGCCGACAGTTAAGTAGCGGTACGTATGAGCGTCGGAGCTGATGGATTTTTGGTCCGTCTGTCCACGAGAGACCAGTGATATCTGAGATGGATCAGCCGAACGACATCGGCTCCGTACGATGAACGACTGCAACGCGCCGACTGAGGCTCGCTCTGACTGTCGCGGCCGTACCGCTGCCACAGCCCGTCGCGGCCAGTCGACCGCCGAGCGGGCGTGGGGGTTCCGCGGTGAGGCCGGCGGTGATCGCGCGTGAGTACCCCCAGCGGATACGAAGTGGCGATCGACCGATTGGAGGCGGCGTTGAACGCCGACGACGGGGCCGCGAAAGACTACGAGATTCGGGAGGCGCTCCAGTACCTCCACATCGAGAGCGATTCGGCCCCGACAAGTAGCGAGGGCGAGGCCGAACCGTCGCGGTGATCGGTCGTCAGTTCGGCCGAAAAAGAGCGCACCGCTATGTTCGAACGCGAGGTCTCGGCGATCAGTTGCCGGTGGTGTTCGTCTCGGTCTCGTTGAGCCCCTCGATCGAGGTGGCGTTACCGCTGGTCATGTTGCCGCCGGGCCCGGTACCGAGTTCGCCCTCCTCGGCGAGGTCACCGTCGGCTTTGATGGTGTAGCGAGTCGCTTTGTCGATGTCCGCGCCTTCGAAGATGATGGTGAACTGCCACTTGTTGCCCGCGTAGAGGGCGTCCTTGTTTCGGGCCTCCGTGCTGTCGATGAACTGACCGATGGGGTCGTTCTGGTCGTAGAGGGTCGCAGTCACCTGGACGTCCTCGTAGGGCCGAGCGGCCGTGTTCTGCAACACGCCGTTGACGGCGGCCACCGGATTCCCGGTGCCGAAGACGCTGCTGTTGCCGGACTGGCTGCCCTCGTCGCCGCCGGCGATCTGCGCGAGGTCGACGCGCGTGAACTTCAGTTGCTCGGCGGTGTCGTTGCTTACCTCGCCCTTGAGGTTGAACCAGGAGTCCTGGTCCTGTCCGCCCTCGGCGACCTCGTCGTCGCCGTCGTTGGTGGGTTCACCGCCGCCGCCGCTGTCGCCCTGGTCTTGGCCGAGACAGCCGGTGACTGCCGCTCCGAGCGCCGTAGCGCCTGTCGCCTTCAGCAGTTTACGTCGATTCATTCCATCGGATAGTGGGCCTGTAGACGGCTACGTGGCGGGCCTGCGATATAAGGGGAGATTTCGGGTCTCAAAGCGGTCGTAGATCCGTTCCTCGAAGATTTTGGGCGAGAGAGCCGATCTGAATGGGACTGCGTGGACGACGACGTTCTTTCACCTCGCTTGCATCTTTCACTCCGTTCGCGGCGGAGCGGCGCTGTCGCGGGATTCCGTAGGCGGTCGAGACGTGTCGATCGCTGTCCCCTACTGTACCCGCGTTCCGAGCGGCGCGTCCTCGTGGGTGGTCAGCAGGTCCGCCTCGTCGCCGGCGGCCAGCACCATCCCGTTCGACTCGATGCCGAACAGGTCGGCCTTCTCCATGTTGGCCAGCAGGATGACTCGCGTGCCGGGCAGGTCGTCCACCTCGTGGAGCTGGGCGAGGCCGGCCACGACCTGTCGCACCTCGTGGCCGATGTCGACTTCGAGGCGGAGGAGCTTATCGGCGTCCGGGACCGGCTCCGCCGAGACGATCTCGCCGACGCGCATGTCGACGCCCTCGAAGTCCTCGAAGCCGATGCGCTCCTCGACGAGCGGTTCGAGGTCGGCCGCCGCGACCTCCTCGTCGGTGTCTCCCCCGGCGTCGTCCTCGTCGTCGGTCCCCTCGTCGCCGTCCTCGCTCTCGCTGGCTTCCTCGATCCGTTCCTGCAGTTCCTCGTTGAGCTCCTCGATGTGGTCGTCCTCGACCTGCGCGAACAGCTCCTCGGGCTCCTCGAAAGAGGCCGGCGGCGCTTCGAGCGCGGTGTCGAGGGACACGTCGGCGACGGAGCCCTCCTCGTTGAGCTGGCCCCACAGGCGCTCGGCCTTGCCGGGGAGGACCGGTTGCATGACGACCGCGACGGCCTTCGCCAGTTGCACGCAGTCGCGGATGACCTGCTCGGCGCGGTCGGGGTCGTCGTCCACGAGGTTCCACGGCTCGTTGCGCTGGATGTACTCGTTGCCGTAGTTCGAGAGGTCCGTGGCGACCTCCGCGAGCGTGCGAACGTCGTACGCTCTGACCGCGTCCTCGAACTCGTCGAGCGCGTCCTCGATGCGCTCGCGCACGTCGTCGCTCACGTCCGTCTCGGGCGTCCCGCCGTAGTTGCGCTCGGCGAACAGCAGCGAGCGGTAGATGAAGTTGCCGACGTTGCCGACGAGCTCGCCGTTGACCCGCTCCTGGAAGCGGTCCCACGAGAAGTCCACGTCGGTCTCTAAGCCCGCGCCGGTGGCGATGTAGTAGCGGAACAGGTCGGGATGGAACCCCGCGTCGAGGTACTCGTCGGCCCACACCGCGCGGTTGCGCGAGGTGGAGAGGGCGTTCCCGTCGATGCCGACGAATCCCGTCGCCAGGATCGAGCGGGGCTCGTTGTAGCCCGCGCCGCGCAGCATCGACGGCCAGAAGACGGCGTGGTGCTGGATGATGTCCCGGCCGATGACGTGGATTATCTCGCCGCCGTCGTCGGTCCACGGTCCCTCCCAGTCGGTGCCGTGGCGCTCCTCGCCGCCGAGCTTCCAGACGTCCTCCCAGTCGTAGGTGTCCGCGCCGACCCGTTCGGAGTACTGCTTCGTCGAGGCGACGTACTCGATGGGGGCGTCGACCCAGACGTACAACACGAGGTCCTCGGGGTCATCGGCGTCCTTCGCCGGGTAATCGATCCCCCAATCCATGTCCCGCGTGATACAGAGGTCCTGCAACTCGCCCTCGATCCACTCGCGGGGCTGGTTCCGTGCGTTGTCCGTCCCTTCGACGCGGTCGAGGAAGCCCTGCAGATACTCCTGGAAGTCCGAGAGACGGAGGAACTTGTGCTCGCGGGTGCGGTACTCCGCCGGGTTGCCCGTGATGGTACTGACGGGGTCCTCGATCTCGCCGGGTTCGAGGTGGCGCTGGCAGCCCTCGTCGCACTCGTCGCCGCGGGCGTGTTCGCCGCAGTACGGGCAGGTCCCCTCGACGAAGCGGTCGGGCAGCGGCTGGTCCTGTTCGGTGTCCCACGCGACCTCGATCTCCTTCTCGAAGACGTGGTCGTTCTCGACCCACGAGCGGACGAACTCCTGCGTGAGTTCGGTGTTCGTCTCGTCGTCGGTGTGGCCGTAGTTGTCGAACTCGACGTTGAACTGCGGGAACGTCTCGGCGTAGGTCTCGTGATAGCGCAGGGCGAACTCCCGGGGTTCGACCCCCTCCTCGGCGGCGTTGACGGCGACGGGCGTCCCGTGCATGTCGGACCCACAGACGAAGGCGGTCTGTTGGCCGATGCGTCGCAGCGCCCGCGAGAGGGCGTCGCCGTCCACGTAGGTCCGCAGGTGGCCGACGTGCAGGTCGCCGTTGGCGTAGGGCAACCCGCAGGTCACCACCGCCGGACGGTCCGTGGGAAACTCGTCGTGGCTCATACCTCTCTGTGAACCACCCACGGGTCAAAAGGAGGGCGGTTTCCTACAGCAACGCCAGCGTGCCGCCAGCGAGCCCGAGCGTCACGAGGAGGCGGCCGGCGCTCCCGACGAACGTCGCCGCGCCGAAGCGCAGATAGTCCTCCTCGAGGACGGTGAAGGCGTAGATGGAGAGCGTATCGGGGAAAAACGGGACACAGAGCGCGAGCGCCAAACCGACGTAGCCGTACTCCTTGGCTATCTTGATAGTATTCCGCTCGGACCACTCGATGAGGTCGAACCGCGAGTCCTTGATCCGCTGGACCAGCGGACCGTACTCCTTCGCCTCCTGCCCGATGTGGAACGCGAAGAGGCTACCGAGAGCCTTGCCGAACGCGCTGGCGAGGATGATGGCCGCGAGGTTCCCCGTCGTCGAGAGCCCCAACCGGAGCGTCTCGGCCGGGACGAGGACGACCTCGCTCGGGAGCGGGAGGATGAACGCGATGAGGAACGAATAGACGGCGATGATGCCCAGTCCCGTCGGTCCCGTGGCGGTACAGACGGCCTCCTCCAGGGGGCCGAGGGCACCGCCTGCCGTACCGCACTCACCGAGGAACGCGACCATCGACGGGAGCGAAGCGACCGGGTCCACACTCCTCGGTATCGGGTAGTGCGACCTAAGTCTTGGTATGTTCGCTCGGGAGGTCGCTATATTCGGCGTCGTCTCGCCGGGCTCAGTACCAGTCTAAGTCCGCGACGAAGGAGCGGAGCATCGATCGCGTGACGTGGGGCATACAGACGACGCGCATCTCGCCGGCGCCGGTCTTCGAGACGCGCCAGCCGCGCGCTCGCAGTTCGTCGGTCATCGGCACGGAGAGGTCCGCCGCCACGAGCGGCAGTTCGGGGTCGACCACGTCGTGGCCGCGGGCGCGCAACTGGTCGGCCAGCCAGCGGGCGTTCTCCATCGAGCGCTCGTATTGCTCGCGGTAGCCCGCGGGCCACAGCGCCTCCATCGCGGCGACGGCCGAGGCGACGCCCGCCCCCGAGCGCGTCCCGGTCAGCGTCAGCTGGCTCGTCGATTCGAGGTAGGGCGTCTCGACGGCCAGTTCGTCCAGGAGCGTCCCGTCGCGGGCGAGCAGGCCGCCGGCGGGCACCGCCGCCTGCCCGACCTTGTGCGGGTCGATGGTCATCGTGTCCGCGTCGGCGTGGCCGAAGTGCCACGCGTGGTCGGTGAAGGGGAGATAGAAGCCGCCCCACGCCGCGTCGACGTGACAGAGCGCGTCGGCCTCGTGAGCTAACTCGGCGATGGCGGGGATCGGATCGACGTAGCCGTACTCGGTCGACCCGGCGACGCCGACCACGCAGACGGTGTCGTCGTCGATCAGTTCTGCCATCGCTTCGAGGTTCGCGCGGTAGCCCTCGGCGGGCGCGGTGCGCAACTCGACGCCCAGCACGTCCGCGGCCTTGGTGAAAGAGAAGTGGGCGTGGACCGGCGCGACGACGTTCGGGTCGTCGGTGTCGGCGCGGTTGCGGGCGATGCGGACGGCCTGGAGGTTGGCCTCGGTGCCCCCGGAAGCGACGTACCCGGTGGGGTCCGTCAACCCCGTTATCTCCCCGAGAGACTCGACGGCCTCGGCTTCGAGTTCGGAGACCGTCTCGTAGGTGCCGGGGTCGCCGGGGTTCGTCGCGAGGAACCGTTCGGCCGCCTCGCGGGCCGCGGGATGTGGGACGGTGCACATCGAGGAGAGGACGCGGTCGAAATCCTGTGGCTCGGCCCGCTGGACCATTCTATTGGCGTCCACGCGGGCGAGCGGTTTAGCCGTTTTGTTCACGCCGGGACCGGCCTTCTGACCGAGGCGCGATTATCACGATTGATACGGTTAGGCATCAGGCTTTTTATACCATTTCCTGAACGCTGGTGTATGAGTCGAACCGTACTCTGTGTCGACACGGAGGAGCGAATCGAATCCGTGACTGAAGCTATCGAATCTGAGGACAACCTATCCGCGGTATCCGTGACGTCCGCGGAAGCGGCCGCGGACGTCCTCGAACGCGAGCCCGTCGTCTGCGTCGTCACCGCCTACGAACTCCCGGACGGGACCGGGATGGATATCGTACGGGCGATCCGAGAGCGCGCGCCGCAGACGCCCTGCGTGCTCTTCACCGACCTGCCCCCGAGCGAGATCGACACCGCCTCCTTCGAGGAGACCATCGTCGAGTACCTCGACCGCGGCCTGCCGGACGCCGAGGACCGACTCGGGTTCGTCACGAACGACGTCATCGAACACAGCGCGCAGGTCAGCTTCCTGACTCCCGAAGACGAGGGCGAGCGCCTCGACGCCCTCGCCGAGTACGACGTCGAGGAACTCCCGGTCCGGGAGAGCTTCGAGCGGCTGACCGACCTCATCGCCAGTCACTTCGACGCGGGCGTCGCCTTCGTCGGCCTCATCGAACGCGACCAGGAGAATTTCCTCGCGTGCCACGGGGCCGACCTGGACACATTGACCCGCGAGGAGACGATCTGCACCCACAGCATGCTCGAAGAGGACGTGATGGTCGTCGAGGATATCACTCGGGACAAGCGCTTCAGCGAGAACCAGTACCTGGAGAACCTCGGCGTCCGCTCGTACGCCGGCGCGAACATGACCACCGACGGCGGACACGTCATCGGGCAGGTCTGTCTCATCGACTTCGAACCGCGCGACTACGACGCCGAGGAGCGGGCCGAACTGACCGAGTTCGCCGAGGTGGCGATGGAGACGCTCGACCTCCGGCAGGCGCTGCGGGAGGCCAGAGCGCGCGACGACGCCGAGGTCCCCGCCGAGCCCGGTCCGGACGCCGACGTCGCGACCGCGGAGGCGGACCGATGAGCGTCTCCGGCGAGCGATTCACCGTCGGCGGCGACCTCCTCGGCCCCATCGAGAGCGGCACGAGCCTCCTGCTGACCGGCGACGACAGCGACGCGCTGGAGACGGTGTTCCACCGGTTGGTCGCACCCGACGCCGACGAGCGCAGCGTCGTCCTCGCCGCCGACCTCCCCGGGTCGGCGGTCCGGCGCTCGCTCGACGGTGCCCGCCGACGGGGCGGGTCGCGCTCGTACGTCCTGACCGGCGACGGCCGCAGCGGCGAGAACGTCGAGACCGTCGACGACATCGGCGACCTGACGAGGCTCGGCATGGAGTTCTCCTCGCTGGTCGCTTCCTCGCAGCGGGAAGCGGACCGGTTCCGAACGGGCATCTTCCTCTGTTCGACGATCTGCGCCGAGGCCGAGGACACGCGGTCGGTCTATCGCTTCCTCAACTCCAGCTTCCTGACCGACATCCGACGCGGCGAGGGGATCGGCGTCTGTGCCGTCGACACCAGCGCGGACATCGGCGCGGACGTCGACAGCACCGTCACCGGCCTCAAGACGTCCTTCGCCGCACACGTCGAGGTCGAGCGGACTGGACCGAACGAGGCCGAACTGACGGTCTCGGGACTCGACGGGGCCGACGAGACGCTGACCGTCTCGCTGTAACTCACCAGTTCGAGGGACCGATCCCCGCTCGTGATACTACCGTCACAATAGACTATTATGATGTTGCGCCGAGTCGGTAGACGATGCAAGCAGTCCAGTTCGACGCTCACGGCGACAGAGACGTGCTCGAATACGGCGAGTTTCCGGACCCGGAGTGCGGCCGAGGGGACGTACTGGTCGACGTCAAAGCGGCCTCGCTGAACCACCTCGACATCCACACCCGGCGCGGCCTGCCGGGCGTCGACCTCGACATGCCACACATCCCGGGGAGCGACGCCGCCGGAGTGGTCGCGGAGGTGGGCGAGGACGTCACGCGGTTCGGACCCGGCGATCGAGTGGCGCTCTTGGCCGGCAAGAGCGGCGGCGACGACGAGTTCAGCCGGAAGGGTGACCAGACGCTGGCCCCGGACTTCCACATCATCGGCGAACACGTCCGTGGCGTCCACAGCGAGTTCGCCGCGGTCCCCGAGGCGAACCTCGCGCCCGTCCCCGAGGGCGTGGACTGGGAGACGGCCGCGGCCGCGCCGCTCGTCTTCCAGACCGCCTGGCGGATGCTCCGCGACCGCGGCGAGTTGCAGGTCGGCGAGTCCGTCCTCGTCCTCGGGGCGTCGGGCGGGGTCGGACACGCGGCGGTGCAGGTGGCCGCCGAGGCCGGCGCGGAGGTGTTCGCGACCGCGAGCACCGACGAGAAGCTCGCCTACGCCGAGGAACTCGGGGCCGACCACACGATAAACTACGAGGAGGACGACTTCGCGAGCGAGGTCCGGTCGCTGACCGGCGGCCGCGGCGTCGACATGGTCGTCGACCACATCGGCGCGCAGACGTGGCAGGACTCGCTGAAGAGCCTCGTGAAGGGCGGCCGGGTCGTCACCTGCGGGGCGACGACCGGGGGCAGGCCGGAGACGGACCTCAACCGCATCTTCTGGAACCAACTGCACGTCATCGGGTCGACGATGGCGACCCCCGGACAAGCGGAGGAAGCGCTCGAACTGGTGTGGGACGGCACCTTCGAACCGCGCGTCCGCGAGACGCTGCCGATGAGCGAGATCGCCGAGGCGCATCGCCTCATCGAGGAGCGCGAGGGCTTCGGAAAAGTCGTCGTCGTCCCGGACAGCGAGCTGTAGCGGTTTCGAGAGAGAAGAGGGGCGCTGTTCTCAGCGCACCGATTCCAGCAGGAGGCGCTGTTCGACGCGCTTGACCTCGTGTTGCACGTCACGCACGGCGTCGATGTTCGCCGAGATGGAGGTGACGCCCTCGTCGACGAGGAACTGGACCATCTCGGGCTTCGAGGCCGCCTGTCCGCAGATGCTCGTCGCCACGTCGTACTCGCGGCAGGTGCCGATGACCTTCCCCATCAGGTCCAACACCGCGGGGTGGAGTTCGTCGAATCGACCGGCGACGTTACCGTTGTTGCGGTCGACGGCGAGCGTGTACTGCGTGAGGTCGTTCGTCCCGAAGGAGACGAAGTCGAGCCCCGCTTCACAGAGCTCCTCGATGCAGAGCGCGCTCGCGGGCGTCTCGACCATGACGCCCCAGTCGCGCTTCTCGGGGTCGATGCCGACCTCCTGCATCAGCGCCTTCGCGCGCAGGACGTCCTCGGCGTCGGTCACCAGCGGCAGCATCAGCTCGACGTTGTCGTAGCCGAGCTCGTAGAGGCGCTCGAACGCCCGGAGTTCGAGTTTGAACTCGCCGGGGCGGTCGAGCGACCGCCGGATGCCGCGGTAGCCGAGCATCGGGTTGTGCTCGCTGGGTTCGTCCTCACCGCCCTGTAGCTGCCGGAACTCGTCGGAGGGGGCGTCGAGCGTGCGTACCCGTACCGGCCGGGGGTAGAACGCCTCGGCGACGCTGCGGACGCCCTCGACGATCTCGTCGACGTAGGCGCGCTCGCCGTGGTCCTCGACGTAGCGGGCCGGCGTCTTGTTCGTCGAGAGGATCATGTGCTCGATGCGGAGCAGGCCGACGCCGTCCGCGCCCGTCGCCGCGGCGCGTTCGGCGGCCTCCGGGATGGAGACGTTGACCTTCACCTCGGTGCCGGTCATGGGCTTGACCGGCGAGTGCTGCTGGGAGGGCTCCGCGGCCGCCGGCTGTTCCGCACCCGCGTTCGCGTCTGTTTCCGTCGACTCCTCCGTCTCGGCGATCTCGGTCCCCTGCTCGACGGTCCCCATGTCGCCGTCGATGGTGACGATCTGGCCGTCGCGGAGCCGGTCGCTCGCGTCGTCCGCTCCCACGACCGCCGGGACGCCGAGTTCGCGCGAGACGATCGCCGCGTGGCTGGTCATCCCGCCCTGGTCGGTGACGATGCCGGCCGCGCGCTTCATCGCCGGCACCATGTCGGGCGTCGTCATCTCGGTGACGATGATGTCGCCCTCCTCGACCTTGTCGAGGTTGTCGAGCTTCGAGACGATGCGGACCTCGCCGGTGACCTTCCCGGGACTGGACCCGATGCCGGTGAGGCGCACGTCGTCGGTCTGACTCTGCATCGCCCCGCCGTCGGCGACGCCCGAGGCCTCACCGCCCTCGTCGGCGCTGGCCGTGGCGGCGTCCGCTTCCTCGCCCTCGACGGCCTCGTCGATGGTCGTGATGGGGCGGGACTGCAGGAGGTACACCTCGTCCTCGAAGATGGCCCACTCCACGTCCTGCGGGGTGTCGTAGTGGTCCTCGACGAGTTCCCCGACGTCGATGAGGCGGTGGATCTCCTCGGGCGAGAGCACGCGCTCGTTGCGCTTCTCTTCGGGCACCGAGCGCTCGACGGTCTCGCCGTCCTCGCCGCGGACGCACATCACCTTCTTGTCGGCGACGGTGACCTCCTCGATCTCCTCGCTCTCGCGGTCGACGACGTAGTTGTCCGGCGAGACGGCCCCGGAGACGACGGCCTCGCCCAGCCCCCACGCGGCTTCGAGGATGGCCGTCGGCGCGCCGGTCGAGGGGTGGCTCGTGAACATGACGCCGGACTTCTCGGCGTCGACCATCTGCTGGACGACGACGGCGATGTCGACGGCGGCGTCGTCGAACCCCTGCTCGTTGCGGTAGTAGATGGCCCGCTGGGTGAACAGCGACGCCCAGCACTCCTTGACTCGCCGGAGGAGGTCGGCCCGCGAGACGTTGAGGTAGGTGTCCTGCTGGCCGGCGAAGGAGGCGTCCGGGAGGTCCTCGGCCGTCGCCGATGAGCGGACCGCCACGTCGGCGTCGCCCATCTCGTCGTAGGCCGCGAGCAGGTCCTCCTTGACCGAGGGCGGGGCCTCGGTCTCCAGAATGAGTTCCTGCGCGCGCTCGGCGGCCTCCGCGAGCGCCGCCGAGTCGTCGCTGTCGACGTCGACGACCTCGAACAGTTCCTCGTCGATCTCGGTCTCCTCGATGAACGACCGATACGTGTCGGCGGTGACGACGAACGCCGAGGGGACCGGGAGGCCCGCCGCGGTCAGTTCGCCGAGAGACGCTGCCTTGCCGCCGACCCGCGATAGGTCGTCGGCACCGATCTCGTCGAGCCACAGTGTTGGCATTGACTCGTTGTTTTGTTCCCCAAGAACCATTAAGTTGCTTCTGGTGGCGGCACGAACGGGGGGTCGTTCACTCGGAACCGAGGGAATCAAATCTCGATGATTCCGTCGTCGTCCTCGGCGTCAGGAACCGTCAGCGACCCGTCGAGCGTCGTCACGGCCCGTCCGCCGACCCACGCCTCGGTGCCGTCGGTGTCGACGCGGACGGTGCCGGGCCGGTCTAAGAAGTGGCCCTGTTCGACGACGACCTGCTCGATGGTGTCGTCGAGCGCGCCGTACCGGCGGACGTACGCGCCGCAGGCCCCGGCGGCGGTTCCGGTCACTGGGTCCTCGGCGATGCCCGCGAGCGGCGCGAACGCCCGCCCGTGCAGCGTCGACTCGCCGCTGATCGTGTCGAAGGTAAACGCGTATAGCCCCATCGCGTCGGCCGCCTCGCAGCACGCCTCGATGGCCGCCGGGTCCGGGTCGAGGCCGCTGAGATGCTCGAAGTAGTTGATGGGGACCAACAGCCACGGGAAGCCGGTGTCGCCCACCGAGAGCGGCAGGTCCGCGCCCACGTCCCGCAGCGTCGCCACGTCCGCGCCGAGGGCGTCGGCCACGTCCGCGAGCGGGAGGTCCACCTCGCGGATGTCGGCCTCGCCCTGCTCCATCCACACCGTCCCGTCGGGTTTGACCTCCGCGTCGAGGACGCCGCGGGCCGTCTCGAACGTGCACTGCTCGGCCGCCAACGCGCCGCGCTCGAACAGCGCGGCGTGGGCCGCGACGGTGGCGTGCCCGCAGAGGTCGACCTCCCGCTCGGGCGTGAAGTAGCGCAGTCGCCGGTCGGCGTCCTCGCTCGGCAGGACGAACGCCGTCTCGCTGGCCCCCAGCTCGTTCGCGATGGCCTGCAGCTGGTCGTCGGTCAGTCCCTCGGCCTCGGGCACCACCCCGGCCGGGTTGCCCGTCATCGGTTCGGCGGCGAACGCGTCGACGAGCAGCGCCTGTCGCGTCTCCATGCCACCGTGTTGTGGGACCCCCCGGATAACAGTTGCTGGTACCTCGAACGACAGTTCCGGTGTCGCCTTCGACCGGCGTAGCGTGAAGCAACTGCGCGGTAAGCACGCGTATCGACGGACGCGGGTGCCGCGTCGCGGCCATCGACAACTATCCGGCACCTAAAGCCCGCGTTCGCCCGCTGAGGGAAGTAAGCGACGTATAGTGATGTATAGCCGTCCGGACGTTCCGGTATGCGCTCGTACATCACCACGGTCGGCAAGTGGGTGCTCGCAAAGACGGACGCGCTCGGCATCGCCACGCCCGACGTCATCTACGGGTTCGGCGACCGCTGGCTCGATCTGGTCTCTAACACGCCGACCGAGGAAGCCCACGCCGTCGCCGACGTGCTCTACCGGGAGTACGAACCCGATTCCGTGATCGACTTCGGATGCGGGCTCGGTCGCTACCTCACCGGGTTCCAGGCTCACGGGGCCGCCATCCACGGCGTCGAGGGCTTTTCCGAGGCCCGAGACCACGCCGAGATACCGGCCGAGGCGCTCACCATCCACGACCTCCGCGAGCCGCTGGAACTCGACGAGCGGTACGAGTTAGCGCTGTGTATCGAGGCCGCCGAACACATCCCGTCGCGGTTCGCCGACACGCTCGTCGAGACGCTCACGGCAGCCGCGCCGCGCGTGGTCTTCACCGCCGCGCCGCCCGGCCACAGGGGGACCCACCACGTGAACGAAGCCCCGCGGGAGTACTGGATCGAGAAGTTCCGGTCGAACGGGTTCTCGTACGCCGCCGAGGAGACGGACCGGCTCCAGGAATCGATCCGCTCCGAGATCGACGCCGCGGAGTGGGTCGCCGACCGTCCCTTCATCTTCGTCGAGCAGTAGCGCGACACCCGCGGTCGTACCGTGTACGCGCGATAATCGCGAGAAGCCCCGACTGGGTCAGTTTGCCAGTCGTTCGGCCGCGTCTTCGCCGCCGGCGCCTTCGGTCACCGGCGTAGCGTCTCCGCTCGGCCCGCTCGGTTCGAGCAGTGCGAGGGTGCCGTTACCGACGACCGAGACCGTGACGCTGCCACCGTCGACGGTCGCACCCTCGACTCGCGTCCACGTCTCGCCGTCGTGGTACCACAGTTCGGCGTGCTCCCCGTCGCTGCGGGCCGGGACGGAGAACGCGGCACGGAGGTCGTCCGACGGGAGCGCGCTCACCGCTCGGAGCGCCTCACCGGTCCGCTCGTAACCGTCGGGGAGCGGCGGGAGCGAAGTCGCCGCCGCGAGCGTCGGTTCCCCGGTGAACGAGACCGTCACGCCGGAGATCGAGAGCCGGTCGGCGTCGAACCCGTCGCCGTCCCGCGCCGTGTCGTTGAACGCCGCTCCGGCGTTGCCCCGGAGCGTGACGTTGCCGAGCGTGCCGGTGCTCCGCGTCGTTCTGATTCCGTCGCCGGCGTTGTCACGGACGACCGTGTCCCGAATCCGAACGTCGCTGGCGTCGACGAGTCTGACGCCGTCGCCCCCGTTGCCCGCGATTACCGTGTTCGAGACGGTGTGATTGAACACGTCGAACCGGAAGTCGACGCCGACGCCGCCGTTGTTCCGCACGTCGGCGTCGCGGATAGCCACACGGCTGACGCCCGTCGTGCCGACGACGACGCCGCGGTCGCCGTTGTCCGTCGCCCGCAGGTCGGAGAGCGTGACGTTGCGGGAGGCCTGTCCGACGCGGACGCCCACGTCAGCGTTGGCCGAGGCGTTCAGCGAGCGCACCGTGAGGTTCGTCGTCTCCCACGTCCGCAGTCCGTCGCCGTTCTCGGCGAGCGTGACGTTCTCGACCGTCGAGTCCTCGGCGTCGTAGAGGAGGAGGCCGCCCCCGTTGCCACGGGCGTCGAGGTCCGAGACGCGCAGCGTCGGCCCGCCCCGGAAGATCTCGCCGGCGACGACGCCGCGCTCCCAGTCGCGCACCCGCAGGTCGGTGACGGTGACGTTGGCGAGTTCCGGGCCGACGCGCTCGCCGTCGGTCCCGTTGAACACGCGGACGCCGACCGTATCGTTCCGACCGACGCCGTCGACGACGTGCCCGTCGCCGTCGATGACCACGTCGTCGGACCGGACGCGGATGCACGTCTCGACGCCGCTGTCCTGCAGGTCCGTCGTCAGCTCGTAGCGGCCGGGTTCGGTGATGGTCGTGCAGGCGTCGATCGGCTCGACGCTCGCGGCGGTGCCGCTGCGCTGTCCCGTGAGGACGCCGGTCACGTCCTCGCCGTCGAGTTCGAGGCGGAACTCGGAGTCTCCGCTGGTCTTCTCGAAGGCGACGATGCGTCCCTCGACCTCGTAGGCGTCGCCCCACTGGTCGCCGGCGGTCCCGGTGACGGTGACTGTTCCGTCGTCGTTCTCGACGACTCGGTCGCTCGCTTCGGCCGCGTAGCCGTCGGCCTGCGTCTTCGAGACCGATCCCTCGACGGTGAACGCGTAATCGAAGGACTTCCCCTCCGACGTCGACTCGACGACGAAGGTGCCGTCGCCGACGGTCTGTGCCGCTCCGAGGGGCAACAGGCCGAGCGCCGCGGTTCCCGTCACGATGAGCGCCGAGAGGAGGAACAGACTCGCGTGGGTCCGTACCGCGTTCATGTCTCGGGCTTGGACGAACCGAGGAGTTAGTTAGGCGGCCCATGCGAGCGATAAGCACCGGTAACTCCGTTTCGGGGACAGTTGGGAACTGTTCTGTGTCAGGAGGGCGCTCGGCGGTCTACCGACCGACGTCGCGGCGACGGCGGCCGAAACTCCGAGAAGCCCGTTCTGAAACGGTTAAGTCCGCCCGTCCACGCGAGAGTGTATGGGCGAGTTACCGGAGGAGTTCCCGTGTACGATCACCAACTGGGAGTACATCTACGGCCTCTGTCGTGACGTGGCCGACGACGTGAAGGCCGCCGACTTCGAACCGGACGTGGTCGTCGCCTTGGCCCGCGGCGGGTGGTTCGCCGGTCGATGCCTCTGTGACTTCCTCGGGCTCGACGACCTGGCGAGCCTGAAGGTCGAACACTACGTCGGCACCGCACAGAAGGGCGACGAGGCCGAGGTCCGCTATCCGCTGGCCGACGGCGCGGTCGAGGGAAAGGACGTCCTCGTCGTCGACGACATCGCCGACACCGGCCAGTCTCTCGAGACGGCCGCCGAGGCCGTACAGGAGCAGGACCCCGGGAGCGTCCGGACGGCGACGCTACAGCTGCTTCAGACCAGCGAGCACGAACCGGAGTTCGTCGGCGAGCGCCTCGACGAGTGGACGTGGGTCGTCTACCCCTGGAACTTCGTCGAGGACATGATCGAACTCGTCGGCAGCGTCATGGAGAAGAGCGACCGGACGGTCCACACCACCGATGACGTCCGCTCGCTCCTCCGGTCGTACCACGGCGTCGAGCGCATCGAGATGGAGATCGCCCAGCCCGACCGCCTCGACGAAGTGATGGACGAGATGGTCAGGCGGGACGCGGCGACGAGAGAGGGCGAGGGCTGGCGACTCACCGACGGCTAAGAACGGACACTTCTCGTTCTCTATCCGGGCGCTCCGTCAGCGGCGGCGACGGCGGCCGTCGTCCCGGACGTACTCTAACGCGGCGACGAACTCCTCGGCGTCGACCCTGTCTTCGGTCTCTTCGAGTCGCTCGCGTATCTTCGTGGGAGTCATGCGTATTGTTAGCATAGAACCTGACGCGGCATAATTCTTTCTGTCGTTCTAACAATACTGCGCGGCGTGAAACGGCGGTCCGATCAGTCGTCGGACTCGACGATTCGGTCCTCGTGGAGCTCGATCCACTCCCGCAGCGGTCCGCGGACCCCCTCGACGGTGACGGTCACGTCGCCGTCGAACCCCCAGCGCGCCCGCGGCGCGTCCTCGCCGAAGCGAATCGGAACGTCGACGCGTAAGCCCTCCGCGGAGAGTTCCAGCGCCTCCTCTCGGTCGACCGTCTCGTCCAGCAGCCGTTCGACCGCCTCGTGGAGCTGTTCGAAGTCGGGTTCGGGGACGCCCGCTGACTCGCTCATGGGCACCCGTTCACGCTCCACCTATCTCTGTGTTTCCCCGGCGAGGTCAGGACGCTCGGAGAGCAGAAGAGTCGGAACCGGTCGCCGTCAGCGGTCACAGCGAGATGACGATCGGTACCGGCGCGAAACACAGCACGCCGAGGACGAACGTCAGGACGCCGACGGCCGCCCGTTTGGTCCCGAGCGGCGTCTCGTCCAGCGGCGTCGCCGACCCGACGCGTCCGAAGACGAGCGTCAGCACGCCCCAGAACGCCCACAGCGCCGCCGCCTGGCCGTTCTCGAAGGCGACGAGGTAGCCCGCGAGGCCGAACAGGAGCAGCGGGACCGCCAGCTGGATCGACCGCATCCGGTCGCCCAACAGCGAGCGCGTGACGTGCGCGCCGTCGAGTTGTCCCACCGGCAGCAGGTTCAGGAACGTGACGAACGCGCCGACCCACCCGGCGATGACGACGGGATTGGGGATCAGGGTCGGGTCGGCATAGACGACCTGTTCGCCGAGCAGCGCCGCGATGCCGCGAATCAGCAGCGGGTAGCCGATGTCGACGTGCGCGATGAGGCCGCCGGGGACCCGAACGGGGTCCATCGTGACGCCGACGGCGGTGACCAATATCGTCGCCGCCAGCCCCGCGAGCGGTCCCGCGACGCCGATGTCGAACAGCGCCTTCCGGTCGGGGATGTTGTCGTTCATCTGGATGACCGCCCCCAGCGTGCCGATGACGTTGAACGGGAGCGGGATGAAGTAGGGCAGGCTCGCCTGCACCTCGTGGTACCGGCTCAGCGCGTAGTGGCCGAACTCGTGGACCGCGAGGATGCCGAGCACCGCCGCCGCGAAGGGCCACGCTCCCACCAGCGAGACCGGGTCCGAGATGACCGGTAGCCCGTACCACCGGCTCCCCGCGTACAGCGTCGAGAGCAGCGTCGCCAGCGCCAGGGCGACGTTCGTCCACGGGACGCCGTCGACGCCCAGCGACCGCTTCTCGGCGACGAGGACGTACTCGCCGGTCTCCTCCGTGAGACGGACCCGATAGCCGCGACTGCGAAACGTCGGCCCGACCGCCTGCACGACGCGCTCGCGTTCCGTCATCGGCTCGCCGTAGTACCGGATCCCGTCCTCGGGCGTCGTGTCCACCTCGTAGACGTAGAAGGCGTCGGCGAGTCGCTCGGGGTCGGGGAGGTCCGTCGACGACGACGTGTGGGCCATCACCCCTCTCTACGGGTTCGTCCCGTTTGAACCTGTTTCCGCTCAGTCCGCGACGGCCTCCTCCGAGCCGCTCACCGCACCGGGGTCCTGAATCCAGAGGTCGCCGAAGAGGTCGTCCTGCTGGAGGCAGACCTGTCCCCGATGCGCCAGAAACAGCAGGCCGAGGAACGTCTCGACGCGGGAGCCGCCGGCGTGGTGGACCTCCCGGTAGAGGACCTCCTCGCGCCCTTTCTCGTAGTGCTCTCGCACCGCGGCGTACACGTTGTCGATGATGTCGTCGATGTTCTCGGCGTGGGCGGTGCCGGTCACGTCCGCCGCCGAGGGCTCGTCGTCCAGTCGCATGTCGTCGGCCCCCCGGTAGTCCAGTTCCTGTGTCCCCCGCTGGAACCCCTTCGGCGAGTCGCTGGTGTCGTACTCCCGGGACTCCTTCCACCACGAGTCCCGCTCGGCGTCCCGCAGGTCTCGCACCAGTTCGTCGAGCGTCCGCGGCATCCCGCGGGCGCGTCGGCGCTCCAGTCGCCGGTCCATCTCGGACTCCAGCGAGGCGAAGGGATCCGGTTCGTCGATCGGGGCGTCCTCGGTCATCGCCTGCTCCCACGGCTCGGCCATCGGTTCCTCGGGTTCGTCCTCGCCGAGCATCGCGTCGCTCTTCATCCGGACGAGGACCGACGCGTAGAACAGCGCCCGGCCGGAGGTCCGCAGGTCGCTCCCGTCGATGCGCGCGAGGAACTTGTCGGTGACCCGCACCACGTCGATGTCCCACGGGTCGATCTCGCCGTCGTCGGCGAGTTGCACCAGCACCTCGACGGGTTCGGCCTTCTCCTCGTCGCCGTCGGCCGCGTCGCTCTCATCTAAGAGTTCGACGTCTTCGGGTTCGTCGCCGGTCGTCGTCTCGTCGGCCGCGTCCGCATCGCTCCCGAACAACGGTGACTCCGCGCCGCTCGGCGGTTCTCTATCCTCGTGGCCCGTAATATCGAGCGGGATGTCGTCGTCAGTCATCGCGGCTCACTCCGTTCACCGCTCGATTTGGCCGAGACCCGCTCCTCACTTCGTTCGGACCGGCTCTCGCTATTGCTCGCGGCTCTCGCCGCTCGCCTTCGAGGGCCGCGCTTCCTTCGGTCGCGCGCCCCTCGCTAGTCATCGGCTAGTGCCTCCTCGTCGTCCGGTCCCTCGCCGGAGAGGTCGATGCCGGTGACGGTGCTGACGTTGTCGCCCTGCATCATTACGCCGATGGCGCGCTCGGAGCGTTCCAGCAGGGCCGAGCGGTGCGAGACGACGACGAACTGCGCTTCGCCCGCCAACTCGTCCACCAGTTCGCCGACGAGGTCGGCGTTGGCCGCGTCGAGGAAGGCGTCGACCTCGTCCAGCGCGTAGAACGGCGCGGGGTTGTGCCGCTGGATGGCGAAGATGAACGCGAGCGCGGTCAGGGACTTCTCGCCGCCTGACATGGCGTTCAGCCGCTGGATCGGCTTGTCGCCGGGCTGGGCCTTCATCGTCAGGCCGCCCTCGAAGGGGTCGTCCTCGTCTTCGAGGTGGAGGTGGCCCGTGCCGTTCGAGAGGCGCTCGAAGATGTCCTCGAACTGCTCGTTTATCTCGTCGAAGGAGTCCATGAACGTCTCCTTCTTCCGAGCCTCGTAGGTGTCGATGCGGTCTCTGATGCCCTCGGCCTCCTCGACGAGCGTATCCTTCTGGTCCTCCAAGTCGGCGAGGTCGTCGGCCACGCTGTCGTACTCGTCGATGGCGCGCATGTTGACCGGCTCCAGGGCCTCCATCTCGCCGGAGAGACGCTCGATCTCGGCCTCGACGGTGTCGTGGTCGGGGACGTCCTCGGGGTCGTAGTCGCCGACCTGCGCCTCGAGTTCGTCGATCTCCCACTCTAAGCGCTCCTCGTCCTCCCGCTCGTCTCCGAGGTCGCGCTCGACTTCAGAGACCGCAGACTGCTGTTCGTCGCGGGCCTCCTTGGCCGTCTGTAGCTCGTCGCGAAGCTCCTCTCGCTCTTCTTTGAGGTCCGCGAGTTCGTCTTCGAGGTCGGCGACCTCCGCTTCCTTCTCGGCTTTCAGCGCTTCCTTCTCCTCGACCTGTTCCTCCAACCGGGCGATGGTCTCCTCCTTCTCGGCCTTGCGGTTCTGGGCGGCCTCGATGTCGTCGTGGAGGTCCTCGATGGCGTCCTCGGCGTACTGCTTCTCGAGTTGCAGTTCGTTCAGCTGGGCGTCTAAGTCGTCCATCCGGTCTTCGAGGGCGTCGATGTTCTCGCGGATCGCCTCTCGCTCGTCGGTGAGGTCGGGGAGCTCCGAATCCTGCACCTCCGCCTCTAGCTCCTCGATGTCGCCCTCGACGGCCGCTATCTCCTCGTTCTTCCCCTCGATCTCGGCCTCCAACTCGTCCATCTCGTCGGCGACGGACTCCCGGTCGCTGGCTATCTCTTCGAGGTCGCTCTCCAGTTTCTCGATGCGCTCGCGGGCCTCCGAGAGCGCGGTCTGCTTGCGCTCGATGCTCGTCTCGATGTCCCGGACCTGCTCGGTCGCGTCGGACTCGCGGTCGCGGGCGTCGTCGAGGCGCTCCTCGGCGTCTCTGAGGTCCTCGCGCACGTCCGCGCGCTGGTCTTCGAGGTCGTTGATCCGCTTTGCGACCCGTTCGAGCTGGCCGGCCCCGCCCGAGAAGGAGTAGCGCGTGCCCGAGGACGAGCCGCCGGTCATCGCGCCGCTCTTCTCGACTAAGTCGCCCTCGAGGGTCACCATCCGGTAGTCGCCCATCAGGTCGCGGGCGGTGGACATGTCGTCGACGACGACCGTATCGCCGAGCACGTAGGAGAAGACGCCGGCGTAGTCGGGGTCGAAGTCCACCAGGTTGTACGCGAAGTCGACCACGCCGTCGGCGCTCGGCAGCGACGGGAGCGACCGCCGCTGCATCTGCGTGATGGGCAGGAACGTCGCTCGCCCGGCGTTGCGGGATTTGAGGTACTCGATACAGGACTGGCCGACGCCGTCGTCGTCCACGACGACGTGGGCGAGCCGCCCGCCCGCCGCCGTCTCGCAGGCGGTGGCGTACTCGGGGTTCACGCCGCCCAACTGCCCGACGGTGCCGTGGACGCCCTCGCGGCCGGCGTTCAGGATGGCCGTCACGGCCCGGCCGTAGGAGGAGTCGCCGTCCTGACCGGCCTTCGCTTCGAGCTGGGCGTACTCCTGCTGTTTCGCGCTGATCTCGTCTTCGAGTTCGTCTAGATCGGATTGGAGTTCGCGCTTCTCGGCGCGCAGGTCGTCGACGACTTCCCCGATGGTCTCCTTGTTCTTCTGCGCCTTCTCCAGTTCGGTCTCCAAGTCCTCGATGTCGGCTTCGAGGTCCGGTATCTCCGCCTCCGCCTCCTCGATGGCGTCTCGCTTCTCGTCTTCCTCGTTGGAGCGGCGGCGCGCCTCGTCTAACAGGCGGTCCTGCTCCCGCTGGAGGTCGTTGCGCTCGCTCTTGAGCGATTCGAGGCGGTCCCGCTTGTCTTCGAGTTCGTCCTTTATCTCCTCGAACTCCTCACCGATGTCGTCGATGCGCTGCTGGACGTCCGCGAGGTCGCTCTCCTCGCTCGCGACGTCCGCCTTGACGTTGGACTTCTCGACTTTCGTCTCGCGGATGTCGCTCTCTAACTCGTCGATGGTCTCCTGCTTGCGGTCGATCTGGACGAACGCCTGCCGGCGCTCGTTCTCGGCGTCCTCGACGGCCTCCTCGGCGTTGTCGATCTTGTCGCCGAGCCGCGAGATGTCGCCCTTTATCTCCTCGATGTCGCGCTTGATGGCGAGTTGCTCGTCCTCGCCCTTCCGCTCGATCTCCTGATTGAGCGCGTGGAGTTCGTCTTCGAGGCGGACGACCTTCCCCTGTCGCTCGTCGAGTTCGCGCTGGAGGTCCGCGAGTTCGCCCTCCAGTTTCTCGATTCGACCCTCGACGGCGTCGAGTTCCGAGCGCTTGTCTTCGAGTTCGGCGGCCTTGCGGTAGCCCTCGTACTCCTCTCGCTCTTCCCGCAGGGACTGGTACTCCAGCGCCGTCTCGCGTTCGTCTTCGAGCTGGTCGAGGCGGTCCCGCTTCTCCTCGATGCGCAGCTCCGCCTCGCCGATGCGCTCCTCGACGACCTCCAGTTCCTCGAAGGCGTCGGCCTTCTTCGCGTCGAACTGGGCGACGCCAGCGATCTCGTCGATGATCTCCCGACGGGAGCCGGCGGTCATGTTGATTATCTCGGTGACGTCGCCCTGCATCACGACGTTGTACCCCTCCGGCGTCACGCCCGCCTGCGCGAGGAGGTCCTGGATGTCGGAGAGGTTGACCGAGCGGCCGTTGATGTAGTAGTACGAGTAGTAGTTGTCCTCGGTCTCCTTGACCCGGCGCTTGATGGCGATCTCGTCCACGTCGCCGACGTCTTCGGTGCCCGCTGCGTTGACGACCTGCGCGCGTTCGAGCGTGCGGTCGTCGTTGGCGAGGATGACCTCGACGCTGGCCTGCCGCTCGCCGTCGTACTCGCTCTCCTCGTCGGCGTGGCCGGGATTGTAAATGAGGTCGGTCAGTTTCTCGGCGCGGATGCCCGACGTGCGGGCGAGTCCGAGCGCGAACAGGATGGCGTCGATGATGTTCGACTTCCCGGAGCCGTTCGGGCCGCTAATAGTAGTGAAATCTTCGTAAAACGGGATGCGAGTCTTTCGCCCGAAGCTCTTGAAGTTGTCGAGGACCAGCTCTTTGATGTGCATGCGGTGGTGGGCCGGCTTCCTACGCGACGATGATGTCGGAGCCGGAGTCGTCTTCGGATTCCGACTCGGACGCGGCCTCGTCCTCCTTGTCTGCCCCCTCGGTATCCTCGGTGTTAGAGTTGTCGGACTCCGGAGTCAAGATCTCCTCGTCGTTGCCCGACGCATCGGTTTCGGCCGCCGCGGTCTCGCTCTCGGCACCGGCGTGTTCGGCGTCCACGCCCAGTCCGCTGTCGTCGTCGACGGCGTTCTCCAGTTCGCGGATCCGAACCTTGCACTCGACGAGTTCGTCGGTCAGCCCCTCGACGGAGGCCTCCAGTTCTTGGACGCGCGTTTCCAGTTCCTCGACGCGGTTGCCACACATACCAACAACCCATCGGTTGCGCGTACTTATACCTACGTCAGACATTGACAGCGGAACTGATACTTGTACGTCTATCGGACAGTTCCATCGAGCGGCGCGCGTCGGCTCGCTACCCCTTCCCGACCATCTCGTCTTCGTCGTCCCACTCGCGCTGGCGCAGTTCGTACTTCTGGATCTTCCCGGTCGCGGTCTTCGGGATGGTATCCACGAACGAGATCTCGTGGACGGCCTTGTAGTCGGCCAGGCGCTCGCGGGTGAACGCGGTCAGTTCGTCGGCGGTGACACCGGGGTTCTCCGGGTCCCCGCTCGTCGGGACGACGAACGCCTTCGGCGTCTCGCCCCACTTCTCGGACGGCGCGGGGATGACCGCCACGTCGTCGACGGCCTCGTGGTCGAACAGCGTGTCCTCCAGTTCGATGGAGGAGATGTTCTCGCCGCCGGAGATGATGATGTCCTTCTTGCGGTCCTGGATGGAGATCATGCCGTCCTCGTTGACGACGGCGAGGTCGCCGGTGTGGTACCACCCTTCGAGGCGCTCGTTGAACGCCGCGTGCGTCTCCTCGGGTTTCTCCCAGTACTCCTCCATGACCTGGTTGCCGCGGACGACCACCTCGCCGATGGTGGCGTCGTCGCGGGGGACTTCCTCCCCGTCGTCGTCGACGACGCGGAGTTCGGTCCCGAGCGGGGCGATGCCCTGTCGCTGCTTCAGCGAGAATCGGAGTCCGCCCTCCTCGGGGATCAGCCGGGCGGCGTCCGAAGTGGCGATCAGCGGCCCGGTCTCGGTGGCGCCGTAGAGCTGCGTGAACTCCCAGCCGAACTCGTCTTCGACGGTCCGGATGGTCGCACTCGGCGGGGCGCTCCCGGCGGCGGTCACGCGGACCGGATTGTCGCCGCTGAATGCCGGACCGTGCTCGTCGGCGTACTCGTCGAGGATGGTCAGCACGGTCGGCGCACAGCAGAGGAAGGAGACGTCCTCCGTCTCGATAGCGTCGAACACTTCCGCGGCGTCGACGCCGCGCGTACAGACGTGCTTCGCGCCGCGGCCGGTGACGGCGTAGATGTGGCCCCAGCCGTTGACGTGGAACATCGGCAGCGTCCACAGGTAGACGTCGTCGTCGGTGAGGTGGTGGTGGATCGTCACGAGTTGCGCGTGCAGCGACTCCGTCCGGTGCGTGCGACAGACGCCCTTCGGGTCGCCGGTCGTCCCCGAGGTGTAGTTGATGGTGATTATCTCGTCCTCGGCCATCTCCGGGCGGTCGTAGCCGTCCGGTTCGGCCGCCAGGAACGACTCGAAGCCGATCCAGTCGCCCTCCACCGGAACCGGGTCGTTGGTCACGAAGACGTCGGCGGGGATCTCGTCGCGAATCGCCTCGATCTTGCCGGCGTACTCGTAGTCCGCGTAGACGACGTTCGCCCCCGAGTCCGAGAGGAGGTACTCGTAGTCCGCCGACGTGAGTCGGTAGTTGAGCGGCACGTGGATCGCGCCGCACTGCATCGCCCCGAACGCCGCTTCGAGGTGGTAGTGCGTGTTCGGGTCGAGGACCGCGACGCGGTCGCCCTTCCCGACACCGCGCTCCTGGAGCGCCGCCGAGAACCGGTCGACGCGGTCGCCGAATTCGCTGTAGGTGAAGCGCTCGCCGTCCGTTCCGACGATCGCCTCGTAGTCGCCGTAGTACGTTCTGGCACGGTCGAGAAAGTCGGTCACGAGTAACTGTTTCTTCATTCATGATAGATTCGACCGGCGACCAAACTAAACGTGCGACTCGCGGCAATATTTTCGCCCTGTCACGGTCAGAGACGGTTTTAGCGGCCCTGATTGGCCCTTACTGTGGGGGAGGACCAGCGTCGATCACCGCTCGGAAAAGAACGCGACGACGGCCGACCGGGGGTCGTTAGCCTTTAGCCAGCGGCAACCGAACGGCGTGTAATGACTGCGCAAGCCGCCGAGTCCCGCGAACTCGCGGCCGTCATCGGGCTGGAGGTCCACGTCCAGCTAGAGACGGAGACGAAGATATTCTGTGGCTGTTCGACCGAACCGACCGAGGAACCCAACACGCACACCTGTCCGGTCTGTCTGGGCCTGCCGGGGGCGCTGCCCGTTGTCAACGAGGGAGCCGTCGAGGCCGCCGTGAAGGTCGGGAAGGCCATCGACGCCGACGTGCCCGAGGAGACGACGTTCCACCGGAAGAACTACTACTACCCCGACCTGCCGAAGAACTTCCAGATCACGCAGTACGACGCGCCGATCTGTCGGGACGGAGAACTGGAGTTCGCCGTCGAGAGCCAGCGTCGTGCCGTCTCTATCCGCCGCGCCCACTTAGAGGAGGACCCCGGCTCCATCAAACACGTCCGCGAGGGGACCGGCCCGCTGGAGTCCCGGACCTGTTCCATCGACCGCGCGGACTACACGCTCATCGACTACAACCGCGCGGGGACGCCGCTGATGGAGATCGTCACCGAACCGGACTTCCGCGACCCCGGCGAGGTCCGAGCGTTCCTCGAAAAGCTCGAGGAGGTCCTGGAGTATCTGGGCGTCTTCGACGCCACCCGCGACGGCAGCCTCCGCATCGACGCGAACCTCTCGATGGTCGACGCCGACGAGGTCGGCGAGGACGGCCACATCGAGGAGTCGGTGCTGGAAGACGCGAACCGCACGGAGGTCAAGAACATCTCCAGTCACAAGGGCGCAGAGCAGGCCCTGGCGTTCGAGGCGTCGCGCCAGCGGAAACTCATCCAATCGGGCCGCGCCGTCGAACAGGAGACCCGCCACTTCAACGAGACCCACGGCAACACCGTCTCGATGCGCTCGAAGGAGGAGGAGAAGGACTACCGCTACTTCCGCGAGGCCGACATCCCGCCGCTCGAAGTCGCCGACTGGAAGGAGACGATCGACATCCCGGAACTCCCCGACGCCCGCCGCGAACGCTTCGTCGCGGAGTACGACCTGAGCGAGGAGGCGGCCGCGAAGCTCACCAGCACGAAACAGGTCGCGGACTTCTTCGAGAGCGTCGCCGAGCGGTTCGACGCCGACCTCGCGGCGACGTGGGTCGCCGATAACCTGCTGGGCGAACTCAACTACCGCGACATGGAGATCACGGACGTCGACGACCGCTTCGACGAAGTCACCCGCCTCGTGGAACTCGTCGCCGAGGACGAGATCACCGCAAAGAACGCCCGCGAGACCGTCCTCCGAGAGATGTTAGACGAGGGCGAGGACCCCGACACCGTCGTCGAACGCGAGGGGCTGGGCAAGACGAGCGGCGACGCGGTCCAGCGGGCCGTCGAGGAAGCCATCGAGGAGAACCCCGACGCCGTCGAGGACTACCACAGCGGCGAGGACGGCGCGCTGAACTTCCTCGTCGGACAGGTCATGCAGAAGACCGGCGGGAGCGCGGACCCCGGCGACGTCAACGGGCTGTTGCGAGAGGAGTTAGCGGAGTAGCGTCCCGCTCGGACCCGACCGGGAAAAAGGCGGAGTGGACTCAGTCCGCCGACCGCACCGCCGTCGACGCCCGCTGTTCTCGGCGGGTCGAGCGAATCGCCATCGCCACGAACGCCACCGCGGCAGCGCCGGCACAGCCCGCGGCCACCCAGAACGCGACCAGCGCCGACGTGGCCTCCCAGATCGCCCCGACCGCCACCGGTCCGATCAGCTGTCCGACCTTCCAGGAGAGCGAGCGCAGCGAGAAACTGCCCGCGACGGCGTCCAGCCGCTCCCCCTCTTCGACGAACAGCGTCATGCTGGCGGGCAGCCGGATGCTGTCGCCGACGCCGAGGACGCCGTAGGCGGCGAAGAGGCCGAAGAAGGCCGGCGGGAGCACCATCGTCCGACCGGCCGCCGACAGGGAGACCGCGGACAGGAACTGCGTCGCGGACCCGGCCAACGGGATGAAGAGGATGCCGACCGCGTAGACGGCCGCGCCGGCGAAGACGAACTTGTAGCGGTGCTCAGCGCCGTCGATGAGGGTCCCCATGCGGCCCTGCAGGAGCGACTTCGTGAGCTTCCCGCCGGCGAGGATGCCGCCGATAGCGAGCGGGTTGATGCCGAACTGCGTCTTCGCGTAGATGGGCAGGAAGATGACGACGGCCATCTTCGCGACGCTGAAGCCGAAGCGGAACGAGACGAGCGCGCGGATGGCCGGACGCTGCAGGAGCGTCTTGAGCGTGTCGAGACCGGAGGCGTCCGCGGTGTCCGTCTGCTGCCCGGGATTGTCGCGGAGGAACCGATAGACCGAGAGCGTGGCGAGCGTGGTGACGGCCACGAGGACGGCGTAGGTGGTCTGGAAGCCGTAGGTGTAGAGGAGGAGCCCGCCGAAGATCGTCCCCGCGAGACTGCTCACGGCGGCCACCTGATTGTAGCTGCCGAGCCACAGCCCCCGTTTGCCGTCGGGGCTGATCTCGCCGACGACGGTGCTACCGGTGATCCAGAGGAGACTGGCACCGACGCCCTGGAGGGCGCGGAGGACGAGGACGTGTTCGACGGCGGTGACGAAGGTGAATCCGGTGAAGATAGCGATATTGAGGAGGAGGCCGGCGAGGAGGTAGCGCTTGGAATTTCCGGTGTCGACGACCCGTCCCAGCGGGAGGACGATGAGGAACTGCGTCAGCGCGAAGACGGTGCCGAAGAGGCCCTCGACGGTGCCGGAGGTCCCGAAGAGGTCGGCGTACATGGCGAGGGCGATGAGGATCGTGGAGTAGGCTTGGCTGCGGGCGAAGGCGGTGCTCGCGAGGGCGAGGAACTCCTCGTTCCTGATGAGATCGGTGAGCGAGGTCGCGTCGGCTGCGTCGGTCACGGTGACTCCCGTAATGGGTGCCCTCATTTAACTCTGATTACAGAACGAGTCGCACACGTGAGTGAGTTCCACCCGTTGAACGGGCGGTGACACGCGCTCCGTATCGATCGCCTCGAAGAGAGAAACTATCAGTATTTATGATTGATAGAGCCGGTCGGCGGACTGGCGTCGAAGAAGTAGCGGGTCTCGGACCGTGATCGGCGACTAGTTCTTGCTCACGTCGCCCGCCTCCGCGCCCGTGTCGCGGTCCTTCGGGACGATGGCGGGGTCTCTCCACAGCAGCGTCACGAAGATGGCGACGCCGGCGAGTTCGATGGTCTTGATGGCCGATTCGACGGGTTCGGTGACGTAGTGGCTCAGGACGAGAACCACGGCGTTCGTATCGCCGCTGTGGTGGCCGCCGCCGCCCCCGCCGGGAGCCGAGAACCCGTCGACGAGGAACGCGCCGTGGCCGGTGGTGTGCCAGAACACCCACGCCGCGATCGAGCCGCACAGCAGCACCGTCCCGACGACGTAGGCGTTGCGCAGGCTAACCAGCCCGCGAGTCACGAAGTACGGTCCCGCGAGCAAGATAGCGGCGAACGCGACGAAGAAGAAGGGGCGCGGGTCCGGCGGCATCCCCGTCGCCAGCCACCGGTCGGCCGCCATGAGGTAGATGACGCTCCGGCGGAAGCCCCACCAGAGGTGAAACGCCGCCGTGGCGAAGACGAGCGCGGCGGCAATTCCCCGCAGGATTCTGGCTGTCCGTCGCTCCATACCACCGACTTGGGAACTCCCCGATAAGAGGGCATCGGAGTCCGTCGGTGGTAGTCCTTCGCGCGTGCGTCTACGAGCGCGCCCGCAAGCGCTCGCAAGCGCACGCACACCCGCGCTGTCGGCCGATTTCGGCGAAAGCCTTTAGAACGGTCCCGAGCGTAGCGACCGGTAATGAACCCAGCAGGTGGTGTCCGATGGAGCTGATCATCACTGAGAAGGACAACGCCGCGCGCCGCATCGCCGAGATCCTCTCGGAGGGGAGCGCCTCGGCCGAGCGGCGCAACGGCGTCAACGTCTACCGGTGGGGCGGCAAGCGCGTCGTCGGCCTCTCGGGCCACGTCGTCGGGGTCGACTTCCCGCCGGAGTACAACGACTGGCGCGACGTGGAACCGGTCGAGCTCATCGACGCCGACGTGACCAAGGAGGCGACACAGGAGAACATCGTGGCGACGCTCAAGCACCTGGCACGCAAGGCCGAGAGCGCCGTCATCGCCACGGACTACGACCGCGAGGGCGAACTCATCGGCAAGGAGGCCTACGAGCTCATCCGCGACGTGACGGACGTGCCCGTCTCCCGCGTGCGCTTTTCTTCTATCACGGAGCGGGAAGTGAGAGGGGCCTTCGAGGACCCCGACGAGATCGACTTCGACCTCGCGGCCGCGGGCGAGGCCCGACAGATCATCGACCTCGTCTGGGGCGCGGCGCTGACGCGCTTCCTCTCGCTCTCGGCCCGACAACTGGGCGACGACTTCATCTCGGTGGGTCGGGTGCAGTCGCCGACGCTGAAGCTCATCGTCGACCGCGAGCGCGAGATCGAGGCGTTCGACCCCGAGGACTACTGGGAGATCTTCGCCGACCTCCAGAAGAACGGGTCGGGCTTCGAAGCGCAGTACTTCTACGACGACGACGGCAGCGAGGCCGAGCGCATCTGGGACGAAGCGGAGGCCGAGGCCGCCTACGCCGACCTGACGAGCGTCGACAGCGCGACAGTCACGAACGTCCGCCGGCGTACCCGCACCGACAGCCCGCCGACGCCGTTCAACACGACCGCGTTCATCTCCGCGGCCAGTTCGCTGGGCTACTCCGCCCAGCGCGCGATGTCCATCGCCGAGGAACTCTACACGACGGGCTACATGACCTATCCGCGGACCGACAACACGGTCTATCCCGACGACTTGGAGGAGGACGCCCTGCTCGACGAGTTCGTCGGCTCGCCGGAGTTCGGCGAGGACGCCGAGTCCCTGCTCGAACAGGACGAGATCGTCGCCACGGAGGGCGACGAGGAGACCACCGACCACCCGCCGATCCACCCGACGGGCGAGATACCGAACAAGTCGGAACTCTCCGAGGACGAGTGGGAGATCTTCGAACTCGTCGTCCGGCGCTTCTTCGCCACCGTCGCCGAGGCGGCGACGTGGGAGCGCCTGCGCGTCGTCAGCGAGGCCGGCGGCCGCTCGCTGAAGGCCAACGGCAAGCGCCTCGTGGAGCCGGGCTACCACGCCGTCTACCCGTACTCCAGCGCCAGCGAGAACCACGTCCCCGACGTGGAGGAGGGCGAGGAACTGTCGATCTCGGAGGTTCGGCTGGAGGACAAGCAGACCCAGCCGCCCCGGCGCTACGGCCAGTCCCGCCTCATCGAGACGATGGAGGACCTCGGCCTCGGGACGAAGGCGACCCGGCACAACACCTTAGAGAAGCTCTACGACCGCGGCTACATCGAGGGCGACCCGCCGCGGCCGACGGCGCTCGCGAACGCCGTCGTCGAGGCCGCCGAGGACTTCGCCGACCGCGTCGTCAGCGACGAGATGACCGCCCAGTTGGAGCGGGACATGACCCGCATCGCCAACGGCGAGGCGACCTTAGACGAGGTGGCCGACGAGTCCCGCGAGATGCTCTCGCAGGTGTTCGAGGAGTTGCGCAACTCCAGCGAGGAGATCGGCGAACACCTCCAGGAGTCGCTGAAGGCCGACAAGACCCTCGGCCCGTGTCCCCAGTGCGGCGAGAGCATGCTCGTCCGGCGCTCCCGACAGGGGTCGTACTTCGTCGGCTGCGACGGCTTTCCCGAGTGTCGCAACACGCTCCCGCTCCCGTCGAGCGGCGAACCGCTCGTCCTGGACGAGGAGTGCGAGGAACACGACATGCACCACGTCAAGATGCTCGCCGGTCGGGACACCTTCGTCCACGGCTGTCCCCGTTGCGAGGCCGAGAAGGCCGACGAGAGCGAGGACGAGGTCATCGGGCCGTGTCCCGAGTGTCGTGACGGAGAAGGTGGCGAACTCGCCATCAAGCACCTCCGCTCCGGCTCCCGACTGGTCGGCTGTACGCGCTACCCCGATTGTGACTACTCGCTGCCGCTGCCCCGCAACGGCGACATCGAGGTGACCGACGAGTTCTGCGAGGACCACGACCTGCCCGAACTCGTCATCGACCCCGACAGCGACGACCCGTGGGAGCTGGGCTGTCCCATCTGCAACTTCGAGGAGTACCAGGCGCGAAACGCCGTGCAGGACTTAGAGGACCTGAACGGCGTCGGGAGCGCCACGGCGGAGAAACTCGAAGACGCCGGCGTCGACTCGCTCGACGCGCTCCGCGAGGCCGACGCCGACAGCATCGCCGGCGAAGTGCAGGGCGTCAGCGCCGGACAGGTCAGGGACTGGCAGACGGAACTCGACGCCTGAGGGCGGTCTACCCGTTTCTGCGAGCGCGATAGTCGATACTACAGCTGCAGGTGCGAACTCGACCCCGGCGCGTCGTCGTCATCGTCGACGCCGCCCTCGTGCATGAACTCGAAGTCGTCGTCAGTCAGATACACCGTCCCGTGACGCTCGGCGAGGTCCACGTCTGGCAGCGTCGTTCCGGCGGCCTCGCCGTTGTCGCAGTCGCCCTCGCAGGCGTCGAACATCGACCCGTGACGGGGACAGATTATCTGTCCGTCGCGCATCGGGACGCCGCGGCCCGTATCGAAGCGCTGGTCCTCGTGCGTACACCGATTCACCCACGCCTCGACGCCCTCGCCGCAGGGGACGACGACCACCTCCTCGGGTTCGCCGTAGGGGTCTTCGGCCGTGAACCGGAACGACCCGCTCTCGTGGACTTCCTCGACGGTGGTGAGTTGCTGCATAGACGGAGTGTCGCGTGCGAGCGGCTAAGATGTGGCGGGTGGTTCGCGGCGGCGAAGTCGTGCCACGTGTCCCGGTTTCGCGTCCGCCTCGCTATGGGAACACATACTCGCGCCCGGCCCATCCGAAGCCGTTATGCCGCCGGGCGAACGTCTCTGCCGTATGGCTAACTGGGCGGACTGGGACCACATCGTCAAGATAGACCCCGATAAGACGCTCGTCGAGGGGGAGACCTACGAGGACGTGGCCGCGACCGGGACCGACGCCATCGAGGTCGGCGGCACCACCGGCATGACCGAGGAGAAGATGGAGCGGGTCGTCGACGCCTGCGGGAAGTACGACATCCCCGTCTACATCGAGCCGTCGAACCCCGCCTCCGTCGTCCACAGCGACCGTCACGATGGCTACCTCATTCCCGTCGTGATGAACGCCGGCGACGTGACGTGGATCACCGGCGCGCACAAGGAGTGGATCCGCATCGACGACGACATCGACTGGTCCCGCACGTTCACCGAGGCCTATATCGTCATGAATCCCGACGCCTCCGTCGCCGCCTACACGCAGGCCGACTGCGATTTAGACGCCGACGAGGTCGCCGCCTACGCCGAGGCCGCCGAACACCTGCTCGGCCAGGAGATCGTCTACGTCGAGTACTCCGGCACGCTCGGTGACACCGAGAAGGTCGCCGCGGCCGCCGACATCCTCGACGACGCCACCCTCTTCTACGGCGGCGGCATCCACGACTACGACTCCGCCCGGACGATGGCCGAACACGCGGACACCATCGTCGTCGGCGATCTGGTCCACGACGAGGGCGTCGACGCGGTGCGAGCGACCGTCGAAGGCGCACAGGACGCCCACGCCGCGACCGCCGACCGCTGAATCCGCATCGGTCCGCCCAGGTTAGTCGTTTTCGACGTCGCTGCTCGCGACTCGCTTCTGCTCCGTGATTCGCTGTCTCGCGAGCGATGCCCGCTCGACTTACCGAGGCGGCCGGCGCGGCCTCGCTCTCCCTCACCGTTCGGGCTCTCGTTGCTCACGGCTCACTTCGTTCGCCGTTCGCATTAACGAGGGCCGCTCCCTTCGGTCGCGCCCCTCGCCCCGAAAGACTGTCCTTAAGTCAGGCGCACCAGAACGCCACTCCATGGAAGACCGCACCTACACAGCGGACGCCGAACCGGGCGACAGCGTCACCGTCGCCGGGTGGGTCCACGAGATCCGGGACCTCGGCGGCATCGCCTTCCTCATCCTGCGAGACACCACGGGGAAGATTCAGGTCAAGTTCGAGAAAGACGAGATGGACGAGGACCTCGTCGAGACCGGACTGAACGCCCACCGCGAGTCCGTCATCAGCGTCACCGGCGACGTAGAGGAGGAGCCGCGCGCGCCCACCGGCGTCGAGGTCACGCCCGCGAGCGTCGACGTCATCTCCGAGGCCGACCCCGAACTACCGCTCGACCCCTCCGGGAAGGTCGACGCCGAACTCCCGACCCGACTGGACAACCGGACGCTGGACCTCCGCAAGGACGAGGTCAAGGCCATCTTCGAGATCCGCGCCGAAGTGCTTCGCTCCGCTCGTGAAGCCTTCCGCGACATCAACTGCACGGAGATCAACACGCCCAAGATCGTCGCCACCGGAACCGAGGGCGGCACCGAGCTGTTCCCCATCACGTACTTCGGCCGCGAGGCGTTCATGAACCAGAGCCCGCAGCTGTTCAAGCAGCTGATGGTCGGCTCCGGCCTCGAACGCGTCTTCGAGATCGGCCCGATCTTCCGCGCCGAGGAGCACAACACGCCCCGGCACCTCAACGAGGCGACCTCTATCGACTTCGAGTCGGCCTTCTACGACCACACCGAGGCGATGGACGCCTGCGAACACGTCGTCAAGGCCGCCTACGAGGGCGTCGCCGAGAACTGCGCCGAGGAACTCGAAGCGCTCGGCCTCGAAGACGAGTTCGCCGCGCCAGAGGGCGAGTTCCCGCGCCTCTCCTATCAGGACGCCATCGATAAGATCAACGCCACCGGCGAGCTCGACGAGCCGCTGGTCTGGGGCGACGACCTCTCGACGGAGGCCGAACACGTCCTCGGACAGGAGGTCGGCGAGCACTACTTCATCACCGACTGGCCCAGCGAGATCAAGCCGTTCTACATCAAGGACCACGACGACGACGAGGAGGTCTCGACCGGCTTCGACATGATGCACCCGTCGATGGAACTGGTCTCCGGCGGCCAGCGTGAGCACCGCTACGACCGGCTCGTCGCCGGCTTCGAACAGCAGGGCCTCGACCCCGAGGCCTTCGAGTACTACACCAAGATGTTCAAGTACGGCATGCCGCCCCACGCGGGCTGGGGACTGGGCGGCGAGCGCCTCGTCATGACGATGCTCGGACTGGAGAACATCCGCGAAGCCGTTCTCTTCCCGCGGGATCGCCAGCGGCTGAGCCCATAGAAAGCGAGGTCGTGACCTACGGGAACGACCTCGGATCGCCGAGCGGGAGCGAAGCGACACGCGAGCGGCAAATACCTGGGAGCGCCTCGGCGCTACTCCGGGAACAGCTCTTCTTCGCGCTCTATCGAACTGATGCGCTCGATGGCCTCGGCGTCGAGTTCGAGGTCGGCGGCCGCGAGGTTCGCTTCCAGGTGTGCGCGCGAGGACGCCTTCGGGATGGTCACGACGTTCTCGTGGGACGTGACCCACGCGATGGCGACGGCGGCGGGCGTCGTCTCGTACCGCTCGGCGACGTCCTGCAAGGTCGGGTCATCGAACACCTGCCCGCCGGCCAGCGGCGAGTACGCCACCAGCGGGTAGTCGTGTCGTCGTGCGTCCTCCAGCAACGACTGCTGCCAGAAGAACGGGTGGAACTCGACCTGGTGAGCGGCGATCGGCGCGTCGAGGTGGTCGCGGGCGGTCGCTACCTGCTCGGGCGAGAAGTTCGAGAGACCGACGTGGTCTGTCAGGCCCGCATCCCGCACGTCGTCGAGGGCCGGCAGGGTCGTCGCCGGGTCGTAGTCGCCCCGCGGGCGGTGGACGTACAGCAGATCCACGGAGTCCAGACCCAAGCGTTCGAGGCTGGCTTCGGTCCCGGCGCGAACGTCCTCGGCGGCCAGCGAGTCTATCCAGAGTTTCGTGGCGACGGTCAGGTCGTCGCGCTCGGCGTCGGCCGCGGCGATACCGCCGCCGACGACGCCCTCGTTGTCGTATATCTGTGCCGTATCGAGATGCCGGTAGCCGGAATCGACGGCCGCCGCGACGACGGCGGGGTCGTCGATCCCCATCGTGCCGAGACCGACGGGCGGGAGGTCCATAGTCGGCGGTCGGGCGGGACCGAAAAGGGCGTGTCGGTCAGAACCCGCTGCGCCGGCTGACGGCGGCGGCGTGGTCCGCCCACTTCTCCAGCGTCGGACAGCCCCAGTATCTGACCGTGCCGCTGCGCTCGTCGAAGTCGAGGACCGCGAGCCGATGGAGGACCGGGAGCTGCGTCTCGATCAGCGCCGACTCGACGGCGTCGACGGCGGTATCGGCCTCCGGAAGACCGCTGTCTCGGCCCTGCCGTGCGACGACGCCGGCGAGGTCGCCGACCGTCGCCTGCGTCTCCGCGGCGGTTTGAAAGTGGAGGCAGACCGCGCGCCGCCGCCAGTCGGCGAGCGCTTCGAAGACGTCGTCGACCATCGGCGTCGTCAGCCCTCGATCCTCGGGCGTCATGCCGGACCAGTCGTCGCTCCGTGGCCCGCTCCGCGGCTGATTGCTCATGGAGTAGTTCGAAATAGTCAGTCAGCGGTATCAACCCATCACCTAGCCGGCTAGGTACACATTCGTGAGAACACGGAATCCTACAATGTGGCGGTCTCAGACGTCGAGGAATCCGCCCAAGAGGTTTCGCTCCGCGCGGCGGAGATGCTGGTGCAGCGTCGGCGACGCGATGTTCAGCGTCTCGGCGAGCTGTTCGGCGGTCGTATCGCGGGGCCACTCGTAGTACCCCGCGAGATACGCCGCGCGGAGCACTTCGAGCTGTCTGTCGGTCACTCGCTCGCGAAGCGCCGCCCCGCTCTGCTCCGTCGTCGGGCGGCGTTCGCGTTCCCGCTTGGCGAGGAGTTCGATCCCCGGGAGTCGGTCGGCGAGCGTCTCCCGTATCGTGCGCGGTTCGGCGTCGGTCGGGGCTTCGACGGTGAGCGAGAGGCGCTCCGAATCGGCAGCGAGGTCGACGAGTCGAGCGCCCACGTCGAGCAACAGCGACTGGTAGGTCTCGCTCATCCGGAGTTCGACGACGCCGCTATCGCCCTCCTCGCGGACGACGCGACCGTCGTCGATAGCCGGGCTCTCCAGTAGACTGTCGAGTACCGCCGTCGGTGATGCGCCCTCGACGGAGAGGTACTGGAGGACGGCCTCGCCGATGTCGACACAGCCGGCCGCTTCGAGCCGGCAGCCGTGTTTCCGCGCGGCGTCGACGAACGGGGAATCGGTTCCCGCGGCCTGAAACTCCAGTTCGACGACCCGGTCGTGCGCCAGGAGCTGTCGGTTCTGGACGGCCGTCAGCGCGAAGCCGATCATCTCGCCCAGAACGGTCAGCGCGTCGACGGCCCGAGAGCTGAACGCCTCGGCGCGGTTCGCGTAGACGATGAGCGCGGCGTGGACGACCTCGTCGTGTCGGAGCGGGATGACCGCGGCCGACCGGAGGTCCCTGTCGAGAGCCTCGTCTCGCCACGTCTCCATTCGCTCGTCCGTCGCCACGTCGTGGATTATCTGGGGCTCTCCCGTCCGGATAGCGACGGTCCCCGGATCGTTCTCCCGGTCGACCGTTCTCGCCAGCTCGCGGATCCGGTCGAGATACCCCTCGTCGTCGCCGGCAGTGGTGCTCTGAGAGAGGTGGGTGCTCCTCCCCTCGCGGTCGCCGACCCACGCGAGCTCGAAGAGCTCCGATTCGACGAGGCGCTCGCAGACGGTTCGCTCGATCTCCGCTCGGGTGGCGGCGGATCCGAGCGCGTGCAGGACGTCCTGGATGAGGACGTGCACCTGCGTGAGCGTCGCCAGTTCGTCTCGCTGGGCTTCGAGTTCCCGCTGGCGCTCCTTTCGCTCGGTGATGTCCTGATGGATGCCGACGAAACGGACCGCCTCGCCGTCGTCGTCGCGCTCGACCACCCGTCCGATGTCGCGGATCCACCTGTAATCACCCGATTTGGTGCGCAATCGGTGGTCACACTGGTAGATGTCCGTTTCGCCGTCGAGATGTGAGTTGATAGTGTTCCACGTCCTCTCGAGGTCGTCGGGGTGGACCAGTTCCTCCCACGTGTCCACGTGCGGGTCGAGTTCCTCGTGCGAGAAGCCCAGCATCCCGGCCCAGCGCTCGTCGAACGTGAGGTCGCCCGTCTTGGCGTTCCAGTCCCAGACGCCGAGTTCCGCTCCCTCGAGAGCGAGTTCGAGTCGCTCGCTCGTCTCTCGCAGCTCACGCTCCCGGTTCGTCCGCTCGGTGACGTCCCGGTAGAGCCAGAGGTTCGCCGGGCCGTCCGGCAGTTCGAGCGGGAGGTAACTCCGCTGGAAGGTCCGGCCGTCCGCGAGTTCGACTTCCTCACGGAGGCGGGGTTCGCGGGCCGAGACGAGCGATTCCGAGTCAGCGATCGCCGCTTCGGGATTCGCGTACCGCTCGTGCATTCGCTGGGCGACGGTCGCACAGTCGGCTCCGACGAGCTCTTCGGGCATGTTCGACAGCTCGAACAGCTCGACGAAGCGCTCGTTGGCCGTCAGCACCTCTCGGTTCCGGTCGCCGAGGAGGACCCCGACCGGGAGCGCGTCGAACAGCGTCGAGAGGAGCGTGTTCGACTGTTCGAGTTCCCGCTCGCGTTCGACGCGCTCGGTGACGTTCTGTGCCATGGACATCCCCGAGGTGACGGTGCCGTCGGCGTTCCGTACCGGGATCACCTGCACGTGATAGTGAGTATCCCGAAACTCGTCTTCGAAGTCGGCACTTTCACCGTCGAGGGCCGCCGCGTAGGCGTCTTCGAGCAGTTTCGCGTTATGCGGCGGGAAGACGTCCCGAGGCGTCTTTCCGATGAACTGTTCCGGTTCGATTCCGAGACGGTCCAGCTCCGTACCGCCGGCCATCTGGTACTCGAAGCTCTCGTCGAAGAGGAACACGCCACCGTTCGGGAAGTGAGAGACGAGGCTATCGAACAGCTCGCGCCGTCGCCGGAGCTCTCGTTCGTGCTCTCGTCGCTCCGTCACGTCGCGGACGACGCCCATCAGCCCGCGATAGGCCCCGTCATCGTCGCGGAGGAGCGTATAATGGATCGACGCCTGCAGTTCCGTCCCGTCCTTCCGGCGGAGCGTGAGTTCGACTGTCTCCTCCTCGCCGTCCGATGCGAGTAACGCCTCGATAGTTCGCTGCCCCTTCTCCAGCTCCCCCGGAGCGAGCGTCAGCGATGCGTGTTCGCCGCACAGCTCCTCGGGTTCGTATCCGAGCATCTCGGCGAACGATTCGTTACAGAACTCGACGACGCCGCGCTCGTCCAGCGTGTACAGTCCGTCCTGCGCGCGGTCCGTGAGCAGTTCGAGGAGCGACTGGCGGGTATCTCGGCGCGCGCGTTCGGTCACGTCCGCGAGCCGAAGCAGGCGTAGCGACCCCGCGTCCTCGGGGAGGCGATGCCCGCGACAGAGCACGTATCGCTCCCCGTCGTCGCCGTCGAGGCGGAGTGTCGTCGCTTCGGTCGGGCCTTCCCGGAGTCGGTCGACTCTCGAGCGGTCGACGGCCTCTACGCACCGGGCCGCCAATTGGTCGTAGATCGACTCGCTGTCGTTCCCACCGAGGACACCGTCGACCGGGTCGCTCGCCCAGACGACCGCGCCGTTGTCCGCGACGAGCACCGTCGTCTCGCTGTCGGTCGCCCACGTCTCGATGTCGTCGAGCGCCTGCTGCAGGGCGTACTCGGTCCGTTCGGTCGTCTCCGCCGTGACCCCGATCACCTTCTCGGTGAGGAACGCGCCGCGGCCGTCCTCGCCCTTCTCGACCACCGTCGCCGCGGCGTCGAGCAGCGACTCGTCGAGCGCCGACGGGTCCCGGTCGGTGTAGAGGACGAGCGGGCAGTCCACCGCCGCCACGAGTCGGTCCGCGTCGTCGAGGCTGGAGGGGTCGACCACGAGACAGGACGGCGGCGTCGCCGTCGCGACGTCGATCGCGGCATCGACGCTACCGACGCCCGAGACGGAGACGTCCGTGGCGCGTTCGGTCAGCGCCCGTCGTATCCGCTCTCGCGTCGCTGCGTCGCCGTCGACGTACAGTACCTCGGCTGACCGGCGAGCGGACGCGGTATCGACCCGCTCCGTCCCCGACGTGGAGTCATGTCTCTCGGTCATGTTCCGACTCCAACCATTCGATGTCGTCGGTACAGAGTAGCGCCGTCGCCTATATACTATCGGTCGGCGAACCCGGTGCGGGCGTCAGTCCCGATTGCTAACAGTCGCCGGCCGTCTCGGCGACGCCGGTCAGCGTCAGCCACGTGTTACACCCCGCTCGTAACGCGACGAGGTCCGACGCCTCGACGACACATTCGAGGGTCGCGCCGTCCCGGGCGAGACGGGCGGTCGTCCGGTCGCCGTCGATGGCACCGACCTCCGGGCGGAGGCTCCGCGCCACTCGGCGCGCCCGCTCGGCGGTCGCGTACTCGAAAGTGAGAACAGTCCGGTGGGGCGGCGTCACTAGTTGACGTCGATTTCTTTGACGTCGGGCGAGCGCTCCTTCAGCAGGACGCGGTGCCCGCAGTACGGACAGCGGACGCCACCGTACTCGTCGAGCGTTACGTCGCGCTTACAGCGTGAACACTTGTAGCTCATGACAGATAGGTGGGGAGAGAGGCCCTTTACTCTTCGTCTTCGGCGAGCGCGGCGCGGATCGAGCGGCGGACCGTCTTGCCGCCGGGCGTCTCGGGCCGGTAGCTCCCGCCGGTGTACTTGTAGTCGCAGTAACTGCACTGCCAGATGCCGGTCCCCTGCCGGTCGACGCGGTCCTCGCCGCAGTTCGGGCAGGTGTGGTCGTCGTTCATCTCGTCTTCGATCTCCGCGACGCGGCGACGGGCGACGCGCCCGTAGCGAGCGCCGAACCGACCGGCGCTCCCGGTGCGCCCTCTGTTGCTGGCCATAGTACCTGTTGGTCGGCACAGCGGCCACATAAGCCCTTCGAGACGAGCACGTTCGACCCCACAGAGAAGCCGCGAGGCGGACGAACAGTGTGAGAGCGGCGCACGGCCCGCGGCGAATGCGCTACTGTCGCTATCGGTCCTCGGCCGCGACGTGGAGACGCGCCGCGAACGGTCTGACTCACGAGTCGTCTTGCAGTCCCGCTTCCCGCAGCGCCTCGTTGAGGTCGGCGCGGACGTGTTCGCCCAGTTCCCGGTCGCCGGCCGTCGTGACGACGCGGTTCTCCTGCACGCTCGATCCGTCGCGGATGAGCACGCGAACGTTGCCGTTAGCGTCGGCCCGGGTCGCCTTCGCCCGGACGCCCGTCGGCGAACTCGAGCCGCCGGCGTCGATGGGACCGGGGATGACCTTCTTGACGTGGGGGTGGCCGGCCACCGTCTGGATGACGCGCTGGCCCTCGCGGCCGCCGATGAGCGTCGAGTGGCTCCCGCCCAGTTTCTCGGCGGGAGCGGCGTCGACGACCTCCAGCGCGGGCTCGCCCTGCCGCTCGACGACGCGCTGGACCGGATCCTCGCCCTCGACGCGGAAGAACTCGTAGTGGAGCTGCTCTCGCACCGCTCCGATGACCTCGCGGTCGCCGGTGACGTACACCTCCTCGGGGCGCTTGCGCCGCACCTCGTCGGCGACCAACCCGGCGAAGTTGCGCAACTGGACGACCGCCTTCTCGTCGCTCTCGCCGTCTTCGGGCGTGGTAGTCATGGTCCGCTCGCCGATCACTTCGCCGTCGGCGAGACAGGTGACCGTCGCCCGCTCGTCGCCGAGTTCGAGGACGACGGCGTCGGCGTTGGCAGTGTGACACACCAGGCAGTAATCGCCCGGCCTGGCGAGCGGCGTCGCGCACTGCCGGCAGTCCATACCCGGCAGTAGGTGGGTTCTCGGGGATAAGCGGGACGGTTCGGCGGAAGTGTGGGTGGCCGTCCCGAAGCGGCGTCAGATCGCGTCGTCGGGGTCGTGGTCGTCCGCCACGCGCGCCGCTTCCTCGGCGTACCGCTCGCGCGTCGCCGCGTCGTCGACGGCTTCGAGGTTGTCGGGCGAGACGTCCTTCGCGGCGGTCGCCGTGTCCGCGTCGACGGCCGACGCCGCCAACTCCTTCCGGAACAGTCGGTCCCCCTCGGGCGTGGCGTACTTGAGCGTGATGAGGTCGCGGTTGTTGTAGCCGCGCTCGACGAGCCACACGCGCACGTCGTCTGTCTCGGACATAGCGGAACGACGAACGGCGCGGGGTTAGGCGTTCGGGCCGGAGACCGAGCGACGGGACGCGCTCACTCGTCGGGGTCGCCCTTGCGGAACTCCCGCAGGACGACCGTCGCGTAGCTCCCCTTCGGGAGCGAGAAGGAGAACGTCAGGTCGTCGCCGTCCCGTTCGACGCCGAGATCGGTTCGGAGCAGTATCGCCCGCCGCGTCCCCTCGCTGTGGAAGTTCCCGGGCAGGTCGAAGTCGGCGGGTTCGAGCCCCACGTCTCCGAGCACGTCGCGTTCTATCTCGCCGGGCGCGCCGTCGGCGAGTTCGGTCTCGGTCCCCACCAGCGGCGCGGTGACGAACGCCCGTCCCCGCTCGCAGTGGCGCTCGACGGTCCGCAGGCGCTTCCCGGTGACGCGCTGGGTCCGGTCGGGGTCCGGCAGGGCGAGTCCGTCGGGAGCCTCGCTGTCGCTGAAACACACCACGTCGCCCTCGACCGGGCGGTCGAAGGGCAGGCCCCGCTCCAGTCGCGCCGAGAGGATGCGGTTGAAGACGTACGACTGCGCGGCGTTGACGAACAGCGTCTGGAGGTTCGTCGGGAGCGTCTCGACGGCCTCGCGGAAGTCCTCGGGACCGTCCGCACCGTTGTCGACGAGCGCGTGACACATCGAGCGCTCGTAGCCGAGCGCGCGCGGCAGGCGGTCCAGCGCGCCCGCCCAGTCGCGCGTCTCCTCGACGTACTCGCGGGCCTCTTGGGTCGCCTCGGGCTCCCGGTCGTGGGGGTTCCCGACGTAGGCCAGAACCGCGCCCGCCCAGTCGCCGTGGACGATCTCCAGGCCGACCTCGTGGGTGACCGGGCGACGCGATCCGAAGCGCTGCTGGCCGAAGTAGTTGGGGACGCCGGCCGTCATCTCGCCCTCGGGAAGCGACTCTGCATCGGCGCTCGCGCTCTCGTCTCCGCCGTCTCCGCTCTCCTCTCCGTCCCCGCCCGCGAACGCCCGCAGGTCCGCGACGACCGGGCCGGCGTTCTCGGGCAGTTCGGCGTCCCGAACGACGATTTCGAAGGCGTTGCCCGCGAGGTCACCGAAGAGGACGGGCCGGCCCGCGCGGCCGATCACCTCGATATCGGCCCCGTCGAGTTCGGGCACGTCTCCGGGGTCGATGCCGTCGACGGAGAACAGCTGTCGGGTGACCGCGCGCTTGTCCTTCGTCCCGGCCCAGGAGACGCGCTCGCGGGAGATGCCGAGGCGGTCCGAGAGCGCGCCGGCGAAGTCGTTGGTGTCCCAGTCGCGCAACTCGACGCGACAGACGACGTGGGGGTAGCCGCCCGGGTCGGCGTCGACCGGCGCGACGTCGAACGCCTCCAGTTCGGTCACTCGGAAGTCCTCGGGGGCGACGCGGAGGCGGCCACCCACGCCGTCTGCGTCGCTGACGTAGTAGTCCATACCGACCGCCCGCTCGATTGGGTGGGCCTCGCGCATTGCTACGGTGTTCGTGGCTCACCGCTTATGGCTGGCGTTCGCAGGCCGGGAAGACGAGGAAAGATGACGAACCGATTCAGGTCCCGCTGGACTGCGCGGCAGTGAGATCCTCGCGCGTGTCGATGTCCCGCACCGCGCGGACGGGAGCGGGGCTGGGGACCGTGACGACCGAGAGTCGGTCCAGCAGGTCCGTCAGGGCGCTGGAGCCGAGCCCGAGGGTCGTATCGGCCGCCTCGACCGCGGCGTCGGCGCGATAGACACCGGCCAGCGGGCGCAGTCGGTCGCCGACGCGCGGGACCGCGCCGTCGTCCTCCGCCGCCGCGAACAGTCGCGACACCAACTGCGGTCGGACGAACGGCATGTCACAGGCCGTGACGAACGTGAATCGGCCCCGCGCCACGCGACAGCCGGTTCGGATGCCCGCCACCGGGCCGCCGTCGGGCACCGGGTCGACGGCGAAGCGGTGGTCCACGCCGTCGAGGGCCGTCGCGATGGGCTCTCGTTGCTCGTCCCGGCAGTTGACGACCACCTCGTCGACCACGCCGTCGACGCGGTCGACGACGCGGCGGACCAGCGGGTCGCCGTCGAGTTCGGCGGTCGCCTTATCGGTCTCGCCGAACCGGGAGGAGTAGCCGCCGGCGAGGACGACTGCCGAGCGCATCTCAGTCGCTCCCGCTCGTGACCTGCTCGGGTTCGCCGCCGCCGACGAAGCCGGCCGTGTTGGCGACTTTCGCTACCTCCGGGCGGAACACCCACGCCGACAGCAACACGATGGGGATCATCGACGCCGCGACGACGGAGTAGCCGAGGTGGAGGTTCGCCAGCCACGGGGCGGAGTAGACCAGCGGGAAGAGGATGCCGCCGACCGTGCCGACGCCGCCGACGACGCCTGCGACCGCGCCGGAGCTGTTGGGAAACATCGAGGGGACCATCGCGAAGATGGAGCCCTCGGCGAAGGCACAGGCCGTGCCGACGAGGAAGCCGACGACGACGGCGTTCAGCAGGACGCCGGAGAGACCGGCGAGCGTCATCGCGAACATCGTCACGACGATGAAACACAGCGTGACGAACGTCCACTGCTCGCGGTAGCGACCGCGGAAGAACGGCAGGATATCTTTCTCCTTGCGCGCGAGCACGTCGCTGACGTAGCCGCCGATCGGGCGGAGCAGGCCGGCCGCGACGGAGAACGTCGCGGCGAACGTGCTCGCGAGGACGAGGTTGTCCTGGTTGAACGCCTCGCGGTAGTAGGTGGCGAGCCAGCCGTTCATTGACAGTTCGAGGCCGAACGACATGACGTACGCGAGCGCGAGGACGACGGTCCCATAGCGCGTGGCCGTGTGGAGCCAGTCCCTGAAGCTCGCGTTGTCCTTGGTCGCCTGGCGCTTCTCCTCGCTCTTTGCGGCCTCTCCGAGCGTGTAGTACGCGACGGCGAGGAAGATCGAGACGACGCCGGTGTAGAAGAAGGCGGCGCGCCAGTTCGTCGAGAACAGCGGCCCGTTCCACCCGGAGCCGAACACGCGCGGGAGGACGAGCGCGCCCGCCGCGGCCCCGGCGTTGCCGACGCCGGCGTAGATGCCCTCGGCGAGGCCGAGGTTCTCCTCTTCCCACCACTCGGCGACATGCTGGATGCCGATGACGAACGTGATGCCCGCCGTCGCGACGATGATGCGCGTCACGAAGAACAGCGAGTACGTCTCGATGAACGCGCTCGCCATCGAGAACACGCCGACGTACGTCAGCACGATGGCGAAGATCGCCGGCGCACCGTACTTATCGGAGAGCCACCCGGTGAGCATCCGTCCGAACGGTGCCATCCAGATGGCCGAGCTGGCGAGGATACCGATCTCGGCCGTCGTCAGCCCGAACTCCTCGGCCATCGGCCCCGTGAACGGCGCGAAGGAGAACCAGATGAGAAAGGAGAAGTTGAACCCGATGGTGGCGAGCACGAGCGTCCGGTACTTCGTCATCCTGATCAGTCCCATGCTATCGCCTCCGCGGACGTGACCGAACGACCGGTTCCGACCGTATTGGATTGTACTTCACGAACTTTACTGCCCTTTTCCACTACGTTCGAACACATTAGTACGAAATACCCTAACGAACAGGGGACAATAACGGTGCCTATTTACAAAATCACAACTTTCCTCCCGCAGACGTACATCCGAACAATCTCGCCGTTTCGCTCCGCGTACTGAGAGCGTTTTTTGGAACATCCGGAAACTCGGTGCCGCAAGTGTGCAATCGTCAATCGCCCGCGGCGTCGCCGCGGGCGTCGAGACACCGAGATCCCCGTAATCGAGAGGCTGCGGCGGTATTCGTCGCGATTCGAGCAGAATATTCCAAATTCGCACCACTATCCAGTATATTTTCGTGTAACGAAAGGGTTATTCGCCCACTCTCGAAACAATAGCTAACCTACTGTCCTATATTATGCACGAATGTGAGAACGTCTTTCGCACTCACCGTCTCGTCAGATCCCCGGCCTGCGAGTTCCTCCGCCGCGCCGTCGGTGACTCGGCGACTGACTCAACGCCAGCGCTCCCGCGTGAGAGATGACTCACTGGAAGCCAACGACCTGTATGCGGTGTGCGGTCGGCTGCGGCCAGCACCAGCGCGGCGTCGACCAGGGGTACGGCGTCGACAAGGTCCGGGGCGACTACGACCACCCCGCGACGGCGGGACTGTCCTGCGAACGCGGCATCAGAGAGACCGAGAACCCCGACGGCGAGTGGCTCACGGAGCCGCTCATCCGCCGGGGTGACACGCTCAGACCCACCTCGTGGGAGCAGGCGCTCGGCGTCGTCGCGGCCGAGTTCATCCAGGCGATCGCCGACGACCCCGACAGCGTGGCGGTCCTCGGGAGCGGCCAGCAGACCAACGAGGCCGCCTACGCGCTGGGGAAGGTCGCTCGCGGCGGCATCGGCACCAGACACTTCGACGCGAACACGACGCTGTGTATGGCGAGCGCGGTCAGGGCATACTACGACGCCTTCGGCAGCGACGCGCCGCCGCCGACGTACGACGACATCCCCGAGGCGGAGACCCACGTCGTCTGGGGGGCGAACCCGGCGGTCGCCCATCCGGTGTTGTACCGGTGGATCCTCGACAGCGCCGCCGACGCGGACAGCCGGCTGGTCGTCGTCGACCCCGTCGAGAGCGAGACGGCCGCCGACGCCGACCAGTACGTCGCGCCCGACCCCGGCACCGACCTCGAACTCGCCCGCGCCCTCCTCGCGCGACTTGTCGGCACCGACCGAATCGACCGGGCGTTCGTCGACGCCTACACCGAGGGGTACGACGAACTGGTCGACTCGCTCCCGGACGCCGCGAGCGCCGCCGAGACGGCCGGCGTCTCGATGGCGACGGTCGACGCGCTGGCCGACGCCTTCGCGGACCCGACGCTGCTGTACTGGGGGATGGGCGTCAACCAGAGCACGAACGGCACCGACGCCGCGCGGATGCTCGTCAACCTCTGTCTGGCCACCGGGAACCTGGGGCCGGGGACCGGCCCGTTCTCGCTGACCGGACAGGCCAACTCGATGGGGGCTCGGGTCGTCTCCTCGAAGGAGACGTGGCCGGGTCAGCGGCCGTTCACCGACCAGGAACACCGGGCGACGGTCGCCTCGACCTGGGGCGTTCCGCTGAGTCGACTGCCCGCCTCCTCGGGGCCCGGGCCGGTCGGCATCGTCGACCAGATCAACCGCGGCAACGTCGACGTCTGTTGGACCGTCGCCACCAACCCCGTCGCGGGGATGCCCGACGCCACCAACGTCGAGCGCTCGCTCGACGACGTCTTCCTCGTCGCGCAGGACGCGTTCCGGTCGGAGACGGTCGAACACGCCGACGTGGTGTTGCCCGCGGCGACGTGGGGCGAGACCGAGGGGACGACGATGAACATGGAACGGCGCGTCTCCAGGGTCACCGCCGTGAGCGACACCGTCGACGCCGTCCGGCAGGACCTCGACATCATCGCGGCGCTCGGCAACCGCATCGACGAGGACCTCTTCGACGAACCGCCGCTCGACCCCGAGACCGTCTTCGACGAGATCCGGTCCCTGACTGAGGGGACCGTCGCGGACTGCTCGGGCATCACCTACGACCGCCTCGACGCGGAGCTGGCCGTCCGCTGGCCCGCCCCGGACGAGGAGACGCAGGGCGGGTATCGTTACTACGAGGGGAGCGAGAGCGGTAGCACCGACGAGGGCGAGTCGTGGTCGTTCCCCACCGACTCCGGGCGGGCGTGCTTCTCGGCGGCGACCTACCGCGGCCTGCCGGAACCGACCGACGCGACCTACCCGCTCCTCCTGACGACCGGGCGACGGGCCGGCGCGTACAACACGGGCGTCCGGACCCGCGAAACGGCCAGCGAGGTCCCGACGGCACGCATCCATCCGGAGACGGCCGGCCAGTACATCGACCTGCTGGACCGCGGCCGGACCGTCGTCGAATCGCGCCGCGCGCGAGTCACCGTCGACCTCGCGCCGGACGACAGCGTCCCGACCGGTGCCATCTGGATGGACGTTCACAATCCAGCGGTGAACGACCTGACGGTGCCGGCGGTCGACCCCGACTCGAATGAACCCAACTACAAGCAGTGCGCCGTCCGTCTCGCGTCCCCGGACGCCGGCCCGACGGTGACCCAGAACGGCCTGCCCCGAACCGGCACGCTCGACGGCGACTGAAGAGGGGGCCGAACGTTCGAGCCGCTCTCGCCGACCGCTCAGTCCGCGGTCGCCGGCGGCAGTTCCGCCTCGGGTGCGGTGAGCCTGACCGCGCACTGCTTGAAGTGCGGTTCCCTCGACTGCGGGTCCAGTTCCGAGAGCGTGAGCCGGTTGGTCTCCGGATGGTGGATCGGCAGCCACACCATCCCCCGAGGGACGCCCTCGTCGGGGTCGAGGCGAGCGGTCGCGGACCCGCGCCGGGAGACCACCGCGAGACGGTCTTCAGTCACGTCGTCGGCGTGCTCGTCGACGGTGTCGGGATGGACCCGGGCCACGAGGTCGCCGGCGGCCCCGCCGCGCGACCGGACGCCCGTGTTGTAGCCGTCGGCCTCCCGCGCGGTCGTCAGGGTCAGCGGGTAGTCGTCGTCGGTCGGTTCCGGCAGGGCGGCCTGCCGGCCGGTGGAGAACTGTGCGTTGCCCGACACCGTCGGAAATGACCACGACTCGCCCTCGTCGGTGTCGGCGTCGTAGTAGCGGTACCCGCCGGCGCTCTCGACGTCGGGCGCGGGCCACCGGACCGCGTGAGCGTCCTCCAGCCGGTCGTAGGTGATGCCCGAGCAGTCCGCGACGGTCCCCTCGGTGAGCGCGGTGAACTCCTCGAATATCGATTCGGGGTCCGGCGACGTGCTCTCGAAGAGGCCGAACAGTCGCGAGCCGATGGTAGCGATGATGTCGAGGTCCGGTCGGACGCCGCTCGGCACCTCGGTCGCCGCCCGGACCCGCGAGATGGTCCGCTCCATGTTGGTTGTCGTCCCCTCGCTCTCGCCCCACGTCGCCGCGGGCAACACCACGTCGGCGAGCTCGGTCGTCTCCGTGTGGAAGGCGTCCTGCGCGACGACGAAGGCGTCGCCGAGCGCCTCGCGGGCGGTGTCGGCCTCCGGCATCCCCGCAACGGGGTTGGTGGCGACGGTCCAGACCGCGTCGGGACCGGCTTCGAGGACGCCGACCGGTCCCGGCCCGGGGTCGTCGGGCAGGCGGTCGACCGGCACGTCCCAGCGGTCCGCGACGGTCCGGCGGTGATTCGGGTCCTCGAACGCTCGCTGTCCGGGCCACGACCCCTTCGAGGAACAGACGCGGGTCCCCATCGAGTTGGCCTGCCCGGTCAGCGAGAACGGGCCGCCGCCGGGCCGGAGGTTGCCGGTGGCGAGCGTCAGGTCGACGAGCGCCCGCGCCGTCTCAGTTCCTTGGACGTGCTGGTTGATACCCATCCCCCAGTAGACGAGGGCTTGCTGGTCCAGCGCGTCGGCCAGCAGGTCCACCTTCGCCGTCGGGACGCCGGCCGTCTCGGCGGCGCGCTCGGCGTCGGGCAACACGTCGAGCAGCGCGTCGAAGCCGTCGGTGGCCGATTCGACGAACGCCTCGTCCACGCGGTCGGTCTCGACGATCCGAGCGAGCACCGCCCGCGCCAGCGCGAGGTCCTTTCCGGGGTCGGGCGCGACGTGGTGCTCCGAGTTCTCGGCCGTCTCGGAGCGCACCGGATCCACGACGATGATCTCCACGTCTTCCTCGTCCGCGGCCTGCCGTATCCAGCGGAACATCACGGGGTGGGCGACCGCCGGGTTCGCCCCCCAGACGACGTGGCGGTCGGCGTCCTCGATGTCGGCGTAGGTACACGGCGGGGCGTCGCTGCCGAACGCCTGATAGTACGCCGTGACCGCGCTCGCCATGCACAGCGTCGTGTTCGCGTCGTAGTTGCGCGTCCCGAATCCGCCGCGGGCCAGTTTCCCCAGCGCGTAGGCGGCCTCGTTGGTCTGCTGGCCGCTCCCGAGGACCGCCACGCTGTCGGGGTCCCGTTCGTGGGCCTCGCGCAGCCCCTCGACGGCGCGGGCCAGCGCCACGTCCCACGTCGTCTGCCGGAGTTCGCCGCCGCTGCGGACGAGCGGGCGCGTCAACCACTGACCGTCTGGATCCCTGCTCTCCTGAATGCCGCGGGCACAGGCCAGCCCCTGATTGACCGGATGGGCGGCGTCGCCGCGGACGGTGTCGATCCCGTAGCCGATGTCGGCCGCCTGCTGCACGTGACCGCAGCCGACCGCACACCGCATACACGTCGTCGGTACCCAGTCGCTCACGGGCGATCACGCGCCGGTCGGGCGCACGACCGTCCACGCCGAAAAATGATTTCGATACGCTCGTTCACCATTCTACTACAAGGGTAGAAGAAACAAGAGTACAAAACAGTATTCCTTGACGAAAGTATCTGTCTGGAGATTTCGATGGACGTTTGTCGATTCGGGTTCGGAAACGTCGCGACTCCCCGGCCGGATTGGCGAAACGTTGCGTTCGCGGGCGACGCTTCGAACGTTCGCAGGCCGAACGCGCCGCTGTCGGATAGTCGTGTCTACCGGCGTAGGTCGGTCTACGAGGCCCGCAATCAGTCGTCGGCCGTCGGCGGGTCGTCGAGATACCTCTCGTTGACGACCCACTCCCCGTCCTCCTCGACCATGTACTCGCCGTAGTACGGGACGCGGTTCTCGACCGTCTCGCGGAACGTCTCCCGGATCTCCGCCTCGGTCATCTCGCCCATCGACCGCAGGTCGTCGTTGCGGTTCAGACAGCCCTTGAGATAGCCGTCGTGAGTGACTCGGACCCGGTGACAGTTGGCGCAGAACTCCTCGTTGCCGACCGGGTCGACCACCTCGACCATCCCGCCGTCGATGAAGTACCGCGAACGACCGTGCATCTCCCGCTGCTCGATGCGGTCGGCCTGCCCCGCCAGCCACTCGTGCATCGCCGCGGTGTCGACCGCCCAGTCGGCGTTGCCGACCAGCTCCGGCATGTACTCGATGAGCTGGAGGCGCAGCCCGTCGTTCTCGGCGACGTGGTCGACCATCTCGGGGAGGTACGGTTTGGTCCCCTGAAAGACGACCATGTTGAGCTTCACCGGCGCGAGGCCGGCGTCGAGGGCGGCTTCGACGCCCTCTATAACTTGCTCGTAGGCCCCCGACTGCGTCACCTTCGCGAAGTCGTCGGGGTCCAAGGCGTCCTGCGAGACGTTCACTCGCTCCAGCCCGGCGTCGACGAGCTCCTCGGCCCGGTCCGGCAGGAAGGTGCCGTTGGTCGTCATCGACACCTCCAGTTCGTCGGGCGTCCGACGGACGATCTCCGTGAGGTCCCCCCGGAGCATCGGTTCGCCGCCGGTGAACTTCACCGCGTCCACGTCGAATTCCGCGGCGACCTCCAGGAAGCGGACCACGTCGTCGGCCGACATCTCGTCGTCCTGCGGGTCCATCGGGCCGCGCGTGTCGCCGAGCCCCTCGTTGTGGCAGTAGACGCAGTCGAAGTTACACCGGTCGGTCAGCGAGACGCGAACGCCGGTGACCTCCCGTCCGAACTGGTCAGCGAGCATCCGATTCCTAGTCCGGTGGCCGCGGGGAAAAGTATCCGGGTCGGTGCCATTATTATCTCGCCCGGCCCAGCCTCCGCCATGACCGACCGCCAGGACGCCGGGTTCCGCGAGCACACGCCGCTCTCCGAGGCGCTGGCCCGCTTCGACGAGCAGGTCTCCCCCCACGGGCGCACCGAAACGGTTCCGGTGGCCGAGGCCGACGAGCGCTGGCTGGCGGCCGCGCTCACCGCCCGTCGGGACGTGCCCGGCGAGGCGCGCGCGGCGATGGACGGCTACGCGGTCCTCGCCGAGGACACGCTCGGTGCCAGCGAGCGCGCGCCGGTCGTCTTAGACCGGAACGATCGCGCGGGCCAGGGCCGGGCCACGCCGGTCCACACCGGGAGCGAACTCCCCGCGGGGGCCGACGCCGTCGTGAGAGTCGAACGGACCGAGGACCGGGGCGGCGACGTCGCGGTGCGGGCGACGGTCGCACCGGGCGAAAACGTCGCGCCCGCGGGCGAGGACGTGGCCGCGGGGACCGACCTCTTCGGAGCGGGCCACCGACTGACGCCCGCGGATCTCGCGGTCGCCAAGAGCACGGGCCACCAGCGACTCACCGTCGCCGAGCGGCCCCGCGTGAGCGTCGTGCCGACGGGCGAGGAACTGGTCGAGGACGACCCCGGCCCGGGCCAGACCGTCGAGACGAACGCGCTGATGGTCTCCCGACTGGCCGAGCGCTGGGGCGGGACCGCGACGTACCGCGACATCGTCACGGACGACGCGAACGCGCTGGGGGAGGCGATCGAGCGGGATACCGACCACGACGTCGTGGTGACGACCGGCGGCTCCTCGGTCGGGGAACGCGACCTCTTGCCCGAAGTAGTCGACGACCGCGGCGAGATGCGCGTCCACGGCGTCGCCATCAAGCCCGGCCACCCCCTCGGCTTCGGCGTGGTCGACGGGACGCCGATACTGGTCCTCCCGGGCTACCCCGTCTCCTGTCTCGTCGGTGCCGTCTCCTTCCTCCGGCCCGCGATAGCGTGGCTCGCGGGCGCGGAACCGGACCCCATCGCCGAGACGACGGCGACGCTGACCGAGCGGATCCACAGCGACCTCGGGACGACGCAGTTCGTCCGCGTCGGGCTGGACGACGGCGACGCGACGCCGGTGCGGGCCTCGGGCGCGGGCGTCCTCTCCAGCGCCGTCGAGGCCGACGGCTGGGTCGTCGTCGGCCCGGAGACCGAGGTGCTCGACGTCGACGCGACGGTGACCGTCGAGCGCTGGCCCTAGCCGTCTCTCCTCGACTCGTTAGTCGTGGCTGTGTTCCTCGTGCTGGTGCGCCCAGAACTCCCCGTCGACCGTGACCTCCTTCTTGAACAGCGGGACCTCGGCCTTCAGGCGGTCGATGCCGTCCTCGACGGTCTCGAAGGCCTCCGCGCGGTGGCCCGCGAGGACGACGACGAAGACGATGTCCTCGCCGGCCTCGACGACGCCGGTGCGGTGGTGTAACACTACGTCGTAGACGCCCTCGCGAGCTTCGAGTTCCTCGCTGATCGCCGCCATCTTCTCCTCGGCGACGCCGTCGTACTTCTCGAACTCCAGGAACTCCGTCGCCGCGTCCTCGGGACCGTCGCGGGCACGGACTCGACCGGTGAACGTGGCGATGGCCCCCGAGAACTCCGCGTCGGGCGAGCGCTTGGCTCGCCGAACGAGCGATTCGAGCGTCTCGTAGGGTTCCGTCTCCGCGAGCGCGTCCAGTGCCGCTTCGACGTCCACCGAGTCGGCGTCGGGCGCGCGCTGGAGTATCTCGCCCGCGTACTCTCGCCCGTCGCTGTCGTCCGCTGCGTCGCCTCCCTCGCCGCCCAACACGACGGTCGGCAGAGTCGCGTCGCCGTACCCCTCGACGAGCGCGTAGTCGTACTCGGGCGCGAAGCCGTCGAGCAGGTCCGAGAGCGACCGGTTCTCGCCGGTCGCGAACCACGACCCGTCGCTCGTGACGCCGTAGGTCTCCCCGGCTCCGGCCGCTCGGTGGCGGGCCGTGTCCTTCCCCTCGGTGTCCACGTCCGGGTCGCAGTCGATGTGTTTCACGGTCGCCACGCGGCCCTCCTCGGCCAGCCGCTCGGTGAGCCGTTCGACGAGCGTCGTCTTGCCGGCGTCGGACGGGCCGACGACGCGAAGTACGTGCATACGACCGGCAACGCCCTCGGGGAACATCAGCCCTCGGCTCCGGGTTTTTAACTCCGCCGCGGCGAAGGGCGACCATGACCGAACGCGCGAACCGGCGGGAACTCGCCGATCTGGAGACGGCCCGGACGACCATCGCCGAGTTGGGACTGGGAAGCGAGGCGACGGCGGTCCCGCTCGACGACGCGCAGGGGCGGACGCTGGCGGCGGCGGTGTCGGCCGACATCGACGTCCCGGGGTTCGACCGGGCCGCGATGGACGGCTACGCGGTCCGGGCGAACGACACCGTCGGAGCGGGAGAGGCGTCGCCGCTCGAACTCGCCGTCGCGGGCGAACTGCACGCGGGCCAACCGCCCGAAGCGGCCGTCGGCGAGGGCGACGCCGTCGAGATCGCGACCGGAGCCGTGATGCCCGAGGGCGCGGACGCCGTCGTCGTCGTCGAACGGACGAGCCGCGACGGCGACCGGGTCGCGGTCCGGGACACCGTCACGCCCGGCGAGAACGTCCTGCCGGCGGGGGCCGACGTGGCCGTCGGCGACTTCGCGCTGAGCGCGGGCACGCGGCTGACGCCCCGAACCATCGGGCTGCTGTCGGCGCTCGGCGAGAGCTCCGTCCCCGTGCGAGGGCGGCCCGAGGTGGCCGTCGTCTCCACCGGCGACGAACTCGTTCCCGCCGACGAGCCCCTCGACCACGACGCCGGGCAGATACACGACGTGAACACGCCCGCGATCATGGCCGCCGTCGCCGCCGCCGGGGGCGAGGCGGTCCGCTTCGACAGCGTCGGCGACGACCGCGAGGCGCTGGCCGACGCGCTCTCTCGGGCCGCCGAGACGGCCGACTTAGTGCTCACGTCGGGGTCGACGAGCGCCGGGAGCACCGACGTGCTGGCCACGCTGGTCGAGGAGCGCGAGGACACCGAGTTGCTGCTGCACGGCGTCGACATCCAGCCGGGGAAGCCGACCGTCGTCGGCCGCATCGCCGGGACGCCGTACGTCGGTCTGCCGGGCTACCCCGTCTCGGCGCTGTCCGTGTTCCGCGTGCTCGTCGCGCCGGCGATCCGCGCGGCGACGGGCGTCCCCGCGCCCGCGATGGAGACCGACGCGGAGCTGGCGACCCGCGTCCGCCACGAGGGCGGGCGCTACCGACTGGTCCCGGTGGGACTCGTCGCCGACGGCGACGGCCGAACGCTCGCCTATCCCGTCGACAAGGGCAGCGGCGCGACGACGAGTCTGGCCTACGCCGACGGCGTCGTCACCGTCGCCGCCACCACGAACTACGTCCCGAGCGGCGAGCGAGTCACCGTCGAACTGTTCGACGACGAGGCGCGCCCGCCCGCCCTGCTCTGCGTCGGCGACCGCGACCCCGTCGTCTCGTCGGCCCTCTCGGGGGTCGAGCGCGTCCGCTACCTCGCTCGCGGAACCCAAGCCGGAGAACAGTGGCTCGCCGACGGTATCCCCGACGTGGCCGTCGTCGCAGGCGACCCCGAAGACGGGACGGCGCTGGCCGCGTGGGACCGCGAGTGGGGCCTCGCGCTCGGCCCGAACGCCGACCTCTCGGGACTGGACGCGCTGATCGACGGCGACGCGACCGTCGTCAACGCGGCCCCCGGAACGGGACTCAGAGCCGCCTTCGACGACGCGCTGGCGGCGCTGGGCGAGGAGCGCGGACGAGCGAACCTGCGAGACGCCGTCGATGGCTACGGCGTCACCGCTCACGGCCTCGACGGGCCGGCCCGCCGCGTTAAATCCGGCGACGCCGACGCCGCGCCCGCGCTCCGGCCCAGCGCCGCGTCGCTCGGCCTCTCCTTCCTCCCGCTCGGCACCCAGCGCCTCACCGTGGTGGCGCTGCCCGACCGGCGCGAGAAGGACGGCGTCGAGTCGCTGGTCGCGGCGCTCGATGAGGTCGAGAAACTGCCGGGCTACGAGCGAGTGGAATAGCGATTCGCGGTCATCCATCAACGCCGATAGTCCGCCCGTATCTCGACAACAGAGAGCCAGATAGTCCCCTTTCAGTCCCATCCTGTAGCTAATCGATCAGCCGACGCGGGTGGGACTGAAAGGGGCCGTGCCGTCGCCGAACCCCGACGACACAAGCACCGCAGACCGAAGGTCGAGGAGCGCAGCGAGTCGCGGGAGGCGACGGCACGGGGGCTTTCTGGTAGTCGAGTGGTCGTTTTCACGAGCAACAGATGCTGATTCTGCTCACGCGTACGCGTCGAACTCCTCGCCGAAGACGAGGAAGTACAGAACGCCGACGACGCCGATAGCCGTCGCCGCGCCGAAGGCCAGTTCCGGGCCGGCGGTGACGGTGACACCCGCGATCTCGACGGCCCACTCGCTGCCGTAGATCCAGCCGCCGAGCGCGGCGCTCGGGATGACGACGGTGTTGCGAATCAGGTAGTACGTCCCGGTGACGCGGCCGCCGGCGTCGCGCTCGGCCGGGCCGACGATGAGCGCCTTGTGGGCGGGCAGGCCCGCGAAGCGGAGCCCGGAGTACGCGAAGAGGGCGACCAACACCCACTGGTCGGACGGGGCGTAGATGAGCGCGAGGGGAAACAGCGCGTACACCGAAAACCCGAGCGCGACGGCGGGCTTGAGGCCGAACGCCTCGGTGAGCTTCGAGACGGGGAGCATCGAGACGATGGCGACGACCATCTCGACGCCCAGTAGGACGCCGAAGAAGGCGTCGGGCCGGAGCGAGACGCCGAAGCCCGAGAAGCCGACCGAGAGGAACTCCGTGACGACGATGACGAAGAAGACGTACACCATCCCGTTTGCGAAGCGCACCAGCGTGTCGGCGACGAGCAGGGGTCGCAGCGTCGCGGGCATGGCTCTTAGGTCGTCTATAACCTGTTTCACGCCCTCGAAGGACTTCCCTAAGGAGTCCTCGCCGGCGTCGTAGAGGACGTGCTGGGCCACCGTGGCGACGGCCCCGCAGCCGACCGCGGCGAGCAGGACCAACTGGAAGCCGCCGACGAACGTCGCCGTCGCCGCGAGCAGGCCCGCGGCGGCCAGCGGGCCGATGAGGAATCCCAGTCGTCGGAACACCTCGGTGCTGGCGAAGCCCATTGCTAACCGGTCGTCGGGGACGCTCTGCTTGACGATGGCGAAGGTCGCCCCGAGGCCGAACGACTTCCAGGCCTGCGCGAGGAAGAGGCCGACGAAGACGAGGGCCCACGCGGGCATCGTGACCGGCCCGATCGCCACGTCGCCGACGACCGAGGCGAGGTACCAGACGCCGAAGCCGACCGTCGCCAGCACGGCGAAGGCCGTCAGCGCGAGGCGCGAGCCGACGCGGTCGGAGACGGCCCCGCCGGGGTAAGGATAGACGGCGCTGATGAGGTTGCCGACGCTGCCGTAGAGACCGATGACGCTCGCGCTCGCCCCGAGGAGGCGCATGTACTCGGGCACGTAGCGGCTGGTCATCTGGAAGGCCAGCGAGAACGCCAGCATCGACAGCGAGAGCACCAGCACGTCCCGCTCTAAGGCGAAGAACTGCCGGAACGCCGAGAGCAGGTCGACGTCGGCGTCGCCGTCTCCGTCGCGACCGCGGTCCGTAGCCATCGGTCGAAGCCAGAAGCGGAACCCACGTATAGCCACGGATTCCGGAGGGTAGAGAGCTATTGTGGGCTACGTCGACCTACGGAGACGAGACTCGGCTGCGGATTAGCGCGCACATAACCAGAAAGGCCCGAACCGTCCCTCGAAGCGAGAGCACCAGTGAGCGAACACGATTCCGAATCCGAGAACGGGGAACGGCACGAGCCCAGCCGGCAGGGGCGACCGGACGAGGTGGAGATACGGGAGTTCGGCGGCCGCACCGTCGCCTACCTCCCGGACGCCGACGACGCCTGGATCTGCGGCTGGGTCGAGGTGCCGCGGTAGGTCGGCGGTCCGCGCAGCGTCGGCACTCGCACAGCGCCGAGCAGTGTCGGACGGCGGCGAAATGCGCGGAAAAAACGACGGAAAGCGAGCGGTTCGGGGCCGAGTCAGGCCGCCGAGTCGTAGTCGTCGAAGCGGTCGATGCCGACGCCGTCGCCGGTGATCTCGGCGATGACGACGCCGTTGCCGGAGCCGGTGTCGCGCTCGGCGGCGGCCTCGACGGCGCGGATGGCCAGTTCGCGGGCGTCTTCGAGGCTCATCTCGGGGTCGTACTCGCCCTCGATGGTCCCCGTGGCGACCATCGTCCCCGAGCCGGTGACGGTGTAGTCGTCCTGCAGGACGCCGCCGGCCGGGTCGATGCTGTAGACGTGGCTGCCCTCCGCGTCGACCCCGCCGAGGATGGGGTTGATGGCGAAGAACGGGCCGCCGCGGGCGAAGTTACCCGCGAGCGTCGCCAGCGCGTGGATCGAGAGCGGCTCGTTCCGGCGGACCTCGTAGAGGTTCGCCTCCGAGCGCAGCGAGCGGATGAACGACTGCGCGCCGCCGACGCTGCCGACCAGCGTGAGCGCGGCCGTCGGGTGGATCTGCTCGACCTTCTGGACGTTCTTGTTCGAGACGAACCGGCCGCCGAGCGAGGCGCGCCGGTCCGTGGCGATGATGACGCCGTCGTCGGTGCTGATGCCGACGGTGGTGGTCCCCGTCTTGGTGACGTTCTCCTCGTCGCGGCCCTCGTCGTCGTTCGGGAGGGTCCCGACTTCGGGTTCGTAGGCGTCGGTCAGGCGGTTCTCGGGGTCGTACATCAGTTCTCACCTCCGAGTTCGAACTCGTCGAGGCGCGCCGAGACCTCGTCCTCGTCGAGCTTGCCGAACTGCTTGCTCTCGACGTCGATGGTGGCGATGTCCACGCCCGAGGCGTCCAGCCCGTCGTCGTTGACCGATTCGAGGGCGCGGAGCGCCAGTTCGACGCCGCCCTCTAGGTCCATCTCCTCGGTGTACTCGTCCTCGAGGAAGTTCTGGATCTCCTCTCGGGACCCGCCGATGGCGACGGCCTGCCACTCGTAGGGCGTCCCCGAGGGGTCCGTCTCGAACAGGCGGGGCTCGCCGTCCTTGATGCCGCCGACCAGCAGGGCGACCCCGAACGGCCGCGCGCCGCCCGTCTGGGTGTACTGCTGGATGTAGTCGGTGACTTCCTTCGTCAGCGACTCGACGCTCGCGGGTTCGTCGTAGCGCAGCCGGTTGACCTGCGCCTGCCGGCGGGCCACGTCGATGAGCTGGCGGGCGTCGGCGACGTGGCCGGCGCTCGCGACGCCGACGTGGTCGTCGATCTCGTGAATCTTCTCGATGCTGTCGCGCTCGATGAGCGGCGAGCGGGCGTGGCGGTCGGCCGCCAGCACGACGCCGTCCGCGGTGCGGACGCCGACGCTTGCCGTGCCGCGCTTGACTGCCTCACGAGCGTACTCCACTTGGTACAGGCGACCGTCCGGCGAGAAGATGGTGATCCCGCGGTCGTACGCCTGCTGATCGTTTCCTTGCATTGTGTGTTACTCTCTGTTATTCACCTGAGGTTAGGTCTTTTGGTATATAACCGTATCGGCGCGTTCGCCGCCCTCAGTACAGCGAACAGTCGCCGGTGACGCGGTCCACCAGGTCGTCGTCGGCGGGGCCGACCGCCAGTGCAGTGACCGTCCCCGGTTCCAGCTGCGTGTGGCCGGCGTCCCTGATGATGGCATGCGGCAGGCCCTCGCGCTCCGCGGCGTCGGCGAGTTCGAACAGCTCGGACTCGCCGGTCGCCTCGAGGACGACTTTCTTCTGACCCTCGCCCTTCCAGGCTTTGCGGGCCTTCCGGCCGGCGTCCTCGTACGCCGACAGCGACGCGTGGGCGACCTGAGCGGCGAGTTTCCCCTCGCTCATCCCGATGTCCGCCCGCGCGACGATGGCCTGCTTCATACCCACATATGACGACCCCGACTTAAACCCCCGTCGGAGTACCCGCCCGGTTGCACGTACCACAGGGCACTTACCGCACGGGTGAGCATTCGTCGGGGATGCCCTCCACAGTTCGAACTTTCCTGGCCCGCCCGGGCGCGTTCTTCGAGTCGCGCGTCGACCGCTTGAACGGCTTCCGAGGGGGCGCGCTCGCCCTCCTGTTCAGCGTCGTCGCGACGGTGATCCTCGGCGGCGTTCTCAGGCGTTTCACCGCGATGTTCACCGGGACGACGACCGTCGACAACCCGTCGTATCCGGGCGACATGATCTGCGAGGACGGCGCGTTCGCGGAGATGAACATGACGGTGACGACGAGCGGCTGTGACCTGCCGAAGCGAAAGTCGGTCGAGATCAGCTCGCTCCTCTGGGACGAGGTGGCCGGCGTCGTCCCGTGGCTCGTCGTCGGCTTCGTCGTCGTCTGGTTCGTCTTGGCCGTTGCACTCCACGTCGGCGCGTGGCTCGGCGGCGGCACCGGCCGGTTCGGGCAGACGCTCGAAGTGGCGGCGTGGGGCTTCCTGCCGACGCTCGTCACGTCGGTGGTCGGCGGCGCGGCGCTGCTGTTCTTCGCCAGTCGCACGGATCTCTCGGCGAGTTCGCCCGAGGCGCTCCTCCCGGCCATCCGATCGCTGCAGTCCGGCGTCTCCGGGCTCACGCTCCTCCTGATTCAACTGCTCGGAGCGACGTGGCAGGCGTACGTCTGGGCCGCCGGCCTCCGGGTCGTCCACGAAGTCAGCCGGCGAGCGGCCGTCGCCGTCGCCGTGCTGGTCGCGTTGGTTCCCGTGTTGCTGTCGTAAGGGGGGCCGTCTGTCGAGAGGACGCCGCGTCCCCCGTTCACCGTTCGATACGAGACGGGACGCTTTAGGCACCCGGCGTCACTACCTCGGGTAATGATACTCTCGGACGCCGACATCGAGCGCCGCCTCCGCGAGGGCGACCTCGTGGTCGAACCGCTCGACGACCCCGACATCCAGATCCAACCGGCCAGCGTCGACCTCCGACTGGGCCGAGAGTTCCTGGAGTTCCAGCACGCCAACATCCCCTGTATCCACCCCAACGCCGAGGCCGAGGTCGCCGACTACGTCGAGGAGACCGAGATCGACGAGGACGGCGAGTACATCCTCCATCCCGGCGACTTCGTGCTGGGGACGACCCACGAGCGCGTCGAGATCCCCGACGACCTCATCGCCCACGTCGAGGGCCGGTCGTCGCTCGGCCGTCTTGCGATTGTGGTGCATGCAACTGCCGGACTCTGCGACCCCGGATACGAGGGTCAGATAACCCTCGAACTCTCCAACCTCGGCACTGCCCCCGTCGCGCTCACGCCCGGCATGCGAATCTCCCAGCTCACCTTTACCGAACTGAAGAACCCCGCCGAGCGCCCCTACGGCTCCGAGCGCGGGTCGAAGTATCAGGGCCAGCGGGGGCCGCAAGCGTCGAAGATACAGGGGGACCGCGAGTTCGGAGGCGACCAATGAGGACCGAAGCCAGCGGCTTCGTGTCCGAGTCTCGGCTACGAGCGAGTGAGGTCGGAGGCGACCAGTAGCATGCGCTTCGTCGAGGAGATCGTCGTCGAGGAGTTCCTGCCGACGTTCCGCTCGATGCTGGCCGAGTCGCTCCGCGAGCGGGGGCTGACCCAGTCGGAGGTGGCGGCACTGCTCGGTATCAGCCAGAGCGCCGTCTCGAAGTACGTCCACGGCGACGTCGAGCGCAACGAGCGACTGCTCGACCACCGAGGGATGACCGAACTCGTCGAGCGACTGGCCGAGGGACTGGCCGACGGTGAGATGAGCCCGGTGCAGGCGCTCGTCGAGGCGGAGGTGTTCGTCCGCGAACTCGAACACGGCGGCCTGCTCGCGGCGCTCCACGAGGAGGCGGTGCCGGAGCTCGCCGAGTACGGCGGCGAGTTCGCGGTCCACGACCCCGACTCGACGCTCCGAGCGGCCGAGCGGACCCTCTCGTCGGTCCGGCAGGGCCTGCGCGTCTTAGAGAACACCAGCGGCTTCGCCACGCTCATCCCCGCCGTCGGATCGAACCTCGTGCAGGCGCTCCCCGACGGGACCGCCATCGAGGACGTGGCGGCGGTGCCGGGCCGACTGCTGGACGTGAAGGGCCGAACGACCATCCCCGCCGAGCCGGAGTACGGCGTCAGCGAACACGTCGCCGGCGTGTTGCTGGCCGCGCGGGCCGCCGGGAGCGACGCGCTCGCGGCGCTGAACGTCGGCTACGACCCCGAGCTCGTCGAGGCGCTCGAGGCCGCGGGCCACACCGCCGTCGAGTTCGACGCGGAGACCGACGTCGAGGCGGCCATCGACGAGGCGCTGGCCGGTTCGCCCGACGCCGACGTCATCTACCAGACCGGTGGCGTGGGCGTCGAACCGGTGATCTATCTGCTGGGCGAGGACGCCGTGGCCGTCGCCGAGCGGGCGCGGGACCTGCTGTGAGCGACACGCGGGAGTTCTACGGGCGGTGGGCCGACCTCTACGACCGGCTGGCGAGCCTGCCGTTCGCCCGGTCGTGGCGGGAACGGGCCGCCGACTCGCTCGCCCTCTCGCCGGGCGACACCGTCGTCGAGATGGGATGTGGCACCGGCGCGAACGTCCCCATCCTCCGTCGGCGGGTCGGTCCCGAGGGCCGGGTCGTCGGCCTCGACCTGACGCGAGAGATGATCGAGCGCGCACGCGGCCAGCCGGAAAGAGCGGGCGCGGGCGTCCACTACCTGCTCGGCGACGCGACCCGACCGCCGGTCCAGGGAGCCGACGCCGCGCTGGCGACGTTCGTCGCGGGCATCTTCGCGGACCCCGCAGCGGCCGTCGACGCGTGGTGTGACAGCGTCCGACCGGGCGGCCGGGTCGCCCTGCTGAACTTTCAGCGGAGCGACAGCCCGCTCGCCGCGCCGCTCGATGTCGCCTTCGAGGGATTCGTCAGGCTCTCCGCGCCCGGCGCTCGCCTCTCCCGGCAGTCGCACGCGAGCGCGTTCGAGCGGCAGGTCGCGGCCGCCCGCGACCGCCTCACGGAGCGCACCGTCGACCGGCGCTACGAGACGTTCGGCGGCGGTTTCCTGGGACTGGTCTCCGGGCGGGTGGAGTAGTCAACGGTCGGCCGCGCCGGTCAGTCAGCGGTCGGTCGTATCGGTTCTGCGGAGGGTGTCCGGTATCGCCAGTCCGCCGGTCTCCATTCGGTAGACGACGCAACCGAGCAGCGTCAGGAGACAGCCGTACAGCACGGGCGTCCCGACCGCGAACACCGGGCGGAGCGTCGCCGCGACGGCGTCGGCCGTCGCCGGGGAAAACGGCGCGAGACCGAGCACCTGCGGAACGGTTCTGAAGGACAGCGAGACGTTGGCGAGGACGGTGCCGGCGACGAACAGTCGTCGGCCCCACCCGCGCGGGAGGTGATACAGCAGGGCGACGAGCGGGAACGTCAGGTAGACGTAGTAGAGCAACAGCGACGGGAAGAACAGCAGCATCGCCGTGACGGTGGCGTACAGCGCGACGAGGCGGTCGGTGACGCCGCGGACCCGCCAGTAGCAGAGGGCGACGACGGGCGCGAGCAGGGCCGCCGCGCCGACCGCGTACCACGTCGGGTCGACCGCCGGGAAGGCGACCGACAGCGGCCGCCGGAGCGTGACGTAGCTGATCCCGGGGTCTAATCCGCCGACGAAGGCGTCGGTGTCTCGGCGGGCGAGCAGGACGTCGAAGGCGTAGGTCCGGTAGGTGTCGAGGCCGAACGCCGCGAGTCCCGCGATCGTGAGAGCGCTCGCGGCGGCGACGGCGGCCGCGATCGCCCGCCACGCGCGCTCGCGGAGGAGCCAGAGGCCGATGGCCGCCGGGAACACTTTGACGAAGGCGGGCAGCGCCAGCGCCGTGCCCGCGAGCCGCTCCCGGTCGCGTTCGAGCCAGACCAGTCCGGCGGCGAAGGCGGCGACCAGCAGGTGGTTCACCTGCCCGTAGGCCAGCGACGGGACCGAGTGGACGGAGACGAGGAGGTACGTCCCGAGCAGGAGTCGGTCGGCGGTCGGGATGCGGTGACCGAGCGACTCGATGTATCCGACGAGCAGATGCGTCAGCACGGCGGTGACCACGAGCGAGGCGAGCGTCACGACGGCGTAGCCGACGGGCCACGGTCCCAGCCACGCCAGCGGGACAAACGCGAGCACCGTCACCGGCGGATAGAGGTAGTGGAAGTTCTCGGGGGAGGCCGCGGCGTAGAAGTCGCCGCCGGCCAGCGCCGTCCGCGCGGCCACGTCGTAGACGCGGTAGTTCAGCCCGACTTTGACCGGGCGGGCGAGGACGTAGTACGCCCCGAGCGCGACGCCGAGGAGGAGGGCGGTGCCGAGCGCGAGCCAGACGTCGCGGCGGGTGCGAGAGAGCGAATCGGACATGGGTGGAGGTAGGGGACGAGTCGTCGGAGTACCCGATACTCCAGCCACCGGCCGCTTCAACGCGTCGGTCGCCGTCCGCCGCGGTCCGTCACTCGCTCGCTTTCGAATCGAGGAATTCGCTCGCCGTCGCGCGGCCGCGCTCGAAGAGGTCCTCGATGAACGACGGCGAGCGGTCGAACCGCGAGGAGAGGGGGAGGTCGGCGTCGAGCCTGAGCTGTTCGACCGCGACGCGCTTGTAGCGCTCGCCGTCGAGCCGGCCCTCGGCGACCCACTCGTTGATCCGGTCGATGAAGGCCAGTTCCTTCTCCAGCGCGAGGTTGCCCGAGAGCTCGTTCTGTCGGTCCGCGATGGCCCGCAGCGAGCTGGGCACTTCCTCGCGGCGTTCGGGCGCGACCCGGAGGACCCAGACCTCGTCGGGTTTGCGGTCGGCGTCCTCGACGCCGGAGAGGAAGTTCGTCACCGGCGGGTTCTGGGCGAACATGCCGTCCCAGTACGGGCTGCCGTCGATCTCGACCGCCTCGAACAGCAGCGGGACCGCGGCGGAGGCCAGCAGCGCGTCGGCGGTCACGTCCCCGTCGGCGAAGATGCGCGCGTCGCCGCCGGTCACGTCGACGGCGCTGACGAGCAGTCGCGGGCTCGGGCCGGCCGCCAGTTCGGGGATACGGTCGAAGTCGACCACGGACTCGATCGACCGGCGGAGGTCGCGCCGGGCGATCTCGGACGCCGGCGAGAGGTACGGGCTCACGTCGGGCACCGGGACGCCGCCGTTGTCGAGCGCGATCGTCCATCTGGCCGCCTCGTTGACGGCCCGGTCCAGCGGGGTCCGCGCCGCCACGTCGGACCAGAGCGCTTCGAGGCGGTCGGCGGCCCCGTCCGGTCCGTCTTCGAGCAGGCCGTACCACGCCGTCGTCGCACAGAGCGCGCCGCCGGAGGTGCCGCTGAAGCCGATTATCTCGTACTCCTCCGGGAGGTCGACGAGCAGGGTCTGGAGGGTACCGGCACAGAACGCGCTGTGTGAGCCGCCGCCCTGACAGGCCAGCGCCACCGTCGTCGCGTCGCTACGGTCAGGAACCATCTCTGTCGGTGAGTGACCCGCTCGGTACGTAAACGGCGACCATGATTGCTAAACGAGCGCGCCGGTCACGCCGGCGGCCGATACCGCTTGGCGTGACGCGAACAGAACTCGGTCCCTCGCAACTGCGCGCCGACGACGGCGGGTTGGCGGTGGGCGTTGTGGAGGCGACAGCCCCCGTCGTCGCAGAACGCCTCGCCCGTCGAGAGGTAGTGATACGCCTGCAGGACGTACCCTTTCAGCGCGTCGGTCGTCCGCGGATCGTCGGCGACGAGGAACTCCCCCTCGACCTGTTCTTCGAGGACCTCGCGGGGCGGGGCGTCGCCGGACAGCAACGCGTGTCGCTGTTGTTCCCTGTAGTAGCTCTCGGGTTTCGCCGGCGCTTCGTACAGCCCCGGCACCGACACCAGCGCCGGTTGCCCGAGGACGTTCACGCGCTTGTGCCACCGGCCGTCGTGATCGCCCCACGTCCCCACGACGCGGTCCAGCAGCGGGACGTGGAGGTGCGAGAGCGATCGCTCGTCGGCGGGAATCCGTCGGTGGAGCGACCGCTGGAGCGCCTGCCCGTCGTAGATGACGCCGCCCGCCCGTTCAGGGTGTTCGATAGCCCGTTCCTCGTAGCGGACCACGCCTAACATGGTGTTGCCGGTCTCGGAGTCGTACGGGTCCAGCACGCGCACGCCGGCCAGTTCCTCGGGGAGGTCACCGTCCGCGTGGCGGGAGAGAAATCTGTCGCGGACCGCCACCCCGGCGTCGATCCGCTCCGACAGCCACGCCGCGATGGCGTCGGCGTCCGCCTCGGTCGTCGGGGCGCGATAGAGCGAGACCTGCTTGATCATATCTGAGAGTGGTACCACCGAGATATACCAGTTGCGGAGCCGCGGAGTTCCCCTTCGTCGCATGACCTCTGAGCGTCCCACACCTGGAGCGATAGCCCGGATTACGGCGTCCCCCCTTCGGACACCTCGATCATCTCTCCTTCGTCGGCGTCGGGGAGCGGCGTCGAGTCGCGTTCGAGCGCGTCTAAGAACTCCCCGATGGTCCACGTCCGCTCGCCGTCGGCACAGGGGTAGACGCCGACGAGTTCGCCGTCCTCGTAGGCGGCGGCCAGCATCATCGGCGTCGTCAATACCTCCTTGCTCCCGCCGACCAGTAGCGACGCCGTCCGCGTCTCGAAGGGCGGGCGAAGCGTCAGCCCGTGCTCCGCTGCCCACTCCTCGAAGTCGTCGACCGTGTCGAGCAGCTCGCTGTGGTTGGTCCGCCCGGAAACGACGATCTCCTCGGGCCACGTCGTCACCGAGAAGTCGTCGATCACCTCCGCGGTTCGGAGGCTACTCAGGCGGTCGATGACCGTCGCCCGCGGACCGCAGACCGGGCGTCGGGTCCACAGGTCGACCGTCAGCCCGACCGACGCGGGTAGTTCGGTACGGTTTCCGTCCGTTCGTCTTCTTTCGTTCGACATTGATTGTCAATCACAACCATATCTCGGCTAAAGGGACATAATCGTTTGTATGAATATGATATTAGTTGACATTCATAAACTAGTCTGATTAAATACGAGCCGAGCGTCGGCTGTCCGCCGCGTCGGAGCGCGTCATCGAGCCCACCTCACCGCTCGCCGGCGAGATCGACCCGGAGCGAGCGGAGGGCGTCCTTCGTGTTCACGTTCAGGACCGACCGAGCGGCGTCGAGGCCCGGCGGAGCGTCCGCGGCGGCCACCGAGCGGCAGTTCGGAAGCGCCGACAACAGCGCCCGGAGCCCGGCGGCGGCGGGGAGGTCGGCGAGTGCGGCCGTCACCGCGTCCCTCCGATAGAGGGCGTGCAACGGCTCGGGTCCGTCGTCGGTTTCGAGACAGACTGCGTCGTCGCCCTCGGCCCGTTCGCCGCCGAGCCACCGGACGACGTCGACCGAGACGAGCGGCATGTCACAGCCGCAGGCGAACAGCCACGCCTCGTCGGCGGCCCTCGCCGCGGCCGCGAGCCCGGCGACCGGTCCCTCGAAGTCGGAACTGTCGTAGACGTACGTCACGTCTCGGCCGTCGAGTACCGCGTCGTATTGCGACCGCTGTGCCTCGTCGTGGACGGCGACGAGCGGTGGCGCGCCGGTGGCGGCTTCGAGGGCGGTCACTGCGCGTTCGAGCAGCGTCGTCCCGTCGAGCGTCGCCAGCGCCTTGTTCTCGCTGCCGAACCGCCTGCTCCGCCCGCCCGCGAGGACGACGCCCCGAACGCCGTCGAGCGTTGCGGAAGCACCGCTCCCGGTCGCTGTTCCGGCGTTCGAATCGGCGCGGTCGGTCACACGCGGTCCGAGGAGCGGCCGGCCCAAAACTCACTCGCTCACGGCCGGACCGTACGTACGATCCACGTCTCGGGGTTCTGCTGTCTCACCTCGAAGCGCTCCAGCGACTCGACCCCCTCGCCGGCGACGTCGAGCAGGTACTCGCGGACGGCCGCCGGATTGCGGTCGCTCACGACGTGGAACTCCGTGCCCGAGTCGAGCGCCTCGAACCCCGCTCGGACCCGCTCGTGACGGTCCGCCGGCGCGACGCCCCTGAGGTCCACCGCGCGGTCGGGCACGTCCACGTCCCAGATGTCGGCGAGCCGCTCTCGCACCGCGTCACCGAGTTCCCGAGCGTGAGACGGGACGCCGTCGGCGGCGGGCCTCGGCGTCCCCTGCATCTCGCCGTCGAACGGGATGTCCGCGAGCAGTGGGGCGTCGAGGGCGTCGATCGGGTCCTCGCCGTCGAAGAGGTCGTGAACCTCTCCGCAGCCCTCACAGACGAACTCGCCCATGTTCGAGACGACGCCGAGCACCGGGACGTCGTTCTCGCGGAACAGCTGAATCGAGCGGTGGGTGTCCGAGACGGCGGCGTGGAACGGCGTGGTCACGAAGACGACGCCGTCGACGGGCACCTCCTGCAGCGTCGTCAGCGCGATGTCGCCCGTCCCAGGCGGCAAGTCGAGGACGACGGTGTCCGGATCGTCCCACGCCGTCTCCTCGAACAGCTCCGAGAGCGCGTCGTGGGCCATCGCGCCGCGCCACGCCAGCGGCGCGCTGGAGGACATGAGCCCGACGCTCATCACGTCCAGCCCGTCGGCGTCGACGGGAATCGGGTTGCCGTCCTCGTCGGAGTGGACCGGCCCGCTGACCGACAGCAACTCCGGAACGTTCGGTCCGTGGATGTCGGCGTCGAAGAGGCCCACGTCGTCGCCGTCGGCGGCCAGCGCGCAGGCCAGGTTCGCGGCGACGGTCGTCTTCCCGACGCCGCCCTTCGCGCTCGCCACGGCGACGACGCGGTCGGCGGTGGTGATCCCCGCCTCCCGGCCCTCGACGTCCGGCGTGGGATCGACGTGTTCGACGTGGGCGCGCTGGACGCCCTCTACGTCCGAGAGGGCTCGGACCATCGTCGCTGTGACCGCCTCCGCCTCCCGCGGCGGGAAGTCGCCGAGGTCCGCCTCGACGGTCACGTCGCCGTCGGCGACGCGGACGTCCTCGATCAGCCCCGCCTCGAAGACGGTGACGTCGGCCTCCGGGTCCCGGACCTGCCTGAGCGCCGCCTCGACGGCGTCCGACAGATCGGTACCCGCGTTCGGTTCGTCGGCGTCAGGCCGGTCGACAGTCTCGTCGTTCGTCGGTCGGTCGTCGGTCGATTCCTCCGCGGCCGGTCCGTCTCCGCGTTCGTTCGTCGATGGGTCCTGTGACATGTCAGAGGTCGGGTCGTCGGTTCAGTCGGCTCTCGCCGGGGCGTTGCGCGCTGTCCTGTTCGGTGCCGCCGGTGAACTGTCGCCGGAACTTGCCGGGGTCGGCCTCCAGCGACCGGGCGGCCGTGCTCCGGACGACCGCCGGTTCGGCGTCGTCGCTCGCCAGTTCGGTGAGCCGGGCCTCGGCGCGGTCGTCGTCGACGCCGGCCAGCAGGTGCGCGGCCCACTCTCGAACCCGCTCGCTCTCGTCGCGTGACTGTTCGAGCAGGATATCGAGCGTGTCCTCGCCGCGGAGCTTAAACAGCGAGACGGCGGCGTTCCGGCGGACAGCGTGGTGGTCGTCTTCCAGGGCCGCCTCGATGTGGGACTCGAAGGCTTCCCTGTCGATGCGGTCCAGCGCGACGAGCGCCTCCGCGCGCACCCACGGGTTCTCGTCGCCGAGCGTCTCGACGGCGGCGACGCCGGCCCGCTCGCCGCCGAGGTTCCCGAGCGACTCGACGGCGAACTGCCGCACGTCGGCGTCGTCGTCGGTCAGCCCGACGCCGACGAGCGCGTCCAGCAGCCCCTCGCTCGCGGATTCCTCGCCGAGCGCGAGCGCGACGCGGCGGCGCTCGACGACGTCCCCCTCCGCGAGGGCCCGGATCTTCTCCTCGACGGAGTCGTCGGCGACCGGGCGGATGTCGGTCGCCTGTAGCTCCCGGGGCGTCGCCTCGCCGATGGTGACGTCCCGGTCCACCTCGATGTCTTCGAGGCCGTCGGGGTCGACGCCGAACCCCGGGCTCTCCTCCGGGTGGACGCGCGGGTCGGTCGGGCCGTCGGTCGCCTCCTCCTCGTCTCTCATGCCGACCCCTCCGCGGTCGCGGCGGCCGGGTCCGGACGCTCGAAGGCCTCGCGGTCGAGCACCGCCAGCGTCGCGCCGACCAGCACCGCCATCGCCCGCGGGAGCGTGGCCGGGACGCCCGCCAACAGGAGCAGCGACGCGCCGACCGCGAGCGAGGGCGAGAGCGCGTCCCGTCGAACGCCCGTGACGGCGGCCGCGACCGCGCCGGCGACGGCGAGCGCGACGAGGACGTGCGGGACGCCGACGACGGCGAAACCGGTCACGAGCGCGCTGCCGACGACGTAGGGCTTCGCACCGCTCGCGAGGGCGACGGCGGCGAATCCGACGCCGCCGGCCGCCGCGCCAGCGCGGTCGACCGCCGTCCCCAGCGGGAGGACGGCGAGACTCCCCAGCGCGAGCGCCGCGCCGAGCGCGCGGAATCCGCCGTCGACGACGCCGACGCCGCTCCCGAGCGAGACGGCGACGGCGGCGACGAGGCCGGCGGCGACGATCCACCGCGGCCAGTCGTCCCGGGACGCGGGGACGCCGAGCGTCCCGAGCAGCGCCAGCCCGCCGCCGACGGTGACGGCGGCGACGGCCGGCAGCGTCGCGGCGTCGCTCAGGACGGCCATCGGCCCGAAGACGCCCGCGAACAGCAACCCGACGCGGGCGGGTGCCGCGGTGGCGGCGAGCGCGCACGCCACCAGCGCGAGCGCCAGGACGAGCGGCGTGCCGAGCGCGACGCCCGCCCGGATCGTCGGTCCGAACGTCACCGGGTCGAACGGGACGTTGTGGAGGACGTGAACGGCGGTCCGAAGCGCGACCGCCGCCAGCGCGACGGCACCCGCCGCGCGGACGGCCCGGTGGCGCTCGCCCGCGAGCGCCGAAGCGATCCGCGCCGGGGAAAACGCCGAATCGCCGTTCGGGTTCGCTCGCCGCGTCTCACTGCTCACGCGCCATCACCCCCCTCGCGCCGGGCGGCCAAGTCTTCGACGTCCGCCGCCGTGAAGCGGTCGAGGAAGTCGGCGAGCCGGCCGAACAGCCCCGTTCCGGGTTCGGTTCCCATCGCGTCGGCGATGCCCTCCGAGATGACTCGGAGATGCCGGTCGTGGAAGTCGAGGCGGGCGGCGGCCACGCCCGGGTCGACGGCGGCCTCGCGCCGGCAGAGGTAGCCCGCGAACTCCAGTTGCAGGCGGAGGTGGTCGTGGTTGCGCCGGACCTCCTCGTCGACCTGACAGCCGAAGTGCTCGTAGGCTCGCGCCAGGTCGAGGTTGACGTCGTTCCAGGAGACCTCCGGACGATAATCCGATTCGTACAGCGAGACCGGCGGCCCCTCGTTGGCGACGGTCCCGTCGGTCTTGTCGACGACTTCCGAGTAGCCGACGACGAACAGGTCGTTGAACCGCGCCGACAGCGTGTCGTGGTCGTCCTCGACCGCACAATCCGGCGGGGCCACGTCGAGCCCCGAGCGATCGACGAGGCGCTCGAACTCCGCCGTCACCGCGCCGCGCTCCAAGTCGCGATACAGCTCCTCGTCCGGTTGCGCGAAGAGGGTCGCGAGGAGGGCGTAGACGCCGCCGCGAGCGGCCGGTTCGACGGCGACGCCCTCGGGCGGTCGTCGCTCGTCAGTCTCCGCCGGCGATCGGTCGGAATCGGGGGTCGCCACGTCAGTCACCCCCCGTTCGGCGGACGCCCTGAACCGTCACGAGCGTCGTGACGACGATGCCGATGCCGGCGATCGCCCAGAGGATGGCCTCGTAGGGCGGTCCCTCGGGGCCGGGGCCGAGCGCGAGGTAGTACCACTGGCTCGTGGACTTCTGGCCCGACCGCTCCATGTTCGACCCGTTCCACGCCGCGAAGGCCACGTCCACGTCCCGGTCGCTCGGGACGGTCGTCCGGTTCTCGCCGGGGGCCGACAGCGAGCGCGAGAAGACGACCTCCCAGCGGCCGTCGGTGTGGGTGTAGTTCGTCGCCACGGTGCCGTTGCGGAACTGTGTGGTCGACCCGGGTCCGCCGGCCAGCAGTTCCTGGGTCTGCCCGGAGCCGCTCCAGTACCAGACGTTGACCGTGTTGTCCGTCCCGCCCATGGCGATTGGCGGCCGCTCCGCCGGGTCCGTCGGCAGCTGGACGGCCACGGCGTCGGCGAACTCCCGGACGCTCGCCGCGGACGTGTCGTTCGTCGGGTCCGCCCACTCGACTTGGAGGTAGAGGCGGTCGTCGGTCCGCGCGGCCGAGACTTGGATCTGCTCGACGGTCGTGTTGTCCGCCGAGGGGACGGCCGCGCCGGCGCTGCTCATCGGGACCGTCACCGGCGGTGCCCGCCCCCACTCCTCGCCGTCCACCCTGTCGAGGGAGTCGCCGTCGGTCGCGTAGTGCACCGGGATCTCGAAGGCCGGCCGGGCGTCGACGGTCATCGGAGCCACGACCGTCGCGGCGAGCAACCCGACGGCGAGCAGCCCCGCCAGCCGGAGTTCCCTACCCGTCATCGAAGACCTCCAGCCGGTACTGGTCGGCGGTGTCGGTCGTGGTCAGCATCTCCATCAGTTCGCTCTCCTCGCCGCGTTCGACCCGGTTCCGCTCGCGTTCGATGGTGTTCAACGCCTCGTTGACCGCCGGCCCGAACAGCTCTTCGAGGTAGTTCCGGGGGATGCGTTCGGCGTCCAGCGACTCGCCCGCGTCGGAGTGCTGGGGCGGGGCGAACGGCGGGATGTAGTAGACGTTCGGCTCGGTGCGGTACTCGGGGTGCAGTCGGACCGCCGCCTCGTACTCGTTGACGAGCTTGTGGATCGGTCCCTCCTCGTCGTCGAGGAAGCCGACCATCCGGAGCTGCGGCGGACAGTCCGCCGCACAGGAGGGCGGCTTCACCTCGCCGTCCGGCCCCTCGCCCTCGATGCGGGGGTAACAGAAGATGCACTTCTCGGAGGTCTTCTTCATCGCGTTGTAGTACACCTTCTTGTACGGACAGCCCTCGACGCAGTAGCGGTAGCCCCGACAGCGGTCCTGGTCTACGAGGACGATGCCGTCCTCCTCGCGCTTATAGAGCGCCGACCGGGGGCAGGCCTCGACGCAGGAGGGGTGCGTGCAGTGGTTACAGATGCGCGGGAGGTAGAAGTAGTAGGAGTTGGGGTACTCGCCGGCCCCCTCGTCCTCCTCCCAGTTCGGTCCCCACTCGGCGTTGTCCATTGGCCGCAGCGGTTCGTCGCTCCCCTCGAACATCACCTGCTCGTGATTGAACTCCCACGGCCGGCCGTAGTCCTCCTCGCTGGGGAGGTCTCCGGGGCTCCGTTCGGTGTGTTCGTCGGACTCCCACCCGCCGCCCATCTCCTCCCAGTCGCGCGGGTAGCCGGGGCCGGGCTTGGTCTCGACGTTGTTCCAGTACATGTACTCGCGGCCGCCGCCGTCGGTCCAGTTGGTCTTACAGGCAATCGTGCAGGTCTGACAGCCGATGCACTTGTTCAGGTCCATCACCATCGCGACCTGGTGGTCGATCCCCTCCGCGAGGTCGACGGCGTCGCCCTCGTCGGTCTGGCTCATCGGCTCTCACCTCCGTCGGCCTCGCCGTCGCCGATTCTCTCCACTTCGACGCGGACGTCGCTGTTGACGCCGGTCGGTCCCCAGTAGTTGGGCTTGAAGTAGAGGTGTTCGCCGGTGTCTTCGGGGTACTGGACGAGCTGGGTGGGTTTCATGTACAGGGGCACGAGTGAGTTGAAGTTGTTCCGGTCGGGGAACTGGAACCGCTCCCAGGCGAAGTACATCCGGGCTGTTCCGGGTTCGCCGCTCGGGTACCGTTTCGCCTGGATCTCCACCTCCCCGAGGTCGTTGTAGATGCGGACGGTGTCGCCGTCCTCGATACCGCGCTCTTCCATGTCGTCCGGGTTCAGGTGGACGACCGGTTCGCCCCGCTGGAGTCGGAGCATCTTCTCGCTGTCCCGCCACGTCGAGTGGATGGACCACCGGCCGTGCGGCGTCGCGTAGTTGAGCGGGTACTCCGACTTGTCCTGGAGCGTCGGCGAGCGCTTGTACGTCGGCAGTTCCTCGTCCATCTCCAGGAACCAGTCGTGGTCGATGTAGTACTGCTGGCGGCCGGTGAAGGTCGGCCAGGGCTGCTTGTCCTGGACGTAGCGCTGCCACGGCGTGTAGGCCTCTCCCTCCGCTAAGTCCGAGGTCCAGTGGTCGCCGACGGCGAGGACGCGCCGCGGCTGCTCGTCGATGTCCTCGAAGGTTATCCGCTCGTCGGTGCCCTCGGGGTTGGTCTCCTCGGAGTGTTTGAGGATGAACTCGCAGGCCGCCCTGTCCTCGCCGAGGGCGTCGTCCTCGCCGCTCTCCCGGTCCCGGAGGAAGTCCTCGTGGATCGACTGGAGGTCGATCTCGCGGTCGAACTCCCTGTCCGCGACCGGCGGGGCGTCCCGCTCGCGGGCGACCTCCTGTATCTTCGCGGCCAGTTCGCGGAATATCTGCCAGTCGGTCTTGGCCTCGCCCAGCGGCTCGACGGCGGGGGTGAACGGATGCACGTACGAGTGCATGTCCGTCATCGACAGGTCGTACTTCTCGTAGTGGCTGGCCGTCGGGAGGACGATGTCGCTGTACAGCGCCGAGGAGTCCATCCGGAAGTTGACGTCGACGATCAGGTCGAGTTTCGGCCACAGCCGCTCCTCGATGGCGACGTTGCCCTTGGCCTGGTTGAAGTAGTTGCCCCGCCACATGAACAGGACGCTCGGGTCGGGCCTGTTACCCTCGTCCCGCTCGGCGGGGTACACCGGCATCCAGTCCTCGTCGATGGCCGTCTGTACGCGCTGTCGGGTCTGCCGGTCCGCGTTGTCGAGCACGTCGCAGTGGTAGTACGTCCACAGCGTCGTGGGCACGCTCCGGCCCGGGACCGGGTTACTGAGTTTGTTCCAGCCCTCGTGGGTCCAGATCTTCTCCTGGCCGACGTAGTGGTCGAGGCCGGTGCCCTGCCGACCGATGTGGCCGGTGAGGGTGACGAGCAACTGGATGGCGCGGTTGCCCAGGTCGTTGTGGTACCAGTCGTTGACGCCCTTGCCGTGGATTATCTTCCCGCGCTCGGCCTCGGCGAACTCGCGGGCGATCTCCTGGTGGGTCTCCCGGCCGACCTCGGTCTCCTCCCGGACGTACTCGGGCGTGTAGTTCGACAGTTCGTCCCGGAGGTTGTTCCACACCGACCGCACCGAGACGGTCCCCGAGTCGGTCGTCCGGACGCTCGTCTCGACGGCCAGTTGCGGGTCGAAGTCCAGTTCGATGCTCGCCGTCTCGTCGTGCTGGCCGTCGCGCGCGCCGAGGGACCCCGGCGCGGCCCGCAAGTTCCCGTCGGCGTCCCGCATCACGAACACCTGGTCGGGGCGGTCGGCGTCGACGCGCAACCCGGCGACCTCGCTGGCCCGGAGGAACTTCTCCGTGTCCTCCCGAACGAGCAGCGGCATGTCGCTCTGCTCCTTGAGGTGGGCCTCGTCGTAGAGGCCCTCGTCGACGATGGTCCGCGCCATACCGAGGGCGAGCGCCGTGTCGCTGCCGGGGTCAGGCCCCAGCCACTCGTCGCAGTGGATAGCGGTCTGAGAGTAGTCGGTGAAGACGCCGACGCGCTTCGTGCCGTTGTAGGCGGCTTCGAGGAAGTACTTCGCGTCGGGGATACGCGTGACGTTGACGTTCGACCCCCACGCGATGATGTAGTCGGCGTTGTACCAGTCGGCGCTCTCGGCGTTGTCCGTCTGGGTTCCCCAGGTGATCGGCTGGCCGGGCGGCAGGTCGGAGTACCAGTCGTAGAAGGAGTGAGAGACGCCGCCGAGCAGCGACATCAGGCGGCTGCCGGAGGCGAAGGAGATCGGGCTCATCGCGGGGATGGGAGTGAACCCGCTGATGGCGTCGTAGCGCTCGTCCTGCACGGTGTCGACGACCTCCTCGGCGATCTCGGTCAGCGCCTCGTCCCACGAGATTCGCTTCCACTTGCCCTCGCCGCGCTGGCCGGTCCGCCTGAGCGGGTGGAGCACGCGGTGGTCCGCGTTGACGTAGTCCGAGTAACACGCTCCCTTCTGACAGCCCCGCGGGTTCGGGTCCGGGAGGCTCTCGTCGAACTGGGGGTAGTCGGCGGCCTGCTCCTCGCGCCAGACCTGTCCGTTGCGGACGTACACCTCCCACGAGCAGCTGCCGGTGCAGTTGACGCTGTGGGTGGAACGGGCCGTCGAGTCCCAGTCCCACTGCTCGCGGTAGAGGTCCTCCCAGTCGCGGTAGGGGTACGAGCCGATGGGGTCGTCGACGACCTCCAGGCCGTCCATCGCGAAGCGGTCGTCCGCGAGGCCGATGCCGGTCGCGCCGACGGCCGCGGCCGCGCCGAGGCCCTTCAGGAAGTTCCGTCGTCCGGTGCTGAAATCGTCGGGTGTCGTGTCGTCCGTCTCCTGTTGGTTGCTCATTGTGAGATGAATACGGTAGCGAGTCCGCACGCGACGCCGAGCGTCGCGAAGAGGAGACCGGTCGTCGTGCCGCCGCCGGCCTCCAGTCCGGCGGCGATCAGCGCGACGCCGGCGAGTTTCGTCGTCCGGTCCAACCAGCGATACTGCCGCGCGGAGAGCGCGAGTCCGCCCGAGGCGCGCCCGTCAGTCATCGTCTCCCTCCCCGCTCGTCGCCGATTCGGGTCGGTCCGCCGGCCCCGACCCCGTCGGCCGCTCGGGGTCGCCGCCGGGGGCGTCGCCCCGGAGCGCCGCGTAGGTTATCGCCCCCGCGGCGAGCGGTCCCAGGACGAGCGCCGCGATGAGATACGGCTTGATGGCGTCGGTCGTCGTCCCGGCGATCTCCGCGACGATGACGTCCATCCCGGCGATGGAGGCGAGCATGATGAACACCACGCCCGCGACGCCGCAGGCCGTCTGCCACGGGCGAGCGAGCGGGCTCGCCGAGAAGTGGCGCTGCTCGCTCTCGTAGTCGATGAAGGGCCAGAGGGCCACCACCGCGAAGACGATGCCGGGGAGGACGAGGCCGCCGATGAACTCCGAGCTGACGTGGACGCCCAGCACGTCGAAGCTCAGCCACGAGGGGACGAGCTTCAGGAAGCCGTAGCCCCACATCAGGAACCAGTCGGGCATGATGAGCGACGGCGTCGTCGCCGGGTCGTTGGGACCGTACTCGGCGATGTTGTGCACCGGCAGGAACCCCGCCAGCAGCGACAGCGTCGCCAGCGTGAGGAAGAAGACGACGGCGCTGACCGCCGTCTGGTTCGGCACGGCCGGCAGGCCGACGACGACGCTCCCGTCGTCCCGCTCGACTCGCTCCCGGCCGGGGACCGCCTCGTCGCGCTCGGCCTCGGTGTGTTTCTGCCGTATCAGTATCGCCATGTGGACGCCGATCAGCCCCGCGATGGCCAGCGGCAGGACGAAGACGTGCAGGAAGAACAGCCGCGGGATCGTCGCGCTGGAGGGGAACGACCCGCCGAAGACCAGGTGCGCGAGCGTCTCGCCGATCAGCGGCACCGACAGCGCGACGTTGTAGCCGATGCCGACGGCGGTGCTGGCGAACTCGTCGAAGGGGAGCGCGTAGCCGGTGTAGGCCGCGAACATCGAGAGGCCGGCCAGCCCCGTGCCGACGAGCCAGTTCGGCTCGCGCGGGTTCCGGTAGGCCCCGGTGAAGAACACCCGGAGCATGTGCAGCGCCATCGAGGCGACGAAGAGGTGGGCCGCCCAGTGGTGCATCCGCCGGAGCAACATCCCGAAGGGCACGTCGTAGGTGATATTCAGGACGCTGGCGAAGGCCGCCGGCAGCTCCTCGCCCTGGAACTGCGCGACGCTGCCCTCGTACTCGACGGCGGTCGTGCTCGGCTCGAAGAAGAAGCCGAGGAACGTCCCGGTGAGGACGAGTATCCCGAAGCAGAACAGCGCGACCTCACCCAGCAGGAACGAGTCCTCGGCGGGGAAGGCCTTCCCGAGGAACGACTGTGCGCCCTCGGCGTCGAGTCGGTCGTCGACCCAGTCGTAGAGGCGCTCGCTGCGACTCATCACTCGCCCCCGGGGCCGACCGGCCCCTCGAAGTCGCCCGTGGCGACCAGATACCCGTCGCTCGACAGCGTTATCGGGAGCTGCGGGAGCGCCCGCGGCGGCGGCCCGCCGACGACCGTCGCCCCCGAGAGCGCGTCGAACCGGCCGGAGTGACAGGGACAGACCAGCGTCGTACCGTCCCGATCCGCTACCATACAGCCGGCGTGGGTGCACACCTTCGAGAAGGCGGCGTACCCGCCGACGGTGAACTCCGCCCGCGTCTCGCCGCCGTACTCCCTCTCCTCGAACCGCACGAGCAGCGTCGGCGCGCGCTGGATACCCGGATGGCTCGCCGGGAACACGGTCAACTGCTCGCCCGGCGCGAGGCGGTCCTCGGCGATCTGCTCGCCCTCGGCGTCCACGAGCGCCACGCCGTCGGAGTACACCGGGCCGGTGTACTGCCGCTCGAAGACCTGCGTCAGGCTGGCGAGCGGCGCGGCGAGGCTCCCCAGCGCCGTCAGGCCGCCGATGGTCGCGAGCACCTTGGCGTAGTCCCGCCGCTCCATCTCGCCGCGGGCGTCCCGCCAGAACGCCTGATAGATGCTCGGTTCGTCGGCGTCGTCAGCGCCCTCCACACAGCAGTCGGTCGCCTCGCGCTCCGCTCCGCCGGGGTACTCCCGGCCGAAGAGGTCGTCGTCGGCCATCAGTGCTCCCTCCGCTCGGCGACCTCGACGTGGGGCATGAACCAGGCGTAGTACGAGACGGTCAGCCCGGTCAGGGACATGAACATGCCGAAGGCGTAGACGCCGAAGTACTGCGTCCGGGCCAGCGTGAGGTACTCCCCGGTGAACAGCGCGGCGAACGTGATGGCGAGCACCGTCAGGCCGCCCATCGCGACCAGCCCTTCGATGGCGTCGCTCGGCGGGTGATACTCGGTTATCCAGCGGTCGTCCGTCTCTAACCACGGGAACGTCGAGACGCCGCCGGACCGAGCGTCAGAAGCGGTGTCGCTCCCGCCACTGACGGTCCCGCCGTCGGCGACCGCGGCGTCGACGTCGGCGTCGGGCCTCGCCGCCTCGTTCATGAACCGGTGGAAGAAGGCGAGTACGCCGACGAGGGCGAACAGCGCCACCCAGACGACGACGCCCACCTGACTGGGCGAGAGTTTGTTCGGCGTCTCCACGAACCCTTCGAGGGGTCGTATCTCGTTGACGCTCTGGTCGATCTCGATCTCCTCGGAGGGCGGTTCGCCGTGCAGCGCGACGAACCACATCGGGAGCAGGACCGCCAGGAGCACCAGGACGATGAGTATCGTTCTCAGTTGCATTGGATACAGGTCGAATCAGTTCGCTATCGGTACCACCGCTCGGACGCTGAAGCCCGCCCCGACGCTGCTCGCGCGGCCGTCGTGACACCGTTCGACCGCCGGCCCGGACCGGAGCCCTTGCCCGAATTCAGTTCGATTTCGGCAGCGAATCGTGTTAAAGAACGACACACTATATGTGGGTGATTTAAGTAGGGGTCACGGAGCGGACAAACGCTTAACAACGGTGCCGGGGAAACCCCACTATGCCGACAGGAATCCTCGCCACGGTGACGGTGCGAGATCCCGCCGCCTGTCCAGTCGTCGAATTCGGACGAAACCGCCGCGTTCGGTCGGTCACTACCGGTCAGCCCTCCCGGGGTCGAATTCCGCTGGAGGTGACCACCGACGGACCCGTAGAGCGAGACGACCACCCCGGCGAGGAGGTCTTCAGTTACGACGCCGAGACCGTCTACCGGCTCGATCGACCCGCGGACCAGGGCTGTGCGTGTGACTGCGTCGAGCGCCACGACTGCCCCGTCCGGGACATCAGCGCCGAGGACGGCGAACTCCTCGTCACGTTCATCGCGGCCGACCTCGCCGAACTCCGCGACGTCGTCGCCGACCTCCGGACCCGCGAACAGTCGGTGACCGTCCGCAGTCTGCGCCAGTCCGGTACCGACGAGGGCGACTCGGAGCCCGTCTTCGTCGACAAACAGGCGTTCACCGACCGGCAGCGCGAAGTGCTACGGACGGCCCACGAACTGGGGTACTTCGAGCGGCCGAAACAGGCCAACGCCGGCGAGGTCGCCGCCGAACTGGACGTCTGCCCCTCGACGTTCGCGGGGCATCTCGCCGCCGCACAGACGAAACTCATGGACGCGCTCTTCGAGGAAGACGCCGCCGAACTGGACTGAGCGCGGCGACTCGACGCGCTATCCGAACGGGTTCGAATCGCCAGCGAGCCGTCCGACGACGAGTGATGCCGGCGGCTGAACCGGAAGCGCTGGAGGGCGGCGGAGAGTCAGCGGGGCCGTCGCCGGGACACCGAGTAGGGAACCCACAGAGAGATCGCCGTCAGTCGTCGGCGGGGGCGGCGTCGCGGCTGGTGATGTCGACCGCCTCGGCGTCGACCTCCAGTTCGTCCAGCGCGACCTGTGCGGCGCGCTTGCCCGAGACGAGCATCGCGCCGAAGGTCGGTCCCATCCGCGGGAGCCCGTAGGTCGTCGCGGTCGCCATCCCGGTGACGACGAGGCCATCGTGGGCGAGGCCGGTGTGCTCGACGACGGCGTCCTCGCTCTCGCCGACCCACATCGAGTCGTGGCCGGGCGAGTCGTGGCCGGGCGCGCCGTAGGTGTCGTCGCCGGTCTGGTCCATCCCCGAGTTCGACTTCGCGTCCTCGATGCCCGGCGCGTTCAGGACGCCGCGCTCGTCGAGTTTCTTCACCGCCATCGCGTCGTGACCCGTCGCGTCGATGACGAGGTCCGCCTCGACGGCGATGGGGTCGACGCAGGTGATCTCGCGGGGCAGCGCGTGGACGGGCGTCCAGTTCATGACGATGCCGCCGACGCGGTGGTCCTCGCGGATGACGATGTCGGTGAACTCCGTCATGTTCTGCATCTTCGCGCCCGCGTCGCAGGCGGCCTTGATGAGCCCGGAGCAGGCCTCCGGCCCGTTGGCGATGTAGAGGCCCTCGCTGTCCTGTGACTGCTTGTACTCGACGTCGAGTTCCTCCAAGACGTTCTGGGCCGGGTCACGCACAGTGACCTTGTTCATCAGGAACCCGCCGAGCCAGAACCCGCCGCCGAGGTAGTTGTTCTTCTCGACGACCATCGTCTGGACGCCGCGTTCCGAGAGCTCCTTGGCGGCCATCAGCCCCGAGGGACCGCCCCCGACGATGATGACGTCCGAGTCCGAGAAGTCCATGAACTCCTCGGTCCACTCCTGACCGATAGCGCGCGTGACTTCCGCCTCGCCGACGTCGCTGAACTGATCGAAGTCGCTCATACCACCTAGTGATATTCTAGTGTGGTAAATAGGTGTTGCGGTGCGGGGCTGCCGCGACACCGCCCGGCATGAGTTATAAAATACCCGCCACAGGGTGGTTCCGGAACTAACACTTCGATCGCGGTAGTGTGTGGTAATGTCTACCGAAACAGGCAACACCTACACCGTCGACACCGAGCCGGCGGTCGAGAGCATCGAGGAGATAGAGCTGAACGAGTACGACACACGGCCGGTGGCGAAGTTCGTCGTCGCCTTCCTCATCGGGGGCGTGTTCTTCCTCCTCCCGGTCCCGTATCAGGGGGAGGTGACGGTGCCGTTCGACATCGTCGTCAGCAACATCACCGGGACGTTCCCGGACGCCGTCGGGGTGTACTCGCTGGCCATAATCGTTGCGGGCGGCGTGTTGACGACGCTGGCGATGGTCGGAGACGGGGAAGTGAGCGGATACGACGTCTCGTACTTCGAGACGTCGACTGTCTTCTGGTTGCTCCGCGTCGCCGGCCTCGTCCTCGCGCCGGTGATGTTCTTCAAGCTCGGGCCGGGGTGGTTACATACCCCGAGCACCGGCGGCCTGATGTGGAACACGCTGGTCTACAGCGTCGGCGTCATCATCCCCATCGGCGCGATCTTCATCACCATCTTCGTCGAGCTCGGGGGGCTGGAGTTCGTCGGGACGCTCGCCCGGCCCATCATGCGACCGCTGTTCAAGGTGCCCGGTCGGGCGGCGCTGGATAGCCTCGCGTCGTGGGTCGGCTCCTACAGCGTCGGCCTCTACGTCACCCGCAACGTCTTCGAGGCCGGCGGCTACCACAAGCGCGACGTGTTCACCATCGCCACCTGTTTCTCGACGGTCTCCATCGGCTTCGTCGGCGTCGTCGCCGCCACCTTGGAGATTCTGCCGCTGTTCCCCCTCGTCTTCGGGGCGTACTTCCTCTGTGTCGTCGTCACCGGCGCGATCCTCGTGCGCCTGCCGCCCATCTCCACGACGCCCGAGGAGTACATCGCCGAACCGGACCCCGAAGTCGCCTTCTCCGGGTCGCCGACCGACTACGTCCGACTCGCCACCAGCGAGGCCGTCGGCAAGGCCGAGGCGGGAGAGACGTTCGCGGAGGCCGCCAAGCGCGGCTTCGTCGACGGCCTGAAACTGACGAGTCTCATTCTCGGGACAATCCTCGCCGTCGGCCTCGCGGCGACGCTGCTGTCGGCGCACACGCCGCTGTTCGACATCCTCGGGCAGCCGCTGACGCCGCTCATCGCGGCGCTCGGCATCCCGAACGCCGAGGTCGTCGCGCCCGCGACCATCGTCGGCATCACGGAGATGTACGTCCCCGTCCTGCTGGTGACCGAGACGGCGACGAAGGCGAAGTTCTTCGTCGCGGTGCTCGCGGTGTCTCAGCTCATCTTCTTCTCCAGCGTCGGCCCGATGATCATGGACATGTTCAGCGACGTGCCGATCCGCTTCCGCGAGCTCGTCGCGCTGTTCGTGATGCGGACGGTCATCCTCCTGCCGCTCATCGCGGGCATCACGCACGCGCTGGCGGCGCTGGGCTTCCTCTGAGGGCGGCGTAGACACCTGTCTCGGCGGTCGTTTCCCGGTACTCTCGGGAGACCGACGGCGCTGGGCGCGCCTTCCGCGTCGCTCGGTTATATATGAGACACAGTGTTCTTCCGTCCCCGGAGGCAAACGTTTCCGTGACCGAATCACGCGCTCACGTCTTCGTCGAGGGGGACGTACAACACGTCCACTTCCGCGACAACGCCCACGAGACCGCCCGCGCACACGACGTCGAGGGGTGGGTCAGGAACCTCGAAGACGGGCGGGTCGAGGCGCTGTTCGAGGGGCGCGAGGAAGACGTGAACACGATGATCGACTGGTGCGAGCGCGGGCCGATAAAGGCCGACGTGAGCGGTATCGAGGTCGAGGAGGGGGACCCCCAGGGGGACCTCGGCGGGTTCGAGAAGCACTGACCGTCGGCAGGCGAATCCCGTCGTCTCCGGGGTGAACGCGAAGAACTGTTCTCCGAGATCGCCTTAGAGAAACGCCACCAGCGCGTCGGTCAACTTCTTCTCCGCGCGACGCAGGTGCTCCTCGGCCGTCCGCCGCGTCACGCCGACCGCCTCGGCGATCGCCGCCGTCGATGTCTCCCGCGGGAGCTCGTAGTACCCCATCTCGTAGGCCGTCAGGAACACCTCGCGCTGGCGCGTCGAGAGGTCCGGTAGTACCGCGTCCACCGTCAATAGCGGCGCGTCGGGGGTCACCGACCTGATCTCGCGCTTCGACTCGACGGTCACCGCGTAGTCGTCGGCCATCGCCGCGTACACGGCGGACAGCGACTCGGCGTCGAGCGCGAGGACGCGGGCGAGTTTCGCGCCCTCGGTGTATTTGAGCGGCGGGACGAGCAGACAGCCGTGGTCGGCGAGGTAGCCCTCGACGTTGTGTTCGAGGTGGGCCGTGAGACACTCGGCGGTGACGACCACCAGTTCGTCGCCCTGTCGCAACTGCTCGCTGACGCCGACGGTGTCCCGCACCTCCTCCAGCACGGCGTCGGCACCGCGCCCGCTGACGTGCAAGAGGTCGCGGTGGTCGTTACACCACAGTTCGATGGTCGTGTCGGTGTCGTCGGTGGCCACCGCGTACGCCCCGTCGCCGACGACGCGGAAGACGGCCTCGTACATGGCTACCAGTACGCACGCGCTATATAAAATAACCACCGTGCGGAGGGATTTCGCTATCCCGTTCGCGGTCGTACGTCAGTTCATGTCACAGCAACCCGCGACCGAGGACGACCACGGGGTCGGGGAACCGTCCGAGCAGTGGCGCGAGTACCAGGGCGCACCGACCGGGACGGACATCGAGTGCGAGGGCTGGCGACAGGAGGCCGCCCTCCGGATGCTGAACAACAACCTCGACCCGGAGGTCGGCGAGCGGCCCGAGGACCTCGTCGTCTACGGCGGCACCGGGCGGGCCGCCCGCTCCTGGGACGCCTACGACGCGATCGTCGACGAACTGCGCGAACTGGGCGACACCGAGACGCTGCTCGTCCAGAGCGGCAAGCCGGTGGGCCGCTTCGAGACCCACGAGAAGGCCCCGCGGGTTCTCATCGCCAACTCGAACCTCGTCGGGAAGTGGGACGACTGGGAGCACTTCCACGAACTCGAGGCGAAGGGCCTCATCATGTACGGGCAGATGACCGCCGGGTCGTGGGCGTACATCGGCACGCAGGGCATCATCCAGGGGACCTACGAGACGCTCGCGGCCCTCTCGCGGGAGCACTACCCCGACGGGGACGGCCTGCGCGGGAAGATAGTCGTCACGGGCGGCCTCGGAGGGATGGGCGGCGCACAGCCGCTCGCGGTGACGATGAACCACGGCGTCTGCATCGCCGCCGAGGTCGACGAGCGACGCATCGACCGCCGCATCGAGACGGACTACTGTCAGGAGAAGACCGACGACCTGGACGAGGCCATCGAACGGGCGAGAGAAGCCGCCGAGAGCGGCGAGGCCTACAGCGTCGGCGTCCACATGAACGCCGCGGACATGCTGGAGGAGATGCTCGAACGCGGGTTCGTCCCCGACGTGATCACCGACCAGACTAGCGCTCACGACGAACTGGAGGGGTACTACCCCTCGGGCTACTCCGTCGAGGAAGCCGACGAACTGCGAGAAGAGGACCCCGAAAAATACGTCGAGGAGAGCCTCGACACGATGGAACGCCACGTCGAGGGCATCTTGGAGATGCAGGACCGCGGAGCCATCGCCTTCGAGTACGGCAACAACATCCGCGGACAGGTGCGGGAACACCGCAAGATGGAGAACGCGTTCGACTTCCCCGGATTCGTCCCCGCGTACATCAGGCCGCTGTTCTGTCAGGGGAAGGGACCGTTCCGCTGGGCCGCCCTCTCCGGCGACCCCGAAGATATCCACCGCACCGACGAGGCGGTTAGGGAGTTGTTCCCCGGGAAGGAGTCGCTGCACCGCTGGATCGAACTGGCACAGGATCAGGTCTCCTTCCAGGGGCTCCCCTCGCGGGTGTGCTGGCTCGGCTACGCGACGGAGGACGGTCTGACCGAGCGCGCGCGGTTCGCGCTTCGCATCAACGAACTCGTCGCCGAGGGCGAGATCTCGGCCCCCATCGTCGTGACCCGGGACCACCTCGATGCGGGCAGCGTGGCTTCGCCGAACCGCGAGACCGAAGCGATGCGGGACGGCTCCGACGCCGTCGCCGACTGGCCCATCCTCAACGCCCTGCTGAACTGCGCGGCCGGTGCGGACATCGTCAGCGTCCACGACGGCGGCGGCGTCGGCATCGGCAACGCGCTGCACACGAACAACCACGTCGTCCTCGATGGCTCTGACCTCGCCGCCGAGAAGGCCAGGCGCGTCTTCACCACGGACCCCGGGATGGGCGTGATTCGCCACGCCGACGCCGGCTACGACGAGGCGATCGAACAGGCCGACGCCGACGACGTGGCCGTGCCGATGCGGGACCGCGAGCGATGAGCGAACTCACTGCGCCGCCGGAGTGGGGCGGCCCCTCCGCGGACCCGAACGACGAGCAGTTCGGCGACGTGATCGAGGGGGCGACGCTCGCTTCGGCGGGCGACTACGACG